>JBIJCO010000032.1:0-32277 GCA_044344665.1 Bacteroidia bacterium | reverse complement strand
GTAGAGGTTATAGTTATCTATTAGTTCCCTCAACGAATTTTTAGCCGGATAATCCCAACTTAATAGATTAAGGTTAGCGCATTTACCGTAAGTGATTGCGTCTGTAGTAAATTTAGCGTTGGTTATCAACCAACCATTTAAACTTTCTTGTTCTTTTTTAAAGTAACTACCGGCTCTTACATCATTAAATCTAGAATGAATGTATAAAGGTGTTTTTACATCAACAGTTATTCCTGCGGTGTTTCGGTATTTACACTCTGTTATTATAATTTCGTTGTTTTTTTTTGCTATCACGTCAATTTCATGATTAACACATTTACCTTTTACAATTTGTCCAGTAATAGTTTTGTAATCTTGCATTTCAAATAATTTTGCAATAAACTTTTCAAACGGATATCCTGAAGGTCCGAGGTCTAATAAACCTTTTTTTAATTGGTATCTTGCTGCATGGTGTTTGGAGTGATGTTTGAGTAATTTAAATGCTTCGCTATAAATTTTTTTTGTGCTTATACCTTGATAAAGTTGTGATTGTAATTGATTACAAATAATTTCAATTTCTGCAGGCGTAGCTCTTGATCGTTCTAACGATAATTTTAATTTTTCAATCGAAAATGGTTCTGTAACTCCCGAAGCTTTTGTGACAATAAAATTTGGTTTCATCTTTTGTTTAACTATAAAGAGTAAATTATAAAATAAATGAAAAACAAAATTAATTTACATGTTTTAATTAATAGTGTTATAATTTTTATGGTTGTAGATTAGATTTTGAATTTAAATAATTGTAATTTTATAATGATAAATATTAAATTAAAATGGCATATATAACTAATGAAACATTTTTAGCATTTTTATTGAGAGTAATCTTAGGAATACTGTTTTTCTTTCAAGGATTTGATAAAATATTTAATGTTAAAATGTCTGGCGTTATTTCTTTTTTTAAGCAAGAAACAAAGGATAAAAATATACCGTCGGTTTTTTTAAGTCTTTCAGCTTATCTTTCTTCGTACATTGAGTTTTTAGGAGGATTGTTATTAATAATAGGATTATTTAAAACATGGGTACTTTATATTTTGGGTATAGATTTGATAATGGTGTGTGTAGCTTTTAGTTTTTTAAAACCTATGTGGGATATGAATTTAGTTTTCCCTAGAATAATTTTATTAGTAATGTCATTGTATATCCCTATTGAGTGGGACATTCTATCATTTGATTACTTACTAGTATTTTTAGGTAAATAATTTACTTGTTGTTTTTCAGAAGTTCTAACATTTCAATTTTACTTACAATACCTTCTCTTGACCAAATAATTTTACCTTTGTCGTAAAGTAAATTAACAGGTAATCCATCTACTTCAAAATACTCTGCTATTAGAGGATTTTTTTCCATGTTTAAATACATTATTTCCAAAATATTTTTTTTCTCGACTTTCATTTCATCAAGGATAGGTTTTTGTTTTTTGCAGACTATGCACCAATCAGCACTAAAATTTACTAACACTAACTTATTTTTGTTATTTACTTTTTTGTTAAACTCTTCAATGCTTAAATTTTCGAATGTGCTTTCATTATTTTTTGTTGTTGAGTTAGAGTCAATTAAATTTTGACCATATGTTATATTAAAACATATGATCATTAAGCATAAGAATTTTTTTATTTTCATTTATTTTTTTTGTAAATTAAATTTTGAATGCTTCTTTTAAATGAAAAAAAGATTCGGTTATTTCATTTTGAAAATGTTCCCATTTGGTTTTACCGGTATTTTCTTTTTTTTGTATACGGTTTTTAATACCATCAATTTTTAGTAAAAAATCACTTTTTTTGGTTTCAAAATCTTGTTGCACATTTACTTTTTTAAGTCGATACTGTAGGTTAAGTATTTCAAGTTTTAGTTTAAATTTTTCTATTTCTAATTTTAATAATGAGGACAATTCATCATAAGATTTCTCGATTTTTAAACTGCTTTCTAATTTTTGAATAGCATTTGATATATTTTTTTTCTGTTCATCAAATGTTTCTTTACTTTCTGCAATTCCTAAAGCAAGTTGTACTTGCAAATGTTCAAAAGCATTAATTATTTTTGAAACATTTTCGTTTTGTTTTAATTTATTAAATTTTAATTTGCTTTCATGAACATAATGATTTAATTTTTTTTTAGTGTCTTCAAATAAATCCTGAGCCTCTGCTTTACCAAGAGCTATTTTAACTCTTAATTCTTCAATTTCAGAAATGGCTTTTTTAACACCATCAATTATTTTATCTGCTGTCTTATTTTTTTCAATTGTTTCCATGATTTTATATTAATTGAGTTAAAATTATTTTATTAATAGCTTATTCCTTATGATTGCTCTCAATTTAGGAGCTGATGTTTATCATATTCATACATTAAAAATTACTCTATTAGTTTAATGTCTTGATTAATTACAGTTATTAATTTGACCATATTCATACACTGTATGATATTTCATAATGTATTTTTGGTTTAATTAAAATTATGATGACTCCTATTCAAAGTCTTTATTTCGCAATTGGAGAATTAGCTTATGCTATAGCTATTTCAGATGGCATGTTACAAGGAGAAGAAAGAAAAAATTTTTATGATATTGTTGAAGCAGAACTCAGATGTAAAAAATACGATTTTGATATTGCTAAAATTATCTTTCAAATATTGAGTAAGGACAAGATTAATTCTGAAGATTCTTATAATGCTGCCATGCGGCAGATACGTTTAAACAGTCATTATTTAAGCCCAGAATTAAAAAAAACATTTATTGCTGTTATTGAAAAAGTAGCAAAAGCATTTAAACCTGTTACTCTTGAAGAGTTTGAATTGATAGTTAGATTTAAAAATGAAATTAAGTGGATTAATGGCGATCCTGTTTATTATAATTTATAACAGCGGAATTAATAATTATTTTTTACGGAATTAAAATTTAAATATTTTTATAAATGAAAACTATACTTGTTGCAACAGATTTTTCTAAAGCTTCAGATAATGCAGTTTATTATGCTGCCGATTTAGGTAAATATTTAAATGCTAAGTTAATTCTGGTTAACGCCTATTCCTTACCTATAACCGGTATAGATACGTTGCAATCTTTTGATGTATTAACAATACTTAAATCAAATTCAAACGAAGCATTGCTTAAAATTAAGAATGATTTAAATTTAAGATTTGGTTTTGATAGTGTGATGGAATGTGTTTCTGAATTGGGTTCAGTATTTGAACTTATAAATGAAACTTCAAAAAAATTTTCGGCTGATTTAATTGTAATGGGTATGGCAAGTGATTCGGGTAATTTTAAACAACACATTATTGGCAGCAATACTGTTAGTGTGGCCAGAAACATAAGTATACCGTTATTAATTGTTCCTGAAAATGCTAAATATAATAAAATACTAAAAATGGCGTATGCTTGTGATTATAATGAAAAACAAGATATGTTACTTAATCAGGCCAGAAATTTTTGTGATTTGTTTAAAGCAAAATTTGAACTAGTTACAGTTCAAAAACATGAAAAAGAGTTAGTCAATAATTATAGGGTTAATAATGCTATATTAGAAAAACAGTTTTATTCTATTAGTCATAAAAAAGTGATGATTAGAAATAACGATGTTTCAGAGGCATTGGACGTTTATGTTCAAATTAATAAGCCAGATTTAATTTTAATTAATCCTCAAAAACATAATTTGTTTTACAGGTTATTTTATGGTAGTGTAACTAAAGATCTTATTTTTAAAAGTGATGTACCACTAATAATATTACACTAAGATTATATTTTTAGTAATTTCTTTTTTAAAAGCATACATTAAATTATTTTTTAAATTTCTTAAAGTATTTTTTAAATGGCCAAGTATATTTTAATGCTTTCATGTTTTCATTAAAATTCCCGGCACCATTATCTAAAGAGATAATGCCTTTATTTAAATTATGAACAAGCATGGTGTCGTTTAATAAAACACCTATTGTTCCTTTTCCTGAATTTATTTTATTTATTATACTTGAAATGTTACCGCTAATAATAGCAGAAGTATCACTTATCTTTTTAAGCTTTATAAATGATTGTTTTAAATTATAAGATAAAGTAGTATCAGTTATAAGTGCAGCAATGCTTCCTTTGCCATTGTTTATATTTTCGGTTATTTTATTAATGTTTCCTGTAATTAAAACACTTTTGTTGCTCATTAATTTTATGTTTACAACAGCTGATTTCACATTTTCTGCAACAACTGTATCCATTAATAAACTCCACAAACTATTTTTACTGTTAATTTTATTTGTAATATTTTTAAGATTGTAGGTTATAACTTTCATGTTATCGTTTGTAGAACTTAGTGTTTTTACCATTTCTTCCATTTCAATAGGTTTTGAAGCTTCTAGTATATCGCCTTCGTTTATCATTTTTCCATGATCTTTTATTGAATTAATGTTTACAAGTTTGTTTCCCATTAAACCATCTGTACCTATGCTTGCAAGGGCATTTTTTTTAATGTATGGCTGAATTTTTTTTTCTATAACCATAACTACTTTTACAGATGTATCATTAATTATAGTAATTGATTCAACTGTGCCTACGTCAATGCCGGCATATCTTACATTATTTCCTTGCATTAAACCGTTAACATTGTAAAAATTTGCACTAATGCTGAATGTATAACCAAATAAATTTTGTTTACTTCCTATCAAGTATAAGGCAACTATAAGTATTAGCGTGCCGGTAACTACAAATATTCCTAAACGGATGTTTCTTGTTGTGTCGTTTGCCATATAATTATTCAAAAAATTCTTTAATTTTTAAATCGTTTGATCCTTTTAATTCTTCATATTTCCCATCAGCATAGCATTTGCCATCTATTAACATTATTATTCTGTCGGCTACAATTTTTACGCAATTCATGTCATGCGAAATTATGATTGATGATGTGTTATATTTTTTTGCGAGAATTGTCATAAGTGTTGATATTTCTTTTCCGGTTATAGGGTCGAGACCTGTGGTTGGTTCGTCATATAGAATTATTTCAGGTTTTAATATTAATGTTCTTGCTAGCGCAATTCTTTTTTTCATTCCGCCCGACAGTTCGGCAGGTTGCATGTTTATAGTATGAATTAATCCAACATTTGATAAAGCTTCTTCCACTATTTCATTGATTTGTTTTTTTGTTAATTCTTTTTTATGTCTTCTTAAAGGGAACTCAAGATTTTCTCTAACACTCATTGAGTCATATAGTGCATTGCTTTGAAATAGAAAACCAACTTTAGCGCGAATAGCATCTAATTCTACATGACTAATTTCCGGTATGTTTTTACCTAAGACATTTACAATTCCTGAATCTGGTTTTATTAATCCAATTATACATTTTATAAGTACAGATTTACCTGAACCTGATTTACCCAATACTACAGTGTTTTCGCCTTTATTTAATTTAAAATTAAAATCAATCAAAACATGGTTTAATCCAAATGATTTATATAATTTTTTTATGATAATTACGGCGTCTTTTTCTTTGAAGTCGATTTCTGATATTTGATTATTAGAAGGGTATTTCATGTTAGTTTTAAAACATCAATTAATTGTACAGCCAACAGGTCTATAATAAAAACCAGTAAAGAGGAAATCACAACCGCTGAGTTAGCAGATTGTCCAACTCCTTCTGTTCCTTTATCGGAATTGTATCCTTTAAAGCAGCCAACAATTCCAATTGCAAATCCAAATAAAAATGTTTTTGCTAATGAGGGAATAACGTCACCAAAAGTTAATGTGTCAAAGACTTGATTCCAGAATAAATCCCAACTTACAACTCCTTTAATATTTGTACCAAGATATCCTCCATATAATGAAACTGCGTCTGCTAGAATGGCTAAAATTGGAATCATAAAAGTTGTAGCCATTACTCTTGTGGAAACTAAATATTTGTATGGGTTTGTTCCTGAAACTTCCATGGCGTCAATTTGTTCGGTAACTTTCATACTACCTAGCTCAGCGCCAATACCTGAGCCTATTTTTCCCGCGCAAATTAATGCGGTAATTACCGGAGCAATTTCTCTTACTAGAGAAACCGAAATCATTTTAGGAAGCCAGGCTTCGGCACCAAACTCAACTAATGTTGGTCTAGATTGTATGGTAATTACAAGTCCCATAATAAATGCCGTTATGGCAACTAATGGTAGGGAATTATAGCCTATATAAAAACATTGTCTGAGTAATTCCTTAAATTCATAGCCAGGTTTAAAAATTTCTTTAAAAAATCTTCCAGTAAATTTTGAAATTTCTCCGGCTTCTTGTAAAAATGATTTTATGCCTCCTTTTTCCATTAAAAGAATTTATATGAATTGTTTAAAGGCAATCTTACTTAATTATTAGTGAATTGCCATGATGGGTACTTTTGATATAAATGCAATTTTTTTTGTTGCAGATTCATTAAAAAAATTATAAAAAGCTGAATGTTTTTTACTGATTAATACAATAAGATCTGTTTTTTTTATGCGGCAATATTTTTTTATTCCGTCTTGAATATCTACAGCCTCAATAATTTCTATTTTCTTCTGTTTTTTGTTGATAGTAATTGAATTCATTTTTGGTTTAAAAATTTCATCTTCAGTTCTAACATGTAAAATGTTTAAGGTAGATTTAGTTATTGTAATAAATGTTTCTATACTTTTTAAAGAGGTTTTATTTAATTTTTCATTATTATCAACTGCCAATAATAACTTTGATAGGTGGAATTTTTTATAACTTTGAGGAACGATAATTACTGGTGTGTTTATTTTTCCGGCAATTTTAACACCATGACTTCCATAAATAAATTTAGATATTTTATTTTTAGTCTCAAGTCCCATTACGGCGGCTTCAATATGATGAGATGTAATAAAATTTTCTAATTCTTCCTTAAAACCACCTATTGTAACAAAAGGTTCTATAACTAAATCAGGAAATAGTTTAAGAAGGTTTTTTATTAATTTTTCAATTTTTTCTTCACTGTTTTTTTTAACCGAAGCATATGAATAACCGTATAAACCAACATTTGAATGTAAGATAGGGGCTTCAAACATGTTAAATAAAACTAGTTTACATTTTAATTTTTGAGCTATAAAGCAGGCATACTTACATGCATTAACAGAAGAAGCCGAAAAATCGGTACCGGCAATTATTGTTTTCATTTTTTAATACTTGAATTAGATTATATAAAATAACTTGGTAAAGTTATTTTCAGATGTTTAAATTGCTAATGATAATTTTCAATAACAATAATGATGTAAATCAGATTTTATTTGGATAGTAATAATTTACCTAAAATTTCTCCTTGATGATTTTGTTCTTTAAGAGTCCATCCATCCGTGAATGATGTTTCCAGCCAAACATTTTCTGATTTTCTTAAAACTTGAATATCTAATCCAAAAATATTTTGGATCTTTTGTTCAAGTTCTGTTACTGTCAAATCTGGCTTAATTGTTAAACTATGATTATTAAATATTTTTCTACAATCAGCAATTGAAATATTATTTTGTTTGATGTTTCTTTTAATTTTTTTACCGTCAGGTTGATTATTATTAATATAAAATTGAAGCTTAAGGAACGGAAAAATCAATTCAAACTCTTTTTCAATTTCGTTAATTGTTTTTTCGTTGGTAATAGTTAAAATCATTTTATGATTATTATTCATGTAATAAAAAGAGAGGAACATTGCTATGAAATGCCATTTGTTTTGTGTTTGGTTCAGAAACTAAATTTTTAAAAATGGAATGTTGTCGTGAAACCATGGCAATCATATCAGTATTGTTTTGTTTTACATATTTATTTATACCACTTATTACATTATTGTTTTTGATATAATCAACTTTATAATTAATACCTTTTAAGGCTTTGTCGAGTTGTTTGCTCGCAACGGCTTCATTAAGTGTTGGTTTAGTTTGTTTATCTGTAAAAACATTTAAAACAGTAACGCGTGATTTAAATTGATGAACAAATTCTTTAAATTTTTTTATTGTTTTTTTGTTTTTTAGTTCGTTGTAATCTGTTGCTAGAACAATTTTTTTAGGTGCTTTATAAGCTGATTTTTTTCTTATTACAAGAATAGGACAGTTTGCTGATTGAATTAATGAGGTAGTAACACTGCCAATTAGTTTTTCATTAATAAATCCGGCACCATGCATCCCCATTACTACAATTGATATTTTGTTTTTTTTTACAAAATCTTTTATCTCATCAATTATTAAACCACATTTGCTTTTATATTCAATTTTTAATTTAGAGCCAAATTTAATTTTTAATCGATTACTAATTTTTTTCAGTTCTTTATCGTTAGCATCAGACATTTCTTTAATACTCGGAATAGCAACAGGTACTTCTGAAATTATAACGGGTGGATGGAATACATGTAATAATATTAGTTTGGCATTTTTATTTTTTGCCAATCCTGCAGCATAATTTACAGCCAAAATTGAATTTTTAGAATAATCTGTTGTGGCTAAAATCGCATTCATAATATTATTTATAAATAACAAATATATTTCTTTGGAATATTTTAATTTATGCCCTTTATCATATTTAGGTATGATAAAGGGCAACTAGTTTTATGATTATTAAAATTCACATATTATTTTTTCCTTTTTATTTTATTATTAGTTAGTTCAAAACATTTTATAGTGTTTATGAATACTTATTTTAACTAATAAAATATTTCATTAATTTATCTGCTTTTAGTCATTAGTTATACTTTAAGTAATTGTTTATTTTGTTTAGCTCAAATTATTATGTGAGGGTTGATTCAAATTTTAATACTAATATGATTTGAACTAAGTGGCTTAAATACGTTAGTTACAATGTTTAAATAAATAATTGTGTTATTGATTTGCAATTTTAATTCTCTATAATAGCTTGAGCTAAATTAAAAATGCTTTAGTTTTAAAATTTTTTCTGTTATTATGTTTTAACTGAATATGATTTTAATATTTACGCAATTAATAATTATGAATGATTTAAACAAAAAGAACAAAAGTATTTCTGAGGAGCAGTTTTTTTTGCAAGGGCCTAATTCGAGAAAAAGCGAATTTATTTTTGTGCTTAAAGTGTTTTTTGAATTTATTAAGGGTTTTCGTGTTTTTCATTTTCAAGGTCCTTGTGTAACTGTTTTTGGCTCAGCAAGGTTTAATGAAGAACATTCTTTTTATAAAACTACGAGAGAAATAGGAAGTAAATTAGCTCAGAAAGGTTTCACTGTAATGACGGGCGGTGGTCCAGGATTGATGGAAGCGGCCAATAGGGGAGCAAAAGAAGTAAATGGAAAATCTATAGGCTGTAATATTGTTTTACCCATGGAGCAGCAACCCAATAAATATCTTGATAAGTGGGTTGGTATTCGTTATTTTTTTGTTCGAAAGGTGTTATTATCAAAATATTCTTACGCTTTTGTGGTAATGCCAGGAGGTTATGGAACCTTAGATGAGTTTTTTGAAGCATTAACATTAATTCAAACTAATATAATGAAACATTTTCCTGTCGTAATTTTTGGTAAAGATTATCATAAACAATTATTAGCTCATGTTAAGCAACTGTCTTTGTCAGGCACAATTAATATAAATGATGAAAATTTATTTCTTATTACTGATAGTGTTGATGAAGTAATTATACATATTGATAAATATGCAATAGAAAAATTTAATCTTAAAAAAGTCAAAAAAATTAAACCATTTAATTGGCTTGGCGAACGAGCATAAGTTTATTATACAAATTCTTGAAAATTTATTGATTTGATAACTGCAGATTTTTGGAAGTTTTTTGCCGGCTTAGGAGTTTTTTTATATGGCATGTTTCATTTGGAGGATTCTCTTAAACAAATTGAAGGGAGATCATTTAAATTATTTTTAAAAAAATTCACAAAAAATAAACTCACTGCAATTTTAAGCGGAACACTGGTAACTGGCATTTTACAGAGCAGTTCAATAGTTAATTTAATTATGTTATCGTTTGTTGGAGCAGGTATTATTTCAATGCGCAATGCTTTCGGGGTTATTATTGGTTCTAATATTGGAGGTACATTTAACAGTTGGCTAATTGCTATGTTAGGTTTTAAAATTAATTTTAGCACTCTAACAATGCCTCTTCTTGCTATTTCTAGTATAAGCCTTTTACTTTTAAAAAATCAAAAATTAATTTATAATCTCTCTAAATTTTTAATGGGGTTTAGTTTAATTTTTCTTGGGTTAGATTTTATAAAGGAGAGCATGGAATTATTAATAAAAGCGTTTAACTTCAGTAATTTTTTAAATTATCACTTATCGTTTTTTGTTTTAATTGGATTTGTTATTACAGCAATTGTCCAAACCAGTTCTGCTATGGTTGTAATTGTTTTAAGCGCGCTGTATTCTCAAGTTATATCTATTGAAATTGCAATTTCAACAGTATTAGGTGCCGAATTGGGAACAACAGTGAAATTATTAATCAGTTCAATAGGAGGTGTTTCGGCAAAAAAAAGATTAGCCTTAGGTAATTTTATCTTTAATTTATTTACATCATTATTCGGCTTTGTTTTTTTAAGTTCAATTATAAAATTTATCAAAATTTATCTAGGTATCGAAGATTCTATTTTTATTTTAGTTTCATTTCAAAGTATAATTAATATAGTTGCTGCAATTTTATTTTATTTTGTTTTAAATTATTATACTGGTTTTCTTGAAAAAATTATTGGCAATAATGATAAGACAATAACCTATTATTTGAATGAGACAAATAATGGAATATCAAACACTTTTAACGAATTAATTGAAAAAGAAATTGGTTTATTTATTTGCCGTATTATACAATTCAACAAGGCAATATTTAATATTGATTCTCAAATTGAAAATAATGGTTTGAAAGATTTAGAAAAAAACAAAATGTTATTAAATAAGGTGTCTTTAACAGATAAATATGCATTGTTAAAGCAAGCAGAAGGGGAGGTAATTACTTTTTATACAAAAAATTCTGTTTATGATTTAAATCCTGAAGAAAGTAAGCGCTTAAATCTGTTAATGGCATCATTACGAAATGCAATGTATTCGGCAAAGTGCATGAAAGATATAATGATTGACGAAACAAATTTCAAAAACTCTGCAAATGATTTAAAATATAATTTTTACAATTCATTTAAAGATGAACTAGCCGTTTTTTACAAAACAATAAATTTGATTTTTGTTTCAGAAAACAATCAATATGTTTTTACAGAGCTTGAAAAATTAGTAAATAATATTAAAGTAAATTACGATGAAAAAATAAAAAATTTTTATAAAGAATTGACGAGTGGAGTAATTAAAGAGGTTGATATTTCAACTTTATTTAATATTAACAGAGAAATTTATTCTTCGTGTAAAGCGCTTATATTTTCTTTAAAAGATTATTTACTGGACGCTGAAAGTGCTGAGAAGTTTGAAAATGGTTCGGTGAAAATTTCTATAATAAAATAAATTTATATGTTATTGCCCTAAATTTGAGAAAACATAGCTTCATTTAAAAAATCAATAAATAACTTAGTTTATAAATGATATTTTTAAAATAAAAAAGGCTGCCTTTTTGAGGCAGCCTTTAAAAAATGGAAAATAAAATTAGTTTTTAATTACTTTTATTGTTTGAGTTCCTTTAGAATCCGCATTTTTAACTTTAATGAAGTAAACACCTTTAGCAAAACTAGAAGTATTAATGGTTTGAGACTCAGAAATAGTTGTGGTTAAAATAACTTGACCCAAAGTATTGATTACTTCAATAGTTCCACTAACTCCAGAAACAGTTAATTCGCTTATAAATGGATTTGGATAAACTACCGCACTGTTAGATTCAATTGAATTATTTGCAATTCCTGTACACAAACTAACAACTAAAGTTGTTGTGTAGTTTTTAGTGCAACCTAAAGAACTGGTTCCTGTAACACCTAAGGCATAAGTTCCAGGATTAGTTGGGGTATTTACGGTTACAACTGGTGCATTTGAAGCAAAAGGGGACCAAGTATACGTAGACGCACCTGATGCAGTAACATTAATAGTTCCTTGGTTCGCACAAACTGTATTTGAAGCAGTGCTTAAAGTAATTGAAACGTTTGGTACAGGATTAACAGCAATTGAAATTGTATTCGCTCCAAAACAAGCACCATTTGAACCTGCAACAGTATAAGTTGTTCCTGTAGTAGGATTAACAACAATACTAGCGCCTGTTCCAGAAGGTAACCAAGTATAAGAGGTGGCCGGTCCGGTAGCAGTTAAAGTTGCTGAACTACCAGCACAAATTGCAGAAGAAGTACTTACTACGCCTAATGATAATCCACTACCTAGTGAAACTGATACCGTTTTAGTATCAGAGCAAGTTCCATTAAAGCCCGTTACTGTGTAAGTATCAGCAGTTCCTGCATTAGTGATTGTTGAAGTAGTAGCTCCTGTATTCCAAGAATAAGCTGAAGCTCCGCTAGCAGATAATAAAACAGGTGTACCAGGACAAGTGGTAACATTAGACACTGAAAGATTTGGTGTTAACGTAACTGTTACAGCAACTGTATTTGTTCCATTACAACCTGGTGTACTTGAACCTGTTAGTGTATATATGACAGTAGCATTTGGAGAAACAGATACAGAAGACGTGGTTGCACCTGTATTCCAAGTATAAGAGGTAGCTCCGCTTCCTGATAAAATAACTGAATTACCTGAACAAATACCAGTTGATGAAGCACTGATAGATACGCTAGGGTTTGCACAAGGCAATGAATAGGTAACGTCATCAATTCCTATATAATCAGAATTGTTACCGTTTGGTCCTCCACCATCAACCCAATATCTAAAGGCAAAACGTCCCGCGACTGTTCCTGTAATACCGCTTAATGTTGCAGTATAAACTGTCCAAATGGTAGGGTATCCAGTGGTTGTTAAACTTGGGTTTATAGTAACTAATGTAGTTGTAAAACTACCCACAGCAGCGGTTCCTGTGCCTATTGCTCCTGTTCCGGTGCCTTGGCTCATTAATAACTGTAAACGATCAGGATAAATTGGTGAAGATGTTACTGTTCGCGATGCAAATTGAATAACACCACCATTTGTTAAATTTACCGTAGGTGTAATTAAAAAATTACTGATACCACCAGCAGTAGTTCCTTGGCTTGCAAAATTAACAGCGTAATAACTATTTGGTGATCCACTGTAGGCAGGAAATGCATTTGGGTTTCCTTGAAACCAGCTTGCTGTACCAGTAGGAACTGAGTTGTTTTGAATGGTCCAACCAGCAGCGCTAGGCGACCATGTTGCTGTAAAACTTTCGTTTAAAACAACCTGTGCACTTGCACTAAAAATACCAAGTGCAGCGGCAAATAATAATGTAATTTTTCTTTTCATTTTTATGTTTTTTTATTAATAGTTTGCTAAAGTATATTTTTTTTCTTCTGAAAGCAATTTTTGATGTTTTTTTTCAGTTTAAATTTATAAACAACTTATTATTTATCCTAGCCATTCCTCTATTGAGTATTTTAAAACAATTAGATATGATTTTTCTACGACGAAAATCAAGAGTAATTTTTAAGTTATTCGGTGAAAAATTAATTAAATTAAATAAAATAAAATTAAATATTATTGTCCTAAAAGTGAAGAAGCTTCAGCACCATATAATTTTTGTCCATTTTTGTAAACAGTAATAAACGCATCAGTAATCCCAATGCTAACTGCTTGATCTTTTAGTGTTTTTGCAAATTTGGCATCACTAAAATTCCCAATATTATAAATATATAAGCCATTAGTTAATTTGTATTCAACCGGCCATGTTTTTATTGATGAGAATTTCTCGGCAACATCATTAGGCACTTGTTTGCTGTAGGCTCCAATTTGTACTTTAAAACAAATACCATTTTCATTATCTTTTATACCATTTTCAGACGTTGCTTGCGGATAACTAATTACACCATTTGTAAATGGCTTTGTTTGTGTTGAGTTTATTTCTTTATTTTTTTCAGCAGATGTTGGGTCGATGTTAATATTATTTTGAGGAAAAATGATTGGGTTTTCTGGTTCAAGACTAATAGATGCATCATTTTCTTTTTTGTTTTTAGCATCGGCAAATGTAATTTTTTTGCCATTTAAGTAAGCACTTACAAAAGCATCGTTAATACCTAAATCAATCACTCTTTTTTTATCTGTAATAACTTTATCTGTATTATTGTATATTCCTGCAGTGTATCGGTATAAACCTGTTGGTAATTTTTCAGTGAAAATAGGTGTTAGATTTCTCAGTTGAAATTTATTTACTTGTTTATTATATACACCTATTTGAATTGTGAATAATAAACCATTTACTTGCTCAAGTTCTTTTGTAACAACTACATTTTCTTCAAGTCTGGTATTTAATTGAGTTTGATTTTTATTGTTTGTCGATATAATACCTGCACCATTTTCTGAATCAATATCTATCTTAATGCCATCATTATTTAGCATAGCAACGGCTTCAGCGTTTGTGATTCTTTTTCCATTCATGTATGCCACCACAAAGGCATCAGGGTAACCAATTTTTCTTAGATCGTTTTTAACTGCATTAGCATTTTCAAATTTTTTAAATTCTCCGGCGGTATATCTTATGTAGCCGTTTCCAACTGTTTCGGCATTTAAGGGATTTAGTCCCTTAAAATTGCTGCTAGTTAGTTGAGTTTTAAACGCACCTATCTGAACCCTAAAAAATAAGCCATCTGGCATTTTTGTATCTAGCGGTATAGGTTTATTCACATTTTGATTCTGAGGAATTATTTCTAAACCTTCAATTTTTGCGGTGGCGATTAATTCTGTTTTTTGATTATTATTTATTGTATTTTCTGGATTGCTATTAAGTCTGTTATTTTGGTTGTTATTTTGGTTGTTATTTTGGTTGTTATTTTTGCTAAGTCTTTCTTTATCATTAATATCGTTTGTTTTAAATTTGGATAATTGTTCAATTGCTGTTATTCCCATTTTTGCTGACAATGCAATTATTTTTGTTTTTTGTTTTGGATCTGATTCATTTGCAGCTTTAATTAATAATTGTTTTGAATCGTTATTTAAGTCGTTGGCATTTACTAATAATTGTTGTTCGTTATCATTTAAATTTCCTGGAATTTTAATTTTTAGGGTTTCAAACTCTAAACTTAAGGCATTAGTTAGATTTGTTAATTCGTTTAATTGTTTTGCTGTAGCTAAACTGTCGTAATTAATCTGATTAATATTTGCCAAGTTATCTTGACTTGATTCAATATAATCAGGATACAGCCTCTTTAATTCTTCAAATAACTGGCTCTGCGTGTTAATTAATTCTATTTCTTTTCCATTAATATCTTTTAATGTTTCTAGTTTAATAGATAAATCAGTAAGAGTATCTGTAGTTTTTCTTGAGTTATCTAATTGATTTTTAAGCTCAGTAATTTGGCTTTGTTTTAATTTAATGTCTTCACTTGCTTGAGGATTGTCTGTTTTTAATTTATTTAAAAGTTCCTCTATTCCTTTATTATTTTTAGAGTAATTAATTTCTGAAATTTCATTTAGTGTATTAAAATTTTGAATTTTTTTAATGGCTAATTCTTTTTCTAAATTACTGATGATAATTGATACACTATCTTTTTCATTTTCAGATAAAGATTGAGCGTTGTTCTTCATTTCAAAAACCTGATTGTCTAGTTCGTCGCTTTCTTTAATTATATCTTCAGATTTTAATTTTAATTCATTTATTATTTGTTCATTTTTATTAATGTTTGGAGAAGGTGAGGTATTAGTATTCGCTTGCTTTAAAGTATTAATTAATTCTTCATCCGTTTTTTTAAGCAATTCATAGGCCTTATTTTTTAGCTCATTGGCTTGATTGTTAGAAAGGGTTATGTTTTTACTTTCGAAATAATTTACAATTTGATTAGCTGTTGTATCAGTGCTGTTGGTTATTTCATTTATTGAAATAGTTTTTGTGTCAGTAGCATTTACGTTATAATTTTCTATTTTAACGTTTGGTTGCGATTGCTTTTCAGGGATACTGTTGTTCTGATTTTTAGTTGAGTTATTGTTTTCTGTTTGATTATTTTGATTAATTTGATCATTACTATTTGATACTATCGTATTATCAGCTTTTTTGCTTAGATTATTTAACTGATTTAAACTTTCTGTTTGTAGCTTAGATGCAGTTATTAAATCATTCAGAGCTTCGTTTTTACTTTGATTTAGGATTGCTTTTTGTTTTAGGGCTTCTGCGTTTTTATATTTATTGGTCGCAGCAGTAAATTCTGTTTTGAAATTTGAATTTATTTTTGGATTGTTATTTAATCCAGTTATTAAATCTGAAATTTCAAGGTTGTTGGCTTCATAAAGCTTTGAATAAGCATCAGTTTTAGTTATGAGTAAATTATTTATTTCAGAATTAACTTCTTCTAATTTTGAATTGAGCGTGTCTTTATTTTCAGGAAGTTTAGAAGTTGCCGTTATTAAAACAAAATTAGGATTTGATTTAGTTAAAATATTTAGAGCTTCCTTTTGTTTTTCTAGTGCAATGGCTTCTTTTTCTTCGGCATTGCTTAAATTCCCGAGCAATGCTCCTTTACTGTTTTGCTTTTCGGCTTCATTTCTGATATCTTTTGCCTGTTTAAATAACAAATCAGCATCTTTATTAAGTTGTTTTGATTTATTGATATCTGTGGGTGAGGATTTCTTTTGTGAAATTAGACTCGATAAATTTTGGTTATTGGTTTCAAAAATTGAATTGTTAGTTTGCGCTGTTAGTTCTGAAGCCTGAATGTTTTTTTCAATTGCAATTTCTTCTAGTTTTTTTGCTTCAGTAAGTAGCACAACTTTTTCAGAATCTGATTTTGAATTTGATTCAAGCCTTAGATTTTGTGCTTTTAAGGATAGTTCTTCTGCTTCTGATGATAAATTATTAGGAGCTATAATAGTTGTGTTGTTGTTTTGAATTTTATTTTTAGTTGAAGCAATAATTTCTTGAAGTTTTTTTTGTTGCGCCATAGCTTCATTAATTTTAGCATCGGCTTCAATTTTTAATTTTTGCGCTTCGCTATTTTGGTGGGCGTTGTATTCGAAATTACCTGATTCGTTTTTATTAAGTTCGTTATTTAATGTATTTAAATTATTTATTGCATCGTCAGAATTTTTTGCTATAATAGTATTTAAACCAGTGTTTTCTTTTGCAGGTTTCTCATTGTTTTTTACATTATTTTTTGTAGTTGATGGGTTGTTTTTAACTGCCGGATTTTTATTACCAGTATTATTAGTTTTAGTTGTTTTAGCTATTGGATTATTTTTTGGTGATACGGTTGGTGGATTTAGGTTTTGGATTTGAATTTTGTTTAAAGCAATAGTTTGGCTATTTGTTTTTTTGATTTTTTCAAGTTCAGATATTTCCGCATTTAGTTGTTGTATTTTATTTTGAGATTTAGTTGATGAAATTTGTTTTTTATTGTCGGTTATCAATAAATCAATTTCTTTATTATAGTTACTTAATTGTTTATTGTTTTCTTTCAGAGAGTCTATGTTGTTAGTATTGCTATCTGTTAAATTATTTTTGTATTTATCTTTTAGTAGGAGTAATTTATTTTTTTCAGGTCCTGTGGTTTTATTACTTTGGATTGAGACAGCTACGGTATTAGAATTTGAAGCGTTAAGTACATTATTTGCAATTGGTTCTGGCGATACATTAATCTTAACTTTAGAGGCATATTCTATTTGGTTTTTAATAGATTTTATATCGCTGTTTATTTTTGCAATTTCAATTTCGTTTTTGTTTAAAGCTTCTTCCTTATCAGTTAATTCTGTTTTTATGTCATTAATTTCGTTTTCAAGACTGCTTTTATCTGATGTATCCAAAGTGTCTTTTAGTTTTAATTCTTTTTCGTTAACCTGATTTTTTAACTGTTCAATTTCTGATTTAATACTATTTGAGTTAGCTTCAATTTCATTTTTACTATTCTCTTTAGTAGCTAAATCTGATTTTGAATTGTTGTTGAAATTTTCAATTTCTGTTGGTTTATTTGATAATACCTTTATTTGATTTTGCAGTTGATTAATTTTATCCTGCGTTTCTGGATTATCTGATTTGTTTAGAGAATTAATTTTACTTAACTCTTCAGCATATTCTTTGTTTAAGTTGGCCTCTTTTTGTTTGTTTTCGGCATCTAGTTTAATGGATTCTGAAAAAACTATAATTTTATTGGCAAATTCTAATTCGCTTTCAGCTTCAGTTTTTTTGACAGTTACTTTTTCAATTTCTAATTTTTTTTCATTTTCATCTGTAATATTGTTTGCCGAATTAAGTAAACTGTCTGCTTCAATTAGTTTATTAGTTGCCTCAATTTTTTTTGAATTTCCTATTTTTTCTGCTGCATTACTTTCTTCTAATAATTTATCCGCTTCTTTTTGTAGTTCTTCAGCATCAGACTTTGCAATATTTACTAATTGGTTATTATTAATATTTGAATTAACTTCTGTTGAGTCTTTTATTATTTGGTTTGAATTAGTTTTGTTTTCATTATTAATGATGGACGAGTCGGTTTTAGTTATATTAATTTCATTTTGAACATAACTAATTGCAGTATCTGACGTTGAGTTTTCCGGTGGAGTTATTTTAGTTGTAGTTGTTGAATCAATAGAGGAAGCAGTTGAATCTACTTTATTAATTACCTCTACTTTACTTACGGTATTATTAAAAGTTTGAGTTGAATCAGATTGACCAGTAATATCAACTTGATTTTTAGCCGTTTCATCAGTAGTTTTAATTTTATTTTTTCCTTCGTTAACATTTAATTTTGATTTTTCTTCAATTAAACTCAAATACTGCAAATAACTATCTTCGGTAGGAACTTCGTTAAAGTAGTTTATTATTTCGAGGGTACCATTAACGTATGAAATTGTTTGACGTAATGGCTTGGAGTTTAGAGCGAGTGGCATTCCAACATTATCAGATTGCGTATTAAGACCAGGAGTTTCAACCGTAAATAGCAATTTAGCGCCATTTGGTAAATTCATGGAATAATCACCGTTACTATTTGCTTGGAATACGCCAATAATTTCTCCGTTATCAAGATTTTTTACGGTTATTTTACTTTCAACGCTTTGTTCGTTTGTTTCTTTTAGCACTGAACCTTTCAGTATTAAAACGTCGATTACTTTACGTTCTGTGTTAATTTTTAGCACATCAATTTTACCGGGAGGACTTTGCCTACCTGTACTAAAATATGCAATTGTCTCTGATGAATCGGTAACAAAAAGATAATCATCATCGGGTGAATTTATTGGAAATTCAAGATTTTCGGGTTGAGACCAAGAATCTGATTCTTCAATATAATTGGATTTAAAAATATCATAACCTCCCATCCCGTTGTGGCCCTTACTCGCAAAATAAAGAGTTTTGCCGTTGGGGTGGAGGAAAGGATAATCCTCGTCATAGTCAGTATTAATACCTGATAGTTTTATGGGTTTACCAAATTCACCATTTGCTGATTTTTGGGCATAATATATATCTTTATTACTTGGATTTTCGCCATAGCTGCTAAAAAATACTTTTTCTGAGTTTGATGGAAGAAAAACAACTGATTTTTCTTTTTTCTTTTTGTCGGCTGATGTTCTAAATAATTCGGGTTTAATTAAAAGTTTACCTCCAATATTTTTTAAATCGTAGCTTCTGAAATAATCAGCTTCATTTAGTTGCTTTTTGCTTTTAATTTCAAGATCTGATATACTGCTTAGTAACTGTTTTCCATTTTTACATGAAGTTATTTCTCTCTCAACTTGTAGCTTTTTTTGATTAGTAGTGTTACCTGTTAATTTATATTCTTCATAGTATTTAATTGCTTCATCGAAACGGTATATAATATGATAAGCTTTTCCTAAATAAAATTTAACTTCAGGAGGACATTCAGTTGATTTACTGTTTGCAAATGTTAAAAAAGGTAAGCATTTATTTTTGTCTGGCTCGCTGTATATCATACAAACACCTAGTTTGAAATTATATACAGGGTCTTTTGGGTAGTTTGCAACTAACTGTGAGTATAATTTATAAGCAGTTGTATAATCTTCATTTTCAAATAATTTATTAGCTTCAATTTTTAAATCGTCAATTGATTTGTTTTGAGAAAATATAAACCCGTTTAGAAGGAGTGTAAGAATAAAAAGTAGATTTTTAAAAAAACGATTAATCGATGAATACATAAAAAAGGTATGAGACCAATATTTCATAAAATATTTAATGTAAAATTAACAAATTATTGTTAGTTCTCGATTCTTGTTTTTTACAATAATTATTTTCTTTAAATTTAATGTTATTTTAACACATTATATTATAATTGTGACCATCTAACTTTAAAAAAAACGTAAAATGATTAAAAAACTATTATCAATTGCTGCGGTAACCGCTTCGGTTACGTTAAGTGCACAAACTAATGGAAGAATTGTTACAAATGCAATTAACATTGAGACTCCTTCCGAAATAAGTAAGTCAATTACTTATAACGCCTAGCTTTCAGCTCCAGGTTGTTTAACAATTACTACTTCTGCTAACAATTCTCTACAAGTTAACACTGCAGGATCTGATACTGCGACTCCTGGTTGCAGTCCGAAAGCTGGTTTTGTTTTTGGAACAAACTGTTATGATGATTTCGAAAAGGCAAATTTCTTTCCAGTATCTACCTACAGTGCTATTACTTCACCTTCGATTACTGGAGTTTTAGTTTCATTTTTTAAGAATGGTACACGTGGTACTGGTGGTGCACCAACAACACCTGTTAATTTAAAATTATATAATGGCGCCATTGCTTCAGGACCAACTACTAGTTTTGGACAGTCTGCAGCTACTATGACTAATATTTTAGCTGCCCAAGTTGGAACAAACACACTAAGTTAACTATTTGTATAATTTTACAACTGCAGTAGTAGCTCCTTCAACAGGTGGTTTTTTTGCTTCAGTAGTAGTTCCTACAACTAATCCTGGCGATACGGCTGTAGTTTTTAATTCACCTGGATCTCCAGTTGATTATGGATGGGAATTATGGAGCAACAACTCTTGGCATTCAATTAGTTCTGCATGGGGAGCTTCTTTGAAAGCTAATTTGTCTATTTACCCAATTATTTGTGGTGATATTATTTCTGGTATTTCAAAAAATTTAGGTTTAAGTAACAGTATCAATATCATGCCAAACCCATCAACTGGCTTGTTTAATATTGTGGCTACCTTACCATCAACTCAAGATTTATCTGTTACTGTTACAAATGCTATTGGTCAGATGATTGTGTCTAATAGTTATAATTCAATTTTAACAGATGTTATTAATTTAGATTTATCTAATCAATCTAACGGAATTTATTTTGTTACGGTAAGTAATGGTCAAGATAAAATGGTTCAAAGATTAATTTTGAATAAATAATTCATTTTAAAATTAAATATCTTTAACTAGGGGCTGTTTGTTAAAAACAGCCCCTTTTTTTTACAATTTATTAAAGATTATTTTATTTTCACAATTTATTCAATAGATTTGAACTTATTAACTAAAAAAAATAAACATGAAAAAATTATTATTATTAAGCACTGCAGTTTTTGCTTTTGCCGCGAGCGTTAAAGCTCAAAGTAATTTTATTGTTGAGTCAACGGGGTCCGTTACAAAACACCCTGCTGTTGATTCACAAAACACATTTGCACAATCTAAAGCTGCTTCAGCTAACATTGTAGACACGTTGTGGTATTTTTTTAATAAACATTTTTACAGAAATCCTGCCTCAACAGGTTTTTTTACATTAAAAAACGCCCCTTCCTACACCTCTGCTACTTCTGCTACTCAAGGTGGAGCAATTTTCAAGAATTCGGGATCTCTTGCTGTTACTGGTGCTGAGGGTGTTGTAGCTAGGCAAGCATCTTCCCCATCACCTAGTGTTAATGTAGGTTTATTTTTATATAATGTTGTTGCAGGTGTGCCATCTGGTGCGCCAATTGCCTCATTGGTAACTGTTGTAACAGGTACAGCAGGAACGTTTGTAGGAGGGAATTTTACACCGCCAGTTATTGTTACTGGTGACTATGCCATACTGATGCAAAATGTTTCTACAAATCCTTCCGATACATTAAGGTTATACATTAATAACGCCCTGCAAGCATCTTCAACAAGTACAAATAATGCAGCAAAATATGGTGAAGGTTTAGGTTGTTTAAGGGTAGGGACTTCTAGTTTCTCACTTACAACTGGTTTGTTTAGCATGGGTACTGATTATGAGTTTTTGGTTGCTCCTCGTGTTGCTTATTCAGTAACTGCGAGCGCATCTACTCAAACAAACTCTCCTTGCTTGTTTACAGCTTATAATTACTCAAACACATCTTCTCCTTGGATTGGCCATCGTCAATACAATTTAAACCAATTCGCTGTGCAATGGTTACCTTTTGCAAATACAGCAAGCGCTACTATAATGCCTGATCCAGTTTATTCATGGGCATGGGGAGATAGTTCTCCTTTAACAACAACAAATGGTACTGTTACAAGTGTAAGTAAAACATACACTGTTGCAGGTGCATATACAGCTTCATTAATAGCAAAGCATCAAAAAATGAGTGATTATTCAAACGTAAAAACAACAGATTTGGCTACTTTCTCTCAAACTGCAACAGCTTGTGGATCAGTTGGATTATTCAATACCACTGGTTTGGAATCAATTAATATTTTTCCAAATCCTGCAATTTCTAGTATTATAAATATTACCGGTTTAGTTGGAGAAAATGTAGTTAAAGTATACAATATTTTGGGACAAATAGCTTTTGATCAAATAATAACTAATGAATCTGTTTCTATCAATTTATCAAATTACACTGTTGGTTCGTATTTTGTAATGATTACTAACGTAAATGGTTTTTCTAAAACAATAAAAGTGATTAATCAATAAGTTTAATTAACATTTATTTTTAAAGCCCGGAGAATTCCGGGCTTTTTTTATGGCAAAAAATACTAACTTTGTGGCTTGAAAATTTTCAAAATACTCGGTTTTATTATTGCTATAATTCAATTAACTTCTTGTGATGGTTATAATAAGTTACTAAAGAGTAATGATTACGAGTTAAAAATGACCAAAGCAAAGGAGTATTTTGACAAAGGTCAATATATTAAGTCGTCCCAGTTATATGAAGAATTAATCCCTGTTGTAAAAGTTACCGATAAAGCGGAAGAGGTTTATTACCATTATACATGGAGTGAGTACAATATGGGTGATTATATAATTAGCCAGTATCATTTTAAAAATTTCACTAAACAATTTCCATCGAGTAAACATGCAGAAGAGTGTTATTTTATGAATGCTTATTGTTATTATTTAACCTCCGCTAATTATAAATTAGACCAAACAAGCACTAAAAACGCAATAAAAGAATTTCAATCATTTTTTGATGTTTATTCTGAAAGCCCTAAAATTGATAGTTGTAACACGATAATAGATAAACTTAGATATAAATTAGAAAAGAAAGATTACGAAATTGTAAAACAATATTTTAAGGTTGACGATTGGAAAGCTGCAATTATTTCATCAAAAAATTTTATTAAAGAATATCCTTCGAGTGAATTTACTGAGGAGCTTTATTTAATTACCATAAATTCGTATTATTTACTGGCTATAAATAGCATAAAGGTTAAAAAAATAGAACGTTTAGATTTGGCTATTGAAAATTATATTAAATTTTTAGATTTGTACCCTAAAAGTTCTTATCTTAGTCGCGCAGAATCTATTTATAGTAGCTGTAAAAAATTAAAAGAAAATATAGATTAAACATGGATTTTAAAAAAACAAACGCCGAACAAAGTATCGTTACTCGTGATATTAGAAATTTTGATGCTCCTACAGGTAACATTTATGAAGCAGTTTCTATAATGAGTAAGCGAGCAAATCAAATAAGTTCAGAGTTAAAAGAAGAATTATCTGGGAAGTTACAAGAGTTTAGCAGTCATACTGATAATTTAGAAGAAGTATTCGAAAATCGTGAGCAAATTGAAATTTCTAAACATTACGAGAAATTACCAAAACCAACATTAATTTCCATTCAGGAATTTTTAGAGGAAAAAGTATATTACAGAAACCAAACAAAAATTGAAGAATAAACGTTTGAAAACCTATTAAAAGGCAGTAAGCAATAGCTCTACTGCCTTTTTGTTTTATATGTTTAATAATAAAAAAATATTACTTGGAATTTCCGGCGGAATTGCGGCATACAAATGCGCCAGTTTGGTAAGATTGTTAATGAAACAAGGAGCTGAAGTTAAAGTTGTTTTAACAGCTTCCGCAACAAATTTTATTACGCCACAAACTCTGTCTGTCCTTAGTAAGAATGAAGTAATATTAGATTTTTTTGACGCTAATTACAATTGGAATAATCATGTAAAACTGGCAGAATGGGCTGATGTTTTTTTAATAGCACCATTAACAGCAAATACTCTAGCTAAAATGGCAAGTGGATTGTGTGATAACGTTCTTATGGCAACTTACTTGTCTGCTAAAAGTAAATGTATTGTTGCTCCTGCTATGGATTTAGACATGTACCTTCATCCTACTGTTAAGAAAAATTTACAAACACTTATAAGCAATGGTAATCTAATTATTCCGGCCGAAACAGGCGAATTGGCAAGTGGTTTAGTAGGAGAGGGTAGAATGGCAGAACCTGAAACAATTATTAGGTTTTTAGAAAATTTTTTCAAATATAATTTACCTTTAAATCAAAGAACTGCCCTGGTAAACGCAGGCCCAACTTATGAAGCAATTGATCCTGTTAGGTTTATCGGAAACAGAAGCACTGGTAAAATGGGTATTGCAATAGCCGAAGCATTAGCTGCTTGCGGAGCAGATGTAATTCTTGTACTTGGTCCAAGTAATGAAAAAGTAAAAAATACATCAATAAAAATTATTAATGTAGAAAGTAGTGATGGTATGTATAATGCCATGCTTGCAAATTATAAAGATAAAGACATTGTGGTTTGCTCTGCTGCAGTGGCTGATTATAAACCGATATCGGTTAGCGAACAAAAAATAAAAAAGAAATCAGCAACCTTAAGTTTGGAGTTAACCAAAACAAAGGATATTTTGAGTGAATTGGGTAAACAAAAAGTAAATCAATGTTTAGTTGGTTTTGCGCTTGAAACTGAAAATATAGTAAACTACGCCAAAGAAAAGCTGATAACAAAAAATCTTGATTTGATTATTGCTAATTCTCCCTCTGAGGAAGGCTCGGGGTTTGGATTTGATACCAATAAAATTACAATTATTGATAAACACAATAAAATATCTAATTTTGGGTTAAAATCTAAACAAGATATTGCTTCTGACATTGTAAATTATATTATTGATTTTATTAAATAAATAATGAAAAAATATTTTCTGATAATTCTAAATATTGTATTTATTCAATTAACAATTTCTTCTCAGGAATTAAATTGTCAGGTAAAAATTAATTATACTCAACTTCAGGGTACCGCAAACAAGCAAATTTTTGATCAGCTTGAAAAAGCAATTTATGAGTTTATGAACAACAGAAAATGGTCTAAAGAAATTTATACGACAAATGAGCGCATTGACTGTTCTATTTTCATAAACATTAAAGAAGCTATCAGTACCGAAGATTTTTCAGCGTCAATTCAAGTTCAAAGTCGCAGACCAATATACAAAAGCGCATATTATACTCAATTGTTTAATTACGAAGACGACAACTTTCAATTTAAGTTTCAACAGTTTTCTCAGTTAGAATTTAATGAAACTACCTTTCAAAATAATTTAACATCTGTTTTGGCATTTTACGCCTATGTTATTTTAGCCGAAGATGCCGATTCATTTGCTCCGCTTGGGGGTACTGACTATTGGCAAAAAGCACAACTTATTGTAAATAACGCTCAAACAGCGTCAGAAAAAGGTTGGAGGAATACTGAAAGTACACGTAATCGTTATTGGATTGTTGAAAATCAACTACAGCCCGTTTTTAAAGGCATTAGAGACTGTCATTACCAATATTGCCGAAATGGTTTGGATTTAATGTATGAAAACGTAGAAGAGGGAAGGGCAAATCTTTTAAAGTCTTTAGATTTATTGAAGCCTGTTTATCAGTCAAGACCGGCATCGTTTAATATGCAATTATTTTTTAATGCAAAGGCAGATGAGTTAATTAATATTTTTAAAGGAGCATTGCCAGAAGAAAAAACAAAAGCGGTTGAAACATTAATGCTCCTTGATCCTGCCAATACAACCAAGTATTTAAAAATTTCAGGATAAGTAACTAGTTTAATTTTAGCGTTACTTTATTATATCGGCAATCCTAATAAAGAGCAAACACAGACTTTAAAGAATGATTGACAACTTGCTAAATTACTGTTCAAGATTTATTCAGTTTACTGATTCAGATAAAAATGCAATTGTATTAAATTTTAAAACAATTAAACTTAAACGAAAGGACTATTTGCTTCGCGAAGGTAAAGTTTGTGATTTTGTAGCATTTTTAAATTCAGGAGTTATCAGACACTATCATATAAAAGATGATAATGAAATAACTTGTGATATTACTTTGCAAAACAATTTTATTACTGACTTTAAAAGCATTATACAAAATATCCCTTCCAATTATAATTTTCAAATTCTTAAAGACGCTGAATTATTTGTGATTAAAAAAAATGATTTATTTAGGCTTTATAAAGAAAATAGGAATATAGAATCTTTTGGACGAATAATGGCCGAGCAAGTGGCACAGCGGACAATAGATATCGCAATGTCATTATCTTCCGAAAGACCTGAAGAGAGGGTTAAAAAATTAATTAAACAAAGACCTGATTTATTTCAGGAAGTGCCGCAACGTTATTTGGCTAATCTGATTGGTATAAGTCCTGAAAGTTTGAGTAGGATTAGAGCTAGGCAAAAATCTTACCAATAGTCAACAAAAAATATCAATTGCTCGACCGAACTTTATGCAAAAAAAATAGCATAATGAAAAAGTCCATTTTAATACTAGCAGTTGTTTTAATAACAACCCGTTTTTTTGCGCAAGACAAAATAAACTTATTTGAAAGTCAAATTTTAGGCAAAGGAAAAGATCCAGCTCCTTTGCAGTTAAGCATTGATGTCTATCCATTTTTATTTATGTCAAGTGGTTTAGGCGGAAGCGCAGGGCTTGAATTAGGTAACTGGCAAGTTGGAGTAATTGGTTTTAGTGTAGCTCCTCCTGATTATATCAAAAACACATTCTTTGAAAATGCGGAAAATATTAGGGTTAGGAGAAATAATGCGTTTGAGATGTTTACAAACTACTTTTTGCGTCAAGACAGAAAAGGTATTTACGCGGGTATTTTGGGCGGACCAGAATGGTTTATGATGGAAGATAAAATCAGTGGAGCAAAGAAAACTATAGTGAAGAATTACATTGTGTCTAAGCTAGGGTTAAGAGTTTTTCCATTTAAAAAGATTTTTTATGCTGATGCCAGTGTCGGATGGAGCTTTAATTTGAGTGATAAAGAAACAAAGACATTAGGTCAAACTACTTACAATGCTTCTGCTGGTGGATTTATTTATTTTCTTCAACTTGGAGCAAGATTTAATTTGAAAAAATAATAAAGTCTTTGCTAACAGGAAATAAAATACATGCAAAAGATTCTTAATAAATTGGCTATTGGCTTAACGGCTTGTCGATAGCTCGCCAATCGTTATAATGAAATGCTACTATAGGAATAGTTGTTTTTAATACAAGTTGTTTTGTTATATTTTTTTCTAATAGATTTTTCATAAAGTTTTTATAATGCGTTGATAATACAAGCATATCTGTATTTCCTGACGAAATTAAATTTAGTAATTGCTGAGTAATATTTTTTCCATGAATAATTTGAAAAGATATTGGCTTAAAGGTTATTTTTGAGTTTACAAATTTCATAAACTTATTCATCAAGTTTACTTCATGTTCGTTAGTAATATTTTCATTGGTAATATGTAAAATGTTGATTTTTGATTCTAAAACAATTGCAATTTCAATTAGTTTCTTAATGGATTCTATTTCGTTTAATTTATAATTTGTGGCAAACGTTATTGTTTTAATTGGATTGCTGAATTTGGTTTTGTTAGGAATAGCTAATACCGGAAGTTCAGTTTTTTCAATAACGCTCTCGGTTACGCTGCCAAATAACACCGCTTTTAATCCGCTTGCACCTTTTGTCCCCATAATTATTAGCTCTGCATTTTTTTCTTTTGCATATTTTAGTATAACATCAACCGTGTCGCCTTCTTCTATAAAATAGTCATATTGTAAATCTCCGGAATGTTTAATTTTAATGCCCAGAGACTTTAAATTATTTTCCGCTTCTTTTTTAATTTCTAACTTTTCGTTATTAATAATATCGTAAGGTACGGCAGCAACAACAATTGGCAATTGAAAAGCGTGAACTAACAACAATTTTGATTTTTGTTTTTTTGCAAGTTCAATAGCAAAATACAAAGCATTGTCTGCATTATCCGAAAAATCTGTAGGAACAAGAATAGTTTTCATTATTTGTTTTACTGAGATTTCAAATTTAAGCGCATAAGATCTTGAATGAATCTTAAATTCATCACTGTTTGAATTGATGTTTGTCATCTGTAAATCGTTTAATTTATTTTTTGTTTTTAATCAATTGCTGAAATGTCTCAAGTCATTAAAAAAAAATAATTACGAACTGAAATTTGTGACATAAAAACAGAATCGTATGAAATCAATTTTTAAAAAAACGTTATTTAAAAACAGTTTTGTATCTGGGGGTATTATTGTTGTCCTATTATTGTTAACCAATAATTTATTAGCGCAAAATCCTTGCAGTTCAAGTACACCTTCATTTGTAATTAATTTAACCGGTCAACCATCAGCAATTTGGACATCCTCGAATGTTGCTAGAAATGGAACATGCTGCGCTGCCGCAGGTAATGACGAGTGTGTATATTTTAATTTAACACTCGATCCAAACGTTGCAGGCATTCAAATAGACATGATAGGTGCTGACCCGGCAGGTTCATTATTTTATGATATTGGTTGTACCGGAAATTATCCCGGCGGCACCATTAAATGTATTTCGGGCTCTGGGCCTCATCAAATAACATTTTGCAAACCAGGAAGCAATAAAAATGTTTATAAAATAACTTCAGTTTCTAAACCGGTTTTTCCAAAAGATGATACCACTCGAATTGGTTGTAAGAAAAAATTAATTACTAACGGTATTGTAAATACATCTGTACAATGGACGGCTATTTCGGGTACGTCTACCGCACAAAATAATTTTTTTAATTCGTTTTTAGATTCTTTAAACGTTGCTAGTCCAACTTTTAGTGCACCATTAAATACATATTCAAACATAACTGTTCCGTTTTACGTTGATTATAAGGTGTGCGGTTTTCCAATAGCATCATCATGTGGTTTTAGTGTTACATTATGTGATACAGTTAGAATTTGGAATTACCCTGTACTTTCCGCAACTATTAATCCAACATCTGCAACATTTTGCAATACTGGTCCTTCCAGCGGTATTACCCTAACGGCTACACCCATTGGTGGTTTACCGCCATATGTATATGCCTGGGCTGTAAGTCCAAGTACAGTTTTTGCTGTAGGTACAAATACATACTTTGCAAATGCATTTGGTAGTTATAATCTTTCGTTAAAAGATAAACTTTATAGTGCAGGAAATTGTTCTGATTATAAAACTTCAAGAACTGTGAGCGTTGGCGTTGTTCCAACAGTTGTTGCGTCTCCAAATCAAAAAGTATGTAAATCAAATCCTTTAGCTTCAATAACAGGAACCGTTATTAACGCAATAAGCGCCGCATGGTCTGGTGGGGCGGGGACATTTAATCCCGGCAATACTTACGTAAATAATACATATAGTCCTACACCATCTGAATTAGCTGCCGGTTATGTTGAATTATATCTAACAGGCTTTGGCGGAAGCGGCTGTACAAATAAAATAGATACCACACGTATTTATTATACAATGCCACTTTCAGTAACTTTGTCGCCCACGGTTTTAGCGTGTCATAATTCTACGGTAAATTTAAATGCGTTAGTTAGTGGAGGAACACAGCCGTATAATTATTTATGGAATACAACCTCTACATCAAGTTTTGTAACGGTTGGTCAGGGTAATTATAATGTTAACGTAACTGATTCGATAGGATGTAACGGATTTGCAAGTACTAATTTAATTGCACCTAATGCATTAAGTTTATTATTTAATGTAAATAATGTTTCAATTAACGGAGGAAATAATGGTACGGCAAGTGTTACGGTTAGCGGAGGAACAGCCGCTTATTCTGTAACTTGGACACCGGGAGGTTTAAATTCTTTTTCTATTGGTGGTTTAACTTACGGAATTTACACAGCAAATGTTAAAGATGCCAATGGTTGCTTAATTGCAGGAAGCACAGTTGTAAACGAACCAAGATGTTTAGCATTTACTTCGGTATCCTCAGCAACAAATGCGTCGTGTTATCAATCAAATGATGGCGTAGCTAAAGTAAATGTTAGTGGTGGAGTGCCTGCTTACACTTATACATGGAATACCATGCCAGTTCAAAATTCTTCAGTGGCTGTTAACTTAAATGCCGGTGTATACTCTGTTTTTATAGGTGATGGAAATGTGCCAACGTGTTATCAAACTGCTAATGTTACCATTACAGAACCAACACCAATTATTAATGTAATGACGCATACAAACGTAAGCACAATTTCTCCGGGAAATGATGGTGCGGCAGCTTCAAACCCGTTTGGAGGCACTTTGCCTTATAATTATTTATGGAACAATAGCGCAACTACATCTTCAATTACAAATTTAACACCTGGAATTTATTCTGTTTTAATAACTGATAATAAGGGATGTACAAAAACTGATAATGTGAGTATTAATGGACCTATTTGTAATAATTTAAATTTAAATGTATTAAGAACAAATGTTTCATGTTACGGAGGAAATAATGGTAATGCATTGGCAGTTGTTTCTGGGGCAATCGGCTCATATTCTGTTGCTTGGAGTAATGGAAACACCGGGCCAAGCACTAGTAATTTAGTTGCGGGCAATTATTCAGTTATAGTTACCGACTCTAAAGGCTGCAATGATATTTATAATTTTTCAATTACTCAGCCTTCTCAATTATCAGTTGGGTTAATGCCAACTAATATAAGTTGTTCAGGATTAAATGATGGCTCAATAGATTTGATAATTTCAGGTGGGAGTATACCTTATACTTATACTTGGAATACTGCAAGTAACCAGCACGCCGAAGATCAGGTATATTTAAGTCCGGGTAATTATAGTGTGGCAATTAAAGATGCAAGTGGTTGTTCGGCATTAAGTTCAGCTATAATTACACAACCAAATGTATTAACTGTTACAACTTCTGTTGTGCAAAATGTTACCTGTATTAATGGTAATAATGGTTCAATTTCATTAAATGTAAATGGTGGCGTTGCGCCTTATACTTATACTTGGTCAACTGGTGCAATAACATCTAGTATTAGTAATTTAACTGCCGGAGGTTATACCGTTAGTGTTAAAGATGCTAATGGTTGCAAAACGCCGTCTCTGCTAATTATTCCAATTAGTCAGCCTGATTCTGTTAAGGTAGCTACCTATTCAATTTCATGTTCTATACCGGGGTCTGGTCAGGCGCTTACTGTTATCACGCCTACTGGAGGGGTATCCGGAATGTTTCAGGTTTCATTTAATAATGGTTTAAGTTTTCAATCTCCTGGTGTTTATTCTGCTTTACTTAATAATAATACAACTTATTCTATTGTGTTGAAAGATGGAAATAATTGCTCTTCTTTAAAAACCTTTACGTTATTTGTTAAACCAGAAGTCATAATTAATAACATAACATATAACAAATGTTATGCTTTGGGAACCGCTACTACACCTATTGTTGTTTTTCCGGCTGGTGGGGATAATGGACCGTATAATGTATCGTTTGATAATGGAATAACCTATCAATCTCTAGGTAACTATACATTAAATGCAGCTGTGGCAAATACCTATTCAATAATTGTAAAAGATATGAGAGGCTGTATTTCATCCACATCATTTATAACATTGCCTTCCGTTTTAAATGCTACAGCAACAGTTGCCTCTAATTATAATGGAGCCAACATTAGTTGTTTTGGATTAAGCGATGGCTCAGCTAGTGTAATAGCTACTGGAGGTACTGGTATGTATTCGTATTCGTGGACACCGGGCAATCAAACAACCCCAACAGCCATAAATTTAGGAGCAAACACTTACACTGTTAACGTAAAAGACATTAATAATTGCAGTATAACCAAAA
>JBIJCO010000007.1:0-113146 GCA_044344665.1 Bacteroidia bacterium | reverse complement strand
GGTATGGTTGAATATGAACTTGAATATACCAATGGTAAGTCAGAAATTCATTTAGTTGAAAAGGCCTTAATTTCAATTGGCCGAACCCCAAATATTGAAAATATAGGACTTGAAAATGTTGGTATAAAAATTAGTGAAAGAGGGGGTATTTGGAATGACGATACACAAACAAACATCAGTAATATTTTTGTTGCCGGCGATGTAAGTACAGAAATGGCATTGGTTAATGTTGGGGAAAGAGAGGCACGTCACGCAGTTGTAAGAATGTTTGGCCCAACCATAAAACCTTTAACTTACAGAAACATCAGCTCAATTATGTTTTTAAATCCTGAGGTTGCTGCCGTTGGAATGAATGAGCAAGATTGTAGAGCCAAAGGCATTGCTCACAAAGTGGTTAAACTAGATTATACAACCAACGCCAGAGCAATTGCCATGCGCAAAACAAAAGGCTTTTTTAAAATCATTGTTACCAACGATCACGGCATGAGAATTTTAGGTATGCGGGTTATAGGAGAGCATGCTAGCAGTGCCATACAGGCAGTAGCTTATTTAATTCACACGAATCAAGGTATACGAGAACTGGCAGATATGATGCATCCTCATCCAAGTATTATTGAAGGTGTACAAGAATGTTTAAGAATGCTGTTAAACAAATCCATTTACAAACCTTACATTTTCAAAGACCGGCTAAAATGCTATATCTGCGAAAACGGACAGTGTTTTCCGATTGATAATTTAGAATAAACATTAATTATTTTACCATTTTTTAAATTTTCTGTTTATTTTAATAATTTAACTTTGGCTTAAGATGAATAAAAAATTATTATTAGTTGTATCCGTTTCATTTACCGTAGCAATATTAATTCTTGTTTTTATTCAGGTTTACTGGATTAATTATGATTTTGGTGTAAAGCAAGATTTGTTTGAACAACACGTAACCGAAGCATTAAATAATACGGCAGCAAAGCTTGAAAAGCTAGAAACAAAAGGCTCTTATAAAAAAATTAAAACACGCACTCAAGGAATTACTTTTCAATTACCATCACTAAATGGTAATTCCAACCAAATCAACTTTAAACTTTATCGAGAATCAAGTATTGACAGCAATGGCTATCAACGAAGCCAGTTTATTACAAAAGAAATTGGTACAGATTCTTTACGACTAGACCCCGCAGCCGCAAGTTTTCTTGAAGAGTTAAAAGCAAAAACAAATAATCAAACACAAAACAATTTAGACTATTATAATCCCACAAAAGGATATAGTTTTTTTGACGAAACATCCACTCAAAATTATTATACTGATTACAATCAAAAAGTAGATACATTGTTATTGGATTCAATTTTATCGACCGAATTAATTAAACAAAACATTAAAACAAAATACCTCTATTATTTAACGCTTTTATTTCCGGGAAGTTCGCATCATGCAAACTTAATAAATGCCGAAGCTTATTCAGATTCCTTAGGCCCATCTTATAAAGTTAATCTATCTCCCAGTAATCGTTTTGTTGACCCTGAATATTTAATAGTGCGTTTTCCAAATCAAAAAAAAGCTGTATTTAAGGAAATGTGGCCCCTACTCATTGTATCATTTGTGGTTATTTTTATTTTAATTTTTTCGTTCTATTACATTATGGCTAATAATCTAAAACAAAAAAAATTATCCATCATCAAAAATGATTTTATCAGCAACATGACGCATGAATTTAAAACACCAATAAGCACAATTTCATTGGCAAGTGAGATGTTAGGAGATAATAGTATTTCACAAACTCCCGAAAAACAACAGCGTTATATTAAAATGATTCGCGATGAAAACAAACGTTTAAGTGTTTTGGTTGAAAGCATTTTACAAACTTCAATATTAGATAAAGGCGAATTTATTTTAAAGTTGGTAGAAGTTGATGTTCATGATATTATTTACACAGCCATTAATAACACACAACTTTTAATTGGGCAAAGAGGCGGGAGTATTCAAACTCAACTTGATGCAAAAAAATTTAAACTACAGGCAGATAAAGTTCATTTAACCAACATCATTTTCAATTTAATTGACAACGCCATTAAATACTCTAAAGATATTCCGGAAATTGTTATTTCAACAAACAATACACCAGAAGGTATTATGATAAAAGTAAAAGACAATGGCATGGGAATAAGCAAAGAAAATCAGCGTAAAATATTCGATAAATTTTACAGAGTTCCAACAGGCAATGTACATAATGTTAAAGGTTTTGGTTTAGGCCTTTCTTATGTTCTCGCAGTTGTGCTTAAGCATCATGGCACTATTTCTGTTGATAGTGAATTAGGCAAAGGCAGTACTTTTAACGTGCATTTACCTATTTTGTAATTAATGTTAAAAATGTTAAATTGGCATAGTAAGTGATTACCTTTAATTAAATCAAAAATTTAACATATTATGGAAACTGTTAAAACAAAAATACTTTTAGTAGAAGACGATCCAAGTTTAGGGCCTCTTCTTCAGGAATATCTGGAAGCTAAGGGCTTTGAAACTAAATTGGCTGAAGATGGGAAAAAAGGTGCCGATTTATTTTTTAAAGGTTCTTATGACTTATTATTGTTAGACGTCATGATGCCGGTAAAAGATGGGTTTACGTTAGCCAAAGAGATTCGTGTGAGTGATAAAAATATACCTATTATATTTTTAACCGCAAAGAGCATGAAAGAAGATACTATAGAAGGTTTTGGAGCAGGAGCTGATGATTATATTACTAAACCATTTAGTATGGAAGAATTACTGGCTAGGGTTACCGCTGTTTTAAGACGAACTAATAAAGCGCGCGCATCTGAAACTAGCGAAGTAAATTTTAAAGTTGGAAACTATCAGTTTAATTCGGACAAACAAATTTTGCAACATAACGGCATCGAACAAAAATTAACGACAAAAGAAAGCCAGTTATTACGCTTACTTTGTGTTCATCAAAACGATGTGTTAGACAGAACGTTTGCCCTCAAATCCATTTGGCAAGATGATAATTACTTTAATGGAAGAAGCATGGACGTTTACATTGCCAAATTGCGTAAATATTTAAAAGACGATTCTAAAGTTGAAATCATTAATATTCATGGCAAAGGTTTTAAACTATTGATTAATCAATAAAAAAATAGAATTTTTTTATTAAAAAGGCAGAAGGTATACTTCTGCCTTTTTTTATTCAGTTCTCTCGATATGAAACAAGTTGTTTCCTTAACAACTTAAGGACTAAAATAAAAATAATAGCGTGAGCATATAAGGTAGATTAAGGTAACTTCCTTGAATTAAATATGATTAAAAAAAAATTAATAGCCAGTTAACTTATACTTAATTTTTAAAAATGTAAAACAATTAAATAATTCCTATATTTTTATTTAAATTTTGAATCTTCATCAAATAAAATGTCCTCAAAAAACATTAACTATTTTATTAGTATTTGTTTAATTATGTTTTTTAATAAGTATTCTTATTAAATTTTCTGAGTACAAAAGTTATAATAAATCGATCTGTCCCTACAAAAGCCTGATTAAAACTTTCAACATAAAATCCATCTTTAAACAAATCTTCTAATTCAGGATAATGAATAGCCTGTGCTTCATCACCTTTAACATTGATGTCTCTAAAAAGAGTTATTACTTCTTGTGGTTTTATTGTAACTCTTTCCTCTGGTTTCATGATATAAGATTTAGTAATTAGTCCTATCAAACTTACATCTAAAAAATCATGTTGTGATATGATTCAACGCAACATTTTATATGATTAATGTTCTGTAATAGAATTAATTTTATAAAGAAAATCAAATTTAACTCCAACAAAACCAATTAGTTTAAAAACAATATTTGTAGTATAGGTTCCGGATTTGTTAATGTATGCTTGTGCCGTTAACTAAACGACGTGCGTTAAAGTTATATTATCCAGAGTTTCCGAAATTTCTTTATATGAGTTTAGAGTTACCAGTTTTGTTCGCGTCTCTTTAAAATTTGGGATTCCCTTAAAGTAATTAGCATAATGATTGCGCATTTCCAATAAACCAAGCTTTTCACCTTTCCATTCAACCGATTTTTGAACATGCATTTTACAAACCTCAACTCTGTTTTCTATGGTTGGTTTTGGTAAATGTTTTCCGGTATTAAAAAAATATTTTATCTCATCAAAAATCCAAGGATATCCAATGGCTGCCCTTCCAATCATTATTCCATCCACACCATATCTGTTTTTATACTCAAGTGCTTTTTCAGGGCTGTCAATATCGCCGTTACCAAAAATCGGAATGGTTATTCGTGAATTATTTTTAACCGTTGCTATATGCGACCAATTAGCTTCTCCTTTATACATTTGAGCTCGTGTTCTGCCATGTATAGTTAATGCTTTTATGCCAACATCTTGCAGACGTTCTGCAACCTCCATAATATTTATAGAAGAATCATCCCAGCCTAATCTTGTTTTTACCGTCACCGGTAACGTTGTGCTTTTTACAACAGCTTTTGTAAGCCTCACCATTAAATCAATATCTTTTAATACCCCTGCTCCGGCGCCTTTACAAACTACTTTTTTTACAGGGCATCCAAAATTAATATCCAACAAATCGGGATTGGTAGCATCAACTATTTTTGCAGAAAGGGCCATTGCCTCTTCATCGCCACCAAAAATTTGAATTCCGATTGGGCGCTCGTAATCAAAAATATCCAGTTTTTTTCTGCTTTTTATGGCATCTCTTATTAAACCTTCGCTACTAATAAATTCGGTATACATTAAATCGGCGCCATGTTGTTTGCAACCATATCTAAAAGGTGGGTCGCTTACATCCTCCATTGGAGCAAGTAATAACGGAAAATCCGGAAGCGTTATTTTGTCGCCAATTTTTATCAACTCTATTTTACTTAATTAATTTTTTTCTATTTAATCCAAGCGCTTTTAACATCCATTTTGGTAGGGCGTTTTCGGGTTTGCGCTTTGTAAGGTCTAAATACCAACCCCACTTTTTCATGATTGGAATTTTTTTTGTCTCAACAAATTCTATTAGCGCTCCGTCAGGATCTTCAATGTAGGTAAAGTGACCGGCGGCCTCACCCATTTCAAAACCGGCCCCACCGTCAACAGTAAACGGACATCCTTGTTTTTCACAAGCTGTTCTCAAGGCATTCATATTTTTAATATCAAAACATAAATGAATAAAACCCAAATCACCCCAAAAACGATTTTCAAAAATTTTTCGTGGCGTGTAATTTTTAGCTTCTACCAATTCAATATAGCTCGTTCCAAACAATTGAGAAAATGGCCCTACTCTATTTTTGCTGTGAGTTAACACGGCCCGCTTATTTATTACATTTCCACCAGGTAATGGTAAAAAATCTTCATAACTGCCTTCGCCTTGATACAATATTTTATCATAACCTAAAATTGAATTGTAAAACTGAATAGATTTTTCAAGATTACTTACACCAATTATCATGCCTATTGGTCCGCCAGTTTCATTTACACCTTTTCCAAACCAAACGCTATCTTCAATAATCTCAAACAAATTTCCAAAGGCATCTTCAATAAAAAAATGTTGTTTACCTATTGGACTTTTAGAAATTTCGCCTAATATTTTTACATGCTGTGATTTTAAAAAATTAAAGGTGTTATAAATGTTTTTAGTTTTTATTTTAGCACAAAATAAGCCAAGATCGCCTAACTGAGGCTTAAATGAAGGCGCTTGAGGAGTTCTACTGGTATATTGCCAAATTTCAAAGCCTCCGCCTCCGTTCATGTTTATAGCCAAAATAGCATGGCGTTTTTGTGGCACACCACCGGTATATGGCAACATTAAAGCAGCTTCTGCAGCTTCTTCAAAAATAGGAATATCCATTCCTAAATTTTTATTGTACCAATTAAAACCCTCATGAACATTAGAAACGCCTATACCAACCTGTTGAATTCCTGAAATTATATATGTCATAAGCTTATTATAAAACTTTTGTAAATTTATGGCTGTAAAAATACTAAAAATATGTACGGTCAATTAAAACAACAATTACAAAATACCTTGTCTGAAATAGAGAGCAACGGTTTATTTAAACGCGAGCGAATAATTACAACACCCATGGATGCAGTTGTAAAGGTAAATGGTAAGGATGTAATAATTTTTTGTGCTAACAATTATCTGGGTTTAGCTTCTCATCCAAAAGTTTTAGATGCAGCAAAAAAAACCTTAGATACGCATGGGTTTGGAATGAGCAGTGTTCGTTTTATTTGTGGTACACAAGATATTCATAAACAACTTGAAAGTAAAATTGCCGAGTTTTTAGGCACAGAAGATACCATTTTATATGCAGCCGCATTTGATGCAAATGGCGGGGTTTTTGAACCTTTATTTGACGAACAAGATGCCATCATAAGCGATGAGCTAAATCACGCAAGTATTATTGATGGCGTTCGTTTATGCAAAGCACAGCGCTACCGTTACAAAAACTGTGACATGGCAGATTTAGAGGAACAGCTTATTAAAGCCCAAGCGCAACGAAACAGAATTATTGTAACCGATGGTGTTTTTAGCATGGATGGTTTTATTGCACCATTGGATAAAATATGTGACTTGGCAGATAAATATAATGCATTGGTTATGGTAGACGAATGTCATGCAAGTGGGTTTATTGGCAAAACTGGAAGGGGAACTATTGAAGCGAAAAACGTTATTGGCCGTGTTGATATTATTACAGGCACTTTAGGTAAAGCCTTAGGTGGGGCAATGGGTGGGTTTACATCCGGTAGAAAAGAAATTATTGAATTGTTGCGTCAACGTTCGCGTCCATACTTGTTTAGTAATTCTTTAGCTCCAAGTATTGTTGGAGCAAGTTTAGCTGTTTTTGATTTGTTATCAGAATCTACAGCGCTGCGCGATAAATTAGAATGGAATGTAAATTATTTTAAAAAAGGTATAAAAAACGCTGGACTAGAAATAAAAGATGGTGATAGTGCCATTGTTCCGGTAATGTTATATGATGCTAAATTGGCGCAAACATTCGCTGCAAAATTATTAGAAGAAGGCATTTATGTAATTGGATTTTTCTATCCGGTAGTACCCAAAGATAAAGCCCGCATAAGGGTTCAATTAAGTGCTGCACACGAAAAAGAACATTTAGATAAAGCTGTTTCTGCCTTTGAAAAAGTTGGTAAAGAACTAGGTGTTATAAAATAATCTAAATTTCGTCGTTAAAACCAAATATAGCTCTTCTATCTTTTTTGGTTGGCCTACCGCTGCCCTTATCGCGTTTAATGTTTACGGTGTAAAAAGATGAATCGAGTTTTTCTTGTTTTGTTTGGATAGGCGTATGATCTATGTAATGTTGTTTTGCAAATTCAAAATTACCACGTTTTTCAATTATCGCAGAAACCTCTATTATTTTTTTGTCGTTACTTATAGTGAGGGTGTAACATTCGCCTATTTTTACAATATGTGCAGGCTTAAAGTTTATCCCCTCTAACTTCACTTTTCCACCTTTAATGGCTTCTGAAGCAAGTGTTCGCGACTTATACATTCTAATTGCCCACAAATAAGTATCAGCTCTAACTTCCATTTAATATTTTAAAAGAAAAAAGGTCAGTATGTTTACTGACCTTTGACTCATAATTAATCTTTTCTTCCGCCAAATAATCTAAGTAAAAACAAAAACAAATTAATAAAATCGAGATAAAGCGTTAACGCACCCATAATTCCAAATTTTCGGTTAATAGTATTATCTCCCATTCCGTCACCTAGGTTTTTAATTTTTTGAACATCATATGCTGTTAATCCTGTAAAAATGATTACCCCTAAAATGCTTATGAGATAATCCATACTTTCACTTTTCATAAAAAAGTTTATTAGCGACGCAATTACAATTCCAATAACCCCAATCATTAAAATACTTCCTAATTTAGTTAAATCGGTTTTTGTTGTATAACCTGCAATTGCCATTAACGCAAACAACGCTGCGGTACTTAAAAAAACCTTATAAATTGAGCCTAAGCTGTATACCAAAAAAATAAAACTAAAACTAATACCATTTACAACAGAGTAAGCAATAAATGTGCTTATTAAAACAGGAACAGACATTTTATTTATTCCAAAACCCATTGCCATAACAAATAAAATTGGTGCAAACATTACTACATAAGCTAACATTGAAGGTTTAAATCCATATTCTGTTTGTTCAATTAATAAAGAAGTTAATTCGGGAACAAATGCAAATAATAATGCTGAAATTGTGGTTAAAACCATTGCTAAACTCATCCAAGCAAACGATGAACGAAGGATAGTGTTTTGAGTTACAAAAGTAGCGTTTTCGAATTTTTCAATTGGTGTGTTTCTGAAATTTGAATCCATAGTTATTTTATTTTACACGAAATTAGTAATTAAATCATTCAATAAAAGGTTAAGAAAATTTAAAAATACAAGTCGCTGGTTTTTAACTTCAAAAACCTCAACACGGCAAACATTGCGCTAAAAGCTGAAATAATAATGCCTAAAATAATAACCGACAAGAATAAAAAAAGCAACAAATTCTCATCTTGAAGTTGTAATAAGTCCGGTACAAACCTTGTGCTTATAATAAGTAATCCGGCTAATAGTAGCCCGGATAATAATCCAGCTATAATACCTTGCCTCAAACCTTTAAAAATAAATGGTTTACTAATAAATAATCGGGTAGCACCAACTAAATACATTGTTCTAATTAAAAAACGCTGAGAATAAATTGATAAACGAATAGTATTATTTATAAGGGCAATAGCTACGATTAAAAGTGCTCCGCTAAAAATTAAAATAAAAAAAGCTATTGCTTTGGTGTTTTTATTTAGATTGTTTATCATATCCTTTTGATAAACCACCTCTTTTACAAATGTTTTTTGTAAAAGTTCTTTTTCTATTATTTGCAATGTATCAGTAACCGCATAGTTGGCGTTAAGTTTAACATCAAAAGAATTTAATAAGGGATTAGTACCCAAAAAAGAAACAAAATCTTCACCTAAATCAACTTTTAATTTTTGTGCTGCTTGCTCTTTATTTACAAGCGTTACGCCTTTAGCATAGCTAGAATTATTTATTTCTTGGTACAATGCATCTATTTGAGCGGAGCTTGCTGTATCTTTCAGAAAAATTTGAAAACCAACATTTTCTTTAAAATGTTTCGCTAGTTTATTGGCATTAATAACCAACAACCCTAGGGCACCAAGCATAAATAAAACAAGAGCCAAACTAATAATTACAGTTACGCCAGAAGTACGCAGTCTTTTTTTTGTAAGGATATCACTCACATTAATAAATTTATAAGCGAATTTATTTTTTTATAGTTCTATATTAACGCTGTAAATAAAGATTAATTAACAAAGAAATGTTTGTTTTATACAACTGCAATTTTTATTCCACACAAAAACAAAATAATCAATAGACCACCAATAATAATTCTATAAACCCCAAAATATTTAAATCCATATTTATTTAATATGCCTATAAAAAATTTAATGGCTAAAATAGCTACAATAAAAGCTACTAAGTTTCCAAAAATTAATAGTCTTATTTCTTTAGAACTTATGGTTGACCCATCAGAATAAAAGTCAAGTAGCTTTTTTGCAGTGGCAGCAAACATAGTTGGTACAGCCAAAAAAAATGAAAATTCAGCTGCACTTTGGCGAGTGAGCCCCTGGCTCATTCCACCAATAATCGTAGAAGCGCTTCTGCTAACTCCAGGGAACAAGGCCAGGCATTGAAAAGCACCTATCTTAAAAGCCTTAAAAAATGAGATTTTATCTTCATGGTTTATAACTTCTTGTTTAAACCATTTATCAACAAATAATAAGAGTATTCCCCCAATAAATAAAGCTACAGCAACACCAAAAACATTTTCTAGTTGGGCATCAATCCAATCTCCTAATATCAATCCCATTATTGCGCTAGGAATAAAAGCTACAACTAATTTTAAATAAAAATTTATGGATTTAAAAAAACGTTTAAAATATAAAACTACAACACTTAGTATTGCACCCAATTGAATGGCAACGGTAAACAATTTTACAAAAGGAGTGATTTTTATTCCTAAAACAGCTGTAGTTATCATCATGTGTCCTGTTGATGATATCGGCAAAAATTCCGTTAATCCTTCAATAATGGCTATTATTAAGGCCTGGAGATAACTCATTGTTAGTTAGCGTCTTCTTTTGGTCGCCACATAATTGCAACAACAATGGTAACAAACCCAATTAAACAACTAATTGGCGCCAAAGTAATGCGTTGAAAATCAAAGATTGCAGGATTAAAAACATTTGGGTCTTTACTGCCTCCGCCAATCATTAATAAGTAACCAAGCGCAATAAAAAATATACCCGCAATTAATATATAGTAATTCTTTTTTGTAAAAGTAGTTTTCATTTTAATTAATCTATTAAGCAGTAAAACACAAATATAAACAAAAAATAACCTCATTTTCTGCCTTTTATTAAAGGAGTTTACGAGTTAATTTTTGTAATATTGCTTAATTATTATGGCAAAAGTAGCACTCATAACAGGCGTAACCGGACAAGACGGAGCCTATCTTGCAGAATTGTTATTAAGCAAGGGATACATCGTTCACGGCATTAAACGTCGTAGTTCAATGTTTAATACGGATAGAATAGATCATTTATATCAAGACCAACATGAAAAAAATGTAAATTTTATTTTACATTATGGTGATTTAACCGACAGCACTAACCTCATTAGAATTGTGCAAGAGGTAAAGCCCGATGAAATATACAATCTGGCAGCCCAAAGCCATGTAAAGGTAAGTTTTGAAACTCCTGAATACACCGCTAACTCAGATGCTCTTGGAACGCTAAGAATTTTAGAGGCTATCCGTATTTTAGGTTTAGAAAAGAAAACACGTTTTTATCAAGCATCTACCAGCGAATTATATGGACTAGTGCAAGAAGTACCACAAAAAGAAACGACGCCATTTTACCCCAGAAGCCCATACGGCGTAGCTAAACTTTATGGTTTTTGGATTACAAAAAACTATCGCGAAGCTTACGGAATGTTTGCCTGTAATGGTATATTATTTAATCACGAAAGTCCATTACGAGGTGAAACATTTGTAACGCGTAAAATTACACGTGCCGCCGCAAAAATAAGCTTAGGCATGCAAGATAAATTGTTTATGGGTAACATAGACTCTGAAAGAGACTGGGGTCATGCTAAAGATTACGTTGAAGGTATGTGGCGAATGCTGCAACAAGAGGAACCTGACGATTTTGTGCTTGCTACGGGAATTAAAATTACGGTAAGAGAATTTATTAATATGTCTTTTGCCGAAGTAGGAATAAACTTAAAATGGGAAGGCAAAGGCGCGGACGAAAAAGGAATCGACACTGTATCCGGTAAAATTATTATAGAAATTGACCCTAAATATTATAGGCCGGCAGAAGTTGATCTTTTAGTTGGTGATGCAACCAAAGCTAAAACTAAAATGGGTTGGAAACCAACCTACACTGTTGCTGAACTTTGTAAAGAAATGGTTATGTCCGATTTAGAATTATTTAAAAGAGATAAATACTTATTGGAAGGCGGGCACAAAGTTCTTAATTACAAAGAATAATAACTACTTTTTCTCAAAAGCTTTTTATATAAAATTGCTTAGCTAAAATTGTTAAAGTTCATAATTGTTTCCAATCTCAAATGAAAACAAATTCAAAAATATATATTGCGGGTCATCGCGGAATGGTTGGTTCAGCTATTTTAAGAAATCTTCAAAAAAAAGGTTACTCAAACTTTATTTTAAAATCATCGCAAGAATTAGATCTACGAAATCAAGCTGACGTTTCCAGTTTTTTTGAACTTGAAAAACCTGAATTTGTTTTTTTAGCCGCTGCCAAAGTTGGTGGCATACAAGCTAATAACATCTATCGGGCAGATTTTTTATATGACAACCTAATGATTCAAAATAACATTATTCATGCTTCATTTGAAAATAATGTAAGTAAACTGTTATTTCTAGGCTCCTCATGCATTTATCCAAAATTAGCACCACAACCCCTTAAAGAAGAATACTTGTTGAGCGGTTATTTAGAGGATACCAACGAACCTTATGCCATTGCTAAAATTGCAGGCATAAAAATGTGTGAAAGTTATAAAAGACAATACAATTGTAATTTTATCTCGGTGATGCCCACCAATTTATATGGCCCAAATGATAATTACAATTTAAATAATTCACATGTTTTACCTGCACTCATCAGAAAATTTCATGAAGCGAAACAAAATAATTTACCCGCTGTTGACATGTGGGGAACCGGTTCTCCGTTGCGCGAATTTTTACATGCCGATGATATGGCCGATGCTTGCGTTTATTTAATGCAAAACTATACCGGTTTACAACATGTAAATATTGGAACTGGATCTGATATTGCCATAAAAGAATTGGCAATTTTGATTAAAAAAATAGTTGATTATTCCGGCGAAATAAAACACGACTTAAGCAAACCCGACGGAACTCCAAGAAAATTAATGGATGTAAGTTTTTTGCATAGTCTGGGATGGCGTCATACTATTGAGCTCGAAGAAGGAATTAAATCCGTTTATGAAGATTTCAAAAAAAACAATAATGTTAGAGCAATGTAATTTAGTATTGTAAAGAAATTCAACAAAATGCCAGGAAAAATGCTCCTTAATATTCGCCGCGAATTACTGCTTTCAATTTTATTCTTCCTTAATTTAAATTATCTCAAATCTCAATTTTATAATTTACCGGGTGATTACAACTTTTTTGTTTTAACAGAAAAAAAATTGGCAATTAAAGATTCCTCCGTTCATTCAGGTATAAAACCTTACATCCATTTTTTTAATTCTAAATATGCTTTTGCATATGACACCAATCAGCTTTTTAAATACATAACAGACGACGCAGCTCTTGATGCTATTTTTATGAAGCATTTTATAAGGATTGAACCAAAAAAGGAAAACTTTAAACTACGACTCGACCCAATTTTAAATCTTGAAATTGGAAAAGATTTTTCAGACACTTCCAATCGCAAATTTTATACTAATACTCGCGGCCTTATTGGAAGCGGATATATTGGCAATAAATTTTATTTTGAAACAATGTTTGCTGAAAATCAATCTGTTTTTCCTGATTATATTGCCGCCTCTGCAAAAAGTAGCTTAGTTGTTCCGGGACAAGGACGCTGGAAAACTTTCAAAACAATCGGCTATGATTATGCGTTTTCATCAGGATTTTTTTCGGTGCAAGCTTTAAAAAATTTAAACATACAAGTTGGTCACGGCAAGCACAAAATAGGGAACGGCTATAGGTCATTACTATTAAGTGACAATGCTTTTAATTATCCGTATGCCCGGCTTTCCCAGCAATGGCTTAAGGGTCGAATATCATATAGTAACATTTATTCGGTTTTAATGAACTTAGATTCTGCTTCTAAATTTTCCGCACCTAATACCGAACGGTTATTTCAAAAAAAGGCGGCTTCATTTCAATATTTAAGTTTAAACCTCAGCAAATTTTTTAACCTGAGTTTTTTTCAGGGAATGATTTGGCAGGCTGGAAATGAAAGGAATAAACAAGACTTAAGCTGGCAGTATTTTAATCCGGTTATTTTTTCCAACTTACCAATCTATAATTTAAATGATAAAAACAACATTTTAATTGGAACAGATTTCAAACTTAAAATCACAAATAAACTAAATTTATATGGTCAGTTTATGGCTGATGATTTAAGCAACACAAAAAGATATGGAAACGCAACTGGCTTTCAGTTAGGATTAAATTATTTTGATTTTTTAGGTGTTAAAAATTTGTTTGTTCAAGCAGAATATAATGATGTGAACGAAAATAGCTATGTAAATACTTTAGGTACAATAACTAATCAATCTTATTCTAATTACAACCAAAATTTAGCTTACACAAATGGTTCGGGAAAAGAATTAATTTTTATAGGAGACTACAAATGGAAAAGATTTTTTATGAATGTTAAATACAACAATCATAACTTTATACAACAAGGCGAAACAGTTTTTTACAATCAGCTTATAAATGCTAAAATCGGTTATTTAATAAATCCTTCATATAATTTTAACATACACATTGGTATTAATCACAGAAGCCAATCCTTTAAGAATTTATCAGGTTTAAATAATGAAACAAATTTTATATATTTAGGTATCAGAACAAGTATATATAATTTATACTACGATTTTTAAATGACTGTACTAATATTAGTTTTTTTAACCGCATTTGTTGTTGTCCTATACTCAACGCCATCGCTTATTAAAGTTGCGGTTTTAAAGCGCTTAATAGATGCGCCCTCGGAAGAAAGAAAAACACACAAAGGTTCTATTCCTACCATCGGCGGCATTATTATTTATGCAGGAACATTGTTTGCTTTTTCCTTATGGTATAGTATAGATGGCATTGATGATTTTGATGGTATTTTAAAATCAGTAAAAGAATTTCAATTAATTGTAGCTACTAGCCTTATTTTATTTTTTGTTGGTGTAAAAGATGATATTATTGGTACAGCGCCGGTAAAAAAATTATTTGCTCACATCTTAGTTGCTCTTATATTAGTTTTAATGGGAAATATAAGAATTACCGGGCTATATGGCATATTTGGTGTATATGAAATACCATATTGGGGTAGTGTTTTTCTTTCTATTTTCACATACGTGGTGGTAGTAAATTCTATTAATTTAATTGATGGCGTTGATGGTTTAGCTGCAGGTGTTGGGCTAATAACAAGTTGCGCGTTTGGTGTTTGGTTTATCTTTGCAAACAACTTTCATTATGCCGCCCTATCATTTGCGTTGGCAGGCTCATTAGTTGGTTTTTTAATTTTTAATTTTTCGCCGGCAAAAATTTTTATGGGCGATTCGGGCTCGCTGGTTATAGGTGTTTTTTTATGTGTATTAGCCATCAAACTAATAGAATTTCCTGTTCAAAAACTTGATTGGTTTTGGGTAAAAGTAAACAAACCTGTTTTTGCTATTTCTTCTTTAATCTATCCACTATTAGACACATTAAGGGTTTTTATTATACGAGCGTTAAAAGGACAGTCGCCATTTAACGCTGACAGAAATCACCTACACCATAAACTTGTTGATGGAGGATACACTCATACCCAAACCGTTTTAATTATATACAGCTTTAGCATTATTACAGTAGGCGCGTCACTATTAACCTCTTTCTTTACAGAACCTACCTTTAGCTTATTGGCAATTATTTTAACTAGCCTTATTTTTTTAGGATTTGTAATTAAATTAAAAAAAACTGAAAGTCAACTCAAAAACACATCAGATGATTTAACTCATCAATAGATTATTATTTTAATATTTGTGTCAGTTTTAATCATAAAAGCACTATTATTTATTTAATTTTATTATTTAATTAAACTCAATGAAAACATTTTTATTACACGTTTTTTTTCTGTCTGTTATTGTTATTAAATCACAATCCTCTTGGGATTTAAGACAGTGCATTAATTACGCACAAAAACACAATATCAGCTTAAAACAAGCTTCTATAAATAATGAGATTAATAAAAACAACACGCTGCAAAGCAAAGCAAGTATATTACCGTCTATTAATATGGGGGCCCAACATAATTACAACTTCGGACAAACTATAGACAGGTTTACAAACACTTTTGCAAACACACAGGTACTTTCACAAAATTTTTTCGTGAGCAGCAATGTTGTTTTATGGAGTGGATTAAGTCAATATAACAACATAAAAGCAAACGAATATAATTATTTAAGTAGTGTTGAAAATTATAAACAACTACAAAATGATTTATCCTTAAATATTGCTAACGCCTACATCTCGGTAATTTTCGCAGAAGAATTATTAAAAATATCTCAAAATCAATCTAAAATCACTATCGAACAATTAGAGCGTACTCAAAAACTCGTTAATGCAGGATCTATTGCAAAAAGTATTGAATATGATATTAAAGCGCAATTAGCTAACGAACAAGTAAATGTAATTACTGCCGAAAATAATTTAAGCCTGTCTTTACTAAATTTAAAACAACTAATGAACTTTGATTCTATAACTAATTTCGCAATTGCCAGACCAGTTATTGAAATTTCTGAAAACAACCTTTTAACAGAAAATGTTCAAACTATTTATGAAACAGGATTAAAAACACAACCAAGTATTAAGGGCGGAGAATACTCACTATTAAGTGCAGAAAAAGCGCTTGCCGCAAGTAAGGGAAGAATCAGTCCTACGCTGAGTTTTAATGCAAGCATGGGCACAGGAACATCGGGATTAGCAAAAGATATTTTAGGTTTTAATTACGCAGGCTATCAAATAAGCGGTATTACAAATAAAGGCGATAGCGTTTACAGCCCAGTTACTGAACTAATTACCCGCAAAACATCTTTCGAAGATCAGTTTAAAAATAACGTAAATAAAATTATTGGTTTTACATTAAATATTCCAATATATAACGGTTTACAAAATTATACTTCTGTTAAAAATGCTAAATTAAGTGCGCTTAATGCCCAATTTAATCAAGAACTTTCTAAACAAAATTTATATAAAACTATTGTGCAAGCCTATGTAAGTGCAAAAGCCTCTCTAAATAAATATACCGCCACAAAATTAAGCGTTGATGCAGCCTATGAATCCTTTAAATATGCTCAACAAAAATTTGACGCCGGTGTAATTAGTGCTTTTGATTTTAGCGTATCAAAAAATAGACTGTTTACTGCTGAAAGTAATTTACTCCAGGCAAAATACGACTATATTTTTAAGCTAAAAGTATTAGATTATTACCAAGGAAAGCCACTAGATTTATAAATTCAAAATCAAAATCAGCGTTGTTTTTTGAATAAAATTTTTAAAATCGGAAGCGCTGTAATCACTATTAAAGCAATAAAAATGTACCCCATGTAATTGATAATTTGAGGGAACCATTGTACTAAAAAATATCCTATTGAAGAAAGGCTTAAAATCCAAACAATAGCACCTATTAAATTAAATACCATAAATTTTACAAAATCTACTTTTATAACACCTGCTATTATTGGTGCAAAAGTTCTAACTACTGGTAAAAAACGCGCTAGTACTAATGTCATGTTTCCTCCATATTTGTTATAATAACTTTTTGTTAGTTCAATATGTTTTTGTTTAAAAATTATACTATCTTTTTTCGCATATAACTTTTGACCCGTAAATTTGCCAAACCAAAAACCAACTACATTACCTAAAACTGCGGCAAAAGTCATTAACAAAACTAATATAGGATAGCTAGTGTTTATTAATTCGGGCTTTGCCTTACATAACATTCCGGCTAACAGAATTAAATTATCGCCTGGTAAAAAAAAACCAACTAACAAACCGGTTTCGGCAAAAATAACAAATAATAAAAGCCATAAACCTCCATACTCTATAATGCTATTAGGGTCAGTTAATTGTTTTAAAAACTCCCACATAAATTATTGCTTAGGTAAATTTAGCGACGCGAAATAATTTTGCTTTTGACTAATAGAAGCTCTTATGTCATCTAAATTACCTTTTGGTATAGAATCAATTAATCGTCTGGTATAGTCGCTTTTAGGGTTCAAATAAACACCATCAGGATCTCCAATCTCTTCAATCTTGCCTTTTTGCATAACCACCATTCTGTCGCTCATAAATTTAACAACGCTTAAATCATGACTAATAAAAATATAAGTGAATTTAAATTCTTGTTTTAAATCGTTTAATAAGTTTAATACCTGTGCTTGAACACTTACGTCTAAGGCACTTACGCTCTCGTCGCAAATAATAAATTTTGGATTTAAGGCCAATGCGCGTGCAATACAGATACGTTGCCTTTGTCCACCGCTAAATTCATGGGGATAGCGATTAAAATGTTTCTCTTCAAGACCTACTTTGTTTAGTAAATCATACACCTTATCTCTGCGTTGTTTATCATTTTGAAAAACACCATGAATTTTCATTGGCTCCATTAACGCGTCTCCAATTTTTAATCTCGGATTTAAGGATGAATAAGGGTCCTGAAAAATAATTTGCATGTCTTTTCTATGCTCTCTAAAATCTTTCTCCTTAATAGATAATATATTATTACCCTTATATAAAATTTGTCCGTCAATAGCAGGTGTTAATTTTAATATTGTCCGTCCTAATGTTGTTTTACCGCATCCGCTTTCACCAACCAATCCAAGTGTCTCGCCCTCGTAAACATCAAACGACACATCATCAACTGCTTTTGAATAAGATATTACTTTGCCAAATAATGTTTTTGTTGCAGGATACCAAGTTTTTACGTTTTTTAATTCTAAAATTTTGTTGCTTCGGTATAATTCTGCATGTTTTTCCTCACGTTCTTCTTTTGTAATTACCATGTTGTTAATGGCTTTACTTACTTTATTATCAAGTTCTATGATTTCGCCATTTTGATTTCTCGTCATAAAATCACTTACAACAGGTAACCGTTTAATGCGTTTATCTAAAGGTGGCCTGCAGGCCAATAAACTTTTTGTATACGGATGTTTTGGATTAGAAAAAATTTCCAGAACAGGTCCCTGCTCAACCACTTTACCTTTATACATTACCATTACATTGTCTGCCAGCTCTGCTATTACCCCAAGGTCGTGAGTTATAAAAACAATTCCCATGTTATAGGTTGCCTGCAGTTTTTTCATTAACTCAATTATAGTTTTTTGAACTGTTACGTCCAGCGCAGTGGTTGGTTCATCGGCAATTAGTACATTTGGCCGGCAACTCATTGCCATAGCAATCATTACACGCTGTTTTTGCCCGCCAGACAATTCATGCGGATACCTGTCTAAAATTAATTCTGGGTTTGGTAACTGTACTTCTTCAAATAGTTTTATTGTTTTTTCTCTTGCTTCTTGTTTTGAAATAGACTGATGCAATAAAATAGCTTCCATTACCTGATTTCCGCATGTAATTACTGGATTTAAAGAAGTCATTGGCTCCTGAAAAATCATGGCAATTTCGCTACCACGATATTGACGCATGTTTTCGTCAGAGATTTTAACCAAATCAACAACATCATTGTTTTTTGTGTGATAAATAATTTCCCCTGAAGTAATTTTACCCGGCGGATTTGGAATTAACCGCATAATAGAGAGTGAAGTAACAGATTTTCCGGAACCACTTTCGCCAACTATTCCAATTGTTTCACCCTTATGAAGCGTAAACGAAACATCATTAACTGCTTTAAAAAGTTCGTTATCGGATCTGAATTGTGTTACTAAGTTTTTTACTTCTAATAAAGGTTGTTTTACCATACAGTAGCTGTTAGTAGAATTAAGCCTGTCTAAATTTATTTCCTAAAATAAAACAAAAAGCGACTAAATTTTATTTTTACCACACTTTCTTATACACATTAAATTATTATTAATTTTAATTTAAAACGGTTACTAAAAAACTTTGTGAACCGATTTTTTCTTAAAACAATCCATTGTATATTGCACTTTATAAATTACAAAAATGAAAAAATTATTTTTATTACTATCTCTACTTATTTTAAATGGTTTAAATGCACAGGAACATTCTTGTGCAAAGTCAAAACAAAACCTAATGTCATCTCATATTAAACATCAAGCCAGAACTGCAGCATTAGCGCCTCAAATTTCGCACGAACTAAAATACGACATAAAATTTGTTCATTTGAATTTAAACTGCGAGCGAACAAATAAATACATAAGCGGCAATGTAAAAACGGTTGCTACAGTGACAATAGCTCCTTTAGATACTTTTATGACAATTTTACACCAAAATCATACAGTAGATTCTGTTAGATTTAACGGCATATTATTGCCCTCGGTAAGAAAAGACAGCGCCGTTAAAGTTGCGCTAACAGGGCCTCTAACAACCGGTAATTCATTTACTGTAATTGTTTATTATAAAGGTACTGCGCCAACAGGAGGTTCTGCAATTGGAAGCGGATATAGTTTCGGTAGTTCAACATCTTGGGGAAACCAAGCCAGTTGGAGTTTAAGTGAGGCTGTTGCCGCATACCACTGGTGGCCTTGTAAACAAATTTTGTCAGATAAAATTGATTCGAGCTGGGTATTTGTAACAACAGATTCAACCAATAAGGTTGGCTCAAATGGCAAATTGCAAAATGTAGTTGTTGTAGGAAATAAAAAACGTTACGAATGGAAATCACGAACACCAATTAATTATTATCTTATTTCGGTAGCTACTGCAAAATATAAAGAATATAACTTATACGCGCATCCACTTTACTTAACAAACGATTCTATTTTAATTCAAAATTATATTTATGATAACGCCATTAACAATACATCATTTAACACACAAAAAAATGCTTTAAATAAAGTTCCACTTCAAATGGATTTTTTATGTAAACAATTTGGCATGTATCCGTTTCATAAAGAAAAATATGGACATTGCATGACGCCTTTTAGTGGTGGAATGGAGCACCAAACCATGACTAGCCTTGGTTTTTTTGAATATTATCTTAACGCTCACGAATTAGGCCATCAGTGGTGGGGTAATAATGTAACATGCAAGAGTTGGGGAGACATCTGGATTAACGAAGGTTTTGCCTCTTATACAGAACATTTGGTTGCTCAATATTTAGATGTTGTCAATTTTGCTCCAAATTTAAATGCAGCGCATAACAATGTTATGACACAAGCAGGTGGTAAAGTTCACGTTTCCGGTCAAGACACTATGAATTCAAATATTATTTTCAGTTCTCGATTAACTTACGACAAAGGTGGTTCAATAGTAAGAACTTTGCAATTTGTAACTAACAATGATAGTTTATGGTTTAATACCTTACGTGGATTTCAAAACACTTACAAAAACAACACTGCTTCTGTAATTGATTTTATGAATTACTACCAAACTCAAACAGGAATTAATCCAACACAGTTTTTTAATCAATGGTATTATGGGCAAGGATACCCAACTTTTAATGTAAAAGGGTTTGTTAATGGTAATACCTTTACATTGCAAAGTACACAAACTACAAGTTTTCCATCCTCCGTTCCTTTATTTATTACACCAATGGAGTATAAACTAAGCCGTACTGGTTTTCCTGACACAACCGTAAGAGTAATGCATAGTAATGCAGTTGAAAATTACACCTTTAACTTACAAGGAACAGTTACCGCCATTGTTTGCGACCCAAACAATTGGGTAATAAATAAAGTAACCGGCCCCACCTTGTCCTATGTTGGAATAAATGAAAATGAAAATAATAATGTCTGGTTTAAAATTGGTCCCAACCCAACCAAAGGCATAATAAACATTTACAATACTGAAAACAAAAAAGGTAGCATAAAAATAACTGACGCAGCAGGTAAATTAGTTTTTGAGAAAAAAACAGAATCAGAAATTACATTTGACTTAAATAATTACCCAAATGGAGTTTATTTAATTAACTATTTTGATACTAATAACAGCAAATGTTACGCTCAAAAAATAATTAAGGAATAATAATTCACCTTGTTGTTTTTTTTCTATCGCTAAATAAATGACATTTTTATGACAATATAAATGCCATTTAATAGCATCTTTGTAATGAATTTTGGACTCTTTTAAAATAATCGCATTTACCCACAAAAACCTGCCTCTCGATTTGATAGGCAAATTACATTTAGATCAAAACGAACAAACAACAGTGCTTGGAGCTCTTAAACTAAACTTCGGTTTGGATGAATTTCTTTTTCTAAGTACTTGCAACAGAGTAGAATTATTTTTTACCACTAATCACGAACTAAATAATTTATTAATTAAAGAAATAATTCTTTTTTTAAACAGCCGTTTAAATAACGTTGAAGTAAATACCCTTAGCGAAAATGCCGAACTTTTTTTTGGTGAAAATGCGGTTGAACATATTTTAAAAGTAGCATCTTCGCTAGATTCAATGGTAGTTGGCGAAAGAGAAATAATTACGCAAGTAAGAAAAGCTTACGATTTTTGTAATATGTTAGGCCTAACTGGAGATTTTATTCGTCTGCTTACAAAACAAACCATAGAAACCGCAAAAGATATTTATACCAATACCGACATTTCAAGAAATCCTGTTTCTATTGCATCATTAGCATACAGACAACTCAAAGAATTAGGTATAAAAAACGATGCACGAATTATTTTTGTTGGTAGTGGCGAAACTAATACTACAATGGCCAATTATCTGCAAAAACATAAATTCGCCAACTTTACGGTGTTTAACCGCACACTAACTAACGCTGAAAAATTAGCTAAAATTTTAAAAGGTAAAGCCTTAACCTTATCCGAACTTTCTAATTTTAAAAACGGTTTTGATGTTTTAATTGTTTGCACCGCTAGCTCAGACCCAATTATTACAAAATCAGTTTTCAATAATTTAAACCAAGATGAACCGTCAAAAAAAGTAATTATTGATTTGGCAATACCTGCCAATGTTGATGATGAGGTTGCAAAAAACAAACAAGTGCGTTACATAAACATTAATTCATTAAAAGTTCAAGCCGAAGCGAATTTACAATTACGAAAAAAAGAAATTGCTAAATGCGAACAAATAATTGCCAATAAAACCGAACAATTTAAGTGGCTTCATAAAGAACGCAGTGTTGAATTGGCTTTTAGCGAAATACCAAAAAAAGTAAAAACCATAAAAGAAATTGCTATAAACGAGGTTTTTGCTAAAGAAATAAATTCTCTCGATTCCAATGGTAAAGATGTTTTAGAAAAAGTGCTTTCTTACGTAGAAAGAAAATACAACGCTGTAGCCATAAAAACTGCCAAAGAACTTTTATTAAATTCTAAAAAATAAATCAATCCCTTTTTATTTTTTATCTTTGCGCCGAGATGAAAAAAATAATTATTGGTACACGCGGAAGCGAACTTGCATTATGGCAAGCCAACTACACTAAAAATTTACTAGAAGAAAAAAATGCTGAAGTAGAAATTAAAATTATTTCTACCAAAGGCGATCAATCTCAACAATGGAATACGTCGTTTGATAAATTAGAAGGTAAAGGTTTTTTTACAAAAGAGTTAGAAGAAGCTTTACTAAATAAAGATATTGATTTAGCTGTTCATTCGCTCAAAGACCTACCTACAGAAAGTCCTGAAGGACTCATGATTGCAGGTGTATCTAAACGCGAGGATCCGTCTGATATTTTAATTATGAATGATGATGCTGCCGACGATAAATTAAAATTCGGATTAAAAAAGAATGCAGTTGTTGGTACTTCTTCTTCGAGAAGAAAATCTCAATTACTTGCATTTAGACCTGATATTGAAGTAAAAGACTTAAGGGGGAATGTGCCTACCCGAATTAATAAATTAAAAGAAGGCGATTATGATGCCATTCTTATTGCCGCCGCCGGTGTTGAAAGATTAGAACTGGATTTAGATGATTTTACAGTAGAAAAATTAAGCCCCGAAGAATTTGTGCCTGCCCCGGCACAAGGCGTAATAGCTTGGCAAACAAGAGAAGATGATAATGACATTCTTGAAATAATAGATCAAATAAGCGATTTAGATGTATTAATTAAAATTAATATCGAACGTCAATTATTAAATCTTTTTGAGGGTGGTTGCCATATGCCTTTTGGCGCTTATTGCGACACCGAAATGGATGATGAAGATAGACTAAGATTTAAAGTGTGGGTGAGTATAGCAGAGGAATGGAACAAACAGCCAAAACAATTATTTTTTGAAACTTTAGATACCGATGGTTTTGTTGACAGAATGTATGAACATATAAAAGCTATTAAACCAAAAAAAATATTTGTAACTAAAACATTTAAAGAACAGGATTATTTACCGAGTGCTTTAGAAAAATTAGGTTTTGTTATACAAGGAAAAAGCTTAATTGAATTTAAACAAATTACCATTAAATTTTTACCAAGAACCGAATGGATATTTTTTAGCAGCAAACATGCTGTGCGTTATTTTTTTAATCAAAAACCCGAATTTGGACAAGTTAAATTTGGCTGCATTGGCAGCTCTACAAGTGCCGAATTAAGAGCGTTTGGGCATAGAGCCGATTTTATTGGACAAAGTACAGATATAAAATTAGTAGGCAAACAATTTAGTAGTAGGGTTGGAAATGCGCGCGTGTTATTTCCTATTGCCAGAGGTAGTATGCAAAGTATACAATGGCAAATGGTAAAACGAGAAAATGTAGTTAATCTAGAAGTGTATGCCACTTTAAATATTAGCGAAGAAATTTCACCCGAAAACGAAGTGATAATTTTTACTAGTCCAAGTAATGTAGAATCATATTTTGAAAAAAATATTTGGCAAGACCATCAAAAAGCAATAGCTATGGGTGAAGCTACCGGAAAAGCACTAGAAAAATTAAAAATTAAAAAATACAGCATGCCGCGCAGCTTTGATGACTTAGGCTTATTGCAAGCTGTATTAGGTTTAACAAGTAATTAAAAAAAAGTGCAGTAAAGACTTTAATAAATCATTTTTCTGCACTTTTTTCGTGGCTCCGGCAGGAATCGAACCTGCATCTAAAGTTTAGGAAACTTCTATTCTATCCATTGAACTACGGTGCCAAAAAACAGAACGCAAATCTAATAAAAAATAAACAGCAATAAAACCACATTTGAGTTATTACTTATTATTGTTTAACCTCATATTTGCCGCTGCTAATGCCAATTACAAAATTAAATATTGATGTGTTTGTTTCTCAATGCAAAAACATGCCAATATTTGACGTTAGAAGTCCAGGAGAATACTTACACGCCCATATACCAGGCGCTTTATCGTTACCATTGTTTACAAACGAAGAAAGAAAAATTGTTGGCACCGCTTACAAACAAGAAAACAGAGAAAAAGCCATTAAAATTGGTTTAGAGTTTTTTGGTACAAAAACAGTTAAATTAATTGAAACTGTCGAAAAAATAACCGAAGATAAAAAATCAAACAAAGAAGTTGCCTTGCACTGTTGGCGGGGCGGCATGCGAAGCGCTGCGGTAGCGTGGCTTTTAGATTTATATGGATTTAAAGTTTATTTACTTACAGGTGGCTATAAAGCCTTTAGGCATTGGGCATTAGAACAATTTCAAAAACCTTACGAAATAACTATTATAGGTGGCTATACCGGAAGTAATAAAACCGGATTATTAGAAGAATTAAAAAACAATAAAGAAAGTGTAATCGATTTAGAAGAAGTAGCAGCGCATAAAGGCTCCGCTTTTGGAAATTTAGATCAACACAGTCAGCCAAGTCAGGAAATGTTTGAAAATCTGTTAGCCACAGCTTTATATCAACATTTGTATTTAAATACAACTGCCATGCTTTGGTTAGAAGACGAAAGTCAACGCATTGGTAATATTAACATCCCTATTAACTTTCACAAAAAAATGCGCGAAGCTCCTGTTGTTTTTTTAAACATACCTTTCGAAAAAAGACTGGAACATATTATTGAAGGCTATAGCCTTCACAGCAAAGAAAAAATCATTAACGCAATCATACGCATTAAAAAAAAACTTGGCGGACTTGAAACCAAGAATGCTGTTAATTTTATTTTAGAAGACGATATTAAAAGTTGTTTTCATATTTTATTAAACTATTACGATAAACTTTACTTAAAAAGTACTTATAAACGAGAAAACACTGAAACTAAGATTAAGCAACTTGAGTTAGAAACAGTGAATGCAAACACAAATGCCGAAAAAATAATCAAGCATGTCTACAACAGATAACACATTTGCCCTTACACAATTTGCTCATGGCGCAGGTTGCGGCTGTAAAATTGCACCGCAAATTTTAAAAGAAATTTTACAAAGCTCAACTGTACAACCCTCAAAAAATATCCTTGTAGGCAATAACAGTAACGACGATGCCGCAGTTTACGATTTAGAAAACGGAACAGCCTTAATTTCTACCACCGATTTTTTTATGCCGATTGTGGACGACGCGTTTGATTTTGGACGCATTGCAGCTGCAAACGCAATTAGCGACGTATATGCCATGGGCGGAAAACCTATTTTAGCATTGGCCATTTTAGGTTGGCCTATTCAAAAACTTCCGGCTACTTTAGCGCAAAAAGTTATTGCCGGCGCAAAAATAATATGTGCAGAAGCAGGAATTTCTTTGGCTGGCGGGCACACTATAGATGCTTTAGAGCCGATGTTTGGCTTATCTGTAAATGGATTAATTGAAACAATAAACCTTAAAAAAAATAACACGGCACAAGAAGGCGACGTTCTGTTTTTAACAAAACCAATTGGGGTTGGCGTTTTATCTACAGCTCAAAAACGAGGCGTCTTAAAACAAGAAGATAAAACCACTTTAATTTCCCAACTCACTCAATTGAATAAACTAGGTGAAAAACTTGGAAAAATAAAAGGTGTTACTGCAATGACCGATGTTACTGGTTTTGGTTTATTAGGCCATTTAATTGAAGTGTCTCAAGGCAGTAATTTAACGGCATTAATTAATTATTCTTGCGTGCCAAAAATAGAAAACATTACTTACTACTTATCCCAAAACACAATCCCCGATGCCACATTCAGAAATTGGAATGCTTATAGTGCTTTAACGGAAATATCGCCTGAGGTTAATGTTTTAGAAGCCTTTAATTTATTACCTGACCCGCAAACAAATGGCGGTTTATTATTTTCTGTAAACCAAAATTACCTTGAAGAAATAAAATCATTATTAAAAGAAAATAACCTTGAACCATTTACAATTCCCATCGGTAAAATGATTTCAAAAACAGATAAAGTAGTCAAAATCGAGAAATAAATAATCATTATCTTTAAACTATGACAATTGCAGTATACGCGCGTTCTACGAAAGATAACCATGCAGACTATGTTGAACAAATATTCAACGTGTTAAAAACTGAAAATGTAACTCTTATTATTTTGGAAGCCTATTATAATTATTTAAAATCGGTTCATAATTTTAATCTTTCAATACCAACCTTCACTAATTCTGAACAGTTAATTTCAAAAGCCGACTATTTAATTTGTTTAGGCGGCGATGGGTCTATGCTTGAGACCGTATCTCTTGTAAGAAATTCAGGTATTCCTGTATTAGGCGTAAATACCGGACGGCTAGGTTTTTTAGCATCGGTAAATAAAACTGATTTAAATAAAGCCATTCAACAAATATTAAAAGAAAAGTTTACCCTGGATAAAAGAGAACTCGTAGAGGTTAGTGGTTGCAACAATTGTTTTGACAATGTAAACTATGCTTTAAATGAATTTACTATTCATAAAAAAGATAGCAGTGCCATGATTAATATTGATACCTATATTGACGATGTATTTTTAAACAGTTACTTTGCCGATGGATTAATAGTTTCCACGCCTACAGGTTCTACCGCTTATTCGTTAAGTTGTGGCGGACCAATTATGATGCCTGATTCGGATAACTTTATCATCACACCAATTGCACCGCATAATTTAACTGTAAGGCCAATTGTAGTTTCAAACAATAAAAAAATAAGTTTTAAAGTATCCGGAAGAAACGACAGTTATAACATAGCTCTCGATTCAAGAAGTGCTCAAGTTCCTACCTCATCTGAAATTATACTTAAAAAAGCCGATTTCAGAATGAATTTAATAAATCTAGAAGGTCAACATTTTTTTACAACCCTGCGAAATAAAATGATGTGGGGAATTGATAAAAGATATTAATTTCATAAAAAAGACACCATGAAAAAATTAATTATTACAAGTTTAACTGGACTAATATTTTCTCTTAATATAAATTCGCAAAACAGCGTTGATAAATTTTGGTTGCCAATAAGCGAATCAAAAATTCAAGTTCAAGGCAAGCGTCAAATTATTCCAAAAAAATATGTAACGTTTCAGGTAAACACTAATGAGTTAAAAACGCAATTAAAAACCGCGCAACCGGAAACATCTGTTAAAATCAACGAAAGTCTTTGTATTATCAGTTTGCCTGCGCCGAATGGTAGTATACAAAAATTTAAAGTAGTTGAAAGTTCTATCATGGAACCAGGTTTAGCATCGCAATTTCCCGATATTAAAACATATAGTTTAAAAGGAATTGATGACCCTTATGCAAACGGAAAATTAGATTGTAACGAATTTGGTTTTCATGGCATGGTAAGATCCATTAACGGAGACTTCTTCATTGACCCATACTGTTTAAACAATACAACCGATTATTTAATTTACTATACAGCCGATTTTGAAAAAGATGCTTCGCAAAAACTTCCTGAAATTGGTGTAATAACAAACACCAAAACAGAAAAAAACAACAATCCATCAAAAAAAAAAGATGGTTCCGAAAAAAAAGTAAGTAGTCTCTTTCCTGCAACTTGTGTTGGCGCCCAATTAAGAACCTACAGATTAGCTGTGGCCTGTACCGGCGAATATGCAGTGGCCGCAACCGGTAATTCAAATCCAAGCATTGCTCAGGTTCTCTCAAAAATTGTTACAACTGTTAATCGTGTTGACGGGGTTTACGAAACAGAAGTTGCCATACGATTAGTATTGGTTGCTACCGAAACTACTGTCGTTTTTACAAATGCTAATACCGACCCTTTCAATGGTAATAATAACGGCGGTGTTTTAATAGGCGAGAGCCAAACAGTAATTACAAATACAATTGGCGCCGCAAACTTTGATATTGGACATACCTTTAGTACAGGCGGTGGCGGACTTGCAGGACTTGGTGTTGTATGCGATAATTCCCAAAAAGCAAGCGGGATAACAGGAAGTCCCAGCCCTGTAGGCGACCCATACGATATTGATTATGTGGCTCATGAAATAGGACATCAATTTGCGGGAAACCATACCTTTAATTCAACCGTGAGCAGTTGTGGTGGCGGAAACAGAAATGCATCAACAGCAGTTGAACCAGGAAGCGGAATCACCATTATGGCTTATGCCGGTATTTGTGGCTCACAAAATTTAGCGGCAAACAGTATACCCTATTTTCACGCTATTAGTTATGATGAAATAGTAAATTTCACCAATATATACAATGGTAACTCATGCGCTGCAACAACAACAACAAGCAATCAACCTCCAGTTGTATCAGGTTCAGGTGATTACATCATTCCAAAATCTACAGCGTTTATTTTAACCGGAAGTGCCACCGACCCTGATGGCGATGCTTTAACGTATTCATGGGAAGAAACCGAGCTTGGAATTTCAGGTAACTGGAATTCGGGCAATCCTAATTATTTTAGATCGTATACACCTACTACAACTCCAACAAGATTATTTCCAAGACAAAGCGTGGTGTTAAGTGGAAATTACATCGGCACCAAAGGTGAGTATGTTCCGCCTACAGCACAAAATTTACAATTCAGATTAACTGCCAGAGACAATAAAATGTCCGGAGGAGGTGTCTGCTACGCTATTAGTAATATTACAGTAGATATTGCAGGGCCTTTTAAAGTTACCTATCCTGATGCAGGCGGAATTTTATGGGGCATGGGATCGCAACAATCAATTATATGGGACGTAAACGGAACGGAACAGCCGCCTATAAGCTGTGATTCAGTAAAAATTTTAATTTCATACGATGGTGGCATTACTTACAGCACTTTTGTTAACTCTACTTTGAATGACGGAACAGAAATTGTTACTGTACCTACACTATCAGCAAACATTAACACTTGCAGAATAAAAATAGAATCGAAAGGAAATATATTTTATGATGTAAGTAATAATAATTTCCAAATTGTTTCTGATTTGGGCGTACATCAAATTTCTAAAAACAACCCTATTGGTTTAAGCGTTTGGCCAAATCCATTTACAAATAAAATTAACTTTTCGGCCGGAAATCTATACGCAGCCAAATTAACAGTTTTAAAAATAACTGATGTATTAGGTAAGGTTGTTTTTGAGAAAAAATACACTAACAAAACCGAGTTAAATGAAAGTGTTGAATTAGAAAACTTAAGTTCCGGAATTTATTTCATTCTTGTATCTAATAATAATAGAAGTTCTTATTTCAGGATAATTAAAAATTAAATGCATTTAAACTCTATTGTCTAAATTTTTTTAGTTTCCGCTTATTTTCCTCCAGGAAAAAAGAGTTTTTGTTTTTTAAATTTTATTCTTTTAGATTTAAATAAATATTAAACACACCATGAAAAAAACTACAATTTATTTTAGTATCTCTTTTTTATTTTGTTTTTGTTTAAATGCACAAAACAATAATAAATTTTGGTCTCCAATTAATGAGAGCAATATAAAGCAATTAGGCAAAAGGCAAATTGTGCCAAAAAAATATTTAGCGTTTGAATTAATTAATAACGAATTAAAAAATGTTTTGTTTTCTGCTCCAAACGAGTCATCGGTAAAAATAAACGAAAGCAATTGCATCATCTCTTTACCACTTCCAAACGGAGAAATTCAGAAGTTCAGAGTTGTTGAAAGTTCTATTATGGAAAGAGCATTGCAGGCTCAGTTTCCAAACTTTAGAACCTTTAGCGTTAAAGGTATTGACGATCCTTATGCAAATGGTAAACTTGACTGGAATGAATTTGGCTTCCACGGCATGGTACGCTCAGTTAACGGCGATTTTTTTATTGATCCGTTTTGTTTAAATAATATTAAAGATTATATAAGTTATTACATCAATAATTTTGAAAAAGATGCGTCTCAAAAATTACCCGAAGTTGGAATACTCGAAAATCCTGACGACAAAGAAACAATTCAAAACAAAAATATTAACACACCGGATAACAACCAAAGAAGTTTGCCTCCTGCAATTTGTGTTGGTGCCCAGTTAAGAACGTATAGGCTTGCGGTGGCTTGCACCGGGGAGTATGCCGTTGCAGCAACTGGTTCTGCTACACCAACTGTGCCTCAAACCCTTTCAAAAATTATTACAAGTGTTAACCGTGTTGATGGCGTTTACGAAACCGAAGTAGCTGTTCGTTTGGTATTGGTAGCTACAGAAACTAATGTAATTTTTACAAACGCCGCAACTGATCCGTTTGCAGGTAATAATAATGCAGGGACACTTATTAACGAAAGTCAAACAGTTATAACCAACAGCATTGGAACAGCAAACTTTGATATTGGTCACACCTTTAGCACAGGTGGTGGCGGCTTAGCCGGCTTAGGAGTAGTATGCAATGCCACTCAAAAGGCTAGAGGTATTACTGGAAGTCCAAGTCCTGTAGGCGACCCATACGACATTGATTATGTAGCACATGAAATAGGGCATCAGTTTAGAGGTAATCATACCTTCAATTCAACCGTGGGTAGTTGTGGTGGTGGCAACAGAAATGCCACAACAGCTGTTGAACCAGGAAGTGGTATAACTATTATGGCGTATGCGGGTATTTGTGGCGCCCAAGATTTAGCCCCGAACAGCATAGCATATTTTCACGCCATTAGCTATGATGAAATTGTAAATTTCACGAATTCAGGTACAGGTAATAACTGTCCTGTAACAACCACCACAGGTAATCAACCTCCCGTTGTAACAGGTTCAGGAAATTACACTATCCCAAAATCTACACCATTTGTTTTAACTGGAAGTGCTACAGATCCTGATGGAGATCCATTAACTTATTCATGGGAAGAAACATCTGTGGGTGTTTCTGGTAATTGGAACTCGGGTAATAAAGTATTTTTCATGTCATATACACCTACCCCTTTACCTACGCGATATTTCCCTAAACAAAGTGTTGTTGCGCTTGGAACTTTTACAACAACCAAAGGTGAATTTTTACCAACAACGGCTCAAAACCTACAATTTAGACTAACAGCTCGCGACAATAAAATGGGCGGAGGTGGTGTCTGCTACGCAATTAACACCATAACTATTTCTGGCACCTCTGGTCCGTTAATGGTTTCTTATCCAGATGCTGCTGGTATCTTTTGGGGTTCTGGTACCCAGCAAACAATTACATGGGCTGTAAACAATACAAGTGTTGCGCCGGTATCTTGTACCGATGTTAAAATTTTAATTTCTTTAGATGGAGGCTCAACCTACAGTGTTCTTGTAAACTCAACACCAAACGACGGAACTGAGTTAATTACAGCGCCAACCGTTAGTGCAAACATTTCAACTTGCAGAATTAAAGTAGAATCAATTGGTAATATCTTTTATGATATAAGTAATAATAATTTTACCATTTCTACTAGTGTAGGTATAAGTGCATTATCAAAAAATAATCCAATTGGTTTAACTGTATGGCCAAACCCATTTACAAACAACCTAAATTTTGCTGTCGGAAATTTACAAGCCTCTAAAATAACTGAAGTAAAAATAATTGATGTGTTAGGGAAAATAATTTTACAGAAAAATTACACCAATAAAACTGAATTAACAGAAAGTCTTGATATGTCTGAATTTAATTCGGGGATTTATTTTATTAATGTGTCAAATAATAACATGAATTCATTTTATAGAATCATCAAAAATTAATTATTAATGAGCACAAAAAAAGAGGCTGTCTCCTAAAGAGCAGCCTCTTTTTCTTTTAAAACCGAATTAATATTGAGTTTTCATTTCAATATATTTTAAAAACTCTTGTCTAGTTGTTTCGTTAGAAAACTTACCACCATAAAACGAAGTTACTGTTGCAGAATTATTATCTTGAATTCCTCTTGATGATACACATAAGTGCTTAGCATCAATTAAAACTGCCACATCTTCGGTATTTAAAATGGTTTGTAATTCCTTTGCTATTTGAATAGTAAAACGCTCCTGCACCTGAGGGCGCTTGGCAAAATATTGTACAATTCTGTTTAATTTAGATAAACCAATAACGTTTCCATTGGAAATATATGCCACATGCGCTTTGCCAAATATTGGAACAAAATGATGTTCGCAATTACTATAAAACGTAATATCTTTTTCAACCAGCATTTGATTGTATTGATATTTATTTTCAAATAAAGCTGCTGTTGGTTTATTCGCAGGATCTAAACCACTAAAAATCTCCTTAATATACATTTTAGCCACACGTCTTGGAGTTCCTTTTAAACTATCGTCATTTAAATCTAGACCAAGCGTTTGCATAATTTCTTTAAAATGAAATTCTATTTTGTTTATTTTTTCATCATCACTCATTTCAAAGGCATCATCCCTTAAAGGAGTTTCGTAATTTGAAAAAGCGTGCTCATCACCTATTTCATCAATGTTTAAGTTAGTTAACACATTTTGTTCTTTATTATGCGGGGTATTCAACATAGTTTCTTGCTGTTTCATAAAGTATAACTTTTAATTCGAGTGTATTTGCAATGCTAGGACGCAAAAGATTATAAATAACAATTGCAATATTTTCGGCAGTTGGGTTTAGATTTTTGAATTCATCAATATCTAAATTCAAATTTCTATGATCAAACCTGTCGAGTATTAATTTCTTTATTAGATCGCTCAATATTTTTGTATCTATTACATAACCTGTTTTTTCATCAATTTCTCCGGTTACTTTTACAATTAATTCATAATTATGCCCATGGTAATTAGCATAATTACATTTTCCAAAAAGTAAGGCATTCTCTTCTATGCTTAAATTTGGATTATTAAGTCTATGTGCAGCATTAAAATGCTCTTTCCTATAAACGGCAATTTTGTTTCCCATTTTTTAATTTTCTAAATCAGAAATAGGTGGTTAGGCTATACTAATTAGTATTTACAAGCATTGTGTAAGAAGTTTGCTTACAAAGTAGCTTATTAATAGATAAACAACACTAAGCGTGAATTGTTTTACGATAATAAAAATAATAAATTTTTCGGTAGAAATGCCTTATTCTCCAAAGTATTCAACGCAAATACGAGGTGTTTCGTATAATTTAACGCAATGCAATTTTACGTCTATGGGTAAATGAGGAACAATTTGCTTCCAGATAGCAATTGCTAAATTTTCTGTACTTGCCAATTTACCTCTCATAAAATCAACATCTAGGTTTAAGTTTTTATGGTCGAGTTCATCACAAACATACTTCTGTAATATATAACTAAGCTCTTTAACATCCATTAAAAACCCGGTGTCTTCACTAACATTACCTTTTATAGTTACAATTAATTCATAATTGTGCCCATGCCAATTAGCGTTGGCGCATAATCCGAAAACTTCTTTGTTCTTTTCTTCACTCCAGTTCGGATTATACAATTTATGAGCTGCATTAAAATGTTCGTGACGAGTTAAGTAAACCATGAAACAAATTTAAAAAATATATCATTGAATTAAAAAAACCTTCCATTTTTAGAGTTATGGTTTTTAAGGCTTAATCGTTAATTTTAAGCATGTTAAAAATTTTATTGGTAGCAGCAACAAAACATGAGGTGCTTCCGCTCATTAATTATTATAAAATTGATGTTAATGAAGAAGAAGGACTATTTACTAGTATAAGCAACTCTAATATTAGCCTACTATTAACCGGCGTAGGTATGGTAAATACAGCGTTCTTTTTAGGCAGCATATCTAACAAGGTTTTTGATTGTATTATTAACATTGGAATTTGTGGAGCTTTTAGCAGAGACCTTCAACTAGGCGAAGTGGTAAATATTGTTTCTGATAAATTAAGTGAAATGGGCGCCGAAGACGGAGACACTTTTATTAAATATGAAGAGCTTAATCTAGGTGGTTCTGCAGATTTTACATCTAATACAAATCTCAATAGCAAACAACTAAACAACTTAAAAAAAGTTTCGGCCATTACCGTAAATAAAATTCATGGTAATGACAATAGTATATCTGAAATAAAAAAAATATTTAGTCCGGATGTCGAAAGCATGGAGGGCGCAGCATTTTTTAGAGCTTGTAGCACCCTTTCAAAAAACTATTTTCAAATAAGAAGTATATCTAATTATGTTGAAAAACGAGACAAAACAAAATGGAATATTCCAATAGCCATTACTAATTTAAATGAATATATAATCAAACTTATTACTGAATTAAACGCATGAAATTAACTATTGGCTATTCTCCCTGCCCAAACGATTGCTTTATTTTTGATGCATTAATTCATCATAAAATAGACACCGAAGGATTAGAGTTTGACGTGTTGTTAGAAGATGTGGAAACACTTAATAAAAAAGCACTACTAGGCGAATTAGATATTACCAAACTTAGTTACCATGCTTATGGTTTTGCACTAAACAACTATATTTTGTTGCGTTCGGGCAGTGCACTGGGATTTAATTGCGGTCCTTTACTAGTAAAAAAAGCAAAGACTGATATTAAAAACATTTCTGATTGTAAAGTTGCTATTCCCGGAAAATTAACAACAGCAAACCTGCTCTTATCAATAGCTTATCCTGGTTTAAAGAACAAACAAGAATTTGTTTTCAGCGAAATAGAAGATGCGGTGCTAAGCGGAAAAGTTGACGCAGGTTTAATAATTCACGAAAACAGATTTACTTATCAAGAAAAAGGATTAGAAAAAATAATTGATCTTGGCGAATATTGGGATTCTTTAATTCATTCGCCTATACCACTTGGCGGCATTGTAATAAAACGTAACACAGACATTAAATTGAAGCAAAAAGTTAACCGTTTAATTAAAAATAGTGTACTATACGCCTTTGAAAACCCAGAGAGTTCAATGGATTATGTGAAATCAAACGCACAAGCCATGAGTTTAAATGTGATGAAAAAACACATTAATTTATACGTTAACGATTTTACGATTGACCTTGGTGAAACTGGTATTAATGCAGTAAATATTCTTCTAGAAAGAGGAATCGCATTAAACCTATTTAAACACGACCATCAGAAACTGATAATTGATTTGTAATCTTTTTTTTGCATCTTTATTTAAAGTATACTTTTTAATTAGCAGAAAACTTATGTATAATAAAAATCGTATAATATTATTTCTCTTGTTTATTGGCTTAAATGTATCTTCTTCATTTGCTCAAAGTAACCAAGGAGAAAAGACAAAAAAAACAATTGATTCCTTATTGCTAATATTAAACCAAACAAAGACTGATTCAAGCAAAATTAATCTGTATTTAAAGATTTGTGAATTGTGCGAGATAGGAGACAATCTAAAATATGCCACGCCTGTAATTAAATTAGTCGATAAACTATTATTAAATGCTAAAGATAGCTTGGCCAAGAGAAAGCTTTTGAAGGCCAGGTTCGACGCTGCCGAAACTATAAATTTTTATTACCAAACTATTGAGGGTCGGCAATCTCAAAAGATAATTGACACGTATAACGAACACATTGCAGTTTGTAAAGAAAATAATGATGGCATTGGGATAACTGATGCATTGATGGGAAAAGCAGATGTTTATAATAGTATGGGGGAAATTTTAAAAAAATTAGAGTGCTTAAAAGAGGGTTACGCGCGCATGCAAGAGCTAAAATTCAAAGAAGGCGAATCGAAATTCATTATGCAATTAGCGTTTTTTTATGCGGAGTATGGCGACACAACGCAAGCCATGAGCTATATCAAAAAAGCGGAAAAACTAGAAATCGAAATAGCTGATTCTACGCGTATTTCGAGAGGTTATTACATTAGAGGAAGATTTTATGCCGACATGAAAAAATATGATTTGGCAATATTTAATTATAAAATTTCAGCGCGCAGAAACAAATTAGCAAACGACACCGATCAATTACTCCAAATTTATTACGAAATAGGTAATACTTATCTTAACAAGAAAGATTATTCTAACGCGATTAAATACTATAAAGATTGTATTGAACTCGCTGAAAAAAACCACTTCAATTTAAATTTTATAGGTGCGGCAAAAGTGGGCATAGGAGACGTTTATTGCCTTCAAAAAAAATACGACGAGGCTATAAAGGAACATTTATTTATGTATAAAATTTATAAATCTATTAATTATGAAACAGTAATTGCTTTTGTTGGTAAACATTTGGCAAATGATTATTACCAAAAAAAAGATTATAAAAATGCAAAAAAACACATTCAATCGGTATTGAATCTAGCAAACAAAACCCAACATGTTCCGGATTTACTTGAAATTGAAAATCTTGTGTATAAAATTGATTCTGCCACGGGTAACTACCAAAGTGCATTTATACACTTTCAAAAATATCTTTTTTATAAAAATAAAATTAATGATGAGGTTATTCAAAAAAAATTAGTTCAAGAAAAATTTCAAAGTGATTTAAACGAACAACTATTAATTGCCAATAAAGAAAAAATTGAAAGAGATGCTAAAAATGAATTAGAAAAAGAACATCAAAAACGTATAACATACTCTATAGGGGCCACTCTTATTATTGTTTTTTTAATTTTAATTTTCATATTGCGGGGATATAAACAAAAACAAAAGGCAAACAGAGAACTTTCAATTAAAAACGAAACAATAATTCTACAAAAACATTTAGTTGAAGAAAAACAAAAAGAAATTTTAGACAGTATTACTTATGCTAAACGTTTGCAACAAGCTATTTTACCACATAAAGAATTTTTAGATAAATATATTCCGGATAATTTTATTCTATATAAACCAAAAGACATTGTGGCCGGCGACTTTTATTGGGCTGAGAAAATTGGCGACTTGTTTTTTATTGCAGCAGCAGACAGCACTGGTCATGGGGTTCCGGGAGCGATGGTTTCTGTTGTTTGCAGTAATGCATTAAATAGGTCGGTTAAAGAATTCAAATTAACCGATACGGGTAAAGTTTTGGATAAAACACGGGAATTAGTAATTGAAACATTTGAAAAAAGTAATGCTGAAGTTAAAGACGGCATGGACATTTCACTTTTATGTATCGACTTAAAAAATAAAACTATTTTTTGGAGTGGTGCAAATAATCCGTTATGGTATATACAAAACAACGAACTAAAAGAAATAAAAGCCCACAAACAGCCTATAGGAAAAACAGATAATCCAACTCCATTCATTACCCATCAAATTTTATGTAATGAACCTTCTGTATTTTATTTATTTACTGATGGGTTTGCTGACCAATTTGGTGGGCCAAATGGAAAAAAATTCAAATACAAACAGCTATCAGATTTATTAATTAAAAACAACAGACTGTCTAAAAAAGAACAAGCTCAAATAATTGAAAAAACTTTTAATGAATGGAAAGGAGAATTAGAACAAGTTGATGATGTTTGTGTTATTGGTATTAGAATTTAAAATGTATTAATTGAAATTTTCATTCTCACTATAATCTCTTTGCAAAAACCATTAACGCAATTATATTTTATAAAAAACATTTCGTAAATAGTATTTAAAAAAAACTCCCATGAAACCAATCGTAAAAAACATACTAGCAATAATTATAGGGGTATTTGCCGGAGGTGCAATTAATATGAGTTTAATCATGCTTAGCAGTTACATCATTCCCCCTCCGGAAGGCGCGAACCTTTTAACAACCGAAGGCCTAAAAGCTTCTATGCATTTAATGCAACCCAAACATTTTATTATGCCTTTTTTAGCGCATGCATTAGGAACATTTGCAGGCTCACTGATAGCGGCAATCATTGCAGCTAAAAACAAGATGCGAATTGCCATAGGTATAAGTATTTGGTTTATGATTGGCGGACTTATTAATATTATTATGCTGCCTTCTCCACTCTGGTTTACAATATTAGATTTGGCGGGAGTTTATTTACCAATGGGTTTTTTGGCAGGCAAACTGGCTCAACTAAAAACTAAAAAAGAAGAATCTGCTTGATTTCAAAATCTGAAAATTGAACTATTAATAATTTATTCTTGAATTAATTTATTAATAAACTTTTCGGTATTATTTTTAAATATTTCGTATTCAACACCGGTAGCAGGTCCATTAAAACCTGTGTGAATTTTTACCACTTGGTGCTGCCTATTTAAAAAAATGGTTGTTGGAAAAGCGCTTATTTTATTTAAGGTATTAAACACTTTTCCGGCATTGTCTTTTCCGCTTTTCTGGGTTATTAGAATATCATATTGCATGTTGAACTTATTTTTAAGTCTTAGCAGTTGTTTTTTTGATAGTTCAAAATCTGTTGTTTTTTCAAAAGCCAATGCAATAATTTCTAAACCTTGGCTGTTGTATTGATTATAAATTTCAGATAGATATGCGCTTTCATCCATGCAATTTGGGCACCAGCTTCCCATTATCTGTATAATAATTACTTTGTTTTCGAATTTTTTATCGTTTAGGGAAACAATTTTTTTATTTAAGTCAGGAAAAGAAAAATTAATTTTTTCGTTTTTGTTTTTTAAAACTGTTAAGTTTTCCGGATCGTTTAATTTAAATTCATCGTTACGTTTTGCTATCCAGGCCTCTTGCCAAGAAGCTCCACTGTAAAACAATCCATGTATTATCTCGTTACTATCTATTTCTGCTTCGAATAAAAAAGCATGGCTGCCATCAAAACATGACAAGTATATTTTATTAGCGTGTTTAATTCCCTCTAAAAAACGATAATCGCCTGTTTCGGTTAAAAAAGTACCGGTTAAAAAATCTGTTTGTTCAATGTGGTGAAAAATTCCTATTGCCTTGGAACTATCAGTTGAATTAGGTGAAAACGTTGTTTCCCATCGACCTTCTAAAACAGATTTTGATGTGCCGGGCAAAAACGGAAATCTTTCGGTGCTTCCGAAAATAGCTTTAAATTTTATTTTATTGTTATCTGTTTTATAATTGTTAATCCAAAAACCAATCAGGTTGTCACCATCAAAAATGGTTTTAAATTCTGTATCAAAAACTGGCATTTTAAAATTTACCGAATCTCCCTTTACTTTAATTTCATCAACTAAAATGCGCTCGTCAGCATTTTTTATAATTATAATTGGTTTGCCTCTTTTATATTTAACATCAAAATTAAAAGGTAATTCAATGTTTTTTTGCTCGTTTAAATATAATACGCCACGATAGCTTCCCTCTTTTAATTTTTTTGCAGAGACTAATTGAGTCTTCATAATAAATACAACTAAAAAAATAATTTTAAAACTATTTAAATTAATGTGACGACTCATACGTTATAGCTTAACGATTTTGACTTAAAGCAACTAAATTGGCAATTCTGTAAATTAAACGTGCCGCCACATTAGCATCCCAATCATTACCATCCGGTCCGGCAGCCACTTCATTTAAATCAAAGGCAATAATTTTTCGTCCGCTTTTTACAATTTTCTCTAACAAAAACAAAACCTGTTCTGTTTCAAATCCTCCGGCAACTGGCGTTCCGGTATTAGGACATAATTTTGGGTCTAAGCCATCAATATCAAAACTCAGATAAATATTTTCTGGCAATTCATTAATAATTCTGTTACAGATTCTATCCCAACTATCTCCAAAATATTGAGCGTATTTAATATCTCGGTCAAAAAAAGTTTTTATTCTGCCATTACTGTTATTAATTAAATTTAATTCGTCTTCACAATAGTCGCGAATACCAACCTGTACAAGTTTCTTTACCTCCTTAATTTTTAAGGCATTAAACATGATTGATGCGTGAGAAAATTCAAAACCTTCGTAAGCGTCTCTTAAATCGGCATGGGCGTCTATTTGTAAAACAGTAAATTCGCCAAACTTTTCAGCTAGAGCCTGCATCATGCCTAACGGGGTTGAATGGTCACCGCCAATTAAACCCACAATTTTATTTTTGTTTAAAAAATGTAGTACTCTGTTTTTTACCCAATTATTTAACCATAAACACTCTGAGTTTATTGTAGTAGAAATTTGTTTTAGATCATCGTTTTTTTCGTCGGCGCCATTTGCTAGAGCATCAATATATTCTTCGGCTAGTTGTCGGAGTTTCTCGCTTTTTGTTTTTATCTCAGCGTTGATTTCGTCAATAGCAATACCTTTTTTCCAGGCGTCTTTTACAACTGGGTCATACAAATCAACTTGATAACTTGCATTTAATATTGCCTGAGGGCCTTGAGCAGTGCCACCGCCATAACTAACGGTTACTTCCCATGGTACTGGAATTAATACTGTTTCACATTCATCTAAAGTAAATGGCAAACCAAACATACCATCGTTTAATTGTCCAATACCATTTGAATCGAAGCTATTTATTTTATCTTGTTTTGTCATAAATATTAGGGAGCTAGTCGGTTTATTTTCCAGTTATTATTTTCTAAAGTGTAACAAATTCTATCGTGTAAGCGATTTTTACGGCCTTGCCAAAACTCGTAATAATTAGCATTTAATTTAAAACCACCCCAAAAGTCAGGTCTTACAATAGTTTCGGGAGTAAATTGTTTTTTTAACTCTTCGAGCTTTTCTTCCAGCTCTAACCGAGAGGAAAGTATATGGCTTTGATTACTAGCCCAAGCGCCGATTTTAGAGTCATAAGGCCGGTTATTAAAATATGCATCGCTCATTTCGGTACTTCCTTTTTCAACTATACCCTCTATTCTTATTTGTCTTTCCAAATCGGGCCAAAAAAATGTTACAGAAGCGTTGGGGTTATTTAATAAATGTTTGGCTTTTTTGGAGTTGTAATTTGTGTAAAACCAATAACAGTTATCATTAAACTCTCTTAAATAAACTATACGTGAGGTTGGTTTGCCTTCAACAGAAATCGTTGCTAAATCCATGGCTTGAACTTCGGCCACTTTCGCATCTAAAGCCTGTTGTAACCAAAATTCAAACTGAAAAGCCGGGTTTTTATGAATATCATCCTCATTTATAATTCCTTTGGTAAAATCTTCTCTTAATTTGATAATCTGTTTTCGTAAATCATCCATAGCGTAAATTTAAAATATAATATTAAGAACAAATTAAAGTATAAAGTTAATCGTTAAAAAATAAGATTGCGTTTACTGCCTAATTCATTGGCTTCGATAAATTGTACTTGAATTACTTCGGGAATTAATTTTAGTTTATCGATTATTTTTGTTTGATAATTGTAAATATCTTCACCTTTTACGAGGAGGAAATAGTCTGTTTTTGGCAATTCTTTAATTAGCTTAACCCTTTCGTCAACATTAACTTCTGCAAATAAATCATTAGATTTTATGTCAATAATGTTTGGTTCTTCGAAATTACTTTGGTTTGGGATGAGTTGAAAATTAACACCAAGATCTTCGTCTATAAAAGTATACAATGAGAAATTAAATAGTTTACCATCCTTTAAATTATAGGGTAGAAAATGTGTAAGGCATAAATTTATTTTTAAATATTGATTTATTGCACTAACAATATGGTATTGGTTTTCTTGGCAAACAATGCCAAATAGCATAAAATCAAAATAATCTTCGGAAGTATTTAAAATAATTTTAGCCAATTTCTTTTTTTAATTCTTCTAATGTAAGTTGAGCAGCTTTTTGTTCGGCTACCCGCTTACTAAAATTTTCAAATGTTATATAAGATTTATCGTTTATGAGAACTTGAATGGTATATAATTTATTTGCACCCTGCTTTTCTTCATTAATTAATTTGTATTCCAGTTTGTATTTATTTTTTTGGCAATAAATCTGAAGCTGGCTTTTATAGTCAGAATCCGTGTTAACTAACTCATTTATGTCAATATGAAACTTAATAATTTTTGAATTAATAAATTTTTTGGTTTTTTCATACCCTAAATCTAGATAAACGGCACCAATAAAAGCTTCAAAAGCATCTCCGTAGGCGCTTGATTTTAGTTTTTCGTCTGTTGTTAAATTTGTTTTTAATAGTTTATTAAAGCCAAATTTTATAGAGAGTTCTTTTAAATTTTGGCCATTAACAATTTTACTACGCAGTTGTGTTAAAAAGCCTTCGTCTTTATAAGGATAAATATTAAAAATATATTCTGCAATTACTGTGCCCAGCACAGCATCACCTAAAAACTCAAGTCTCTCGTTAGAAATGGCAATTTGATTTTTTTTTGCACCTGCACTGCTGTGCAAAAATGCCTGATGGTATAATGATAAATTTTTAGGACTAAAACCAATAGTTGTTTTAATCCAACTTTTAAAATCCTTATCGCTTTTAGTTTTTTTAAAATAAAAATGCGATAATAATTTTTTTATTGCCAAAATGTTATGGTTTAAATTTTTTAATCACAATGGCTGCGTTGTGTCCTCCGAAACCAAAAGTGTTGCTAATAGCAGCATTTACAGTACGCTTCTGCATTTTATTAAATGTAAGATTTAATTTCGGGTCTATATCCGGGTCTGCAGTTGAATGATTTATAGTTGGCGGTATTATATCGTTTTTAACTGCTAAAATAGTTGCGATACCTTCAACAGCACCAGCTGCACCAAGTAAATGGCCTGTCATGCTTTTTGTTGAGCTAATATTTAAATTATATGCGTGTTCACCAAAAACATTAACTATGGCTTTTAATTCAGCTGTATCTCCTAGAGGGGTGCTTGTTCCGTGAGTGTTAATATAATCTATTTCGTTGGCGTTAATGCCTGCATCTTTTAATGCTCGATTCATAACTAAAGTCGCTCCTAAGCCTTCGGGATGAGGAGCAGTTATATGATGCGCATCAGCACTCATTCCGCCGCCAATTACTTCGGCATATATTTTTGCCCCACGAGCTAATGCATGTTCTAACTCTTCTAAAACAATAGCGGCTCCACCTTCCCCTAAAACAAAACCATCCCTATCTTTATCATATGGACGTGAAGCTTTTTCGGGCTCATCATTTCTTGTACTCATAGCTTGGCAAGCGTTAAAGCCTCCAATGCCACTTTCGTTTATTGCGGCCTCGCTACCACCTGTAATAATTGCATTTGCTTTTCCTAATCTAATATAATTAAAAGCATCAATTAATGCATTTGTAGATGACGCGCAAGCTGAAACAGTTGTAAAGTTGGGCCCTCTAAATCCAAATCGTATTGAAATATGACCGCTACAAATATCAGCAATCATTTTAGGAATAAAGAATGGATTGAATCTAGGCGTTCCGTCGCCTTTAGCAAATCCGAATGTTTCATTTTGAAAAGTATCTAAACCTCCAATTCCACTTCCCCAAATAACACCTATTTCATTTTTATCAATTCCTTCAGCATCTATTCCACTATCTGCAACAGCCTGAACACTGGCTGCAATTCCATACCATGAGTAGGTGTCTAATTTTCGAGCTTCCTTTTTATCAAAGTAATCTTCAATATTAAATCCTTTTACCTCACAAGCAAACCTTGTTTTAAATTTTGATGCATCAAAACGTGTAATTGCAGCTGCGCCACTAACGCCATTAATTAAATTGTTCCAATAATCGTTAACATTATTACCCAAAGGCGTTACAGCTCCAAGGCCTGTAACAACTACACGTTTTAATTGCATAAATTTAAAAATTAGTTTTTTGCGTTTGCTTCAATGTAAGCAATGGCATCACCAACTGTGCCAATTTTCTCAGCTTGCTCATCAGGAATAGCAATGTTAAATTCCTTTTCAAATTCCATGATTAATTCAACAGTATCTAATGAGTCTGCTCCTAAATCATTTGTAAAACTAGCTGTTGGTGTTACTTCTTTTTCATCAACGCCTAATTTATCAACGATGATTGATTTTACTTTGTTTGTAATGTCTGACATTATTATTCGTTTTAAATTTTGTCACAAAAATAAATATATCATAGTTAAAACAAAATTTAAACTTAAAAATAAGTTTGATTTTTTTAAATTTATACGGTGTTTTGTTAAAAAAATGGCTTAACTGCTTAAAATTAAACGGTTTATAAATAATTATTGTTTGGTATTTTTATAAAAGAAAGTTATTGACAAAAGGATTTAAAGCCCAACCTTAAAATAAGGTAATATTTCGTATCATTTATAGAAATCAAAAACTTCACGAAGACAAGGTGTAACTTTTACATTTTTTGTTTTTTAATTTAAAATAAATTGTCTACATTTGTTTTCGATTTAAGGCTAAGATTATGAGGGGACATAAGTCCCCTCTTTTATTATTAAAAAATTGATTACTAAAGAATACATAACAACTATTATTACTGAATACCTTTCTGATGGTCCTGTTTTTTTAACAGGATTAAAGATAGGTTCCGATAATCATATTAATATTTTTTTAGACGGCGATGACGGCGTCAAAATAAGTGATTGTGTTTCTGTAAGCAGACATCTTGAAAAAACATTAAATGAAAAAGGCCTTGATTTTTCATTAGATGTGAGCTCTCATGGAGCTTCTACTCCTCTAATTATGCCGCGTCAATATAAAAAGCATATTGGACGTGATTTTGAAATTAAGCTAGAAGATGGTACAAAAATGGAAGGGACTTTAGTTAGTTTTGATGGTAATGAAATTGTATTAGAAAACAGTTTTAGAGAAAATAAACCCATTGGAAAAGGAAAAATTACAGTTACTAAACAACAAAAAATAAATTACAAGCAAATAAAAGAATCAAAAGTTAAACTTAAATTTTAAAAAAAGAAAAGCTATGGAAAGCGTTAACCTAATTGAATCGTTTTCGGAATTTAAAGACAATAAAAACATAGATCGTGCCACATTAATGAGCATTATCGAAGATGTTTTTAGAAGCATGCTGATCAAAAAGTATGGCAGTGATAAAAATTTTGACATTATTGTTAATCCCGATAAAGGCGACGTTGAAATTTATAAAAATCGCAAAATTGTGGACGATGAGTTTGCTGAAGATTCTTTTGACTACGACGAAAACAAGCACATTAGTTTTTCTGAAGCTCAAAAAATAGAACCTGATTTTGAAATTGGCGAAGACTTATCAGAAAAAGTTAAACTTGAAGACTTTGGTCGTCGTGCTGTATTATCTGTTCGCCAAAACTTAGTTCAAAAAATTCTTGAGCTAGAAAAAAGCGAAATTTTTAATAAGTATAAAGAAAAAGTTGGAGACATTATAACTGCAGAGGTTTACCAGGTATGGAAAAAAGAAATTATGCTAATGGATGATGAAGGTAACGAGTTATTGTTGCCTAAAACCGAACAAATTCCTTCTGATTTCTTTAAAAAAGGTGACACTGTAAAAGCGGTTGTTTCCAAAGTTGAAATGAAAAATGGTACACCTTCAATTGTAGTTTCAAGAACATCTCCTGTGTTTTTAGAACGTTTATTTGAAAACGAAGTTCCTGAAATATTTGATGGATTAATTACAATTAAGAAAATAGTTCGCGAACCAGGTGAGCGTGCAAAAGTTGCCGTAGAATCTTATGACGATAGAATCGACCCTGTTGGCGCATGTGTTGGCATGAAAGGATCTCGTATACATGGAATTGTTCGCGAATTAAAAAATGAAAATATTGACGTTATTAATTTTACAAATAATTCAACATTACTAATTCAAAGAACATTAAGCCCAGCAAAAATAACATCAATAAAAATTGATGAAGAAACTAAACGCGCTGAAGTTTTCTTAAAGCCAGATCAAATTAGTTTGGCTATTGGTAAAGGTGGCTATAACATTAAGCTAGCAGGAAAATTAACTGGTTATGAAATTGATGTGTTTCGTGATACTGATGTTGATGTTGAAACTGAAGATGTTGATTTGGAAGAGTTTTCAGATGAAATTGAGAATGATGTAATCGAACAATTAAAATCAATTGGTTGCGATACAGCTAAAGCTGTTTTAGAGTTAAGCAATGAAGAGTTAATTCGCCGAACAGGTTTATCTGAAGAAACAATAGGAAACGTTAGAGAAATTTTAGCTTCTGAATTTGAAGACTAATTAAAAATAACAAGCTAATGGTTTTGCGAAAACCGTATTTCGCTAAAAAATTAAATTAATAAATAGTTTAAATTAAAATATGTCAGAAGGAACTAAAATACTTCGATTAAGCAAAGTGGCAAAAGAGTTCAATTTATCTTTAGGCAAGATAGTTGAATTTCTTGCTTCAAAAGGTAAGCCAATAGACAGTAATCCTAATGCTAAAATAGGAGATACGGAATACAGCCTTTTGCTGAAAGAATTCTCTAGTGATAAATCTGCAAGAGAAGAAGCCGAAAGCGTTTCGCAAAACATCACTAAACTAAAACGCGAAACCATTGTTTTATCTGATGTAAATCTTAAAAAACAAAACGAAGACGAAGAATCAGACGAGGTTATTATCAAAGATCTCACCTTAAAAACAAAAACTGAAACTCCGGAAAAAACTGACATTGCTAACGAACCGGAAAAAATTGCAGAACCGGAAAAGACTGAAAACATTGTTGCAAACAGCGAAGGTCCAAAAGTTTTAGGCAAACTTGATTTAGATTCAATGAATCTTAAAACAAAGCCTGAAAAAAAATCTAAAAAAGAACTTGCCAAAACCAAAGAAATTAAATCTGAAGTTCCGGCACCTCCTCCAACAATAACAAATGTTCCAGTTTCTATTGAGCCCACTCCAGTAAAGGAAGAACCCAAAGAAGAATTTTTAGAAACAAAATATGAAAAACTAGAAGGGCCTAAAATTCTTAGAAGTATTGAATTACCTGTAGTTAAAGAAACACCAAAAAAATCTATCAGTGATTTAAACGCCGAAAAGAAAAAAAGAAAACGTATTCGTAAAGGCGGACTTTCTCAAGAGGAAATAAAAAAAGTTGGTAAAGAACAATCTGCTATTGCTCGAGAAAAAGCAAAGGAAAAATATGGCGATCCAAGAGCCAAAAAACCTGCTAGCGCTCCTGGCAAACCGCGACACGAGCTCACAGAAGAAGAAATTCAATCTCAAATAAAAGAAACTCTAGCTAGATTAAGTGCAAAAGGTACAAAATCAAAAACTTCAAAATACCGTAGAGAAAAACGTGATGATGTTCGTGAAAAAATGGCTGAAAAAGCTGTTTTTGACGAAGCAGATAGAAAAATATTAAAAGTAGCCGAGTTTGTAAGCGCCAATCAATTAGCACAGATGATGGATGTTCAAGTAACAAAAATTATTTCAACTTGTATGTCATTGGGCTTGTTTGTTTCTATAAACCAACGATTAGATGCTGAAACAATCTCAATAGTTGCCGAAGAATTTGGCTATAAGGTAGAGTTTGCTAGTGCTGAAGATATTGAATCAATAAATGAAGACGAGAAAGACTCTCCGGAGGATTTAATTCCTCGTCCACCTATAGTAACCGTTATGGGACATGTTGACCATGGTAAAACCTCATTACTAGACTTTATTAGAAAAGCTAATGTAATGGCTGGCGAAGCTGGTGGTATTACACAGCACATTGGAGCATACAACGTTAAGATGAGCGATGGCAGGAGCATGACGTTTTTAGACACTCCAGGTCACGAGGCGTTTACCGCTATGCGTGCTCGTGGTGCTAAAGTAACCGACATTGCAATTATTGTTGTTGCTGCCGATGACAGTATAATGCCTCAAACCAAAGAAGCTATTAATCATGCACAGGCTGCCGGGGTTCCAATGGTTTTTGCAATAAACAAAATTGATAAACCAGGCGCTAATCCTGATAAAATAAGAGAAGGATTATCGCAAATGAATATTTTAGTTGAAGAATGGGGCGGTAAATACCAATGCCAAGAGATTTCGGCTAAGATGGGTAAAAACATTGATTTGCTTTTAGAAAAGGTTTTATTAGAATCTGATATGATGGATTTAAAAGCAAATCCTAAAAAGAAAGCTGCCGGAAGTGTTATTGAAGCAAGTATGGAAGAAGGTCGCGGCTATGTTTCAACAATTTTGGTGCAAAACGGAACTCTAAAAATTGGCGACATTATTCTTGCCGGAAGTTTCAGCGGACGCGTTCGCGCCATGTTTAATGAGCGTGGTCAAAAAGTTGATGAGGCCGGCCCATCCTACCCAGTTAAGGTATTGGGATTAAGTGGTGCGCCTACTGCCGGAGATAAATTTAATGTTATGAGCGATGAGCGTGAGGCACGAGAAATTGCAAATAAACGATTACAATTACAGCGTGAACAGGGTATCAGAACGCACAAACATATTACTTTAGATGAAATTGGCCGCCGTTTAGCAATTGGAGATTTTAAAGAATTAAATGTAATAGTTAAAGGTGATGTGGATGGATCAATTGAAGCCTTGGCAGATTCTTTATTGAAACTATCAACTGAAAAGGTTGCTGTTAATATAATTCATAAATCTGTAGGTGCAATTAGCGAGAGCGATGTATTATTAGCCTCAGCTTCAAACGCTATTATTGTTGGTTTTCAAGTAAGACCAAGTACCAGCGCCCGCAAATTAGCCGAAGTTGAAGAAATTGACATTCGTTTATATTCTATTATTTACGATGCAATTAATGAAATTAAAGCCGCTATGGAGGGTATGTTAGCGCCTGAATTTGAAGAAAAGGTTGTTTGTAATATCGAAATTAGAGATGTATTTAAAATCACTAAAGTTGGAACAATTGCCGGTTGTTATGTATTAGACGGAAAAGTTGGCAGAAACACCAAGGTGCGTGTAATTCGTGATGGCATCGTTGTACATACAGGTTCTTTAGGATCATTAAAACGTTTTAAAGACGATGTTAAAGAAGTTAGTTCAGGATACGAATGCGGATTAAATATTGATAATTTTGATGATATAAAAATTGGTGATATTATTGAAGGCTATGATTTAATTGAAGTTAAAGCGAAACTTTAAAAAGTGTCTAAATAGTTTATTAAAACCCTCTTTCTAAAATTCTGAAAGAGGGTTTTTTATTTTTTAGCTTAACAAAACGCGTTAACTTTTTTGATTAAAACACTATATGTCTAGTCCTGAAATAACGATACACAAAACTTATCGTTATGGAAAAAAGAGAAAAGGTCGTTTACTCAAAGCGGAGCCAAAAGGATTATTCAATGTCCTTTAAATTAGAAGTTGTTGAAGAAATTGAATCTGGATTAATTTCAACTTCTGGAGCAAAAAAGAAGTATGGTATACAATCAAGGTCTACGGTTGTTAATTGGTTGAGGAAATTTGGTAGATTTGATTGGGAAAATCAAACACCATCGAATATGCCTCAGTCAAAAGACCATCGATTAATGGAGTTGGAAGCAAAGGTTAAATTGCTTGAGAAACAGAAAGCAATGCTTGAGCATCAGGTGGAGCGTTCAGATAAGAAAGCAATCATCTTTGATATGATGATAGACATCGCCGAGAAAGAGTATAATATCTCTATTCGAAAAAACTCCTCACCCGAACAATTGACTTCTATAAAGAAGAATACCAAGAAAACTTAATCGCTACCTGTGAATTGTTTGGGGTAAATAGACAGGTTTATTACCGAAGAAAGCAAACTGTTAAACTTAGAAAATCAAGAGCTGTTCAAGTTGTTGAACTTGTGGAATCTGTTCGTTTTCAGATGCCTAAAATCGGTGTACGAAAGTTGTACTTTCTTCTTCAGGAAGAATTAAAACGCTTACACGTGGGCAGAGATATGCTTTTTAGAATTATGAAAGCAAATCATATGTTGATTATTCCAAAACGTAGTTATCACCTCACAACAAACTCTCATCATCGTTTTAGAAAACATAAAAACTTGATTGAAAATGTGGTACCAGAGAAACCTGAGCAAATATGGGTCTCAGATATTACCTACGTTGGAAATAGGCAAAACCCGATGTACTTGGCCCTAATTACAGATGCTTATTCTAAACAAATAATGGGGTATGATGTGTCAAATTCTTTGGACGTATCAGGCTCTCTTAGAGCATTGAATATGGCCTTAAAAAAACGAAAATACAAGAATAATGTTCTTACCCATCATTCAGATAGAGGGCTTCAGTATTGCAGTAATGAATACCAAAATGTACTCAGTCGATCAAAAGTAAACTGTAGTATGACCGAGTCGTATGATCCATATGCTAATGCTGTTGCCGAAAGAGTAAATGGAATTTTAAAAGGAGAATTTATTGGTTACAACAACAAATATTCTTTACAAACAATGGAAAAGTTAATCGAAAAAAGTGTTGAAATTTACAATAAACGAAGACCTCATTTTTCCTGTCTTTACATGACTCCTAGTCAAATGCATAACCAAAATGAAATAAAAATAAAAACCTATAAAAATAAATATCCCAGTAAACACGTGTTTACTGGGATATAATTAGTTAATTTAGTACCCAATAATCTGTATCGGTTATTTAGGACTAGTCAGCCAATTTTTTTATAATTGATAGATAGTGTCACTTCGAGCGAAGTCGAGAAGTGATAATAAAACAGGTCTCGATTTCGCATAGGCTGTTCTCGACTTCGATCGAACTGACTTTGCTTGAACTGACAGATTTTTTACTCTTTTATAAATTTGTACTTTTCTTGCATACCATCAATGTTTAATTGATAAAGTCCTGCCGATAGTTGCTGAATAGAAAGCTCCATGATTTGCTTATTAAAAACACCAGTTGCCACCACTTGACCTAAAGTATTGGTTATGCTATACGTTTTACCCATTACTGCAGTATTGCTTATGCTAATGTTTAATTGCTCTTTAGCCGGATTAGGAAAAATACGCAAACTGTTAGTTGCATGCTCTGTTTCGTTTAAACCTGTGCAAGCGTTTACTGTTACAGCTAATGTAGTGCAATTCGCAGCTAATCCAACACATCCTCCTTCACCTCGAACATAGTATGTTGTATTAATAGTTGGTGTAACTGTAATTGCTGTTCCGGAGCCAACTGAACCTGCACCGCAACCACCATTATACCATTGCCAGTTGGTTGCGCCATTTAAAGTGCCATTACTTATAGTTAAATTACCGCTTTGTCCTAGACAAATGGTAGCATTCGAAACGGATAGTACAGGTGTTGTAGGTCCGCTGCATAAATTACCAATTAAGGCTAATCCATTTCTTGGCCCTACACCTCCTATCATCCCAAAACTACCACCCAAATACAAATTATTAATCGAAAACAAAAGTGCCCTTACAACATCATTTGAGTTTGGGTTCCACGTAATATCAGCTGATCCTGTTCCAGTGGTACTTACTTTAGCAATATTGTTGCGAGGCTGACCGCCAATATTGCTGAAGCTTCCGCCAACCAACAGTTCACTTCCTAAAACAGCAACAGATTTTACTCCACCATTTGCATTTGTGTTCCAAGCAGCATCAGCTATACCAGTTCCGCTTGTGGTTAATTTAGCAATGTAGTTGCGAGGCTGACCACCAATATTAGAAAAACCTCCAAAAACAAAAAGATCACTTCCAGAAATGGAAAATCCATTCACTTGATTATTTGCGTTAGGATTCCAAGTGGCTTCAGCAACTCCTGTTCCACTTGCACTTATTTTCGCAATTTTACTACGTGCTTGTCCGCCAATATTGGTAAATCCTCCGCCTACAAATAAATCATTGCCTAAAAGGTCCAGTGCATATACAATACTATCAGCATTGGGATTCCATGTAGCATCGGCTGATCCAGTTCCGGAAGTTGTTAACTTTGCTATTCTGTTTCGAGGCCAACTACCAATGTTGGTGAAAGCCCCACCCACAAACAAATCATTGCCGGAAAGTAAAATTGATTCAACTTTGTTATCTGCATTTGGATTCCAAGCAGCATCAGCTAGTCCGGTTCCGGAAGTTGTTAATTTAGCAATTCTATTTCGGGTTTGGCCACCTATGTTGGTAAAGGTGCCCGCTGCGTATAAATCAGAGCCAGATAAAGCCAAAGCATTAATCTGATCATTTGCGTTTGGATTCCATATTGCATCTGCCTCCCCGGTTGTTTTGTTGAACCTTGCGATTCGACTTCTGTTATATCCTCCCACACTTACAAATGCGCCTCCGAGGTAAACATTACCGGGAGAAAGTGCTATTGATCGAACCGTTGCGTTCGCATTTGGATTCCAAGTAGGATCAGCTGTTCCAGTTCCAGTAGTACTTAATTTAGCTATATTATTATTTGCCTGACCACCTATATTTGAGAAAGCCCCACCTACATATAAATTACTACCTGAAAGAGCGAATGACTCGACCATACCATTACTACCCGCATTGGGATTCCAAAGAGCATCAGCTAATCCTGTTCCGGTAGCACTTAGTTTGGCAATATTGTTACGTGACTGGCCTCCTATTAAGCTAAAGCCTGCGCCACCTACAAATAAATCATTGCCAGAGAGGACTAACGCACTAATCCAAGATCCGAAATCAGGATTAGGGTCCCAAGTTATGTCAGCTGTTCCGCTGCCAATAGCACTTAATTTTGCAAGCCCATTTCTGTTTTGACCACCTATGTTGTTGAACAATCCACCAACAAACAAATCATTACCGGAAAGTGCAAATGACATAACGATATTGTTGTTGCCCGCATTAGGATTCCAAATAGCATCAGCTGTTCCTGTTCCGGTAGCGCTTAATTTAGCAATACAATTGCGCGCCTGGCCACCTATGTTTGAGAAAGGTCCACCTACAAACAAGTCGCTGCCTGATAGGACAATGGTCCGAACTGAATTGTCTGCGTTTGGATTCCAAATAGCATCAGCTGTTCCTGTTCCGGTAGCGCTTAATTTAGCAATACAATTGCGCGCCTGGCCACCTATGTTCGTGAAAAGTCCACCTACAAACAAGTCGCTACCTGAAAGGACAATGGAAAAAACCGCATTATCCGCGTTTGGATTCCAAATCACATCCAATTGCCCATTACTTAATATGTGTGCTATACGATTTCTCGCCACTGCGGTTGAAGATGAAGTTGAAATGGTTGTAAAATTTCCGCCAATATACCAGCCACCAGCGCCGTCTGAGATAACAGTTCTCACAAACCCGTTCGGCCTGCAGTAAGTTAGATCAGGATTAATGTTTGCTGTTGTAATTTTAGCAGCACAGCCGGTAGGCGGTCCAACATAACTAAAATTTCCTCCCGCATAAATATAGTTGGCATCTTGTGTTAAGCAATTAATGCTGCCATTGGTTGCTATCCAATGATTATAGTTAGCAAAAGGGGATTGAGATTTTAGTTGCGTATTGAAGCAACTTATCACTAAAACAATAATGCTTTTTAATAAGGTATTGGTTTTCATATTTTTGAGTTTAATTGTGTTTCTTAATACTATTTATTAATTATTACCTTATACATATTTTCATTTGCCCTGCCTTTTAATAGGTAAAGCCCTTCTGTTAGGTTATCAAATACGTAGGTGTTTTTGCCGGTTTTAGCTTCAATGATTTTCACAAGCCGGCCCATCTGGTCTAGAATGTCTATTTGCATGTCAACTTCAGTCTGAATTATAAATTCACCGTTGTTAGGGTTGGGGTAAACACTCAACAGAATTGGTTTTTGAAATTCGCTGATGCCAGTGCAAGGGCTTACCAATACCTGTAATGTTTGTGTTGAGGTACAATTATTGCTTGAGCCGCTAACTGAATAATTAGCAGTAACCGATGGGCTAACCAATATTGATGGAGTATTAGCATTAGTACTCCATGTATACGTATTGGCACCAGAGGCTGATAAGGTAGTTGTCTCCCCAACACAGATGGTTGAATTGTTAACGGTGATGGTTGGATTTTGATTTACGGTTATCGTACTAATGGCTGCTGTTTGTGATACGCAGCCTGCTGTGCTTGTGCCAACTACCGTATATGTTGAGGTTACACTTGGCGTTTTTACGAATGTTCCTCCTTGTATTGTGTATGTATTGGCTCCTGTAGGTATTACTGTAAACGACTGGCCATTACAAATAGCACCACTGTTTACGGTAATGGTTGGATTGTCAACCAAAACAGAAATTGTTTTTGAATCAGAACAACCCGTTGTATAAGTAGTGGTTACCGTGTAAATAATTGATGTAGTTGGATTTACGACTGTGCTTGCAGTGTTTGCGCCACTACTCCAAATGTAATTTGCGACTCCACTTGCTGTTAAGGTAAGGCTCTGCCCAGAGCAGATACTTGGAGTACTTGCAGTTGCGCTAAATGATGGAGAAAAATATAACTTTTTGATTTCACATTCGGTTAGGGCTCGACTCCAAATCCCTATATCATCTATTTTTCCACTTAACTGATTTTGAAAATTAGTTACTGTTCTCGCTCCAAAGATTTTACTACTTGAGCCTGTATTAAATAAAGAAAGATCGTAGGTGCCACTGAAACTAACAGATTGGCTCAATTGTCCATTTATATATAAAGCTATAAGCGAATTTGTGGTGTTTACCACTCCAACTAAATGAACCCAAGACCCTGCGTTTGGCGCAACTCCTGATATAATACCACTTAGAGAACCGACCTGACTGCCCTCTCTCATAAATGTTATTCCTCCGTTTCCTTGGCCCAGAGTATACCTATGAGACCAGCAATTATCACAATTTCCATCACTTAAATCAATTAATGTATTATATGATGGATTACTCACAACAGAGTTGTAAACGAACCAACCACTCAGTGTTAACCCAGAAGAATTAGAGAATGATAGCGCATTTGGTAGCTGAATATATCCTGACGTAAGAGAATAAGCACTATTACTATTCATGAGACGATCTGTTGTTAAAGTCGCGTTATTTACGATCCCATTAAAACCATTAAGACTCAAATCATTAGCATTACCATTAAATGAATACCAAGCAGCAAGACTATTGGGAGAAACATAAGATGGTACCTGTGCATTGATTTCTTTTGATGCGAACAAAAATAGCGTGATGACTGTAATTAGTTTTTTGATTGACATGATTGTTTATTTTTTGTTAATTTTGGCAATTATACTTGTAATGGGCTTATCGGGAGAATGGTTTGGTTTCATTTGAGTTTCTATTATCAAACCTCTTTGCTTTTTCTATGATTTTTTCGTCTCGACAGAAACATTTGACTTAACTATATTCTTAGTTTTTGAAACATTGTTGTCCGATAAAAATACAAATTAATACTTTATCATTTTAAAGAGGTTGATTTCATTGGATTAGATTTTGATTTCCTAAAGCGAAGCCCCCTAGGTATCAAATAAGTCTAATTTAGTTTGATTAATATTCTTTAAAATATCCCAATTTGCTTCAGGATTTTTGAGGAATTTAAACAAATCTATGTAAGTCATTAAATGATATTTTATAATGGACATCATGTTTGAAAAAGCCCACTTTTTAGCTGCCTTGCGCTGTATTACAAGCATGATTAACTGAATAATTAAACTAACCCATATTTGAATTTCAATGGCATTTTGATTATCTCCAAAGAAATATTTTAAAGGAAAGTTTTGCTTTAATCTTTTAAATAAGATTTCTATTTGCCAGCGTTGCTTATATATGTCTGCAATTTTATCTGCGTTAATCTCAAAATTATTAGATATAAACTCATACAGCTTTTTTTGTTCTGTATGATAAAACGCAACTCTACGTAACTCTATTGATTGCCCATCTTTATTGATGTTTATGCGTTCATCTTTTAAAATAGAAGGATGAATATCATCACTAATATCAAACTCTTCCAAGGAAGTATAGTGTGCGTTTTCTTTTTGTCTGGTAACAAAATAAACATCTTCAAGTGTCCACTTGTAATATTGCATGTAATCAACATAACCTTTGTCAAATACTACAAATGAACCTTTTTTGGGATTGAGTTCTTTCAAAAAAGTATGGTCATGAGTGGCAGCTGATGTAAATCGAATTAAGCATGGAACATCCTCTTTAGCATTTATCATAGTGTGCATTTTAATGCCTCCTTTTTTCTTTCCGTTGATTGGGTTGCGACCAACACCTTTGATAATATCACTAAATAGGCTAATTGTTGAAGAATCCACAATCTTTAAATCCTCTACCGGAAGCTTTTTTGTGTCGCTGTCCGACAAAAAATGGCGATACCGATTATAAATGCTTTGGTAAATACTAGCAAATACTTCACTGGATCGATTCTTATTTGCATCTGACAAAGTACTCCTCTTTGGGAACTTAGTTAATCCTAAATGATTGATTTTGCCCTCACAAGCAAGCATTATGCTACTAATCTCTCGTAAAGAACTACAGCCACTTATGGTTGCAAATATCATAGTTACTAAGTGGTCATAGGTTTTAAACCGCTTATAATACCTATCGCTATTATGTGACTGTGCTGTCCGAGATATAATTGAACTCGGAATGAAATTTAATACTTGACTTATTATGGGCTGTCCGCTAAAATTTTTACTTTTACTCATTACTTATTTTGTCGTAAAAATTAAAGTAATAAAAAAAGGAAGGTGGTTTTAATACCGCTTCCTTTTAATTTGTTTTATCGGACACTAATGTTTTTGAAAGAAAAAGAATTACAATAGTTGGTTTTAAGTTGGTTTTACACTAAAATGAAACCAAAAAAACATCGTTTTTAAAAAATTAATGTTTATTTCGCCAAAAATCTTCCCAACATGATTCGGTTACACTTAACGATTTTGTTTCTTGTATTGGTATTTAACATCTTTCCACAGCAATTGAATGAAAAACAAAAAATCGCCATACAAACGGTTATTGAAAAACAATTCGGAAGTGCAGCTGCAAAACTAGACCTTCTTAAATACAACACTTTTGTAACCATTAAATCCGACACCTTTTTTAATCCTGGCGGTTATTTTTACTTGTTTAAACTAAAAGGAGACTCTCTGGAGCGTATTGACCGTTCCTTCTTTCATGGAACAACATTCAATCGCTTTCTGTTTAGTTGGGATGATCAAATATTTCAACTTGGCGGATATGGCATGTTTATGACCAACAATCTGCTTTTACGTTTTTCATATACCGGAAAAGATTGGCAAGCTGTGAGAACAAAGGGGGAAAAGCCTTTATTTTTAAATGGTGTAACTTTCTTTAGCGGCGACTCAATCATAACCTTTAGCAATTATAAAAACGGGAATTTAGTTGAAACAAATTTTTATGATTCTGCTTTATATGTGTTGCGTCTTAAAAACTTTCAATGGAAAAAATATCTTATAAATAAAGAATTGAATGGCTGGGCAATTAATTATGAAACCGATGACTACATTATTTGTTCGTTGGAAACGAGAATCTTGCTCATTAAAAAAAGTAATTTGACTTATATTATTTTAAATAATATTGGTGACTCTTTCATGCGGCACCCTGCGGAATATGGTATCAAAAACACTGTGTTTTTTAATAACGAAGTTTCATTGTCTTACTCGCTCAATCTAGATTCACTTTCAAAAAAATACACTGGGAAATTTGTTCCGATTTTAGAAATGAAAAAACAGTACTTGCACGAAAAAACGAATTCTTTTTGGTTTTTACTGTTATTACCAGCATTCGTTTTTTTATTCCTTTACCAAAGAAAAAAAAGGCGATTAAATTTGTTAACGGAAGGATCAGAAAATAGTCAATCTGTTTTAAATAATCATTTATCTCAAACAAATGGATTTTACGATGCGCTCATGCGACAAGAAAAAAAACTTCTTACAATGGAAGAGCTTGATATTCTCTTAGAAATTGAGCACATGGAGTCTGATAGCAAAAAATTAAGGCGCTTCAGAATTATTCAAAACCTGAACGATAGGTATCCTGGTTTCATCACGCGTGTAAAAGATTTAAACGATAAACGTCGGTTTTTATACCAACTGAAAAGGAGTTAACTAGTTGTTTTTTTAGTGTAATTTTTATTAATTATTTAAAATTCGTTTATAATAAATCGTTAGCCAAATTTGCCAATGCGCTGCGCTCGCCTTTTTCTAAAGTAATGTGGGCGTATAACTGTTGCCCTTTTACTTTTTCTATTAAATAGCTTAAGCCGTTACTTTGAGAGTCAAGATAAGGTGTGTCTATTTGATGAACATCTCCGGTAAAAATAATTTTAGTGTTTTCGCCTGCCCTTGTAATAATTGTTTTTACTTCGTGCGGAGTTAAATTTTGTGCCTCGTCTACAATAAAAAATACATTACTTAAGCTTCTGCCTCTAATGTATGCCAAAGGGCAAACCACTAATTTTTGTGATTCTATCATTTCGGCAATTTGCTTATGTTCTTTGTCTTTTTCGCTAAATAAACTTCTTATGTATTTTAAGTTGTCCCAAAGCGGTTCCATATAAGGATTTAGTTTGCTGTTTACATCGCCCGGTAAATAGCCAATATCCTTATTACTAAGAGGAACAATTGGGCGAGCTAAATAAATTTGATGGTAATTTCGTCGCAGCTCTAAGGCGCCGGCAAGCGACAATAATGTTTTTCCGGTTCCGGCCACGCCTTGTATTGTAACCAATTTAATATCCTGATTCATGATGGCATCTAAGGCAAATGTTTGCTCAGCATTTTTCGGAATAACACCAAAGGCAGCGGTTTTTATTATTCGGTGCAGAGTATCCTCGTCCTTATTATATCTTGTCATAACACTTTGCGAACCATTTTTTAAAATATAGTAATGGTTGGCTAAACTTTTATGACTTTTTAAAATTGTTTTTGCTTTTATAAATCCTTGATTGTAAATAGCGGCAATTTGTTCACTGCTTGCTTTAATACTCTCGGTATTGCCGGTGTACAGCTCATCAACAGTTTTTATTTTACCTGTTTCATAATCTTCAGCAATTAAATTGAGGCTTTTTGCTTTTATGCGCAGGTTAATGTCTTTAGTTACCAAAACAACTTTTTTATCGGGGTGCATTTCTGCGGTGTATAAAGCTGTGTTTAAAATTCTATGGTCGGCTTTACGGTCAGCAAAAATGACTTCAGCATTTGTTTTAGACGAAAAATTCATTTCAATTTTAAACTTGCCTCGTGTTGGTCCGTTTATTGCTGTCCATTCCTGTAAGGAGCTATTACCGCTTAAGCTATCTATGTATCTTGTAAACTCGCGCGCCGAGTAGTTTTTAGTGTCATTTCCTTTTTTAAAATTATCTAATTCTTCTAAAACAGTAATGGGTATAACCACATCGTGTTCGGCAAAATTTTTAATTGCAGTGTGATCGTAAATAATAACAGATGTATCTAATACAAATATTTTTTTTTCTTTAGCTGTTGCTTTTTTTATTTTTTTGGCCATAAAAAATCAATTTATGTTTAAGTAAAGCTATTAATCGGTGGCAAATTTGGTAAACAGCTTATCAATTTATTTAAACAAGTGTTTGTTTATTGGCATAAAAAAACCCTTAGCAACAGCAAAGGGTTTAATTAAAGTACTTAAATGATTATTATTGTGCTTCGGTTGATTTAGCAAAACGTTTACGAGTATTCTCATCTAAATGAATTTTTCTTAAACGAATGTTTGATGGGGTAATTTCAACGTATTCATCGGACTGAATATATTCCATAGCTTCCTCTAAACTGAATTTTATTTTCGGAACAATACGCATTTTTTCATCGGTACCTGAAGCACGCATATTGGTTAATTGTTTTTCTGTACATACGTTAACCACTAAATCGTCAGGACGAATATGCTCACCAATAACCATACCTGGATAAATTTCTTCGCCGGCTTCAATAAAAAATTTACCTCTGTCTTGTAATTTATCAATACTGTAGGCTACGGCAGCACCTTTATCTTTACTGATTAAAACTCCTGCTATACGGCTAGGTATATGTCCTTTCCAAGGTTCATAGTCTTTAAAACGGTGCGCCATAATAGCTTCTCCTGCAGTAGCGGTTAACACATTATTACGCAAACCAATAATACCACGCGAAGGGATTTCAAACTCAATATGAGTTAAATCTCCTTTTGGTTCCATAATTAATAAATTTCCTTTACGTTGGGTAACCAAATCAATTACTTTGCTGGATGATTCCTGAGGTACGTCAACAGTTAATACCTCAACCGGTTCGCATTTTACGCCATCAATTTCTTTAACGATAACTTGAGGCTGACCTAATTGAAGTTCATACCCTTCACGACGCATGGTTTCAATTAAAACAGACAAGTGTAAAATACCACGACCAAAAACGATATAAGAATCGGGCGACGAGGTTTCTTCAACGCGCATAGCCAGGTTTTTTTCTAATTCTTTAAATAATCTATCGCGTAAGTGACGAGAGGTAACAAACTTACCATCTTTACCAAAGAAAGGAGAGTTGTTAATGGTAAATAACATGCTCATGGTTGGCTCATCAATAGAGATATTTGGCATGCCTTCCGGATTTTCAAAATCGGCAATTGTATCGCCAATTTCAAAACCTTCAATACCTGTAAACGCGCAAATATCGCCAGTTTCGGCCTCAGCAACTTTTTGTTTTCCTAAACCATCAAAAATAAATAATTCTTTAATACGTGACTTTTGCAGTCTGCCATCGCGCTTAACAACGCTAACCGGCATGTTTTCTTTAATAATTCCTCTAAAAATACGGCCTACCGCAATACGACCAATAAAAGATGAATAGTCTAACGATGTAATTTGAATTTGCAAGGTACCTTCTCTTTTTGGTGCCGTAGGTATTTTATCAATAATTGTATCGAGTAAATAAGTTACGTCTGTTGTTGGATTTTTATAATCTGGTCCCATCCATCCTTGCTTACTGGAACCGTAAACTGTAGGGAAGTCAAGTTGGTCTTCGGTAGCATCCAAATTAAAAAATAAATCAAAAACATTATCATGTACTTCTTCCGGGCGACAATTTGGTTTATCAACTTTATTAATTACCAAAATTGCTTTTTTACCCGCGGCAATTGCTTTTTGAAGCACAAAACGGGTTTGAGGCATTGGCCCTTCAAAAGCATCTACCAATAAAATTACACCGTCGGCCATATTCATTACACGTTCTACCTCACCCCCAAAATCGGCGTGACCGGGCGTGTCAATAATATTAATTTTGGTTCCTTTATATTTTACAGATACATTCTTGGCAAGAATTGTAATGCCTCGCTCACGCTCTAAATCATTGTTATCGAGTATAAGTTCACCTGTTGCTTGATTTTCTCTAAATAAATTACACTGATGTAAAATTTTATCTACTAGGGTTGTTTTACCGTGGTCAACGTGGGCAATAATGGCAATGTTTCTAATTTCAGACATGGTTTGTTTTTTAAGCGCGCAAAGATACTATTTTTATTGTTTAATTCACTTTAATACAAAGGTTTATATATCTATTAATGTTAATTCTTATAAAAATTACAGCTACAAATAGTTGTTTTTTTGAATCAGTCGTCAAAGACTCCGCTTATAAATAGAAATGTAAGTAACTAAATTGATTTGTTGAAACCGTCATTTAAAACTAACTTTAAAACAATTATGTTTACAGGAATAATAGAAACTTTAGCCCATTTAGAAAAGATTGAACAAGAAAATTCAAATGTTCATTTTACATTTTCGAGTAACATTACTTCCGAATTAAAAATTGATCAGAGTGTGGCGCATAATGGAGTTTGCTTAACTATAGTGAATATAGATAAAAACAATTACACAGTTACTGCTATAAACGAAACGCTAACAAGAACAAATATTGGGAAACTTAAAGTTGGGGATTACGTTAACCTGGAACGGTGCATGTCAGCAAATGGCAGATTTGACGGGCATATTGTGCAAGGCCATGTTGATACAACAGCTAAATGTATAAAAATAAACAACCTTAACGGCAGTTGGGAATACTGTTTTGAGCACGAAAAAAACAAAAATTACATTACTGTAGAAAAAGGAAGTATAACTATTAATGGTGTTAGCCTAACAGTGGTAAGCTCAGCTGAATCAACTTTTTCTGTACATATTATACCTTACACATACGAGAATACAAATTTTAAAGATTTTAAAGTTGGCGATTTGGTTAATCTTGAATTTGATATTATTGGTAAATACCTAGCTAAATTATTAAATAGATAAGTTTTATTTTGCTGTGTTTAATAGCAAATCACTTCTATTATTTTTTATTAAAATTAAATTAAAAAAATTCAATTCATTTTCCCTTAAAATAGTTTCAATATCATCAACATGCATACCCACCTTAATTTTCTTAAACTGATTATTGTTTATTTGATATGTTTCTGAAAGCTTGTTATAATATTGATTAGATTTATTGATGGCTGCGCTTATGTTTTCAATGTCTTTAGATAATAAAATAAGACTATTTACATTGCTGTCAATTTGTTTTGCATTTGCCTTTAAAGAGTCTGTTTGTATGCCACCGGTGTTTAGCAATTTTATTTTATTCTCAATTTCTTTGTTTATAGTAGTGTTTAGTTTTTTGTTTTTGTTTTCGGAGTAATTACAGGCACACATCAAAAATAGTAAACTAAATATTTGTATTAATTTCAAATTATATAAGTTAAAAGTTTAATGACCAAGTTTTTTTCTTAGTTCATCTGTTATTTTTAAAACTGCCGGGCAAACCAGAGTGTTATTAAATGTTAGATTTAGTATTTGTTGAATTTTTTTTCGGTTTGTGTGAGGGTATTCTCTGCAGGCAGTTGGTCGGTCATTATAAATCGAACAAAAATTATCTTCATTTAAAAACGGACAAGGAGCTTTTTGTAAAACAAAATCTTGGTCTTCGTCAACCTTAAGATATTTTTCAATAAATATTCCGGGTTTTATTTTTAATGCTTTTGCCGCTCTTTCGATATCACGTTGATAGAAAATTGGAGAAGTTGTTTTGCAACAATTAGCACAATTTAAACAATCCGTATTTTCAAAAACTGCGTCGTGCGCAGAATGAAAAAGTTCATCAATGTTTTTAGGGGGTTTGTTTTTTAATCGGCGAAAAAAAGATTCATTCTCTTTTTTTTGAAGTTTGGCTTTATTATTAAATTCGTTTAAGTCCATAAAAAATAAAAGCCTTAAATATAATTTATTGAAAATAAAAAAGCTGTCATAAAATTATGACAGCTTAAGTAGGTTTATTTTTTATTCAGCTTTTTTTGCTGCTTTTTTTGTTGCTGCTTTTTTTGTTGCAGTTGTTTTTGTTGCAGTTGTTTTTGTTTCAGTTGTGTTTACAGCTTTCTTAACTGATTTTTTCTTTTTTGGACGAACAACACCGGTAGATCCAATATGAATTTTACCTCGTTTTGTTCTTTTATCACCTTTTCCCATAATTATTTTATTTGTTTATGGGTGTAAAAGTAAAAAATTATCTTTACCAATCAAACATTTGAATTAACTCAATAATTAATATTAAAGTAATTATAGAGAAATTTCTTTAACCAATTTTATTATAGATACTAAATTTCATAAAAAAGAGCGGTTGTGCAGTAAAAAACAAATTGACGGCTTGTTTACAAAAGGTACTTCAATTACATCTTTTCCTATAAAAGTAATTTTTTATGAGACAGCTGTTGAGTTTGTTAATCCTTGTCAGGTAATGTTTGTGGTGCCAAAGAGAATATTTAAACGGGCTCACGACAGAAATAAAACAAAACGGAGATTAAGGGAGGCTTATAGATTAAATAAAACTCACTTTTACGAAATGCTAAAAAACAATAATAAAAAAGTAATTTTTAGTTTTATTTATATTAGTAAAAAAATTGCCTCGTATGAAGAAATAGAAAAATCAACTTTGACAGCACTTAAAAAAATGGCTAGTCAGCTGCTTGAAATGTGAGTGTTAAACTTAGCGTTTATTCGATTCTTTCAAATAGGTGTCTAAAGCCCCTGACATACTAGGGTTTAGCGGATTTGGAGCAAAAATGTCTAAACGGTATCCCAATTCTTTTATAGTTGAAGCAGTGGCATGACCAAAGGCAGAGATGCGGGTAGAGCCCTGCTTAAATGTTGGGAAATTTTGTTTAAGCGATTTGATTCCGGCAGGAGTAAAAAACACCAGAAGTTCAAATTCACCTAAAGACTTAATATCCGATAGATTAGCGCTAACTGTTTTATAGAATGTAGCTTTGGTATATGTAATATTTAATTCATCTAAAAAATCTACTATCTGTTCTTTAGTCACATCACTTGCAGGTAACAAAAATTTTTCGTCTTTGTTTTTTCTTATAACATCTACTAAATCAATAATTGTACCGTGGCCAAAAAATATCTTTCGTTTACGATATTGAATATACTTTTGCAAGTAATAAGCAGTTTGTTCGTTAATGCAAAAATATTTCATGTTTTCAGGAACAGTAATTCGCATTTCATTGCATAATCTGAAATAATGATCTACTGCCAATCTGCTTGTTAAAATAACTGCGCCGTGCTCTAAAATGTCAACTTTTTGTAATCTAAAATCCTGTGCGTTTAATCCCTCTATTTTAATAAATTGTCTGAACGTAATGTTTAAATTATATTTTTTTGCAAGATCTAAATATGGATTTTTTTCGCCGTCTGCAGGTTTTGGTTGAGAAATTAAAATGTTTTTTATTTTACTCTTTGGGTAATTACTTACTTCAATTTTGGGTGGCGGTGGAAGCACGATTACCGGCTTTTTGGATGATTTTCTTGTTCGTTTTTCAACTATAACATTATTAATTACCTGTAATTTATTTTTAGGCTCAGCAGACTTTTTTTCTTTTAAAACTTTTGCTTTAGCAGACTTAGGTAACTTAATTTTTGGTTTTGATACTTTTTTAGCTGACTTTTTTACAACAACTTTTTTAATGCTCTTTTTTGTTAAGGCTTTTGGTTTTTTAATGCTCTTTTTTGAAGCTATCTTCTTTTTAGGTAAAGCAGCTTTTTTTTTCAAGGTCTTAGCTTTTTTGTTAAGCTTTTTAGCTACTTTCTTTTTAACTAATTTTTTTTTCGCTGCCATTAATTAAACCTTATTAAAATGTTTCGATAATATATTTTACCAAAACTAAAATTGGTAAAACTTCCAAAACGCAAAAGTAGGTAAAAGTTTGTAATATTCCTACCCTTTCCTCAATCAGCGCATTAAAAACACCTCTAAACCATTTAATAGTTACCAAAATCAAAATAACCAACAATGAAAAAACAGTAAATAACAAGGTGTTAAAATTAGCGAACTCAACTACTAATAATATAGGGAAAAGGAACAAGCCTAATGTTTGATTTATTCTTAATGAACTGGAATTATAGTAAATAACTGATCTTTTATTATTTGTTAATACCTGTAACAATTTATTTAAAACCAGTTTTAATCCTAAAAACAGTAATACTATAAAAAGAATAAATTCAAATTGAAAAAATAAATCATGCTGTATGAATACCAATTTATAAATTGAATTTATTTTATACAATAAAAATGAAAAATTGAATGAATAAAATAAAGTAAGTATTATTGAATGCAACTTATAATTAGACGATTCTTCTCTAAGTAATTCATTCATTGCGTTAATACTAAACGAAGATTGAATAATTTTCATTACTTTATTTGATGCGGTAACTTTCATAAAAACTAATACGGCTAAACACATCAAAAAAAACACCGAGGTCCAAACCACATCATAAGGCTTGTTTAAAATAGGGCTCGCATGTTGTTTTTGTAATAAATGATGATAAAATAAGTGTTCTCCAATCATTAAATAAAACTCTACAAAGCAAATGTACGAGATATACTAAAGCCAAATTTAACTTGCCCTTTATTCCAGCTATCTGTTGTATATGGAATAAAATTATTTTCAATTAAACCACTTGCGTTGGTAAAAAACAAACTAAAAACATGTCCGCCTGTTTCAATTTCGAAACCAAGAGATAATGGATTAAATACTTTATCATTGTTTTTATAAAATGGCGCAGCATTGTAAAAATAATCGCCTATAAAACTTAACCTTTTGTTTAATTTAATCCTGCCTCCGAATCCGATACAAAAAAATCCATTAACATCATACGCACCATTTTCTGTATTTATTTTCTCTTTTATAAAGTTTCTATGCATATAGCTTGGTAATAACTCAAGAGACAACCAATCCGTTATTTTGCTGGCAATGATAAGCTGGTTAAAATAATTTACACGGTGCAACTCATTTGTTTCAAAATCTTTTACAACTCCGTTGTAAATTGTTGAAGTAGGATCGTGAGTATAACCAACTGAAGAGAAAAAATCAAGTGTAATAGGCATACTAAAATTGTCTGTTTGTTTAAGAATTTTCCATTTTAAATTTCCATCAACAATATGATTCATTTTGCTACGTCCAATACCTATAGTAATATCATCAGTTAAACCATAATCAAAACTAAATCTAATATCACTCGCATTATCAAAACCAATAAATGATTGCCCTGTAGAATTTATAGAATTGGATAAGTCACTATTGTAAATATTACCGAAACGATGACTAATTTTAAAATCTAAATGGTGTTTTTTTACTGTTTCGATAGTTTGTGCGTTACCTATTCTGGTTGTTTTAAAGGTTGCATACACTTTTTGAGGCTTTTTCTCTTTATCATCAGAAACCAAACTTAATAAATCATCTTGCGAAAAAGTAATTCGACTAGTTAAAATAAGAAGTAAAGTAAAACGTAATTTATTCATAATAAGTATCTTTTATTTTTTAATATATGGTTCAAGAGTGCTTACTACACTAATATCTACAACCTCGGCTATGTTTTTTACATATAACGATGGTACTTTAATCCCATAATCAGCAACCTTTAATTTAAACTTACTATCAATATAAATTTCGTTACCTTTTTTGGTTAATAAGCCGTCCAATTCAACATCCCTTGTCACGCCGTGCATTTCCATTTTACCCAATACTGTAACCTTATTCTGTCCATCAGTTGAGAAATCAATTTTCTCATTTATTTTCCCTTTAAATACGCTATTAGGATACTTTGTTGACTCTAAATAGTTTTCATTAAAGTGTTCCTCCATTAACGCGTTTTTAAACTTAAACGCCTGAATGGTAACTCTTACTTGAATATCGCCGGTAGCGGTATTTAATACAATTACAGCATTTTTATTATTAGCCTCTATATCCTCAAGTGGCGATTTCGAATAAAAATGTATTAATGTAGCGCCGTCCTTTGCTTTAAAAATTTGACTATAAAAATTAAACCAAGCGGTTAATAAAATTGATAGAAACAATATTTTTTTCATAACAATATTCTTTATTCAAATTTAAACTAAATCCATTAGATTACAATCATCAAGAAACTTTTCTATTAATCTCGAAAACGCATATTCATTTAATTTATTTATTGGTGTATGATTAATAGTTTTTTTAAAGCCCGAGCCAATTTTTATTACAAAAAATTTAGAATATAAAATTTGATGACTTAAAATGTGTTTATATGTTTTTGAGACATGAAGCAAGTCGAATTTTTGCCCTGTAATTTCGTTTATGTTATTGCACTTTATTAACTCTTGAATTGATAATTCGGTTTTACTTTCCGATAAATAAAATTCATACAAGCCTTTCCAGATATCATTTTCTGTTCTTTTATTCAACAAAACATTATTATTCTTATCAATAAAAACAACATAATTAAAGTAACGATTTTTAGTTTTTGTTTTTTTTATTTTAACAGGCAATCTATTTACTGAACTTGTTTTAAACGCCTGGCACTTTTCACTAAAAACACATTGGTGACAATCGGGTTGGTGAACTTTACAAAATTGAGAACCAAATTCCATTATTGCTTGGTTATGCTGACCGGGATTCTCCTTGTCGATCAATTCGTTTGCTAATAATTGAAATTCTTTTTTCCCTTCACCTGTATCTATTGGCGTTTCAACACCAAATAGTCTACTTAAAAATCTGAAAACATTTCCATCTAAAACCGCATATGGTAAATTAAATGAAAAACTGCAAATAGCAGCTGCAGTATAATCTCCAACCCCTTTTAAACCTCTTACTGAGGGGTAATCATTCGGAAATTTACCATTAAAAGTTGTTGCAATTTCTTTGGCTGTTGTATGTAGGTTCCTTGCTCTCGAATAATAACCAAGACCTTGCCATAGTTTTAAAATTTCATCCTCACTGGCATTTGCCAAATGAAGTACACTCGGATATTTTTCAATAAACTTTAAATAATAGCTTGTCCCCTGAACTACCTGTGTTTGTTGTAAAATTATTTCGGATAGCCAAATTTTATAGGGGTCCATCTGATTTCGCCATGGTAAATCCCGTTTGTTTTTTTTGTACCAATTTATAAGATGTTGGCTAAACCATTCGTCCATTATTGTAAAAATAAGCCTAAAACCTCTTTTAATTCTCATTTTTTTACAAATGGCAAAAAAATTTCCAAATAATAATAATAATACTATCTTTGCAACCCATTTTAAAATACAATTAATTGATTTTAAATAGCTTGTAATATGACAAAAGCAGATATTGTTAACGAAATTTCAGAAAAAACCGGTATTGAAAAAATGGCTGTTCAAGCCACCGTTGAAGCATTTATGAAAACTATCCGTAACTCTATGGTTGATGGCAAGAATGTTTACTTGAGAGGGTTTGGGACATTTGTAGTAAAGAAACGTGCTAAAAAAATTGGTCGTAATATTTCAAAAAATACAACTGTTGTAATACCTGCGCACTATATACCTGCTTTCAAAGCGTCGAAAACTTTTTCTGAAAGAGTAAAACGCAATGTAAAAAATGCAGAGCCTGTACAAAAAAACATGGATTAAACTATAATTATGAGCGTTAAAAAAACACAGATTGTTTTAATCATTATCGCTTTAATTTTATTCGTTCTTTTATTTATTGCTCCTAAAATTGCTCCTGTTTTTAATACTGAGGGCAACGAAAACAGCATTAACAAATCAAAAACATCCTTTAATAATGCAGATTTAAGTATTTACCTGAATTTAGCATTAAAAAGTTTGGATTTAGAAAAGAAAAAGAAAATTGAGAATTTAATTTCTAAATCAAAATTTGATAGCTGTGTAATTTTTTGGGATGAATTAAAACGACCTGATATTGCCGCGTATTATTCAGAAAAACTTGCTGAAAAAGAAAATTCAGCCGAAACATGGTTAAAGGCAGGCAATCGCTATTATTATGCCGTTCAATTTATTAAAGATAAAACCGAAATTCCTGCTCTGTATCAATCTGCCGCAAAGTGTTTTGAGAAAAGTATTGTAATTAGTCCTGATAATGTTGACGCAAAAATCATGTTAGCATCTTGTTATATTGAAGGCTCAGATAATCCAATGGAAGGGATTAAAAAACTAAAGGAAATTGAAAAAACCGATAGTGTTAATTTGAAATTGCAATTAACGTTTGCGTTCTTTTCGGTTAAAAGCGGTCAACTTGATAAAGCTATAAACAGATTTAACAATGTGCTAAAAATTGACAGTAATTACATTGAAGCCTATTTACATTTAGCAGATGCGTACGAGCAATTAGGCGACAAGATTAAAACAATTGAAATGCTTGAGAAATATTCAGCTAAAACAACAGACCCAACTGCAAAAATTGAAATAACTAAATATATACAACAATTAAAGAATAAATAAAAACCATTTAAAAATTAAATTATGCCAAGCGGAAAAAAAAGAAAAAGACATAAAATGGCGACACACAAACGCAAAAAACGTTTGAGAAAAAATCGTCATAAGAAAAAATAATAAGCTAAAAAGCTTGTTGTTTTATTAAATTTAATAACTGCAACGGAAGGCATAATGCTGTTCCGTTGTAGTTATTTAGTACATTTTAACTACATTTTACTATGCCTTAATCTTAATTCAAGGTACATAAACTGTTTTTAAAACTATTTTAACTATATAACTAACAATTTAAAATATTAAGTGCGTGAATCAAGAATTGATAATTAATTCCACGCCTAACGAGGTTGTAATAGCTTTACTTCATGACAAACGTTTAGTAGAGCTGCACCGAGAGAAAAACAATTCAAAATTTTCGGTAGGCGACATTTATTTAGGACGAGCAAAAAAGGTTATGACTGGCCTTAATGCTGCTTTTATTGATGTTGGATACGAAAAAGATGCTTTCCTTCATTACCTCGATTTAGGTCCTCAAGCTAATTCATTAATAAAATACGTTGAACAAACTCAGAGCGGCAAACAAAATGTCAGCAACCTAATGTATTTTAAAAATGAGGCTGAAATAAAAAAAGATGGTAAAATAAATGAGATTATTAAATCTGGTCAAAACCTTTTGGTACAGGTTGCAAAAGAACCAATTAGTGCAAAAGGACCAAGAATCACTACCGAAATCAGTTTAGCGGGTAGATATCTTGTTTTAATTCCATTTTCAGAAAAAATATCTGTTTCGTCAAAAATTAGAAATTTTGATGAAAAAAAGCGATTAAAAGATTTAATGCAAAGCATTAAACCAAAAAACTTTGGTGTAATAGTTAGAACTGTTGCAGAAAACAAATCTGTATCAGATCTTGAAGGCGATTTAAATGACCTTGTAAAGCGCTGGGAAGAATGCTTTCAGGCAATTAAAACATCTCAGCCTCCAATGCGCGTGTTAGGAGAAGTAGACAGAAGCAATGCCATACTTCGAGATTTTTTAAACGCGTCGTTTAATGCAATACATGTAAATGATGCAACAGTTTTTGAAGATTTAAAATCATATATAAAAACAATTTCCCCTGACAAAGTAGACATTTTAAAACTTTACACTGGTAAAGTGCCCATTTTTGACGCATTAGGTATAGAAAAACAAATAAAAAGTTTATTTGGTAAAACTGTTCATATGAAGAGCGGCGCTTATTTGGTTGTAGAACATACCGAAGCGCTTCATGTTTTTGATGTAAACAGCGGAAATCGTGCAAAAAGCGACAGTAGTCAAGAAGAAAATGCTCTGGAAGTAAATATGGAGTCTGCAGTTGAGGTAGCTCGTCAGCTCAGATTAAGAGATATGGGAGGGATAATTGTAGTTGATTTTATTGACATGCATAACCCAGATAATCGCAAATTACTCTTTGATAAATTAAAAGAGGAAATGAAAAGCGATAGGGCAAAACATAATATTTTACCACCAAGTAAATTTGGTCTTATTCAAATAACACGACAACGATTGCGCCCCGAAGTAAATGTTGAAGTTTTGGAAACATGCCCAAGTTGTGGCGGAACTGGTAAAGTACAACCAAGTATTTTATTTGTTGACCAAATTGAAAATACACTTCGTTTTATAATTAAAGATCAAAACCAAAAAAATATTACACTTAATGTGCATCCATATATAGAAGCTTTTATTAAAAAAGGAGGTTTTTTAAGAAGTAAACAATGGAAATGGTATTTTGAACACAAACAATGGGTTAAAGTTCAAAGTATAGCAAGTCATGGTTTTATGGAATACAAATTCTTTAATAAAGACTTAGAGGAAATAATTTTATAATCTAAATTATGATTTTTTAAACGCCGTCAATACCTAATATTGTCGGCGTTTTTATTTTCGAACTACTTTAATTTAAGAAGGTAATTATTCAGATTTTATTTTCTTCCACATCTGAAATCTAAAATCATATTTATTTTTTTCGTCGGCTTTATGCGACTCTTCCCAAACTAACTCAAATTCACGTTCATTTATTTCAGGAAAAAAAGTGTCCGCATCAAATACATGATCAATCACTGTTCTGTAAATTTCATTTACCAGGTGCATAGATGATTTATATATTTCTGCACCTCCTGTTATAAACAGTTTTTCTTCACTGCAATATTCAAGTGCTTTTTCAACAGAATGAAAAATATCTGCACCATTTACTTTATAATCTGAACTTCTGGTAATAATTATGTTTCTTCTTCCTGGCAATAAACGGCCTATGCTCTCATATGTTTTACGACCCATTATTATAGGACAACCCATAGTTGTAGATTTAAAAAATTTTAAATCCTCAGGTAAATGGCAAAGTAACTGATTGTTTTTACCTATGCCATTATTTAAATCAGTAGCTACTATTGCAGCAATTATCATAATAAAACTATTTTTGTACTATTGAGCGAATTAAAATTAATACTGCAAACCTATTTAAATAAGTTTAGCAACGCAACAAAACTTATTAAAGATGTCATTGACATTAATTGTAAACAAATTATAATAATTCCTTCCTATTGCGAAATCGAACTTGAAAAAACACTCTTCTCCCTTATCGATTGCGACCCACCAAATTATTTAACAGAAATTATTATTGTTTTAAACTCATCCGAAGCAGACAAAAAAGCAGAAATTTTTCATCAACTTCAAAAAGAAAATCTAGAAAAAATTTACATAAAAAATAACAAATTAAGGTTTCATTTTATTCTTGCAGCTAATTTACCAGCAAAACACGCGGGTGTTGGACTAGCCCGAAAAATAGGCATGGATGAAGCAGTAAGACATTTTCTCGAAATAAATTATAATGGATTAATTGTTTGTTTAGATGCTGATTGCACAGTTAACAAACGCTATTTAATAGAACTCGAAAAATATGCTCTAATACCTGAAAAATACAATACAATTTGCCTTCATTTTGAACATAAATATGAAGATGAGCTTAATGAAAATTTAAAAAACGGAATTGTTTTTTACGAATTGTTTTTACGCTATTATAAAGAATCTCTAAGCTATTGCCGTTTCCCATACGCTTTTCACACAATTGGGAGCAGTATGGCTGTAAAAGCAAGCATATACTGTAAAGCCGGTGGCATGAATAAACGAAAAGCCGGCGAAGACTTTTACTTTCTTACTAAAGTTTTTCCTTACGAAAAAGTAATTGAATTAAATTCTGCTATTGTATATCCCAGCGCCCGTATCAGCACACGTGTTCCATTTGGCACAGGCAGGGCGCAACAAAACTTTTTGGAAAACAACATTAATGAATATAAATCGTATTCATTTCAAACATTTAAAGACATTAAAGGATTTTTATGCGCAAATTTTTATGAAAAAAAATTTAATTACAATGATTTTCCTGAAACAATAAAACGTTTTTTTAACAAGTCAGATTTAGAAAACAAATTATCAGAAATTAAAAACAACACAACCTCACAACAACAATTTACAAAACGTTTTTTTGATTGGTTTGATGGGTTTTTATTGCTAAAATTTGTTCACTTTGCCAGAGATAATTTTTACCTAAACAATCATCTTTTCAATGAAGTGAAATCTTTACTCATCACTACCGAAAATGAATTTAGCTGTAATTCTGAAACTGAACAGTTGCGTTACCTAAGAAAAAAACAAGTTTTATAATAATACATCAAATAGTAATTTCTCTAAAATCAATAACTTTAAAACATGGAAGGAAATATTTTAGTTTCTCACCCTTTAATGCATGACCAATTTTTTCGTCGTTCTGTTATTTATTTAACCAATCATTCACAAGATGGGGCTTTAGGATTCATACTAAACTATAAAACAAATTACAAAATAAGGGACATAAAACCAGAAATTAAGAACGGGAATTTTCCGATTTATGAAGGTGGACCGGTTGCTAAAAATCAACTCTTTTACATTCATAAACTTGGCAATAACTTAAGCGATTCTATCAAAATAAAAAACGACATTTATTTTGGTGGAGATTTTTATCAACTCATGCACATGCTAGAACACGGCAAAATAAAACCTTATGAAATTAGATTTTTTGTAGGTTATAGTGGTTGGGGAGGCGGTCAACTAGAAAACGAAATAAAAAGCAATCATTGGCTAATTAACAACAAAGTTGAATCTGATTTCTTCGGAAACGATGCGCAAGATTTATGGCGACTTCAACTTACCGAAATAAAAAATTCTTTTGGTGTATTTGCAGAGTTTGGCAACGATCCGTCTTTAAATTAATTATTTAAATTAATCCGTTCACTTACATTAACAGGAAATCGTTTTTTGAAAAAGAACTTACCAGCAACAATATCGCCTTTTACCTCCATCATTCCTTTTCCACCATTTAACAATAATCCCATTACCTCAATTAAATTAACATTCTTCAAATTACTCTTTAAATTAAAACTATAAGCCTCTTCTGTATTGGCATTAATGTGAACTTTTTTTGCTAAAACAGCCTTTCCTAAATTAAGACCGCCATATTTAATTTCAAATTCACTTTTATAAATACTAAAGCCAGTTTGGTTTGGATTTTTAATTCCCAAAATAACATTGGCGTCTAATCCTTGTTGATTAATTTTATTTATGCTGAATCCCTTTACTCCTGTGCACACTACCTGTTGGTAGTCTTTGCAGCCCACAAGAAAAATAATGAAAATTACAAATATTAGTTTATTCATGGTTTATTTGATTTGATTAACGCCATTAAGCTTGCCAAAACCCAAACGCTTTCTAAAATCACAAACGGCCAAAAATTTATCATGTAACTGGAAATCCCCGCCAAAGCTGCACCAATAATATTAAGTGAGAGATAAACCTTAGATTCGGGGGTGATTTTTTTTAAAATGTTTAATGCAAAAGCAATTAACAATATAGTTACGCCAATGGTGCCAATCCAATTGCTTAAATTCATTATTTATTAAATAGACTTTATTTAGACGATAACTGATCAAAATAGTTATAAAATAAAGGAATAGTTTCTATCCCCTTATAATAATTAAATAATCCGTAATGTTCGTTTGGCGAATGTAATGCGTCAGAGTCTAAACCAAATCCAAATAATATACTATCCAAACCTAATTCTTTTTTAAATAGTGCAACAATTGGAATACTTCCTCCGCCTCTTGTAGGCACCGGCTTTTTACCATAGGTGTCTTGCATGGCCATGCTTGCCGCCTTATAACCAATATTTTCTGAACTTAAGAAATACGGTTCGCCACCATGATGAGGTTTTACAATTACCTTAATAGATTTTGGAGCTATGCTCTCAAAATAGTTTTGAAAAATGGCGCTTATTTTATCGGAATTTTGATTTGGTACCAAACGCATACTAATCTTTGCAAATGCTTTAGAGGGTAACACGGTTTTAGCACCTTCTCCTGTGTATCCGCCCCAAATTCCATTAACATCTAAGGTTGGTCTTATTCCTGTTCTTTCAATTGTTGAATATCCTTTTTCACCTAAAACATCACCTACATTCAAGTCTTTTTTAAAGTCCTCTATATTAAATGGCGCTTTAGCCATTTCCGCTCTATCTTCAGAGCTTAATTCCATAACGTCATCATAAAAATTTGGAATAGTAATATGATTGTTCTCATCATGACAACTTGCAATCATTTTACACAATATATTTATTGGATTGGCAACCGCTCCGCCATAAACCCCACTATGTAAATCGCGGTTAGGGCCTTGCACCTCAACCTCCATATATGCTAAACCACGCAAACCTGTATCTATACTTGGAATATCATTAGCTATAACTGATGTGTCTGAAATTAAAATCACATCGCCCTTAAGTTTTTCTTTATTGGCAATTATCCATGGTCCCAAACTTGGCGAACCAACTTCCTCCTCTCCCTCAATCATAAACTTAACATTACAAGGAAGAGTATTTGTTTTCATCATTAATTCAAAAGCCTTAACGTGCATATACATTTGGCCTTTATCATCGCATGCACCTCTTGCAAAAATGGCACCGTCAGGATGAATGTCGGTTTTTTTAATAACCGGCTCAAATGGAGGAGAATTCCATAATTCAATAGGGTCGGCAGGCTGAACGTCGTAATGACCATACACAACAACCGTTGGTTTTTTTGGATCAATAATTTTCTCGCCATAAACTACAGGAAAACCTTTAGTTTGACACAACTCCACATGATCCGCTCCCGCTTCTATTAGTCTTTGTTTAACTGCTTCAGCAGTTTTTAATACATCGTTTTTGTAAGCACTATCAGCACTAATTGAAGGCATTCTTAACAGGTCTAAAAGTTCACTTAATACGCGCTCTTTATTTTGATTAAGATAGTTGGTAATTGCAGATTTTTCCATATTGATAAAAACCCAAATTTAAGCTTTTACCAACGATAATAAAAAGAAAATTATTTTGCCAAAACTGTATAAAATTTTTATTGCTAATTTTATTCTATGAGTTTAATACACTACCATTCCTTTAAAAAAAAATATTCTTTCTTATTCCTGTTCTTTTCTAATTTCATTGCATTTACTCAAATTCAAAATGTAAAAATAAGCTGCCTGCTTAATCCGGAGGAAGTTTCGATTGCTATTAATCCAAAAAACACCAAACAAATTATTGCGGGGGCAAATCTGGCAAGTTCATATTATAGTCATGATGGCGGGTTTACCTGGAACCGACACGGATTAATATGCAATGAATTTAATGTTTACGGAGACCCTATGGTGTTTTGGGATACTGCACAAAACGCATATTTCATGCACCTTTCTTTTCCGAACAAAAAAATTACTCCCGATGGAAGCTGGGTCGACAGAATAGTAATTAACAAATCAACCGACTCTGGAAAAACTTATCCGATATGCTTTGCTGTGGGAAAAAACGGGAAAAAAGTTCAAGACAAACATTGGGCTTGTTTAGACGAAAAAACAAACACCATTCATGCCGCCTGGACTCAGTTTGATGTTTACGAAAGTGATAGCCCAGCAGACTCCTCTGTGATACGTTATTCAAACTCTAAAGATGGAGGCCTAACATGGGCCGGGCCAAAAAAAATAAGTGCCTTTACCGGAGACTGCAAAGACAGCGATAATACAGTAGAAGGCGCAACCCCCTGTATAGGACCAAATGGTGAAGTTTATATTGCATGGGCAGGGCCAAAAGGTTTGGTTTTTCAAAAATCGTTAGATGGCGGAAATACGTTTTTAAAAGAAGAAAAAATTATTGCCCCAATAAAAAATGGCTGGGATTATAAAGTTAATTCTGTTTTCAGAGCTAACGGCTTACCATTTACCGCATGTGATTTAAGCAACGGCCCATATAGAGGAAGAATTTATGTATGTTGGGGGGATGAAAAAAACGGCGAAACAAATAAAGATGTTTTTGTGATATACAGCGATGATAAAGGCGAAAACTGGACAGATCCTATTTTGGTTACTTATAAGCCAAACCATAAAGAGCAGTTCATGCCATTTATGACCATAGACCAAAAAACAGGATACTTGTATGTTTTGTACTTCGACAGACAAAATTATATTGACAATGTTAGTACAGATGTTTATATGGCAGTGAGTAAAAACGGTGGTTTAAAATTTGATTATTATAAAGTAAATGATAAATCATTTAAGCCTGTAAAACAAGTTTTTTTCGGAGATTATATTGGACTTAGCGCCGTAAATAATATAATTAGACCCATTTGGATGCAGATAGATGATAAAAAAGAATTGTGTATTTATACTGCCATTCTTAACGATAGCCTACTTGCCGGCTTAAATAAAAACACCTACGAAATTAGTTTCGAAAAAAATCATCTATTCTCAAAAAAAATTAAAATTAATTTGAATGTAAACTCAACTGTTAGGCTGACAGCGGCGATTACAAAACCCCTTGAACCGGGTTTTGAAAAAATAATATCAGAAAACAAATTGTTTAAAAAAGGTAGGAGAGAATTTATTATTAATACAAAAAAACTAAAACTTGAAAAAAATAATTATGTGGTAACTTTTTATTTTAATGGTAAAAACGACTACGCGTGGATTACAAAGGAATAGGAAATGATGTTTAGCAGTTTTTACTAATTTCCTGCGACTCCTGAAGGTTTTTAGTTTTAATTTATGATTATTGAGCTGTTATGCTGAATCGAGTTAAGCATGACCATGTGTTAAGGGCAACAAATTCGGTGCTGAGGCTATTTCAAGCCGAATTTGTGTAACAACTGACTTTGCTCGAACTGCCAGAATAAAAAAAGGGCTATCTCAATTATGAAATAGCCTTTTAAGTTTTTTAGTCGATCTTTTTTTAATAAATAGATCGTGTCACTTCGAGCGAAGTTGAGAAGTAATAATAAAACGGGTCTCGATTTCGCCATAGGCTGTTCTCGACTTCGCAAGAACTGACAGATTTTTTACTCTTTTATAAACTTGTAGTTTTCTTGCAAACCATCAATGTTTAATTGATATAAACCCGATGAAAATTGCTGAATACTAAGCTCCATGATTTGCTTATTAAAAATTCCTGTTGTCATCACTTGACCTAAGGCATTGGTTATGCTGTATTTTTTACCCATTACTGTATTATTGTTTACCATAATGCTTAGTTGCTCCTTAGCAGGATTAGGGAAAATACGGACGCTGTTTGTTGTAAGTTCTGTTTCGTTTAAACCAGTGCAAGCGTTTACCGTTACGCTAAATGTTCTGCTATCAGTGCATCCTGCACTGTAAGTTGTGCTTACTGTATAAACAGTGCTTACTGTTGGGCTAACGCTAATGCTTTGGTTTGTTGCGCCTGTGCTCCAGGTATAAGAGTTTGCCCCTGAGGCTGCAAGGTTTAACGATTGCCCAACACAAATAGTGTTTGAAACACTTGAACTAACAGAAAACGAACCCGAGGTATATAATTTTTTTACTTCGCATGGGGTTAACACTCTATTCCAAATACCAATGTCGTCTATAGTGCCGTTAAAAAATTGTATGTTTTGTGGCCTTGCTCCAAACCAAAGGGGTAATGTATTACCGCTTATTAATCCTGGGCTATTTATTTCTTGAACAAGATTACCATTTAAATATAATCTAACTTTATTTAAATCATGTGTATAAACTAAATGAGCATTAGTATTTGTGTTAATAAGCAAATTAGTATTATCTGTATGGTAAATTCCACCATTGGAACCAATAGTCCAGTCTGCCCAGAAATCATGATTCCCAATAGTTAATTGAAAAGCCGTCCCCCAACCTGATGGTTCTCTTTTACTTAAAATAATCGGACCAAAATTGTTAGTAGTCAATAATGCATTAGGATTTATCCAACATGAAATTGAAATAATTCCTAAGTTTAGTGAATTTGAATGAAGAACTTCAATATAATTATTAATCCCATTAAAATTATACGCCTTGTTTGCGTTGCCATACCTGTCGGCAGTCAGGGTAGCACCATTTACCGTTCCATTATTGTTGTTTCCACTTAAATCGTTGGCATTACCATTAAAAGGCCACCAACCTACTAAGCCATTAGTGGGCACATAAGAAGGTATAACTGTTTGTGCATTAGTTAGCACAAATAAGCAAGCTGCTAACATTGTAAAATAAATTTGTTTTTTCATAGTATATAAATTAATGTTATAGGTTGTGCTAAAATACAACTTTAAACTAAAAGTTGTGTTAAAACACTACTTTTTATAAATGAGTTAATGCAAATTGGCATTAATGAATGCTGAAAATCAAGTTCATCTTTTTTTAAAACAGATTGGCGACAACATCCGAAAGGAACGTTTAAAAAAAGGCATTACATTAGCTGGACTTGGTGAAGATATTGGATTAGATAAATCAAACATGCATAAGATTGAACAAGGAAAAAATATAACTCTTGTTACCTTAATAAAAATTGCGACCTACCTGGAAGTTCACCCTATTAAGTTATTCCAAAAAACAAACGAAATAAGCTTAAAAGATCTTGAAGGTTAAAACAAATTTAAAGTTATTACAACCTAAATTTACTAGGTTTTGATTTTGAGTATAGCTAATTTCCCGAAAAACAAGCCAGCTATCAACCAAGAAAACATAAACCAAAAAAATAAAAAAGCCTCTTTTTATAATTAAAAAGAGGCTTTTCAAACTAAATTTGTTTTTTCAGGAGAATCTACTTCGTTAAGGTAACGTGGCCTAAATATTCTTTCTTCCCTTCACCATTTAAGCCAATGGCTTTTATTTTATAAACATAAACGCCATCTTGAACAATTTGTCCTTTTACAGTACCATCCCATCCTTTTGCAATATCTTTGGTAGTATACATTAAATGTCCCCATCTGTCAAATAACTCCATACTAAATCCTTCCGCTTTTAAACCAATTCCTTTTACATTAAACACGTCATTTACACCATCGCCATTGGGCGAAAACGTATTAGGTATAAAAATTGTCATCTCGTCAATTACTTCAATAATTTTTACAATGGTATCAACACAGCCCTTGTCAGTTGTTTGTGTTAACATAACTGGATACTTGCCAATATTTTCAAAAACTCTTTGTGGATTTGTCAAATTTGTGGTGTCTAAATCTAAAGTACCAGTTCCGGTAAATATCCATGTATTACTAATTATTGGTCCGTGTTTTGAAGTAGGATAAAACGTAACATTATTGTCGCTGTTTGTTACAATTTTAGGACTCCACTCAAAGTCTGAATGAGGCTTTGGATACACCGTAATTGGTGCAGGATAATCATACGTGCCGCTGCAACCATTTTTACCTAATGAGGTAATTTTAAACCAATAAACACCAGGACTATTAAAGCAATAATAAAAGCTATCGGCTTGCAAAATCTGAGAATCGCCAAAATCATACGTGGTTATAGCCGCTTGGCTTTGTGTTTTAGTATCAAACAGTAAACATAAAGGTTCACAACCTTCAGATTTTTCTAAATCTAATTGAGGTAATGGCGGTTGGTTTACTTGTAAAGTAAAGGTGTGAAAAATAGTATAAGTTGGGCAGGCAATATCATAAGCGGAAATGTTATAGATGGTTGTGCCTGTTGGGTGCCCAAATTGAACACTGCCAGTTGGTGAACCCAAGAAATTACTCGGTGTCCAAACATAAGCGTAATTTTCACTGCCACCTGTAGACCCTACTGTCAACTTTACGCTGTCTCCCTTGCAAATTGCCATATTGTTTGGCGTAAGGGTGTAAGAAATTGGATTTAAAACATTTATAGTAGTATTTTGCGATGTTACACATGGACCAAGAGAAACGCTTAATGTATAGACTCCAGATTGACTTTGCTGAGCATTAGGGATAACCAAATTTTGGGTATTTATTGTAGAACCATTAGACGTTACCCATGTATAAGAGCTAGCTCCGGCAGGCCCTGAAATGTTAATTAGGGAATTATAACAGGCCTTAATGGTTGGTTCTAATGAAAAGGTTAGTAATGGATTTACAGAAACTTGGGTTGAATTAGTATTATAGCATGTTAATTGGCCATTGTTAAAAGAAGTTGTTATTACATATAAACCCGAGGCATTTGTAGAGGGGGAAAACAATGTAACATTTGCCGAGGTAGAGGTAAAATTGTTAGGTCCCGTCCATGAGTAGGTTGCTGCACCAGCAGAACTTGCTGTTAATTGTACATTACCCGGCACGCAAACACTAATTGTAGGTGTAACGATAACCGGATTTACCGGTACAACATTAATTTGAGCTGAACTATTAGTTGTACAACTTACTGTGCCAATTGCAAATATTGCTGTTGAATAATAGGTACCGGCTGAAACTGGTTGAATGTTGCTTAATGTAATTGAAGATGTAGTTGCCGAAAAATTATTAGGCCCCGTCCAATTAAACGCCACCGCTCCCGGTGCATTGGCATTTATATTGGCTGTTGTGTACTGACATAAATTATTGGCACTAGCTGTTACTGTATTTGGAGAAGTTGCTACCACCTGAACACTGCTTTGAGCATTAACAGTACATATAAATGTAGTAGTTGGACTTGTGTAAAATGCAGTTACAGTATAAACCCCTGCATTTATAGGCATTACGCTATTTATTGCAGGATTTGATAATGTAGAAGTAAATGTTGAAGGTCCTGACCATAAATAGGATACCGGAGCAGGTGTTGCATTAGAAAATAAATTTAAAGTTGTGCCTTGACACAGTGTAAAACTTGGAGTAACATTTATTACTCCACTTGGCACAACCGACACAACGGTAGTTCGCGTAGACTGACATTGCAAACCATCCGAAAAAGTATTTATTACTGTTAACGAGTAAATACCAGAACTGTTTTGTTGTGCGTTTGGTATAGATGGATTTAAAACATTTGATGAAAAATTATTTGGTCCACTCCAAGAATAAGAAACTGTACCTGCAGTTGTTGCAGTAGCAGAAAAGTTAATAGTTCCACCTTGACAGACTGGCCCTGAATTAGTGATAGTGTTTATAGTAGGTGTAGTACTAACATTTACTGCCACAGTCTTTGTGCCTGTGCAACCTTGGGTGGAACCACTTAATGTGTAAGTTGTAGTAACAGTTGGTGTAACTGTGATTGAAGTTGTGTTTAAATTTCCAGGCATCCAAGTATAGGTTGTTGCGCCTCCACCCAATATCGTTACACTAGTGCCTGATGAACTGCAAATATTTGTTTGCGAAGCGGCAGCAGTTATAGTAGGTGTTGGGCAGCAGTTATAATACATAAAAATCCTTCCTATACTGAAATTGACCTCAGACCAGATATTTGACATCGGTTGACCAGCATTTGGACAAGATTGCATTCCGCTTCGTCTTAAAATGGTTGGCATACCCATAATTGTGGTACCAAAAGCTACACCGTCATAACTATTTACACATCCGCCACGAGCACCGTAAATACCAATAATGTCTCCTGCGTTTACCGCAATATTACAAGCAACTGTTGCTGTAGCTGGAGCATTGGTTATAGAAAATAATTGCACAAATGCATTTGTTGTTCCTGGGAATGCAGGAGGTGCAGCGGTATTAAACCGAACTACACGGATGTGCTGGGTTTGACCTGCAGCTGCAGCTGTACCTGGAGGAACATATAACGCGCAAATGTTAAAAGCTACAGGCGATGTAAAATGATAACCCCTTATCATGCTAGTAAAAGAACTTGTTTGAGGACCAATATTAACCTGGGTTTGTGAGTAAGCAATAAGCGAGAGAATTGCTAAAAATAAAACTAATAACTTTTTCATAATATATTATTTTAATATTCGTGAACAATATTTTCTCTATGCTTTAAGGCTGAGATAATAAAATCAGGGTGACTCTCTATCCATTCTGCAATTTCTTTTTTTTGTGATTCGTTAAGAATTTTGGGATTTACAGGTTTAGGAAAGGTTTTATTTTCAATTATTATTGCAACATCTTCATTACTTGAACATGGATTAATTAATCTATCAATTACTAATTCGTTTGCTTTATCAAAATCATAGGTAAACCCATGTTCTAAATCACTAGGTGCTTTTATCTTATTATTGTTCTGCGCTTGAGAAAAAAAAGAGATTGAAAAAAAAATAGATATTGCAATTAATTTTTTCATGTTAAAAGTTTTTAATATCATACAAAACAAATTTAAACCAAATAGACTTGATTTTTCTTTTTTTCACTCATTAATTTACCAAATTAACTAGGTATTTTGGGTAGTTAACAAATGAAGCGCTTAATTAAATCCTCTTAAATTAATTATACAGGACAACTAAAACAGACTAAGATTTTACCTTCGCGAAAATTAATTTAAATAACTTTCAATACTAGTATCAAAATCGTGTTTATAATCAGAAATATTTCCGAAATCTATAGTGTCTATAACAACTGAAGATCCTTTAACAACACCTAATATAGAATAGCTTACTTCCAATTTTTTTAGCTCTGATTCAATGTTTGATATATTATTTGAAGATACGCTCACAACTACTCGACTTTGTGACTCTCCAAATAAAAACGCGTCTTTTCGAATATCTGATGCAGTATTTATCTCAAAGCCTAAATTACTAACCATAGCACTTTCCAATAAATTAATAAACAAACCGCCATCACTAATATCGTGAGCAGAATTAATTAGTTTGTTTTTAATAAGTGCTTTAATGGCATCTTGAATTTTATATTCAGTATCCAAATTAAAATAAGGCGCTGGACTATTTTTTACTTTATAAAAATTATATAAATACTCTGAAGATGAAATATCGTTTTTAGTTTCCCCAATTAAAAAAATTACATCACCCTCATTCTTAAAATCCAAAGTTGTCTGCAAACTTTTATCTTCAAGCACTCCAATCATGCCAATTGTTGGAGTTGGAAAAACCGGTCCTTCATAACTGGATTGATTGTAAAAACTAACATTGCCACCTGTAACAGGTGTCTGAAATTTTATACAGGCACTACTCATTCCTTTAATCGACCCAACAAATTGCCAATATACTTCCGGATTGTATGGATTCCCGAAATTTAAGCAATTTGTGACTGCACTTGGAACACCTCCACTACAAACAATGTTACGCGCAGCCTCGCTTACAGCTATTGCACACCCTACCTCGGGGTCTGCATTTACATAACGCGAATTGCAATCTACAGTCATTGCCAATGCCTTTTTTGTACCTTTTACATTTACTATCGCAGCGTCACTCGGCTTATTTGTACTCATATTTGCTGTACCAACCATACTATCGTATTGATTATATACCCAGCGTTTACTTGCTAAATTGGGATGTTTGGCCAAATATTGCATAATTGGCTTCAAATCTTTTGGCTCCTCTACATTATTAATGTCAAATTTTTTAGACTCGGCGTAATAGGCAGGCTCTGTATAGTCTCTGTGGTAAACAGGAGCACCGCCACCCAATACCAATACTCCGGCAGGTACATCAGCTACCAACTCTTCGTTCATATAATATTTTAATCTGTCACCGGCGGTAACTTCTCCTATTTGCTCACAATTCAAATCCCATTTATCAAAAACCGATTTAACCACATCCTCCTTACCTTTTTCAACAACAACAAGCATGCGCTCTTGGGATTCAGATAATAAAATTTCGAAAGGGTGCATGCCGGCCTGTCGAGTTGGCACCTTATGTAACCATATATTCATACCGTGTTCACCTTTTGCGCTCATTTCAGAGGTAGAACATGTGATACCTGCCGCGCCCATATCTTGCATGCCAATTACAGCACCGGTTTTAATAACCTCTAAAGTAGCCTCTAACAATAATTTTTCTTGAAAAGGATCACCAACCTGAACCGATGGTAAATCTTTTGCTGAATCTTCAGTTAAATCTTTACTTGCAAAAGCCGCACCGGCAATTCCATCTTTACCTGTAGATGATCCAACAATAAATACAGGATTACCCACTCCATAAGAAGTTGCGCTAACTGTCTCACCTTGCTTAACAATACCAACACTCATGGCATTTACCAGAGGATTAACATTATAACACTCATCAAAAAACACTTCACCGCCAACAGTAGGAATACCAAATGCATTACCATAATCACCAATACCTTTAACAACTCCTTTAAGCAACCATTGTGTTTTTGGAGAATTTAAATCTCCAAACCGTAACGAATTTAGTTGAGCAATAGGACGTGCTCCCATTGTAAAAATATCCCTATTTATGCCACCAACACCTGTAGCTGCGCCTTGATAAGGCTCTATTGCACTTGGATGGTTATGAGATTCTATTTTAAAGCAACAACCTAAACCATCACCAATATCAACCAATCCGGCATTTTCTTCGCCAGCCTTTGCTAGCATGTGAGGACCATCTTTAGGTAATGTTTTTAACCATGTAATGGAATTTTTGTAGGAACAATGCTCGCTCCACATCACAGAAAAAATTGATACCTCAGTAAAATTGGGAGTTCTGCCCAATATAGATTTAATTTTATCGAACTCTTCGGCTAAAAGCCCTAAATTTTTTGCTGTTTCAATATCAGCTAACTGCTCTGAATATTTTATTGTTGCCATATTTGAAAATGAAGTCCTAAAGATACCGATTTTAATAGTTTGTTAATTCTTTTTTAATGAACAATTAAAGGCGAAATAAAACTTAACATGTTAAAAAATAATTTATTTCAAAATTGAACTGAAATAGAATTAAGTTTACTTAGTTTAAATTTTGAAAAACAAACTAAAATATTTTTTATTTGCCCTAATTGCTTGTTTGCAAATTGTATCAAATGAAGCATATTCAGAAAATAGATACACTGACTCTTTAAAAAAACGCTTAAAGCAATTAAACGATGCTTCTAATAATGTTGATTTAAACGACACGCTAAGAATAAACACATTGATTCATTTAAGTGCAGAATATGCATTACTTAAAGAGCATTCAAAAGCAATCAAATATGCTAATATTTCAAAATTAATTTCAGAAAAATTAGTAACTGTATTTAAAAATTCAATTTCAAAAAAATGGCTGGCAAACACCATTCAAAGCATTGGTTTTGTATTTGAAAAACAAGAAAATTATGCCATAGCTATAGGGCAATATAAAAAAGAATTAGAGCTCAGACAGGAAATTGGAGATAAGGCAAACCTGGCAAACTGTTTAAATAAAATAGGAGAATTAAATATTCTTCAGGATAATATTGATGACGGATTAGATTATTATTTTAAGGCCTTGACGCAAGTTGACGAGCAAACCTTTAAAAAAAACTGTTTACTGATTTACACCAACATAGGAAACGCATACAAAAGAAAAAAACAATTTACCAAGTCGTTAGATTATTACAACAAAGCACTTTTGATGGCAAAGTCTATAAACAGCCAAATTTATATTGCGGAAACTTTATCAAATATTGGAATAGTTTATGCTGAGTTTGGAAACAACAAAATTGCCAAAGATTATTTTTTTAAGTACTTAAATACTTCAATTTCTTCCAACAATAAAAAAAACACAGCGCAGGCTTATTTAAATCTTTCTAATATATATGAAAAAGAAAACAACTTACCCGAGGCTATTGACTCTAAAAACAAGGCGCTTAAATTATTTGAAGAGGTTGGTAATCACTCCGATATAGCAACAGTTTTAGCTAATATTGGTTCATCTTATTTAAACATTGCCAAAACAACCAAAAATAAACCTGTTCAACAAGCTAATAATGAAGTCGCAAAAAATTATTTAAATAACGCATTAAAGTTATTTCAAACCTCAGGTCAAATAGAAAACATAAGCGAAACTTATTTAAAGATTTCAGAAATTGAAAACTTAAATCAAAATTTCAAATCTTCTTTAAACCACTATAAATTACATGTAAAATACCATGATAGTTTATTAAAATTATTAGATAATGAAAGAAGCATTCGAGCTGAAATAAATTATGAGTTTAATCGTAAAGAAAATGCGGTAAAAGCAGAACAACAAAGAAAAGAAGAGCAAGCCAAAAAAGAAAAAGACAAACAGCAATCTATTTTAAATTTATTTGTAGTTGCTTTTATCTTCATGATTGTATTAATTATTGTGATTTTAAAAAATAATCGTACCAAACAAAAAGCCTATAAAATAATTTCGGAACAAAAAATTGAGGTAGAGCATCAAAAAAGTTTAATAGAAAAAAATCGAGGCCAAATTTTAGCTAGCATTAATTACGCTAAACGAATTCAAGAGTCAATTTTAATTTCAGAAGAAAAAATAATTCAAGAAATTCCCGAATTTTTTATAAGCTATCTGCCAAAAGACATTGTGAGCGGAGATTTTTACTGGTTTTCTAAACAACAACACGAATCGTTTATTGTTTTAGCAGACTGCACAGGTCATGGGGTGCCGGGTGCCTTTTTAAGTATGGTGGGCAGCACATTACTAAATGAAATAATAAATCATAATAAAGTTAATGACCCCGCAGAGATTATCAGCAAATTAAGTGATGGATTAAAAAGTACACTTATAAATAAACATGAATTGGAGTTTAATTCAGACGGCATGGACATTTCTATTTGTAAGATTAATCACAATACTAAAAAATTATACTTTGCCGGAGTTAATCAATCTATTTTTATTGCCCGTAGCGGAAAAGTTACGGAAATACCTCCTCAAATAAATTCAATTCAAGGCATTTTTGACATTAATGAAGCACCTAAAATTTACAGCGTAGAAATAAATTTAAACGGAACTGAAACGATTTACTTAACCTCTGATGGCTATCTAGATCAAATAGGCGCAACAACTAATAAAAAATTTTTAGCTGCACGCTTTTCAGATCTAATTTGCGAGATTAGTGATAATTCGGCAAAAGTGCAGAAAGAAAAAATAGAATCTAATTTAAAAAGCTGGAAAAGAGATTTAAAACAAACTGACGATATACTTGTAATTGGTTTTAAAATTTAAATTTCTTTATAATTAAAACTTAAACTGGTTAATTTTTCAAATCTCTGGCCTGTTTGAAACATATCTGTATCGCCTACATCGTAACACCATGTAACAAAAACTTTAGTTGACGTTGCAAGTTGATCAAACAACAATATTACTTTCATGATTTGTTTAATTGATGATGTGTTTAAATAATCAAAATGAAAATTAACTTTTGTTTCTGGGGCAGGAAGAGATTTATACTCATTAATAAAAATAAGTAACTGCTCATAAAACACTATTGCATTTTCGGGCAATGAGCGTTTAGAAATATCAAAAATACCATTCTGCGCATCAAAAAAAACAAATGGAGTATCTTCAGTAGCATCTAATTTTAGAAGTTTCATTATTCCTAATAATTTATATTTGCTTTAATAATTACAAATTTTTTGTCGTCAGAGAATGGATGTATATCTAATTCAATTTTGTTTTTACTTTTTGCTCTGATATCAATAAAACCAAGCCCTGCTGAGTTATTACTATCTTCGTTTTCTAAAACAAGTGTTTCTAAATACAAATCAGTAATTTCTATGTCGTTTAATGAATTAACATGCTCTAATTTTTTACTTAACTCTGCAAGTTTAACATCAGTAACGTAATTACCCGTAATAAATGAACAAACATTACCTTTATTTGAAACCATAAACATTCCTGGCCGGTCATCATTATAATTAATTCCCACAGCATGAAAAGCAATATTTTGAAGTAATTCAATCATAATGGACACAGCGGTTTTTCTGAAGGCGAAATTTTCTGTTAAATACATACTTATTTCAGCCATGGACAATAAACTTTTTACGTTTTCATGTTTAAACTGTCCTTGAAAAAAAACTTTTAAATTATTTTCATGAACAACCTTATGAATTGTTTTTATAATTTGATGATTATATGATATTTCGTTAGTGGCAATATTTGCAGAAATATCAGTTATTTTAGTTTGAAAATAGAAATATGAATTTTTTTCGTTAATATTCTCGAAACCATAAGAAAGTTTATTTCCGCTTTTTCTTCCCATTTCAATTAAGCCAAGTCCAGCGCCTCCTTTTTCGGAAAAACCACTAGCACTTAAAACTTCATGTTGATAGTTTTTTAAATCCTCTTGATTTAATGAGTTTACTTTATCAAGCTTTTCAGACAAAGCCAAAATCTTATCGTTTTCTATCCTATTTGCCGAACCAACCAAATAACCATCGTTAAGTTTATGTATAGAGAAAAAACTATCAGCATCGGTTGAATCTATTTCAGAGCTTTTATGTCTGGTTAAATTTTGTAAAGATTCAACTATAATAAAGTAAACTTTCTTTTTAATTTTTAGGCTTTCACTTTCAACATCCAGATTAGTCTCTGACAGAGCAAGAATTTTATCGGTTAATGTACTCGTAAAAGCCCCATGATATGCATAACTAAGCTGATAACTGTTTAACAGTTTAAACAAGTCTGCTATCGATAAATATTTATTACCCTGAATAATAGGTTAAGTTTATCAAACTTAATACATAAATACTATAAATAAAATGTTTTCATTTAAAAAATCAAAGAAGTTATTAAGCCGATTATTTTAATAATTATTGGATAATCAGATTTATATCATGTTTAAATATTAATTACCTTTTGTGTAATTACATTTGTTTAATAATGCCATTATATGAATATTACGTTTAAAAAGTTGTTTCTGTTTTGTGTTTTTTTATCCTTGGTTACAAAAGGATACTCTCAAAAAACAAATCAGTTAAGTAATGACACTTTAAAATTTATTTCTGATTTAAAAAATTATTTTAACGAGAATACATCTAACAAAAGTGAAACAGATGCTGCTCTAAAAAAAATTGCGAAGTATTGGGAAGATAATTATCTGGTAGGTAATTATAAACAAACAGTAATTGCCACCTGTAATTCTCTTGCTGCTAAACGATTAAAACCATACCTGTATTTTATTCCTTACTTTGAAGCTGTATACGCCTCGCTAGAGAGTGATGTACCGGCAGAAAAATTTAATAATTGGCAATACTGCTTAGACAAAATATTAACCAAAAAAAGCATTAACGGACTTCAAGAAATTATTGCTTTAGGCGAGATTATGTTTAACTACAATGCCTTTTATAAAAAATCCTCTTACATCTATTATGCTTATCAACCAAACTACAAATTTGAATTCGACACTACCTTAAAAATTATTTTTAATGATATAACTTTAATTGGCATAAACCCCAGGGGTGATAGTATTGCCATTGAAAACACAACTGGTACTTACTACCCAAACACTGATAATTTTATTGGAAAAGGCGGTAAAATAAGTTGGAAACGTTGTGGTTTAAATGACGATGTTTACACGACCATAAAAAAGTACACTATTGAATGTAGAACAGGGGCTTACTCTAGCGATTCGGCAGTTTTTACAGGAAAACAATTTTTTGATAAACCTCAGATTGGTAAATTTTCGGACAGAATAATTACCGAAAATGGTGAAATAACTTACCCTCGATTTGATTCATACAGTAAGCGTTTAACTGTAAAAGATATTTATCCTGATGTTGATTACGAGGGCGGCTTTGGTATCCGTGGGCCAAAATTTGTAGGCTCAGGTACTACAAGTAATCCTGCAAAAATAGTTTTTAAACGTAACGGCCAGAAATTCTTGGAAGTAAGCGCCAGAGCATTTGGCATGAATAAAGAAAAAATTGTTGCTAACCCTGGTATTATTAAGTTTTTTCTCAATAAAGACTCTATTTATCATCCGGGACTAAGTTTTACTTACCAAATTGATAAACGACTTATTACAATTTTAAGAGGCGAAGACGGCATTCAAAAAACTCCGTTTACCAATACTTTTCATAAATACGATATGTATTTTGAACAGATTTTATGGCAATTAGATGAACCTAAAATAACCTTTAACTTCCTGCCAAACAACTTGCAGGGGGAGGCCTATTTTGAATCAACAGACTTTTTTACTTTAGAAAAAGCCGAATCATTAAAAGGGAAAGAAAATAGCAGTCCGGTATTAAAAATGATAGAATACTATAACGCAATGAACAAACCCAAAGAGTTTTCGGTTGTCGATTTTGCAAAACACATCAAATATCTCGCTGTAGATTTAAGACCTGTCATTTTTAAAATGGCTGTTTTTGGTTTAATTTATTTTAATCCGGAAACAGACATGATTATTGTAAAACAAAGATTACTTGATTTTGCAGATAATTTAAAACACAAACACGATTATGATATTATTACGTTGCATTCTGTTATTCAAGGGCAAGATAATGCCTCATTAAACCTCTTAAACTACGATATCACAATTCGAGGAGTTAAAAACGTGTTGTTAAGCGACACTCAAAAAGTATTTATTTTCCCTAAAAAAGGAGAATTGACACTAAAAAAAAACAGAGAGTTTTTATTTAATGGTACTGTATCTTCAGGTAAATTTGAGTTTTTAGGTAAAGATTTTATTTTCGATTATGAGGAGTTTAAAATTAAAATGAAAACTATCGATTCGATTAAAATCTTTACTGAAGCTTTTGAACCAGATGTTAATGGAAACATTCCATTTAAAAAAGTGCAAACTCTTATCGAAAATGTTAATGGTGAATTAAGAATTGATGCTCCTAAAAATAAAAGCGGATGGGGAAGAGCAACCACTTTTCCTTCATTTAAAAGTTTTAAAGAAAGCTATGCTTTTTACGATAAAAGAACAATTTTTAAAGGAGTGTACAATAAGGATAAATTTTATTTTAAGCTAAACCCATTTTCGATTGATAGTTTAGATAATTTTAGAAAAGAAGCACTTAGGTTTGATGGTAAATTTGTGTCCTCCGGTATTTTCCCCGATTTTGATGATACACTTACCTTACAAAAAGATTATTCGTTAGGATTTATAAGACAAACCCCAACTGGTGGATATCCTATTTATGGCGGCAGAGGAAATTTTAATCAGGAAATTAGATTAAGTAATAAAGGCTTACGCGGTGGTGGCGATATTAATTTCAGTTCAAGCGTTTCTAAAGTTTCTGATTTATTATTTTTTCCTGACAGTGCCAACGGTATTGGCAATAGCTTTGATGTAAAAGAAGGAACCGCTCCAGAATTTCCAAACGTGCATGGAGATACGGTTAGATTACACTTTATGCCATATAAAGATTTATTACAAGCTTTTGATATTAAACGTCCATTTATAGCCTATAAAGAAAAAGCGGAGTTTAGAGGAAGATTTGATTTAACCATTAAAGAATTAACTGGTAATGGGAAAGTAGATTTTGAAAAAGCAGATTTAAGTTCGGGTAAAATAACCTTTAAGAGAAGAATATTTTTAAGCGACTCTGCAAACTTTCATCTCAAAGCTCTAAATGAAGATGGCTTCACGTTTAGCACCGTTAACGTGAATTCTAGAATAGACTTTGATCAGAGAATGGGTAATTTTATTACCAATGGGGACGATTCTTATGTGAAATTTGATAAAAACCAGTATATCGCCTACATGGATAGATTTAAGTGGTTAATGGATACCGAAGAAATTGAACTTGGCGACAGCCAGAAAAAAATCGACGCAGATGTTGCTGAAAAAGCAATTGATCTCGAAGGGCCTGAATTTATTAGTATTCACCCTCGACAAGACTCACTAAGGTTTTATGCCCCAGGCGCAAAATATAACATTAAAAAATACATTATTTCCTGTAAAAACGTACCTTTTATTGCTGTTGCAGACGCTAAAGTGTTTCCAAAAAATGGAGATGTAACAATTTTTAAAAACGCCGTTATGGACACGTTAAGAAATTCATCTATACTAGCTAATACAGTTACTAAATTCCATACTATTAAAAATACCACCACAAATATTTTCAGTAAGAGAAATTATTTAGCGTCCGGAGAATATGCATATTTAGATGAAAATGAAAAGCCATATCTCATAAAGTTTAGCACCATCAGACCAGACACCCAAGGGCAAACCATTTCGGAAGGTTATATTTCAGAAAAAGAAAAATTTCAGTTTAACGACCATTTTAGTTTCGCTGGTAAAGTATATTTATTTGCAAACAATGAATTTTTATCTTACCAAGGAGGTACCCGAATTGTAAACAATTGTAAAAACATAGGTAAATCGTATTTGCAATTTAAAGGCGAAATAAATCCAAAAGATATTCAAATACCAATTCCTAAAAAAGCGCTCGATGTTAAAGGTGGTTTAATTGGAACCGGATTATTTTACAATCAAGATACCAACATGGTGTATGCCTCATTTTTATCGCTTCAAGGTGCCCGAAGTTCAAAAGAAATTATTGAAGCCGACGGACTTTTAACCTACGATAAGGAAAATAACTTATATGAAATTTCTAATAAAGAAAAATTAATGGAAATGAGTTTGCCGGGAAATTACGTTAGTTTAAATGTTGATAATTGCGAGATTTTTTCAGAGGGCAGTTATAATTTAAGTTCCGATCTAGGGCAGGTAAAAATTAAAAGTGTAGGTAATTCAAATTACTCAACCGTTAAAGATAGTATTCATTTTAATTTAATGATGATATTTGATTTCTTCTTTGAAAGCAGTGCCATTAAAAAAATGGGGAAAGATTTTGAATTGTATTTAGCCAATCTAACTCCAGTTCCATTCGAAGGAGACCTGTTTAATCATGGTTTAATTGAAATTTTGGGCAAAGAAAAAGGTGATAGGGCAATTTCAGAAATAAATTTATATGGTCAATACAAAAAGTTTCCTGACGAACTTGAAAAAAGTATTGTTTTAAACGACGTAAAACTAACCTATAATCGCGAAGCAAAAGCTTACTTATCAGAGGGCATGATTGGTTTAGGCAATATTCTTAAAGCTGAAATATTCCGTTACGTGAAAGGAACAATTCAACTAAAAAAACAACGAGGAAAAGATTTGTTAGATATATATTTAGAGGCCGACGCCAATACCTGGTACTACTTTAATTATTATAACGGCACTATGTTAGCAATTAGCAGTAACGATTTATTTAATAATGACATTAAGGCTTTAAAAGGAAAAAACAAAAAAATGAATGTTGAGAGTGGCCCGTCGTATAGATTTGATGCAACAAGTGTAAAAAAGAAAGACGATTTTTTGAGAAAAATGAAACAGATTGGTGCAATCACTGAAGAAGAAGAAAAGAAAGAAGAATAATGATTTTTACTTTAATTTTCTTTAATAAAAGAGCCCATTATTTACATAATGGGCTCTTTAGGAGATTTCTTTAAATCTAAAGTCCTAATAAAACTTCTTCTGGGTTTTTACCACCAAACAACATTCTATTTGGATTTTCAAGCATTTCTTTAACTTTTACTAAAAACCCAACACTTTCTCTACCATCAATAATTCTATGGTCATAACTTAAGGCCACGTACATCATGGGTCTAATTACGACCTGACCATTAACAGCCATTGGTCGCTCAACAACATTATGCATTCCTAAAATTGCGCTCTGAGGAGGGTTAATAATTGGTGTACTCATCATGGATCCAAACACTCCGCCATTTGTAATTGTAAATGTACCACCTTCCATATCCGGTATTGTTAACTTTCCATCTCGTGCTTTTATTGCTAACTCTTTTATTCCACCTTCTATTTGAGACAAACTCATTAATTCGGCATTACGCAATACAGGAACCATTAAACCCTTTGGAGCACTAACAGCAATACCTATATCGCAATATTTATTATAAACAATTTCATCGCCATCTATCATACCATTTACAGCAGGAAAATGGTAAAGCGCCTCGGTTACAGCCTTTGTGAAAAAGCTCATGAACCCAATATTGTTTCCGTGTACTTCCTTAAACTTATCTTTGTACTTTGCTCTAATAGCATAAATAGCGCTCATATCAACTTCATTAAATGTAGTTAACATAGCGGTTTCGTTTTTAACAGAAACCAAACGCTTAGCAACTGTTTTACGTAACGATGTCATCTTAACACGATCTTTATCTCTTCCGCCCTTCCATGAATTAGAAAGTACTTCTCCGGCAGTAGGTAAACCGTTAGATAAAGCTGCTAAAACATCCTGTTTTGTTATTCTACCATCTTTACCCGATCCAGTTATCTGATTTGGCCTGATATTATTTTCTGTCATCATTTTCGCGGCAGCAACGCTTGGTGTGCCTGTTGCGTATGATGAAGAGGCAGGGGCCTTTTCAGATGCTGAGCTTGTTGAAGCTTCTTTTTTTACCTCAACTTTTGGTGCCTCAACAATAGCCTTAGCTTCCGGTTTAAATGAAGTGTCAATTTTAACAACGATTTGACCAACTTTAACTGTATCTCCTTCGGCTGCTAAAACTTCTATTTTGCCAGATTCTTCTGCATTTAAAGTTAGTGTTGCTTTATCTGAATCTATTTCAGCTAATACCTCATCTTTTTCTACAACATCGCCGGTGTTTTTCACCCATCGCGCAATAACTACTTCTGTAATTGATTCCCCCGGACTAGGAACTTTTAATTCTACAATTGCCATATTTTAAATATTGAATATTACTTTAATTAATTGTTTACGGTTTCAAAAAAATATTGGTCATTATTTCTTCATTTTCTGCAGCGTGACGTTTAGCGAAACCTGTGGCCGGACTTGCAGAAGCAGATCTTCCAATATACTTTAAGTTTAATACGCGCAGATTATGATCAACAAATCTCCATGGCCCCATGTTTTCAGGCTCTTCCTGAACAAACAAAAACTCTTTTGCTTTGCTGTATTTTTTTATTATTGCATCAATTTGTTTTTTTGGAAAAGGGTACAATTGCTCTAATCTAATAAACGCAATATTGTTTACGCCTTCTTTTTCTCTACGCTCAATTAAATCATAAAACACTTTTCCTGAACAAAACGCAACACGTGTTATTTTTTTACTATCAACAGCATCATCTAAAACTTCATTAAAATTGTTTTGAGTAAAATCACTTAGTTTACTAACACACGATGGATAACGCAATAATTTTTTCGGCGTAAAACAAACCAGTGGCTTACGAAAATCTCGTTTTAACTGCCTCCTAATCACATGAAACTGCTGAGCAGGAGTTGTGGTGTTTACAATTTGCATATTGTTTTCAGCACAAGCCTGCAAAAAGCGTTCCATGCGAGCACTTGAATGCTCCGGACCTTGACCTTCGTAACCATGTGGCAATAATAATACCAACCCATTCATTCGACGCCATTTATATTCGGCAGAGGTTAAATATTGATCAATAATAATTTGTGCTCCATTAAAAAAATCACCAAATTGAGCCTCCCAAATTGTTAATGTATTTGGTGCTGCAAATGCATAACCATATTCAAACCCTAAAACACCATATTCACTTAACAACGAATTATAAATAGTTAATTTAACTTGACTATCAATACTATTTAAAGGAGTGTATTCTTCTTCGCTATCCTCAACTTTAACAACTGCATGCCTGTGCGAAAAAGTTCCACGCTCCACGTCTTGACCACTAAAACGTACAGGATATCCTTCTTTCATTAAACTGGCATATGCCAATAATTCTCCCATGGCCCAATCGAAATTATCATTGGCAATCATGGCCTTTCTATCGTCAAATACTTTTTGTATTTTATTAAAGAATTTTTTGTCTTTTGGCAGTTGAGTGGTTTGATTAGCTAATTCCAAAAATAATTTCTCGGAAATACTAGTATTTACAAGCTTTTCAAAATCATTTTCACCAGCCATTTTGATTCCTTTCCAGTTACCTTCCAGGAAAGAAGTAATTTTAGCTTTTTCAGTTTTTTTAGCTTCGTCAAGATTGCTATCAAGTTCGGCTTTAAATGCCGTTTCAATCTCTTTTGCCTCTGCCACTAATTCTGATCCTTCATCAACTAACTTTTTAACATAAATGTCTTTTGGATTTGGATGTGAAGCAATTGCTTTATACAATAAAGGTTGTGTAAAACGTGGCTCATCGCCCTCGTTATGACCATATTTGCGGTAACACAATACATCAATAAAAACGTCTCTGTTAAAAGTTTGGCGGAATTCCATTGCTAGTTTAGAGACAAAACACAAAGCTTCCACATCATCGCCATTTACATGAAATACTGGACTTAACACAACTTTTGCAATATCTGTACAATAAGTTGAAGAGCGAGCGTCTGTAAAATTAGTTGTAAAACCAACCTGGTTATTAATCACAAAATGTATAGTTCCACCAGTTTTATAACCATCTAACTGACTCATTTGTAAAACCTCATAAACTATTCCTTGACCTGCAACAGCTCCATCACCATGCAATATAACAGCACAAGCTTTTGAATTATCTCCTTTGTGGAGATTATCAATTTTAGAACGAACAATGCCTTGAACAACAGGTGCAACTGTTTCAAGATGAGAAGGGTTAGGTGTTAAACTGATATGAATTTTTTTGCCTCCATCGCTTATTTGATCGGACGAATAACCCATATGATACTTAACATCTCCATCAAATAATGAGTCTTCACTTGGGCGTCCTTCAAACTCAGTAAATACATCCTTGTAGGTTTTGTTCATGATATTTGTTAGAACGTTTAATCTGCCCCTATGAGCCATCCCAACAACATAGTCTTCAATTCCAAGATTTACGCCGTGTTCCATTAATGCATTCATAGCCGGAATAACAGCTTCTCCACCCTCTAATGAAAAACGTTTTTGCCCTACAAATTTCGTGTGTAAATAATTTTCAAATACTACAGCTTGAGTTAACTTTTTAAGAATAGTCTTTTTTTCTTGTTTACTAAACGATGGCGTATTTCTGTTTTTCTCCATGCGATCTTGTAACCATTTTACAACCTGAGGTTCACGCATGTATATATATTCTGCCCCAATACTTTGACAATAGGTTTGGTCCAAATGAGCTACAATGTCTTTTAATTTAGCCGGTCCAATTCCAATTACATTACCTGCTTGAAAAACAATTTCATTGTCTTTTTCCGATAAGCCAAAATTTTCTAATTGTAAAGTTGGCTCATACGTGCGGCGTTGGCGCACAGGATTTGTTTTAGTAAACAAATGGCCTCGTTGTCTGTAACCTTGAATTAAGTTAATTACTTTAAATTCTTTACTTACATTCTCCGGAATTGCATTACCGTCTGACTCATAAGCTGTTCTAGAAAACTCAAACCCTTTAAAAAAGTCTCGCCAAGAGACATCAACAGAATTAGGGTCTTGTGAATACTGAATAAATAATTGCTCTATTGCATTTACATCACTTGTTCCGACGAATGAAAATTTGTCCATTTTATTGAATTAGAATAGAGCGCAAATTTAACTAAAATAATGGCAAAAAAGCAGGGTTTTTAATTCAAAATAATCTGCCTTAAATAAGCTACAATAATTTAATAAAAGACAATCTTCTGGATAAACGTTTTGTTATTGTTTGTTATTTTGAGAAAATATATCCCCGTATTTAAATCTGATTTCTGAATAACACAACCATCATCATTTATTTGTTTTCTATAGATTAATTTTCCTGTAAAATCCAGAATACTTAAATCATAAATTGATGCTGTTTTAAATTCTATTTTTATTTCATTTTCAGATGGATTAGGAAATACATTCATTAAAAAATCATGATTAACATTCTCATCTATCCCTTGAGGATTACAACTCAATGTTTGATTGGTAGTGCAAGCCGTGTAAGAATATAATGATGCTGTTTGAGCAGGAGCGTTTGCTGGGATAAGTGGTGAATCATTACACCCTAAGTTTGAAATCAAAAAATCTCTTACAAATTTAACCGTGGTGTCCATATATGCTAATGCTGTTGCGTTTGTTCCCGCGTAAGGCACATGATCTTTACCATACCATGTATAAAAAGGATTTGAAACACCTGTAGCAATTGCCTGATCTTTAAGCATTCTGCTACCGTCTAACAAAATTAATGGTATGCTTAAAGGTGCCGCAAAACCTCTGTTATATTTAACTGTACCATCATTAGTTCCATGCAATGAGCAAAACGGAATGTCACCAGGTTGTATCCAACCATATCTGCCTAAAGCACCACATAAATTAATTACTCCTTTAACTTTTGATGAGTAACATTGATTACCGCTATATCCATCCATTCCTCCCAAAGCCGTAAGGTTTGTTGGAGAAATATAATAATTAACCTCGCAGGTTTTATCTAAATAAGCCATATGCAAAGCTGTAATTGCACCAGCAGAACTTCCACCAATAAAAATATTATTTGTGTCAATTTTATAAGTATCTGTCGTTAATTTATCTTTATAAAAAAATCTTACAGAAGCTTTCATGTCTTGCACTGCCCTTAATACAGCTTTTACTGCTCCTACAGAATCAAATGGCGATAATCCTAAACGATAATTAATAGAAGCGCAAACATAGCCCTTTTTTGCAAATGCCTGCGATAAAGCAACTACGTCTCCGTCTGTTTTTGAGCCTCCAATAAAACTACCCCCATGCGCCCAAACAATTAAAGGACGTTTAGTTTCTAAATCTCCTGCCGGTTGATAAATATCCATGGTTAAGGCATAATTTGATCCGCCTGCAGTGGTATTCGAACCAAAATTAATATTACTACTGGTTACCACACTAGTAAAAGTGTCGTTTGCATACCTACCTGATGAACAAGGAGATTGCGCAAACATTGCAATAGAAAAAAAGAAAGTTAAAAAAGTTGAGAAGCAAAAATTTTTCATGTGTTATTAATTTTTATAGTTTTAAATATAATAAAATTATAATTACGGATTTTGAATTCTGATTTATCATGGAAAAATTACTGCCCTAAATTTCGCAGCATCCACTTCGGGTATGGTTGATTTATATTTCTCGTTAATTGCTTTAATAAACTCATTAGTTAATAATGCATTACCTCTAGGTGTTAAATTTAAACCGTCTAAAGAATAAAAACCGCCCGATACAAAATTTGCATTTACGGAAATACCATTATAAATATACCCTGACTTAATTTTATCAAAAAAAGAATTTACATCAACGTACGCCAAATCTTTAGCTATACATATATTTTTTAATATTGAATTATAATTCATAATTGCTGATTCAATCTGATTTATTTCAGTTAATGTTAAAGAATAACGATCGGGGATTGGGATAAGCGATCCCATTTTATAACATTTAATCGAATCTAAAGGTGCATTTAGCAAAATTAATTCTCCTTTCACAGCCTGTCTAAAACCCAATATGGAGTTGTTACTATCCATTATTATAAATCCGTTATTTCCTTCATAAAATTTTGTTGAGTCTAAATTCGCATAAAACAAACTAAGATTTTCTGCTGTAGTTACATCTAATTTTAATGCATTATAAACTATTGTATTAAAGTAAGGCAAAGTTCTTATGCTCGGAATATTTGCTACAGCGCCTTTTGCTCCATTTTTGGTTAGTTCATTTACAATAGAATCTAAAGCATTTTTAAATTTTTCAACTGATGTAATATTATCTGAGGTTCCACCTGACAAAGCATATGATAACATATCGTGCCAGCCTGTTTGCAATGTAAAAAATGTAGGGTTTTGATTTACAGCATCGTTTACAACCGAGGCATTAGCTGAATTTGAACAAATTCGTTGAAAAAAAGGATTATAATAACTGCCGCCTAAATTTCCATAACCTTTGTATAATAAATGAAATGATTTTGAATCGGGAATACCTAAATTATTAAAACCTGTAGCAGAGTATACTGAGGTAATTAAATCTGCATAAGTAGAGTTTGCTGTTATTTTTATTGGAGATAAAGAAACATTTCCTAAGCAATCTGTTTTATTACCTAAAATAGATTTTCCAGAAACACTTATTGTATTATTTGCTATTGTTGCTAGCCCATTTGAAGTTGGCATTACTAGAGGCTGATTAAATATGCCGCCTCCAATTAATTCAAATTGTTTTGCTAAAAGAGCCGGCATAGAAGTTTGCTGTGCTTCGTAATATAAGGCACCATCTGCAAACCCAGTTGTTAAACTTCCACCTATTGCAATATATTTTGAAACGTCAATTATTCCGCTCTCAGGTGTTGGTTGTTTTAAATTTGGTTTGCATGCGCATAACAAACTCAGAAGAAAAAAATGAAACAGATTAAAATTATACTTCATAATTGTAAAGCGTGTTTTAATAATTATAAATTAACGAAATACCTGGAGCCAGCACTGTTGTTTTGAATGTGCCACTTAAATTCGTTTCTAAATTAATGTCGCTGCGTTTAAAGGTTGTAAATAAAAAAGACGCGTCCATTTGAAAATGCTTATTAAAAGAATAACTAAAGCCTGTTGTAAAAACAAACCGGTTTGCATCAGGTGTTTCAGGGGTTACATAACCATTTTGAACAGGAGTTAAGCCATAAGCCAATCCTACCCGTGAAACAAAAACTTCTGTTATTTTATATTGAGCGCCAACTCTAAAAGCAAAGGTGTTTTTATAATTTCTTGCCAACTTTGTATCTGTTAAAGAGGTTGTATTAAACTCGTAATCAAATGCAAGGGTGTCATACGCTTTCCATCCAACATAGTTTATGTCAGCAGCAACATCTAGCTTTTTACATAAGTTGTAGGCAAAACCAATTGTTGTAACGTTTGGAAAAGGTAAAGATGATTTAAAACTTCCCTCAGGGAAATTTGCTCTTAGTGACTCAGGGACTTTAAAGGTAGCCGTTCCGTTGTCAACATCCATTTTTATTTTAGAACGGTAAGTAAATCCTAAGCTTAATTTTGAAACAGGTTTAAAATATATTCCTACATTATACCCCATACCATTTGCTTTACCGTCAAGTTCAGCGCTACCAAAATCCCCATTAGCATCTATTATAGGTAGATCTTTTTGTAGGTTAAATTTTCCGGACGAGTATATAAATCCGGCACCAATACCTAACTTATGGTTTATTTTATAACTAATTGTTGGTTGATAAAAAATTGCCTGTAATTGCAATTGGGTTAAAGCAAATCTGCCGGTCCAATTATCTTCCCATTTAACTGTGCTACCAAACGGTGTATAAACTGCCAACCCGAATTTTATAGCACTTGAATCTTTTAATCCATACATGGCATAAGCAGCAAATGGCGTGCTTATTGGAGAATTAGTTCGACTAACCAAATTTGTTCCGCTGTTTAAAAATATTGAATTAGGAATGGTTGGTGTTACACCTAAATTAACACTGTTATAACTTAAAAAAGAAACGCCTCCCGGGTTGAAAAACAAAGCAGAGGCATCTTGTATAAGCGCTGTTCCTGCGCTTGCCATACCTTGTTGTTTTTGGCCCTGTAAATTTACCTGAAAGCCTTGTGATTGTATCCTTAAAGAAAAAACTAATAATGCACTAACAAAAAAATATCTCATGTTTTACATCTGCTTATAGTTAAATGTACAAAAAAACCTAAAGCATAAAACAATATGTATTTTTTTTACCTTTACACTATGAGCCATCTTTTAAAATTTTTGATTATTTTTTGGGTTTTATTCTTCAATTTTAATTATTTGTTTGGGCAAGATAATCAAACACAAACACAGTTAAAAGTAAAACAACTGGTTGAAAAAAAAGCAGAATACAACCGCTTAACAAATGGAGAAATTGATGGTTATCGCATCAAAATTCATTTTGGTGGTGATAGGGAAAATGCAAAAGCCGTGAAAACAAAATTTACATCTGCATTTTCTGAATATAGTATTTACGAAGAATACCAACAGCCAAACTTTGTTGTTTTAGTGGGAGATTTTAAAACAAAACTAGAAGCCTACGAAGCACTGAAAAAAATTCAAATTGAATTTCCTAACGCTTTTATTGTAAAAGGGAAAATTAAAGTAAATTAATTTTCCCTGAATAGCAATTAACTCTCAGTAGTTTCTAAAGCATAACTTTCAATAGGTGCGCAAGAACACACTAAATTTCTATCACCATACGCATTATCAACTCTAGCAACGCTTGGCCAAAATTTATTGTCACGAACCCAGTTTAATGGGTAAGCTGCTTTTTGACGGGTATATGGTTTTTCCCAATTATCTGCGACTACTAACTTACAAGTATGCGGCGCATTTTTAATTACATTATCTGTTTTATCGAATTTACCTTCCTCAATTTCCTTTATTTCTTTTCTTATGGCTATCATGGCTTCGCAAAAACGATCTAATTCTGCTTTCGATTCAGATTCTGTAGGTTCAACCATTAAGGTATTAACCACAGGAAAAGCTACCGTAGGCGCATGGAAGCCATAATCCATTAAACGCTTAGCCATATCCGCAACTTCAACTCCTGATGTCATTTTAAATTCATTGCAATCTAAAATCATTTCGTGTGCACAACGTCCGTTTTTTCCGGTATATAAAATTTTATAACTATCAGATAAAACTTCCTTCATGTAATTGGCATTTAAAATTGCGATTTCTGTAGCTTGCTTTAATCCTTCGCCGCCAAGCATCTTAATGTAACCATAAGAAATTAATAGTATTAACGCGCTGCCATATGGCGATGCAGACACTGCTGTAATTCCTTTTTCTCCGCTTGTATTAATAATTGTATGCGACGGCAAAAATGGAACAAGCTTTTCTACAACACCTATTGGTCCCATTCCGGGGCCTCCTCCACCATGAGGTATTGCAAATGTTTTATGCAAATTTAAATGGCACACATCAGCTCCAATATTACCCGGAGAAGTTAAGCCTACTTGAGCGTTCATATTAGCGCCATCCATGTATACCAAACCTCCGTTATCGTGAATTAATTTTGTAATTTCTTTAATTGACTCTTCGTATACACCATGTGTTGAAGGATAAGTTACCATTAAACACGATAAATTATCTTTGTACTGTTCTGTTTTAGCTTTTAAATCAGCTAAATCAATATTTCCTTTATCATCGCACTTGGTTACAATAATCTTCATTCCTGCCATGGCTGCAGATGCAGGATTAGTGCCGTGAGCCGACGATGGAATTAACGCCACATTACGATGTGTATCTCCGTTAGCTATATGATACGCTCTTATTACCATTAATCCAGCATACTCACCTTGAGCTCCTGAATTAGGTTGAAAACTCATTCTCGCAAACCCCGTAATTTCTGATAAATCTTTATTTAATTGCTCTATTAATTCTGCGTAACCCTGAGCTTGATTTATAGGTACAAAAGGATGAATATTGGCAAATTCAGGCCATGTGAGCGGCAACAGTTCTGAGGCCGCATTTAATTTCATGGTGCAAGAACCCAAAGAGATCATAGAGTGTACTAACGACAAGTCTTTATTTTCTAATCGTTTTATGTAACGCATCATTTCACTCTCGCTATGATAAGAATTAAATACAGCATGACTTAAATAAGCAGATTTACGATTTAAAACCGATGCTGATATTAAATTTGACGCCGTGTAACTTACCTCAATTTTTGTGTTTGAAAACACAGAAACAATATCGTTTAAATCATTTTGTTCTACCGTTTGATCTATAGAAATACCAACGTGTTTATCGTCTATAAAACGGAAATTAATTTCTTTTGATTCAGCTGTTTCAATTATTTTTTTAGCGTCACAGGCTACAACAATGGTATCAAAAAACAAATTTGTTTTTATGCTGAATCCCAACTGTTTTAAAGCCTCAGCTACTGAATTGGTTGCATTATGAACACTTTGGGCAATTGCTTTAATTCCCTCTTGCCCGTGATAAACAGCATACATACTTGCCATTATGGCTAATAAAGCCTGAGCTGTACATATATTTGAAGTAGCTTTGTCTCGTTTAATATGCTGTTCGCGCGTTTGCAAGGCCATTCTTAAAGCGCGGTTTCCTTCAGTATCAATGGATACACCTATTATTCTTCCGGGAATTAAACGTTTGTAATCTTCTTTACAAGCGAAAAATGCGGCATGTGGACCACCATAACCCAATGGTACTCCAAAACGTTGAGAATTTCCAACAACACAATCAGCTCCCCACTCGCCCGGAGGAGCTATTAATGCTAAAGCTAAAAGGTCTGTTGCAACTACAACTTGAATTTCGTTTGAGTGAGCTTTAGCAACAAAGTTTGAGTAATCATTTATTTCGCCGTTAATATCAGGATATTGTATCAAGGCCCCAAAAAAGGAATTATCTAATTCTGTAGTATTGGCATCGCCTATTACTAACTCAATACCATAAGGCACGGCACGTGTTCTAACTACATCAATAGTTTGCGTAAAAACCGTATGGCTTATAAAAAATTTATTTCCTCCGTTTTTAATTTTTTCCTTGCTACGATTACTATAAAACATAAACAAGGCTTCAGCAGCGGCTGTTGACTCATCCAGCAAAGATGCATTGGCAATTGGCATAGCAGTTAAGTCCATTACCATGGTTTGAAAGTTTAAAATTGCCTCTAACCTACCTTGTGCAATTTCGGCTTGATATGGAGTATAGGCTGTGTACCAACCCGGATTTTCTAAAATATTACGTTGAATAACTGCGGGTAAAATAGAATTATAATATCCCATTCCAATATAAGAGCGAAACATTTTGTTTTTTTTGCCTAAAGACTTAAGGTGTTTACTATATTGATACTCGCTCATTGCCGGCGCTACTTTTAATGGCTCCTTTAAACGAATAGTTGGGGGAACTGTTTGATTAATTAACTCATCTATTGAAGAAACGCCAATTTTTGAAAGCATCTGACTGATTTCTATTGCGCGAGGACCATTGTGGCGATTTACAAATTTATCGGTAGTCATTTTATTAAGGTTTTAAAGTTCTAAAGTTAAGCAAAATAGATACTAACTTGAAACGGATTTTTCAACCAATTGTTTAAAAAATTTTTTAAGTAAGAAGAAAAATCAGTTTGAATTTACTTGGCTAAATAAGGTTCAATCTCAGCAATTTTAAAAGAGATAATATCTCCATCAAGACTCATACATGCAGATGAAAGATCAAATGAATATGAAAATTCTATCACTTCGTTATCAAATGAAATGTTAAGTTTTTCAAACGAATAAGGCATTATGTATTCTAAGTCTGGCAAACAATCTGCATTTTCAGGGCTTTTGGAAATGTCGTTATAAAAAGCTTCTATTTTGGTATTGATAATACTTAATAATTGCCCTTTTTTATCGTTGAATAGCTGCGCATTTGAAATTGGTAGGTGTTTACCATTAACCATTTTAAATAATTTATAGGAATAGCTGTACCTTCCTTTATAATCTGCCTCGCCGGTTTTAATGCTTTTGTAATTTTTAAAGGTGCAGATTTTTATAATAACTGGGTCCTCATTCCCTACAACTTTCTGTTCTTTTTCAATACAATTAATTTTGTTTTGAGAAAAAACTGCATTCGTAAAAATTAAAATGAACCAAACCAGAAAAGTTATTTTACACATTTTCATATTCAGATTTTGTTAGGTGTTAAAATATTAGGAACAAAGCAAACTACAGTAAACAATTTTTGTACAGATTAAATTTATTAATTAAATATAAAACAAAGATTAAACCATTTAGGTTATAAATTAAAATTTTAACAATTAATCGATGGAGGCTAACATTAATAAATTTAAATATCAAACTACTAGGTTTGAGTAATTTCTAAATTTTAAAAAACTAACTTGCATATTGAGGGATTTAGCTAAATGCAGTTCTCGACTTCGCTCGAGCTGACATTTATGTTTATTTCTGAAATGTTAATTGCCCTTGTTTTCAGTGGCTGAGCCTTTCGAGACTAAAAGATAAAGTACTTTTAATTATTTTATCATTTACGATGGTTTCGAGAAACCTCAACCTCTTTTAAAGCAGTTATTCAGAGCTTATCGTTTGTCATTTCAAACTTGATTTGGAATCTCAGTTCTTTACTTAACCAAATTTTAATTTACCTTTTAGTGTTGAGATGCTGAATCACGTTCAGCATGACATGGCATAGTGTGTATTGTCATTCCGGGTTTGACCAAGATTCTCAGATCTTAATTATATAGCAGTCATTCCAAACTTGATTTGGAATCTCAGTTCTATACTTAACCAAATTTTAATTTACATTTTAGTACTGAGATGCTGAATCGAGTTTAGCATGACACTGTGGTTCCGACTCTAAAGGATACAGAATTAAATATTTTTTAATATTAACAAATTATTAAATATACTCATTAACAGTCTTTACATTTATTTCAAACTGGCATTAAGGTTAGTTTACCAAAGTGATTAAAATATTACAACACTTTAAGCAGCAATGTGCCTGATGTTTGATAATACTTTATTGGTTTTAAATTAATGGCCTGTGCCTTATAAAAATTAAAATTATACGGCGGAAAAAGTATCAAGTAATCTAAAGCTTTTAATTTTAAATTAATTGAATCGCTTTTTCGCAAACGATTCGCGTTAATACTGTAACCATTAAAAGAAAATTTAAAGTGGTTTGTTTGTTGGTAATAATTTCTAAAAACACCGTATAATTCAGGAGATATACCAACGCTTTTAGCGCCTATTCTATCCGCATAATAAAACACTTTTTTGGCATCGACTTGCTCTGTATAATCAAAAGTTGACTTAACATTAATGCTGCCCAAAAAATTAATAATAAGGCCCAAACTCATCATTAAAAGCAACCCGTTTTTAATTTTAATTGCTTTTAAATTGGCAAAAAAGCCAACTAGCACCAACGTTATTAATGGATAAAACATAAATGTGGTTCTGTAGGTGGGGTATAGCACACCAAAGCACCACTTGTTTATTATTACCAATACAAACATTATTGCCAATAAAATAGCCGCAAAAAAGTAAAGATGGTTGTTATGCTTTTTTCGCCTAAAAACTCCGATAATAACCGCCAATAAAACCAAAACAAAAAATAAAACGGCAATAATGTAAAGGGTTTTAAAATTTAATTTGACCTGTTTATATAATAAACTATCTATAAACCCTGAAAACACCGAGGAAATAAAATTTGTTCCACCGTAATTACCAATGTCGTTTGAACAATTTGTTATAAAACTAAGGGCTTTTAATACTACACCAACTATTATTCCGGTAAAAATAATTTCAATGTAAACTAATTTGTTTTTTAAAACTCCTTGTCTGTTTTTAAAATATAAGGTATAAAAATGTAGCAAAGCATAAGCTGTAAAAAAATAAAAAAAATTAAAATTGGCTATTGCACTTAAACCAGCTAAAAAAAGGGAAGCCGTTGCTGCTTTAATATTCTTGTTATTTAAATATAAGTAGGCATAAAACAAGCTGGCACATTCAAATAGTAATCCGGCCGAATAACCTCTTGCCAAAGCCAGATAATCAATTAAAAACGGGTTTAATAGTAAAAATGAAAACGCAAAAATTTTTAAAAACGGGTTTTCTATTTTTTTTATAAAAACCCAGACTAGTAATAAAAACAAAAAAGAGCACAACAAGCTGAAGCCCCTTAAATAAATGGTTTTTTCTAAACCAAAAAAAATACAAGTTTTAATAGCTATAAAATTAAACCAGTGTGTATTGCCTGTGCACAATGTTTCTACCCACCAAAAAATCTTAGCATTATAAAAAGAGTAAGCTTCGTCGTGCGTCATGTCAACGCAGGCGGCTCTTAAAACAATGTAAGCCAATAATACAAGCACCAAAAGAAAGAAAGCGGTGTTAATTAAAAATATTGTTCTTGCATTTTTCATTGATATAAAAAATAATTTAATTGGCCCGCAACCATAAAACTATTACGTTGCCAATTGAATTTTTATTTTTTTATTTTTTATTTTCAGTTCTTTAATTGCGTTTAAGGCGCCTTCTATTTTTTGGCTTTTTACGGCAACATACGCCGAATAATCTAACACGTCAATTCTTCCTAATTCGTCTTTCTGCAAATTTGAATTTTTTAAAATCGCACCAACAATATCAATTTTATTTATTTTATCTTTTTTTCCCGCAGCAATGTAAAGTGTTTTCCAAGGTGTTGGTTTTGGTAAATTGAATTTTTTTGGAAATTCTTCTTCTTCCGGAGCACAATTTATAAAACCGGGCAAACTGTCCTCCTTATCTAATAAAAAATAAACCGTTCCGGTTGAATGCATTCTTGCTGTTCTACCATTCCTATGTGTCATTGTATCTTCTGTATCAGGCAACTGATAATGAACTACCGATTCAATTTCCGGTATATCAATGCCTCTGGCTGCAAGATCGGTAGCAATTAATAATTGTATGCTTCCATTTCGAAGTTTTATTATTGTTTTTTCTCTTTCAATTTGCTCTAATCCACCGTGATATGTGCCATGCGCTACTTTATAAAATGCTAATTGTTCGCTTATTCTGTTTACTGCCTCGCGATGATTACAAAAAACAATAGTTGACTTATTGCTAATTTTTCCTAACAATAACATTAAAGCTTCAAGCTTATCATCTCCAACAACTCTAACAAATTTTATAGTTAAGCTGCTTTTTAATTGTGAACTATTGTCTGAAAAATTTAATTCCTGATGGTTTTTTAAACCAACAAAGGAGGGTATTTCATTAAGCTTTGTTGCAGATGTTAAAATCCGCTGTTTAAGAGCTGAACATTTTTTCATGATGGATTCCATTTCTTCCTGAAATCCTGCCTCCAATGATTTATCAAACTCATCTAACAGTAACGTTTTTATGTTGTCAGTACGAAAATTATTTTTAGAAAGATGGTCATTTATTCTACCGGGAGTTCCTATCAATAAAGCGGGAGGAGACAGTAAATTATTTTTTTCGGTTTTTGCATCATGCCCGCCATAACATGTATTCACTTTAAAACCTGTATTCATTTTCTTAAAAACTTGTTCAATTTGTATGGCTAATTCACGCGTGGGTACCAGCAATAGAGCTTGGATTTCTAAAATATCTTTCTCTAAACCATTAACTAATGGCAACAGATATGCCAATGTTTTTCCTGAACCTGTTGGTGAAATTAATACAACATCATTTAAATTTGAAATAGCTTTTATGCTTGCTAGCTGCATTTCATTTAATGAATTTATATTGAAGTTAGTGAGCGTTTTTGTATAATCCATAAAAATACCTGATTTAGCGCTATATAGATTTACCTTGTCATAATCTAAGGATACAATGTACACATCTGAATTGAATTTTTATACTTTATTCTATAATCTTACTATACTTGTTTAAACTTCAGTAACGTAATAACTAATTTGGTTTTATTATCAATTATAAAATATTGCTTTTAACGTCCAAGTAAATTTTTTTAAGTTTTTTACGAAATATTTTAAATTATAGTAAGATTCAAATTATAGAAGAGATTTGTAAAGTATGTATGCACATGTATTAAACAAAAAAGTGCTGAGCAAATGCGCAGCACTTTTTTATTGTCTTGTGGAGAATATCGGATTCGAACCGATCACCTCTTCACTGCCAGCGAAGCGCTCTAGCCAAATGAGCTAATCCCCCGTTGTTAAAATACTTTATTACAAAAGTATAATTTATTTTTTATTAATCTGTTTTTTTGATTGCTATATTATTTCTTAAGGAAAGGTAATTTGCAAACTTTTGCCTTAATTGCTTTTTCTCTGATTAAAATAAAAATCTCAGCCTCGGGTTTTGAAAACTCTGTATTTACATAACCCATACCAATTGCTTTATTTAATGTTGGTGACTGCGTTCCTGAGGTAACTTTTCCTATTATATTTCCGTTAGCATCAGCTATTTCATAATCATGGCGAGGAATACCTCTGTCTATCATTTCAAAACCAACTAATTTAGTAGTAACACCATTTACTTTTTGTTGTTCAATATTTTTTCTGTTTGTAAACTCTTTGGTAAATTTTGTAATCCATCCTAAGCCTGCTTCAATTGGTGAAGTGCTGTCGTTAATATCATTACCATATAAACAAAAACCCATTTCTAAACGCAAGGTGTCGCGAGCGCCTAAACCAATAGGTTTAATATCAAATTCCTGACCGGCTTCAAAAATATCAGTCCACATTTTTTCGGCGTATTCATTATCAAAATATAATTCAAATCCTCCAGCTCCGGTATATCCTGTGTTGCTTATTACCACATTATCAACTCCGTTAAACTTCCCTTTAACAAAAGCATAATACGGTATGGTAGATAAAGTTACATCCGTTAATTTTTGTAATACATTAATTGCTTTAGGTCCTTGAATGGCCAATAAAGATGTGTTGTCAGAAATGTTTTTTATGTCCACATTCCATGTGTCGTTTTCTTTTATCCAATTCCAATCTTTTTCAATATTACTGGCATTAACTACCAACATGTATGTTTCGGCATCTATGCGATAAACTATAAGGTCGTCAACAATTCCGCCTTCATTATTTGGGAAACATGAATACTGAGCTTTACCGTCTGTTAAAACAGAAGCGTCATTACTCGTAACTTTTTGTATTAAATCTAAGGCATGAGGTCCTTTTAAAATAAATTCGCCCATATGACTCACATCAAAAACGCCAACGCCGTTTCTAACAGTGTGATGTTCGTCATTCAATCCTTTGTAGGATACAGGCATGTTATACCCTGCAAAAGGAACCATTTTTGCGCCAAGAGAGATATGTGTGTTTGTTAAGGCAGTTGTTTTCATGTTGTTTTAATTTGGAGTCAAAAGTAAGTAAAAAACGAGTAAAAATTATAATTAACTATTTTTATAACTGATGACAAGAGTGATTGCGAACATATTAAACTCATAAGGTTTTTTTATTATTATATTTGCTTAAACAAATTTTATTATATGTTATCACCAAAAGTAAGTGCTGCTTTAAACAAGCAGATTGAAATGGAAGGCGCATCGTCGCAGTATTATTTAGCCATGGCAAGTTGGGCAGAAACCCAGGGTTTAAATGGCGTTTCAGCATTTTTATTTACGCACACAGATGAGGAACGCATGCACATGTTGAAATTGTTGCGTTTTGTTAACGAGCGCGGTGGACACGGCATTGTTCCTGCTTTAAAACAACCTCCGGCTACTTTTAAATCTGTAAAATCTGTTTTTGAAGAAATTCTTAAACACGAAATAAAAGTTACCGCTGAAATTAACAACCTTGTAGAAATTACACTAAAAGAAAAAGATTATACAACGCATAACTTTTTGCAATGGTATGTTAGCGAGCAAATTGAAGAAGAGGCATTAGCCAGACAGATTGTTGACAAGTTGAAATTAATTGGAGATGATAAAAGCGGTTTGTATTTCTTTGACAGAGATTTAGAGGCTATGGCAAAAGCAGAAAAATCAAAAGATACAGGAGAAAAGAATAAATAAGCCCAATAACTATTTTTATTTTGTAACGAAGACGTAAACGTCTTCGTTTTCTTTTTTCATAAGGTATTTTTCTCTTGCAAATGTTTCAAGACTTTTTGTGTTTGTTTGCAACTCACTCAAATTACGCTTATTGCTTTCTATCTCAGAGATATAATACTCCTTTTCTTTTTGCAATTTGTTTCTTTTTTTTATTAAATCTAATTGCGTAAAAACATCGTTTTTATCAAAAAAAAGAACCCAAACAATAATACCAATTACTGTTAAAAAATATTTGTTTTTTATTACTTTGATTAGAAACATGACTATTAAGACTTAAATGTAAGTTTATTAAATTTTGTTTTATCATAAAACATAATTGCTTTTTAATAGTGGGTTGTTAATTATCATTAGTTAAATGAATAAAACTTAAATTTATAAATCGTTTTATTAAAGTATTATTCCCTAAATATATTTATGCTAACACAAAAGCTGCTCAAAAAAATCAATATATTTTTGTTTATATCCTTAACGGCTTGCGCGCCAACAAAAGAAGATGATGTTAAGCCAGATTATGTTTTAAGTGAAGACAAATTTACTAAGTTATTAGTAGATTTTGCCTTAGCTGAAAGCGCTAGTAACCTTAATGTAAAAAATGTTGCAGCAGAAAAAATTGATTCAACTTATGCCTTAAATCCGTTAAAAGAAAATAACGTTACTCTTGAAACCTATGATTCAAGTCTATCTTATTATTCAAAACACCCGGATTTGTATAAAAAAATATATGAAAATGTATTAGTAGAATTAAATAAAATGAAATCGCCAACTAATGAACTTAAAGCAGATTCGATAAAAAAATAATTCCGAAAAAATTATTCAACTGTCACGCTCTTTGCTAAATTTCTTGGT
>JBIJCO010000080.1:0-2950 GCA_044344665.1 Bacteroidia bacterium | reverse complement strand
AAATAATAGATAATTGCCCTAAATTAAAGTGCATCGGCAGAGTGGGTGCGGGTATGGAAAACATTGATGTTACCTACGCCAATCAAAAAAATATTAGTTGTGTTAGTGCCCCTGAAGGAAACAAAGATGCACTTGGCGAACATGCGGTTGCAATGCTACTTATGCTCTTTAACAACCTTAAAAAAGCTGATGCAGAAGTTAGAAAAGGTATTTGGTTAAGATCAGAAAACAGAGGCATCGAAATAAAAAATAAAACCATTGGCATTATTGGTTATGGAAATATGGGCGAGAGTTTTGCCAAAAAATTATCTGGATTTGAATGTAAAATTTTGGTATTTGATAAATACAAAACAGATTTTGGAAATAGTCATGTTATAGAAACTACTCTTGAAAATATTTTTGAAGAATGTGACGTTTTAAGCCTGCATGTGCCATTAACAGAGGAAACAGAGTACATGGTTAACGCAGATTTTATAAACAGATTTAAAAAAAATATTTTTATTATCAATACAGCCCGCGGTAAATGTTTAAATACAGCTAACCTTGTTAATGCTATGAAAACAGGTAAAGTTTTAGGAGCGTGTTTAGATGTTTCGGAGTATGAGAGTGTTTCGTTTGAGCAGTTGGATAATAATGAAATTCCTGAACCGCTGAAGTATTTAATTAATTCTGATAATGTTATATTAACGCCGCATATTGGGGGTTGGACTCATGAAAGTAATTTTAAAATGAGTAAAATTATTGCCGAAAAAATGGCAAGAGTTTTAAATGCTTAATAATTTACAGTAAACTGCGGTGTAGTAATAATATTAGAGTTGTTTCCTGCTTCGTCTATTGCAAAAATAACGTACTTAAAAATTTTGATAGAGTCTGCCGGTCTGAATTCATTCATTGGTATATAAATTTCGCCTTTTATGGGCTTACCTTTAAATCCGTCGCCAGGTTGAACAATAATTTTTGCAATGTTAAATGTATCAGAAATATTTTGGTCAAAGTAGCCGGTAAATTTTTTTAATCCGTTGTTATAATAATAAAATTTCATGATTAAGTTTGGCAGAGTTGAAGTTTCGTCTCTAAAAATATCACCATCACCATCTTCGTAAGCCAAAACCATAGATCCGTTATCAATACCATTTGATTTAGACGATGTAAAATCAATGAATTCAAGTTTAGGAACAGGATCCTTACTCAGTCTTTTAACACATCCAAAACACGCTAAACTTATCAAAAATATTATTCCAATTAAACGCATCTATTATTAAATCAATATTAAATTTACATAATTATTACTTCTTGGCAAAGGACATTGTTCACTATAAAAAATAAAATATTTAATATAAGTTCTGAAAATGAATTTATTGATTTGGCTTTAAAGATTTTTAACTATCAGTTAGTAAACAATATTGTTTATAGTAACTGGGTTAAAATGCTAAAAGTAAATCCAGATAAAGTTCTAACATTAGAGCAAATTCCTTTTTTGCCGATTGAATTTTTCAAAACTAAAAAAATTATTTCTTCTCCTTTAAGTTCAGAAACAATTGAGTTTACAAGTAGTGCTACAACTTCTCAAAAACCTGCAACACATTATGTAAATGATGTTTTGTTGTATCAGAGAAGTTTTTCAAATTGCTATAATTTGTTTTATGGTTCGCCTGCTAGTTATTGTATTTTAGCTTTATTGCCAAATTATTTACAACGAAAAGGGTCATCGTTAGTTTACATGTGCAATCAATTAATAAAAGAGTCAACACACCCGTTTAGTGGATTTTTTTTAGATAACACTGATGATTTAATTTTAAGAATAAATGAGTTAAAGCAAACCAATCAAAAAGTAATTTTAATAGGTGTTTCTTATGCATTAATTGATTTGTGCAAGCAAGGAATAAAACTAAATGAAAATTTTATTGTAATGGAAACCGGAGGCATGAAAGGAACACGAAAAGAAATGCTAAAGGCTGAATTACACGATTTTTTAAAACATGGTTTTGCTGTAAATTCTATTCATAGCGAATATGGTATGACGGAATTATTAAGTCAAGCCTACAGTAAAGGAGATGGTGAATTTGAATCACCTCCATGGATGAAATTTTTAATCAGAGAAATAGACGATCCTTTAAAAATTAAAACAGACGGCAGAACAGGCGGTATCAACGTGATAGATTTAGCTAATATAAATTCCTGTTCTTTTATTGCTACGAAAGATTTGGGTAAATTAAACAATAACAATAAGCTGGAATTGATGGGACGTTATGACTATAGTGATGTAAGGGGATGTAATTTAATGATGGGGAATTATTAATTAACTTTGTCGGCCGGCTAATAAAAACATTACAGCCATTCTAACTGCTACACCATTTTCTACTTGGTCTAAAATAATGGATTGCTTGCTGTCTGCCACATCACTGGTAATTTCTACACCTCTGTTTATTGGGCCAGGATGCATGATAATTATTTTTTTTGAAAGGCTATCTAATAGTTCTTTATCCAAACCATAAAGCATGGAGTATTCTCTTAACGAGGGGAAATATTTGATGTCTTGGCGTTCAAGCTGTATGCGCAGCATATTAGCAACATCGCACCATTCGAGCGCTTTTTTGAGATTTAATTCAACTTCAATACCCAAACTTGTAATGTATTTTGGAATTAATGTTAACGGTCCGCATACTTTTACAATAGCACCTAATTTTTGCAGACAAAAAATATTTGAAAGCGCAACTCTCGAGTGCAAAATATCACCCACTATGACGATTTTTTTGCCTTTTAAATCGCCTAATTTTTCTTGCATAGAGAAGGCATCTAATAGGGCTTGAGTAGGATGTTCGTGTGCACCGTCCCCTGCGTTAATAATTTTCGCGTTAACTTTTTTTGATAAAAACACTGCTGCGCCGGCACTTGCATGCCGCATTACAATCATGTCTACTTTCATCGCCAAAATGTTATTAACGGTATC
>JBIJCO010000023.1:0-44459 GCA_044344665.1 Bacteroidia bacterium | reverse complement strand
TAACAATCAAACTAACTGTTTTAGAATTAACACAACCAAACGCATTAGCACCAGTAACAGTATAAATGGTAGAAGCAGCCGGAGAGACAGTAGGCGAAGCCCCTGCTAGCGCACCCGGATTCCAAGTATAAGAAGTAGCCCCTGAAGTAGATAAAGTAGCCACGCTACCCACACAAATATTAGTAGGCGAAACAGCCGCCGTTACTGTAGGATTAGGATTAACCGTAATTAAAATAGTTTTTGTATCCGTACACAAGCCATTAGCGCCTGTTACCGAATAAGTAGTAGTTACCGAAGGTGTCACAGAAATAGAGTTACCTGTTAAAGCACCCGGATTCCAAACATAAGCCGTAGCACCAATCGCAGAAAGCACAGCCGAAGCGCCCGCACAAAGCGTAGCATTATTAGCAGAAACAGAAAACGTAGGTGTAGTATTAACCGTGAAAGTAACCGATTTAACACTTGAACAACCAAAATTATTTATTCCAGTAACTGAATATACAGTTGTACTGAGCGGAGAAATTAATAATGTAGGAGTAAATGCGCTTAATGGAGACCATGTATAATTTAAAGCCCCATTTGCTGATAAGGTTGCTGTATTTCCTCCTCCGCTGCAATATGCTGTTGGCGTACTTGAAATAGTAATGGTTGGATTATTAAATACAGTTATCGTGGTTGTTTTTGAATTTGAGCAACCGAGTGAATTTCCTGTCAATGTATAGGTAGTGGTAATAGTTGGACTTATTACAATGGAAGAACTGAAGGATGAATTTGGACTCCAGGTATAATTATTTGCTCCGGTTCCGGTTAGTGTTGCATTTGAACCAACACATATTGTCGACGAAGAACTTGATATATTCACGGTTGGCAAAGGAACAACTGTAAGACTCGATGTAATTGAACTAGTACATGTACCATTACTACCTATAATTGTGTAGGTTGTGCTAACAGAAGGAGTAACCGTAATGTTATTTCCATTAATTATACCAGGATTCCATGTGTAAGTTGAAGCTCCGGATGCTATAAGGCTTATAGAAGAACCAATACAAAGTGATGGAGAATTTGGTGTGATAGTCATAACGGGTACGGGATTTACTACTTCCGTAACGATACTATTACTTATACAACCATAAATATCAACACCTGATACAGTATAGTTTGTTGTAACACTTGGACTAACCACAATTGAGTTTGAAACTGTACTTGATGGATTCCATGTGTACTGAACAGCACCGGAGGCACTTAAAGTAGCACTATTACCTGGACAAATTGACGTAGGTGTTGCCGAGGTAATCATTGCAGGACCACTGCTTACCGAAACTGTTATTGGTGAAAACGAGCTGCTACAACCTGAATTAGACGCCACAACAGTATAGTTTGTTGTCACGGTTGGAGATACTGAAACAAAATTACCTACACTTCCTCCAGGAAACCATGTATAACCAGCCGCACTTAAAGCTGATACAAATAAATTTGTAGAGGAACCTTTACAAATAATAGTTGGGCTTGCTATCGCAACAAAGCTATTAGGCGTGGGAACAACTGATATGACAATATTAGAGGTGTTTGTGCAACCTGCAGCATTAGATCCAATAACAGAGTAAGTTGCAGTCACAGATGGATTGACGACGGTGGTGGAACCGGTTAAAGAGTTGCTCCACGTATAAGTGTTTGCACCAGTAGCTGTTAGTGTAGAAGCCCCATTAGTACAGACAACGGATGGACTGGATGCAATCCCAATTGTTGGTGGTGAATTTACTGTAACTTGGGTAGTGTAGGTGCCAGTACATGTTCCGGTGTTTGCAATTAAAGTGTAAACAGTTGTTGCAGTTGGAGACACAACTATGCCTATAGCATTAGAACCACTGGGTTGCCAAGTATAATTGGTTGCCCCTGTTGCAATGAGTGTGGCACTTTTTCCAGGGCAAATTCCACCAGCAGGAAAAACTGTGATGCTCGCAGGCGGCACAAAAGTTAATTTTACAATCCTAGTGATTGGAGTACAAATACCGGCAGGTGTCATAGTAAGACTATAATTACCTGCAACAGAAGATGAGATAGTTTGATTGGTGTTATTTGTTACCCCACTTAAAGGTGGGCCATTCCATAAATATGGATTTAAACCTGAAGGAGCTGTTAGTGTGGCTGTTGTACCACATAAAACTAAAGGAGTAACGGTTTGAGTAGGCATGGATAGAACAGTTGAACTGTTAACCGTTAAATTCATAGTATTACATCTCGAATCAAAATAGGTATATAAATAGTGTCCCGTAGGGGAACAATCTGCCACCAAAACCTCTATAGTAACACAAGTTCCAATATATTGAGTTAAATCTAAAGAGCGTGTTTGCCAGCCATTGCTTCTCCATATAAAACCACCCGGACCTCCAAGACCTGTATTTATCCATGCACCTGCTGTGGCAGCACATTGCCCACTCGGCGCATTAAAAGTAAAATTAGGGCATGCTAATAGATTACCTAAACAATCCCTTAATCTAATAAACATATAAGGTTGTTGGCAACAAGGGTGCACGCCATTTTGCACGGCAAAAAATGCATAATCATACACGTAATTGGTAGCAGTAACTGAAAAATTTTGAGTCATTTTTGTGACTTTACCTGTACCTACCACTGTATTACCTAATACAGCGACATTACTACCCCCAAAAGGTGAGTTAGGTAAATTAAACGATGTCACAGGGTCTACTAAAGGTGTAGTAACAACTGTTGCTTGAGGACCCGGCAATAATGGAATATTTGCATTAGGATACGCACACGAATTGTTATTTGTTCCTCTAGTTAATGTCCAACCAGTAAAATTACCTGATTCGAAACCCTCATTAACACAAGGCGCTGCGAGCACACTACTGAAAGGACTTGTGTATCGGTAATTAGAATTATCAATTCCTTCATTAAAGTTATTAAGGTTGTACTTAGCATTAATAAAACTTCTTTTTTGAGATTTTAAAAAGTGATTAAGCTCATCGCTTGTAAAATTATCAGCCTGTGCAGACCTAATAAAATGTTCTTCGTTAAAACCTTTTAATGAGTCCTTTTTATTGATTTTGAATAGAAATTTAGAGTTTTGGCTAAAACTCAAAAAAGTAAAAAAAATAATTAAGGTTGAAATTAACCACGACTTGTTCATAAACAAAAAAAATTAGATGGCTAATATAAGTTTTTTCTTTATTGAAAGAATTAATTTTCGATAAAAACTTAAAAATATAACATGAGTTTAAACTGTGAAATTTAACAATTTCAATTCTACGAAATTAATTAAACAAAGAAATTTATCTAAAATTAGATTTTAGATTTTCGGAATAGTGAGCAATTCGTGTTATGCTTGAGAGCGCTTTTTCTTGATTAAAAAAGGCATTGCACGAAATCGTTTCTTTAATTAAAACAGTGTTGTCAGATATGGCAATTGAGGCTTCAATTAACCCATGATTTTCTTCCAGGAGTTTTAACAAAGTTTGATAATCTAAATCTTTTTCAAAATGAGTAAGTGGACTAATAACTTGAAAAAAAACAGTATCATTTTCTTCCCAAACATCAATTAGTAACTCAGTATTGTCATTTTTTCTGATGTTATACTGACCTTCATCAATTTTTGCATCAGCAGCATTAATGTTAAGCGTTTCAAGAGCTGCTTCGGTAATTTGAATTATTTGTTTATACATTACTAACAGGTTAGGCTTAATTCGTTTAATTTTTCGATGAAAAATTGAGATAATTTATTTGTGTAAAATTTTTGTTTGAATTGCCCAACCCATTGAACACCGTTTATGCTGTTGGTTAAAAAAATCTCATCGCCATTCATAAGTGTGTTTACGGTGACTGTATTTTCGAACGCTAAAATTTTATGTTGCGCAGCAATTTCTATGATCTGTTTTCGCATAACGCCTTCCAAACAGCCGTCTGACAAAGGGGGGGTGCAAATTGTACCGTTTTTCACAACAAAAATGTTTGAGCTAATACTTTCGCAAATAGTGCCTTTTTCGTTAATTAAAAAACATTCGTCAAGTTTCATGCTTTGTTTGGCAAGTCCTGCCATCACATAAATTAATGCATTAGCTGTTTTTAACCCGGATAATTTATTAATTGGTTTTTTTATTTCAGAATAAATATCAATCCAAAGTCCTTTTTGATTTAACAAATACGCGTCAGAAATTTCTTCTGTTTCTATAAAAAAAGAAATGTCATTTGTTTCAGGACTGTAATAACCCCCTTCATTTCTAAAGACGGTAAGTCTAATTCGGGCATTTGAACTTTGATTATTTTGTTTAAGTAATTCTAAAATTAGCTCGTAAATATTTTCAGTATTAAACTCTGCTGGTAAATTCATCCGCAAAACAGTCATGCCAAGTTTTAAGCGTGTAATATGGTCGCGCAAAAACATTACCTTGTTGTTGCATAATCTAATGCTTTCAAATAAAGCATCCCCATATCTAAAAGCACGGTTATTAAAAGCAACACTCGGTTCGTAAATACTTATCAAATGTCCGTTTAATATGCAAAATTTATCTTCCATTGCTTGTAGTGTAAATATTATGATAAAAATTGTTTAAACTCCTCATAATCAATTAAATTAATAACAATCAAAAGTTAATCAAAAGTTAAGTTGTTAATGTGTGTTGGTGTATTTAAAAATGGATTTCATGACAAATTAGCGTTAATAAAATTTTGCACAATATTTGAAACAGATTAATTCAAGCAGTACATTTGATTTAATTAAAAAATATAAAATATGTTTGATAACAATGAATTTAAAAAATATGCCACAAAACATAGAGGCATTAATAGTTTAACTTACGATAGTTATACTTCCCGTATCCAGTCTTCTTTAACGCCATACATTATAGAAGAACGTCAGTTAAATGTTGCCCAGATGGATGTGTTCTCACGTTTAATGATGGATCGTATAATATTTTTAGGCACAGGTATAAACGATCAAGTAGCAAATATTGTGCAAGCTCAGCTTCTCTTTTTAGAGAGTGTTGATGCAAAAAAAGACATTCAGATTTACGTTAACTCTCCCGGAGGAAGTGTTTATGCAGGTTTGGGGATTTATGACACCATGCAAATAATTAAACCCGATGTAGCAACTATTTGCACAGGCATGGCCGCCAGTATGGGGGCAGTATTGCAGTGCGCAGGAGCAAAAGGTAAACGTACGGCACTAAAACATGCACGTATTATGATACATCAGCCTTTAGGAGGTGCCGAAGGTCAGGCGAGTGATATTGAGATTACAGCAAGAGAAATACAAAAATTAAAAAAAGAGCTTTATGATATTATTGCATTTCATAGCGGGCAAACGTATGAAAAAGTATGGGCAGATAGCGATAGAGACTATTGGATGATTGCAGCAGAAGCTAAAGAATACGGTATGATTGATGAAGTACTTGAAAGAAAATAATTATTTCTTTTCCTCTAAATATAATCCCTCAAGAAATTATTTTTGAGGGATTTTTATTTTAAAATTTCACAAATTCTAATTTTTAATTTTGTGTTTAAAGCACTTATAAATATATTTGATAATTATTATAAACAAAACATGAAAAAAATCTTTTCAATATTATTTATTAGTTCATCATTATTGATCCTTGCCCAACCAAAAGGTAAAGATCCCAAAATGTCACCTACTTTATCTCCAGGATATTACTGTAATTTAAAAGGCGATACCGTAAAAGGAGAAATTCAAACCAATCCTACAAATGGTGAGTTAGAATTTTACAATAGCTTTAATTTTAAACCAAAAGGAGCCGCAAAAGTTACTCCAATTAGTAATAAAAAAGCAAAATCATATGGTTTTGACGGTAGACATTTTACGCTTTTTCCTTATGGTGAAGGATTTGTGTATTTAGAATATATATCAAAAGGTAGATTGAATTTTTTTGAATATAAAATAATGGGTAAAAAAGAGGGGCAGCCGGTAATTGAAAGTTTATATTTTATTCAGGATACAAAAGCTGATGAAGCAAACAAAGATTTAAGAGAATTAAAAAGAATATCTCAAAAGTTTTATAAAAAAGAAATTAAACCTTACATGAAAGATCAGATTGCCACTTGGGATAATCTTGATAAATTTGTTTTTAATAAAGAGGTTGTCGGTAATGCCATTAGGGAATTCAACAGGTATTACGATAATTCTGGTTCTGATACACCACAAATCGAAACAGAAAAGGTAACTGAGGAAACAAAAGAAGAAACTGAGTAATAATAATAAACTCCTTCAAATTTGAAGGAGTTTTTTTTATTCTGTTTTTTGATGAAATTCAATATGTTTTTTCAATTGTATTTTTAAAGTGTTTAAATAATTTTCCAGATCTAAAATAGAAACACTTTTTTCGTTGCCGAATTTATTGAAATGGGGTAATTCTTCAATAAACTTATACAATTCTGGATATTTAGTTTCAATCAAAAAGGTTGTTTTTATAATGTCCTGCATTAATTGTTTTAAGTTTTCATTATTGCTCATTTAAAATTTAAAATACGTTTGTTTTATTATTTTGGTTAAGAAATAGATCCGTTTCATGAAAAATCAATCAATTTCAATAATAATACCTTCTTCAATTTCTTCCTCTTCTTTTTTAGGAATTAGCAAGGTTATTATGCCATTTTCGTAGTCCGCTTGAATCTCTTCTTCCAAAGCGTCGTTTGGCAATTCAAATGATCTTGAAAACCCACAATATGAAAATTCTTTTCTTTTGTAGTTTGTTAAATCTTCTATGGTTTCTAGTTCCGAATCTGCACTCACAGATAAAATACCCTCTTCTACTTCTAGTTGTAATCTACCTTTTTTGAGACCAGGTGCAACAAATTCAACAATATACTCACCTTCGGTTTCATAAACATTTACAGGTGGAATACCAGAGCCAATATCTAAATTGATAAGTTCATTATTTAAATCTTCAATAGTTTTTGCAATTTCTCTTTCTGAATCAATCAATGGAGTTACTAAACTAGAGGCGTGATTACTTTTGTTTTGTTTTAATAATAAGGTTGTCATAATTGGATTTGTTTTTTTGTTAGTTGATTTTTTCGATTATAAGATATTTTGATATACGCCAAAATTCTACAGGGTCTGTGATGTACAGGTTTTTTATAAGCTGATGATCTTTTATTAATAAATAGGCTTTTTCAGGGTGCGTTGAAATAATGTTTATTTTTTTGCAGTTAATAGGAATGCTTGTTGTTTCTGAATAATTGATGCGTGTAAAGTTTGAGCTATTTAAATTATTTTTTAGTTTTTTAGTTTTTCCAATACCAATCAAACCTCCTTTTTTATTAATTATGTTTTTAGTTTTTAATTCGTTGGCAGAACCAATAATAAAATAAGCTGATTGTAATACCTCGGCCTCACTTTTAATTAGTTCATGTTCAATCATATTGTTTACATATAAAAAATTAAGTGTGGTTTCAACAAGATATAAATCGGAGTGTAACGATGCTATAGTGTTATTTAGATTAAACAACTCTGTTTCTTTTATAACTAACGTTTTGTTTAAATTGATGATTGAACGATTTAATTCTATATTCTTTTTTGTTGAACTTAATAACCTATTATTAAGCGATGCTGTATTTTTTTTACTTTGTTCTATTAGTTTGTTTAATAAAATAATTTCCTGGTTTATATCGTTAATTTTTGAATTTATGATGTCATGATTTATATTACTTGTTTTTAAAACAATAGCATGTTGTTTAGCATTAATTGAATCAATTGTTTTAGTTATGTTATTTATCGCATTAAAACAATAATCAATTACCGAATCTTTACTTTTAATAATTGTTTTTAAGGAATCATTACTTTTTACATCGTTGGTGGCTTTCTGATTAGAGGATTGACATGAAGAACAACAAAAAGTATTTAAAAAAAGCAAAATACAAAAACCACTAAAATGTGTTCTATACATAAATTAATTTTAAAAGCTAATGCAAATTAAATTCAGTTTAAATAGTATTACCATGCTTTTTATCATTTTTAAAATTGATTACCAGCATTATTTAAAAGCGAAAACCAACCTTACGGGGTTGGCTTTACACGTCGCTTCCATGTTTGAAATGGTCTAACCTTACGGGGTTAGTTCTGAATAAAAATTAGGTTAATTAATAGATACAAATTTAACGCGTAAATAAATTTTTTGTGATGATGGTAGGCAGTTAGCAATTTGATTTACATCAAATGAAATTTTAAAATTTAGTTTTTATAACCATTTTAAAATAGGAAAATCTAGTCTGTTATTTAATAATTCGCTTTTTGGAAAAACCCTGAAACTATATTCATAAACACCTGTATGAGTTATTGGAATTTTGCAAACATACGATGCGTATATATTTTTATTTTCAGTTGGAAATAATTCTGTTTTGTAAACAATCTTTTCAAATTCTTTATCTTCTTTTCTTTTTTCAATAAAAATTATTTCTACACCTATTTCACTTGACGATAAATTATTTAAATCTAAATTGATGTTTGGGCAAAGTTCAGATCCAACCGGAAAAGCTTTGTTTTCCGAGTCGTAAGCTTCCATTGAATTAAGATGAATTTTATTCCATTCTCTAATAATTTTTAGTTTCCAGGCAGCTAATTTTTTTGCTTTATCATAATTATTTTCGATTAATATATTGTTTTGTGATTTTAACTTTAAATAATAATTTTCTATATATTCATTGAGCATTCGATTTGTTGAAAATTTAGGCGTTAAATTTGATAATGCCGCTTTAATTTTTTTTATCCAGCCTGTAGGTAAATTATTGGCGTCAAATGTTAAATAAAGTGGAATAATTTCATGTTCTAATTTATTATATAAAGCTTCAGCTTCAATTTCTTTTTGTCGGTTTAAATTGTTTTTAGTTGGCTTTTCAGTATAGGTCCATCCTACATCAGCTTTGTAAGCTTCTGCCCACCAACCATCTAATGCGCTAAAATTTATTACACCGTTTAGCATTGCTTTTATACCGCTTGTGCCAGAAGCTTCCATTTCAATTTCGGGTGTGTTTAACCAAACATCAACACCTTTTACCATGTAGTTTGAAATTGCCATATCATAGTTTTGAAGAAATAAAATATGATTTTTGAAATTTTCTTGTTTTGAAATATTAATAATATTCTGAATAATTTCTTGCCCTTCAGTGTCATTTGGATGAGCCTTTCCTGCAAATACAAATAAAATATTAACCTTGCTATTTTTAATAATGTTATTAAGCCTTTTTAAATCTTGAAAAACTAGAGTTGGTTGTTTGTAGGTTACTATTCTTTTTGCAAAACCAATTATTAATGTTTTTTCGTTTATAAAATCATTATCGGGTAAAAATTGGCTGTTTGTTTTTTTCTTTCTTTTTTCATCCTCAATATATTTTTTTAACTCGGTAATAAGTTTGCTTTTGAGTTTTAAATGAATTTCCCAAATTGTTTTGTCAGGTATTTCATTAATTTTTCTCCAGTTTTTTTCTTCTGAATTAAGTTCGAAAAATTTTTCGCCAAATGTGTTTAGATAAAGTTCTTGCCATTCAATTGCCAACCAGCTTAGCAGGTGAACGCCATTGGTTACATGCCCTAAATTAAGTTCTTCATTAGAATAACCGTTCCATAATGGACCAAATATTCTTCTGGATACTTTTTCATGCATGTAGCTTACGCCATTTATTTTCCCTGAAATTCTGGCGGCTAAAAAGCTCATTGAGAATTTTTCATTTATGTCGTCTTCATTAATTTTTCCTAAGCTCATCATTTTTTTCCAGCTTATATTTAAGAGATTGGCGTGATAGGCTAAATATATTCTCAGCAAATCTTCATTAAATCTGTCATGTCCGGCAGGAACAGGTGTATGTGTAGTAAAAAGAGATGATGCTCTTACAACTTCAATGGCTTCATCAAATGAAATGTTTTCGTCTTGAACAAGAATAAGTAGGCGTTCAAGTCCTGCAAAAGCTGCATGACCTTCGTTATAATGAAAAATATCCGGATTAATATTTAATATTTTTAATAATCTCACGCCACCAATACCTAATAATAATTCTTGTTTTAAACGATTTTCCCGATCACCACCATATAAATTATTAGTTATTATTTGGTCCTCAGATTTATTTTCAGGGATATCTGTATCTAATAGATACAATGAAATTAAGCCCACATCTACTTTCCAAATCTTGGCATACACTGTGCGTCCCGGAAAAGCTATACCTATTTTAAGCCAGTTTTCTTCTTTGTCGTAAACCGGGCTCATAGGTAGGTTTGTGAATTTATGCTCTTCTTCAATTTCTAACTGTTCGCCTTGTTGTGAAATTTCTTGTTTGAAATAACCGTTTCTGTATAAGAGTCCAACACCAACCATGTTTATGCTGCTGTCGCTAGCTTGTTTAAGAAAATCTCCGGCTAAAATTCCTAATCCACCTGAATATATTTTAAGTTCGGGGCATAAGCCATACTCCATACAGAAATAAGCAATTTTAATTGAATTATTTAATGGGCGATTTAAATAAGTTTCAAAATGTTCATTAACGGAATTCAGTTTTGAAACAAATTCAGTGTTTTTTTCAAGTCTTTTTAATTGAGAATAGGGAAGTGTATCTAATAATAAAATCGGATTGTAGTTAGATTTTTTCCAAAGATCTTTATCCATCAATTCAAATAATTCTGTTGCTTCCGAATTCCAAGTGTACCATAAGTTTCTGGCAAGTTTATCTAACGATTTTAAATTAGCTGGCAATTGCGATTGAACAAAAATTTTTCGCCAAACGGGTTCGGTTATTTTTGGTAATTGAATATCCGTATTGGCATCCCACGTTTTTATATTGGCCTGATGAATAAATCGGTGCTCTCGGCTTTTTGCTTTTTCTAAAGCTAAGCTGTAGGCTACTTTATAATGGTCTATATAATTTTTCCATAATGCTTTTTTTGATAATTGAAATGCGGCCTCTCTTGATTTTTTAATTTCTACACCACTTTTTTCACTAAATTCTTTAATTATGGATATAATATTTTTTGTTACTTCGCTATCGTTAGTGTCGTTCCTGTTTACAACTTCAATTCCCGTTGAGATATTGGTTGATGTTGTACTTACAATCATTCCAAATCCTGTTAAATTAGTTGTAATTGTTGGTATGTGAAATGCAAGACTTTCTAATGGGGTATAGCCCCATGGCTCATAGTATGACGGGAAAACCGATAAGTCAAATCCTACAAGCAGCTCATAATACGAAAGATTAAAAATGCCATCGTAACCATTTAAATATACCGGAGCAAATACAACTTTTACATGGTGAGATTCATTATTAGTTAATTTGTTTTGATGTATACGGTTAACAATTAGATCTGATTCTGCACCTTGTAAATTATGTGTTATTAGATTTTCAATATTAAATAAATTTTTTGTATTATTTTCAATTAGTTCAATTAAATCTTTTCTCGGACCATTGTTATGTGCAGGAATAAAAATAAATGCAACAATATTTTTTTTCAAGTCACTATTTTTGTTCAATTCACCTAATGCATCAATAAAAATATCAATCCCCTTATTACGAAATTCATATCGTCCGCTTTTAATAATAAATAAAGTATCGTCAGGTAAATCATAATTAAACAAAGCTTCTGCAACTTCAAATAACTTTTTTCTTGCTAGCGTTCGTTTTTCTTTAAAGAAAATTTCGTCCGGTACAATATAATCGTCAAATCCGTTTGGAGTTATTATGTCAGGTTTTTTTTCAAGAAATTGTTCGCATTCTTTTGCTGTAATGTTGCTTACAGTTGTGAAACAATCTGCATTAAGTGCAGCTTTTTTTTCGAGAGAATGTTTTGCGGTTACGTTAAAGTTTCGGGCTTCTTGTTCCGCGTTGTAAGTGTCAAATTTACTGTACAATGGTAATCCATTACCTGCTATTGATCTGCCCACAACTGTTGCATGTGTTGTAAAAACAGTTCCAATCTGAGGAACATTTTCATTTAAATATAATAAACCTACACCGGTAATCCACTCATGAAATTGAGCAATAATTTTATCGCTAAAAGTTAGGTAATGATGATAAAAAGATTCAATTGCTTTTCCTGCTGCGTAACCAAACAAAGCTGGCTCTATGTAATCCCATCCGCCGGTTAACGAATCTACTTTGTAACGAAGCCATAACTCGCTAAATATTTCATCTTTAGAAATGAAAAATGGCGTAAAGTCTATTAAAATTGCTATTGGATTTCCGGTAATTTTCCATCTTCCAATTTTAATTTTTAAACCGCGCTCTGCGGCATGGATTCTCCAAGATGCAAACAGATTTTTATCCTCCGTAAATTCTGGATTTTCTCCCGGTCCTTTCCATGTGTCTGGTCCAATCATGATTAAATGATCATCCCATTCTTTTACCAACGTAAGTGTTTTAGTTGTAATAACGGTATGAATCCCTCCAACTTTATTGCAAACTTCCCAGCTTACTTCAAAAATATAATTTGGATGTGCCGGTTTTTGTTCCATAGATAATAAGATTTAGTGATTGTAAAATCTTTAGATGTTAAAGATTTTATTTTTTATAAGTTATTTATTGTAAAAGTTTAATGCCAGTTTTCATTTTTGTTTTAACTGCATTATTAATTGTTTTTTCATGCCTGATGTTAATTGGTTTTGTAATTTTTAATTGTTGTTGTTTTTCATCCAAATATTTATTTAATCGCTCTTCGTAATCGCTTAGTACGTTCATATAGTTAATAAAAGCATCAAACGGCGAATTGTAAGGATTAAAATATTTATGGACATCACCATCAGCAAAAAATTTAGTGCACATATAATAAAAATGATCGCTGGTTTGCAAGTATTTCCAATCCCGTAATAATTCATTATTGGTACACTGATTTATTTTTTCTTGTAAACGATAAAGTGATTCAAACGCATCGTCTTGAATTTCATTACCTAACCATGCTGTTAAATCTCGTTCTTCGTCTGCCCACGAAACAGGTTTTGGCATATTAATTGAGTCTATAGGATTTAATTGTTCTACAGCTTCAGATGGAGTGACAAATGAATAATTTGAAGAGGTAAAAATATGATGAGGAAGTGCTTTTAAAAAATTAAAAATTCCTGTTTCTTCCCATTGATGTTCTCCAAATGTTTCGTAATCCATAAAAAGATTTACAATTTCCTCGTTAGTAGGAATACTATTTAACCAGCTTACAAATTTTTCAGCTGTAAGATTTTTTGATTGAGAAAATCTAAATGCAATATCATCACTTAAACGATAATTTTTAAGCAGTAATTTTAGTTCGGGATTAATCGGGTTTGTATATACAAAATTAGGACTTTTCCATCCTAAAATATGATCGGCGCCTTCGGTTAACATGGTGTTAAATCCAAGGTTTTTAACCAGTGTTCCTATAGCGTTTGAATAGATAAGTTCTGTGTTTCTGAACACTTTTGGTTTTTGATTAAATAATAGTTCTATTTTTTCAGAATGTTCTAAAACTTGTTTTTTAAATTCCTTATGGCTAATCAGCGACGATAATGAATGACTGTAGGTTTCTGCCAAAAATTCTACACATCCTGTATCAGCCAATTTTTTGAAGCTTTCAATAACTTCTGGCGCATATATTTCAAACTGGTCAATAGCTGTACCTGAAATAGAAAAACTAATTTTAAAACGGTTACCATATTCTTTTATAAGATTGAGAAGTAAATTATTTGTTGGTAAATAACATTTAGTAGCCACCTTCAGCATAATGTTTCGGTTTTTTTCTTCATCAAAATAATGCTTACTGTTTCCTATATCAAAAAATCTATATTGGCGCAAACGAAACGGTTGATGTACTTGAAAATAGAAACATAGTTTTTTCATTATATAATTTTATTTTAAAATTAAGTTTGTACTAAATTGTTTTTTATAACTCTGGCGTATAGTTTTTTTACGTTTTTTGCAGATTTCTTCCATTGTAACTGTTCAATTTCTTTACTTGCGCCATTTTTTAAAATGCTTGCTAATGATTGATAGTTTAAAATGGCGCAGATGGCTTCTGCCAATGCATCGGTATCCCAGAAATCTACTTTTAATGCGTTTTTTAAAACTTCTGAAACACCAGATTGCTTTGAAATAATTACCGGCACTCCAGAATTAACAGCTTCTAATGGTGATATGCCAAAAGGTTCTGAAACCGAAGGCATAACATACACATTGCTAATTTCAAATATTTTAGTTGTTTCAGTATTTTTTAAAAATCCTGTAAAATGAAATCTTGAACTTAATCTTAATTTTGCCACACGCTTTATAATGTCCTTAAGCATGTCTCCGTTTCCGGCCATAACAAATCGTGTTTCTGGATGCTTTAATAGCACTTTTTTAGCCGCTTCTATAAAATAATCAGGCCCTTTTTGAAATGTTATTCTTCCTAAAAATGTAACAATTTTAACTTGAGGTTTTGTATTGATAGTTTTTATATTTTGTTTTAAAGATGTGACACCGTTATGAACAACAATAATTTTTTCGGGTAATATGCCATATTTAGTTATCAGAATATTTTTTGTATAGTTACTAACTGCAATAATTGAATCTGCTGATAGCAGTCCTTTTTTTTCTATTTCATAAACTGAATTGTTTATGTTTTCACCTGAACGATCAAATTCTGTTGCATGAACATGAATAATTAGTGGTTTGCCGCTTATTTGTTTTGCGGCTATTCCTGCCGGGTAAGTTAGCCAGTCATGCGCATGAATTATATCAAATTTATTTTTTTTGGCAATGGTAGATGCAACTAAGGCATACTTAGCAACTTCATTTAATAAATCCTTACCATAGTTACCTTTAAAATTAAAATTTGTTGTTTTAATAGTTTCTTCATTTAATATTTCAAATGCTTTATCTTTTGAAAGAGTTGTATAATCTTCTGGCGAAATGTATGGCACTATTCCTGAGGGAATACTCATATAGCGGAAGTGTTCTTTTAATTTTAAATAAACTGAATTTGTTAAGTCGGGAATTACATCGGATGCATTAATGAATGTAAATTTTGATTTATCTTCCTCTCCGTGAAGTTTTGGAACGACAAAAATTACTTTAACGTGTTGTTGAATTAAGCTACTTGTTAGACCGTAACATGCAGTTCCTAAGCCACCCGAAATATGGGGAGGAAATTCCCAGCCAAACATTAGTACTTGCATGTATTATTTTTTTAGTTGTTATGTTGTGTATAATTTTTTTGACTTAACATGTATTTATTATCAGCAATTAATGTTCTCATCCTCAAAAGTTCTGCTACACTCCATGCTTGAGAAATAGCTCCTTTAGGATGATGTGGTTTGTCGCCATCATATATTTCAGCAATAGTTCCCAATCCATAGTCTAAAATTGCAGGAGCAAAGTTTTCATATACTGACTTCAGAAAGTGATAAGCTTTTTCTTTGTAAACTTTAATATAAGCTTCAGAAAAGTGACCAAGAAGCCAAGGCCAGGCTGTGCCTTGATGATATGCATAGTCTCTGTTTTTTTGATTGCCTTGATATGTTCCATTGTACATTTTGTCGTCGGAGGCAAGTGTTCTTAGGCCTCTTGGCGTAAGTAATTTTTCTTTTACTGAATCAACAACTGATTTTTCTATTTCGTTACCAATAAGTGTATATGGCAATGACACGGCAAATATCTGATTTGGTCTGAAGGCCCAATCTTTATAATCCCCATTTGTGTAATCAGCTAAATAACCTTTTTCGTTGTCCCAAAAATTTGTCTTAAAAGACATTTTAATCATTGATGGTAAATTTTCCCATTCTATAATAAATTGTTTATCCTTTTCAAACGCTGCTGTTTCCAAAGCAAAACAAATAGCGTTGTACCATAATGCATTAAGTTCAACTGTTAGTCCTATTCTAGGTGTAACAGGAAATCCGTCAACAATGGCATCCATCCATGTAAGTGCGTACCCTTCTTCGCCGGCAAATAATAAACCATTATCTATCATATGAATATTATGCTTTGTTCCTTTTCGGTAATTTTCAAGAATAGATTTTATTATGTTGCCATATTCTCGCCATATCATAGAAGTTTCGTTTGTGTATTTAGCGTATTGTTGCAATGACCAAATAAACCACAACGAAGAGTCGGCACTGTTATAAGAAGCATTTAACCCAATTCCCACGTTTGGTAAAAGACCATCTTTTAAATCTTTTAATGCGGAATTTAAAATTTCCTTAAAAATTTTAGGTTTGTTAGTTGAAAGTGTAATGCCTGGTAATGAAATAAACGTATCTCTGCCCCAGCATCCAAACCAGTGAAAGCCGGCAATCAGTTCTGTTTTGCTTTGCCTAATTGTTATAAACTGCTTTGCCGAATTTTCTAAACAATCTTTAAAACTATTTAAATTGTGTTTTTTTTTTAATTCTCTGTCGAACTTTAAGTTTAAATTGCTTGGAGTTGTTTCATTTAATCCAGCCGAAAAAATTAATTGATCTCCTTTTTTTAATGTGGTTTCAAATATACCAATAGAGAATAGGTCTTCAGTATAGTCATATCCTCTTTTTTTTTCTTCCTCGTATTCAAAATTTTTATACCAGTCTGGCGAATATGTAAATTCATTTTTTTTAGAAAATTGAAGATATAAACTAGAAAAGCCCGAATATAATTTAATTTTTTGTCCGTTAGAAATTTGTTCTGTTGATGTTATAACGTTATTGTTTAATTTACTGAGGCAATGAATGTTTCTGAATGCCAATAAAGGATTGAATTGCATTTTGAATTTCTTTTCAGTCTCTATGACTGAATATTTAATTAAAACCTTTTCCTCGTCTTGAAGTAGTAATATTTCTTTTTTTAATTTAATATCTTCTACCTGTATTAGCCATGATGGAATTTGTTCCTGAGAAAAATATTCATATTTGGTATATCCTTTAGGGAAATAGATGTTTGGGTAATGATTGGTATTTATGTGTGTTTTTTTTGATTCTTGCAAAATACTTTCATCGAGTGTTGCTACAAATACATATTTTTCGTTATTAAATTGAGGTTGATTTAAAACTAGCAAGCCATGGTATTTTCTTGTGTTGCAGTTAATAAGTGTTGAGCTGCAATATGCTCCAAGATTATTGGCCTGAAGCGTTTCTCGTTTGAGCGAAAAATCAAGATTAGTTAATTGATCTTTTAAAAAATGTATAAATGGCATTTAATTTAGTTTGTTGAATTATTGCTCTTCAATTTTTGCTAATTCGGATTTCAAGTAAGTGATTACGCTAATGTCTAATGTGTCTATGCCTTTTATTTCGGCTAAACAAACCGATAACCAATCGCCCCAATGAATAAGGTATAGCATTTTTTCTAAAATTGAATTTCCCTTAGCATAAATCTCTTTTATAGTTGCATCATATAAACCAATAATTTCACTAGATATGTTGATACGTTTAGCTGTTCGGTTAAATTCGTTTTGATCTCTTAGTATAATTACAGCAATGTTTTTATTTTTTTCTTTCCAGCCTTGCAATTCGTTATGATTTAATTCAGGAAATACATTGTGTGAGCAAAGTATTTTTGAGTTTTCGTTAAATTGCTGCTTCAATCTTAATGCAACAGATTCTGTTTTTGCCGAACTGTATATTATGGGGTACTTACCTGAAATTAAGTAGGCGGTTTCTTTTGCGTCTTTTATAATATTGTTTTCTTCGCTGTCTAAAAGTTTTATGGCAGAATTTATTTTGTTTTTATAATCTGATGAAATAATATAGTTGATGTTTAGTATGTTTAGTATTTGAACTATGCTATACGAAATGGCAGCTCTTGGTGGCATACCTTTTGGAATTAATATTGTGTCTAATTTTTTTCTTGAAGCTATATCTGCTAATTTACCACCGGATGTAATACAAACAATTTTGGCTTCTTTTTCTATAGCTTCGTTAAGAGCTAATAATGTTTCTTCGGTATCTCCTGAATACGAAGAAATAATTACTAAAGATTTTGTATTTATATAATTTGGTAAGAAATAATCTTTATTTACAATAATAGGTATTTTAATTTCCGAGGCAACTGCTTCAGCTACTATATTGCCGCTTATTCCGGATCCGCCCATGCCACAAATCACAACGTTTCTTAATTCTGTTTTAAAATCTGTCAATTGTAAACGGTTTGAAAGTTCCAAAGCTGATTTTAATTGTTTTGTGAAATTTGAAATCAGATATTTCATTTTGTTTTCTGTAATTTTTATTATTGATTAATTAGTTTAATATTTTTCAAATAAAGAGAGTTTTTATCTATATATAAATGTTTCAAGTCAAATAGATAAATGATTTCAGACATGATTTTTTTTCTTCACCTTTATATATGGTGTCCTTTTTTTATAAGGCTTATTATAACTAATATTGGTAACAGTATTAAATATAGTATCCAAAAAATAACAAGCAGTAGTTTATAAACCAATAACATAATTTTTCTTTTTTTAAGTGTCTTCTTAAGTGTGAAAATTTTTAAGTAGAAAGTAGTTTGTTTACTTTAGATAGTTTGATTAATTCAACAACTTCTTCATCAGTTACTTGAGAAAAATTGTTGTAAAATTGACCAATTGCCATAAATTCAATGGGTAATTCAAGACAAATAAACTCATTAACAAGTTTGCTTAATTTTGATGCTACGTTTTTTGGTGCAACGGGTGTGGCAATAATTATTTCTTTAGGTTTATTTTGTTTAATATCTTCAATTGCGGCAAGAATTGTGTTCCCTGTTGCAATGCCATCGTCAACAATTATTAAAGTTTTGTTTTTAAAATTTGTCTGATTTTTTTCACCCATAAAGATTTTATATTTTTCTTTTAGTTTATTCAAAATCTTTAAATGTTCGTTTTGAATGTATTCTTTAGAAACATCTTTATTGTTTTCATTTATTATTATGTTATGCATAGTAACTGAACCAATTGCATATTCGGGGTTAAGCGGATGTCCAATTTTTTTAGACATAATAATTTCCAGAGGAAGATTTAATTTTTTTGAAATTGTGAATCCAATTGGAACACCACCTCTTGGAATAGCTAAAATAACTCCGTTTGTGTTTTTATATTTTTCTAATTTTTCAGCCAACTTTAAGGCAGCATCTTCCCTGTTATTAAACATATTACATAGTAATTACTAATTGTTTTTTGTTTACCATAAAATGAGTGCTAAACCAGTCTTTTGATATATTTGCTACTTCTTGTAACGCTCCGCTCTCTTCAAATAAATGTGTTGCACCTTTTATTATTTCTAAATTTTTTGTGCATTGCATTTGATGGTACGCTAACTGATTTAGCTTAATGACTTCGTAATCTAAACTACCTACAATTAAAAGTGTTGGCGCTTCAACATTTTTTAAATCGGATAAGGCTAAATCAGGACGCCCACCTCTTGATACTATTGCATGTATTATTTTTGGTAACAATGAAGCCGCTTTCATGGCTGATGCAGCACCTGTGCTGGCAGCAAAGTATCCAATTCTTAACTTGGATGTTTCTTTTAAATCTGCAAGATGTTTGGTGACATGAATTAATCTTTCTGTTAGTAAATCAATGTCGAATCGGTTGGCGTAAACTTCGTCCTCTTTTTTTGTAAGTAAATCAACTAGGTAGGTACTTATGCCATGTTCATTAAAAATTTTCGCCACAAAGTTATTTCTCGGACTAAATCTGCTACTCCCACTGCCATGTGAGAAAATTACCAAAGACTCTGAATTCTTTGGGATACTTAATTCTCCTTCTAGTTCAATACTATTGAAAGGAATTCTAATAATGTTTTTAAATTGATATGCTATCATTAAGGTTATTTAGATTTTACAATTAAATTATTATTGTCGAAAGTTGAAGTAATTATCTTCCCGTTTACATTGCAGTATACTATGCCTCGCAAATAATCTAAAGTTTGTTTACCGGAATTAAAACCATCTTTACCCATTGGTTTCAATGGAATAGTTAAAATTGTTCCATCGTAAAATATAAATCTAACATCGCATAAAATACCAATATTGCTTATAGGCTTTGTTTTTTTATCGAGTAAAAAAACGTAAAAATCTGAGTATATATTTTTTGTTTCAATTAAATAATTTAAATCGTTTGTTTGTTTAATAACTCCGCCATGTGGTCCTTCATCTGATTTGTATAATTTTAATGATACCATTATCACGGCTAATAACATTATACTTATTAGTGTTAAAATTTTTGTTCTCATAATTTATTTTTAAGCAGCAAATATATTTACTGATAGAAGCAGTATTTAGTGACTCAAGGCATGATCGTAAATGATTCACATCATTTGCAATAGCTTGAATAAATTATTTTTTTGAATGATAGGTTAGTTATATGATTTGACCTCTGCCGAAATTAAATTGTAGCTATTAAACACTGTATTTTTTAGGTTCATTATTATGTTTGATAATAATAAAATACTCGCGAATATTTTAAAAGATATATCATCTATTTATAAATATTTGGGCGGTAACGAACGATTTAGAGCATTAGCTTACGAACGTGCATTTAAAGTTATAAGTTCGCTTCCTAACGATATAACATTTTATTATACAGATGAATATATAATAAAGTTAAGGGGTATTGGCGACAGTATTTCTAAAAAAATTATTGAGTTTTTAAAAACGGGCAAAATAAAAAAATATGAAGTTTTAAAAAAGTCTGTTCCTTATGAATTATTAGGATTACTAGATATAAAAGGTTTTGGCCCAAAATCATTAAAGCAAATACATACTAAATTAAATATAACTACCGAAAAGGAATTTTTAACTGCACTTGAAAATGGCAGTATTTCTAAATTGAAAAATTTTGGACCAAAAAAAAATGAGGCAATGCTCAAAGGTTTCAAGCTTCATAAATTAATAATTGACAGAATGTTGCTTTGGGATGCGCTTGAAATTGCTGAAAACTGTCTTAAGTGGTTTAAAAATATTCCGGAGGTTATAAACGCTGAACTCGCGGGAAGTTTAAGAAGAAGAAAAGAAACAATTGGCGATATAGATATTTTAATTTCATGTGAGCATAAAAACCGAAAGTTAATTGTTTCTAAGTTTATTAAATCTTCACTTGTAAGGCAGGTTATTGTAAAAGGTGAAACAAAAGTAAGTGTTGTTCTAAATGTTTGTAATAGACAATTAGATTTAAGATTAGTTAATCAGGATGAATGGGGTTCAGCATTACTTTATTTTACCGGTTCAAAGGAGCATAATATTCATCTTCGCATATTAGCACGGCAAAAAGGTTTTAAAATTTCTGAATATGGAATTTTCTCAATTAGTTCTGGAAAAAAAATTGCAGGAAAAACAGAAGAGGAAATATACAACACCATTGGTTATAAATTAATGCCACCCGAAATGCGCGAGAATAAAGGAGAGTTTGATTTATCATTACATAATAAAATTCCTGATTTAATTTCTGTAAATGATATAAAAGGTGATTTACAATTACACAGTATTTGGAGCGATGGCCAGTCGACTTTAGAAGAAATTATAAATCATTTAACCTCTAATTTTTCATATCAGTATATCGCAATAACAGATCATTCAAAATCATCAAGAATTGCAAATGGTATGAATGAGAAAAAAATATTAAATCAGATTAAAGAAATAGATTTAATAAATAAAAAATACGGAAATTATTTTCTTAAATCTGGAGTGGAAGTAGATATTCTTTCTGATGGAAAATTAGATATTTCCGATGACGTATTATGTCAATTGGATTGGGTAACGGCATCTATACACAGCAATTTTAACCGAGATAATACAGATCGTATAATCGCTGCCTGCGAGAATAAATATGTATGTTGTGTTGGACACCCAACAGGAAGATTAATCGGAATAAGAGAACCATATAAACTAGATATGACTAAAATTATAGATGCCGCTGCTAAAACATTTACTGCCTTAGAAATAAATGCACAGCCTAACCGTATGGATTTAAATGACGATTTGGCTTGGTTAGCCAGAGAAAATAAAGTGAAATTAGTTATTAGCACAGACAGTCATTCTTTAAATGATTTTAATTATATGAAACTTGGTGTTTATATGGCCAGAAGAGCATGGTGCACAGCTGATGATGTTTTAAATACCAAATCGTGGAATGAAATTAAAGCCTTTAGGAATTTAAAACGTAAAAAAGATATTTTAGAATTTAGTCATTGATTAACGTAGTTACTATTGTTGTTTAATTATGATTTAAATCAAACGCTAAAGTGATAATGAATATATGATTAAGGTTATTAAAAATCTTTCTTTGGTTTTTTAATTAAATTTTGAAAGATAAGTTTAAAAATACGTTGATTATTGTATTACTTATAGTAATAGTAATTCTTTCAGCCACCATTTTTAATTTAGATTCAGGGAGATATTGTAGGCCAATTTTGCTTGAAGATAAGTCTTTAAAAGTTCAAGATTCAATAAAAAACAAGAATCAATAGATAAATAAATAGAAATACTTACTGCTAGAAATTATAAGAGTTATGATAAAAGATGAAATTAATGAATTATTAAATGAAAAAAATAACACAACTGTTTCAATAATTATACCAACGCACCGAACATCTCCGGATAGAATTATTGATGAAAAAATTTTTATAAAAGCTATTCATGATGCTAAAGAGTTGCTGATTAAACAGACTGGTGATGAAAAGAAAATCAGTAATGTTTTAAAAAAATTAGATGATTATTTAATAAATGTTGATAACAATCACAATAAAGAAGGTTTGGGAATTTATGTTTCAAACAATTTTTCTAAGCTAATTAAATTTCCATTTCCTGTAAATTATAAAATTAAAATCGGGAAAACTTTTGAAAGCAGAGAACTTCTATATTTTTTAGAAACTGTTTTTAATTATCATGTTTTATCAATTACTCATAAACATATCCGTTTGTTTAAAGGTTTTGGTGAAGAATTGGATGAAGTGGCAGATGGTACATTTCCGCTAGACTATTTTGATAATTATGAATATGCATCACCAACTCGCGCAACATCTTTTTCAAGTAATGTGGTTAAAGAATTTGAAAAAGACAAATCTATATTACAGCAAATCCGATTGAAAGATTTTTTACGCAAGGCAGATCAATTATTATTAAGTTACTTAAGCGATAATTCTCCGCTAGTAATTGCTGGTGGAGCTAAAGAGATTTCGGAGTATTTCGAAATAAGCCATTTTCAGAAACAAATTATTGGCAGAATAAAGGGAAATTATAATTATAATGGTAATATTCAGCTAGCCAATCATTCGTGGGAAGTAGTTAACAACTATTTAATTAATCATAATAAAGAATTGATTTCATCCCTCCATGAATTAATAGGTAAAGATTTGGTGGTATTTGGAATTGTTGATGTTTGGAAATGTGCTAATGCCGGCATGGGATTAAATTTGGTTATTGAAAAAGATTATGAGTGCCAAGGATACATTAGAGAAGATGAAACAGAATTGAGTTTAGATAAACCAACAGATATTGATAAGTATTTTTTTACCGATAATATTTGTGAACGCCTAATTGCAATTCTAATGTTGAATTAGCTGATTACTTTGGTATTGCACTCCGATTAAGGTATCCCATAACAACTATTTAGTCCCGTTTAATAATTATAATTTTAATGTTTTTTACAATGCTGTTTAATTTGAACTTAAATAAAAGTGAGATAACTACTTCTGGAATTTATTTATATAATGTTCGCGCGAATAAAATGCTTATTTGTCATTCAATGTTTGATAGGTGGATTAATTGGTCAATACCAAATGGAAATAAAAAACCGAACGAAGATACATACGCTTGCGCAAATAGGGTAGTGAAGGAAAAAACAGGCATTGATTTGCAGAAATTTACCGTTTTAAACATGTTTTCATTAACTCCAGCTAATTGTAAATTTCAAAATAAAATTATGGAATGCTCTTTAGTTCTTTTTGATTTTGATTCAAATTCTACCGTTTACAAATGTACTTCAACAATTAACGATTACTATCCTGAAATTGATAATTGGAAATGGTTAACCTTAAATTTAGCCAAGCAGTATCTTCATGTAAACCATATTCAAAATATTAATACCATTGAAGATTTGGTAGAGATGCAATTGGTATATTAATTACAACGTAATAAAATTAAAAAAATGAAGGCGGTTAATTTACCGCCTTCGAGTCGATTGGATTCCCAAGGATTCCTCTCGTCTTGTCTTGGTTTGGAAATACATCCTTTACCAAAATCAATACAAAGTTAAAATGGAATTAGAAGAAAACTTAGTAGTTAAATCAATTTTATTAATGAAGTTAGTCATAATCTAATTTATTGTCTCTAAAATTTATCTTGTAATATTTATCATTCATCAACTACAAGCTAATCATTTTTCTTTCTTTTCGCTTGAAATAATTTTGAGATAAATCAATTATTTATTAATTAAAAAAAAGTAAAAAATGAAAACAGATTCGCAGATTCAAAAAGATGTAATGGAAGAGTTAAACTGGGAACCAATTTTAAACGCGTGTGAAATTGGAGTTTCGGTAAAAAATCAAGTGGTAACACTTTCGGGTACTCTCGAAACTTATTCTAAAAAGTTAGCTGCCGAAAATGCGGCTAAGCGTGTTTTAGGCGTTAAAGCCGTTGCTTTAGATATTGAAGTTAGACCTTCATCAATCGGAAAGCGAAACGATACAGAAATTGCACAAGCAGTTGTAAACGCTTTAAGATGGAACAGTCAGGTGCCTGATGAAAAAATTAAAACCAAAGTAGAAGATGGTTGGGTTACATTAGAAGGAGAATTAGAATGGGAATTTCAAAAAACAGCTTCTTACAAAGCTGTTGAGGATTTGTTAGGTGTTAAAGGTGTTATTAATAACTTAAAGTTAGTTTCTAAAATTAAACCTGCCGATATTAAATTAAAAATTACCACTGCTTTAGAAAGAAGTGCAACGCTTGATGCTGAACGAATAAGTGTTGAAACAATTGGTAATAAAGTAATATTAAAAGGTTCAGTACGTTCATGGGCAGAGAAAAAAGATGCAGAACATGCTGCTTTTGCTGCACCTGGAGTAACGGAGGTTACCAACGAATTATTAATTAGCAGCGAAGTACCTGTTTATTAATTGTTCCTTTTTTAAGCCCATTTCAATTTGAAATGGGCTTTCTTTTTTAATACTGTTAAACTTAATATTACTGTTTATGTCTGAACTAACCGAAACACCATTGTTAATTAACAGAGAAAGCCTTAATGGACTTCAATATCCAGAAGAAGAAGTTTTGGATTCTAATGAAAAAAAAGAGAAACGATTTATGGATATTAAACGAGGATTACTTTTAGGTAATAATTTCAAAAATAAAGTAAAAATTATTTTTGAAGACAAGGAAGGTCCGAAAGAATTGCAGACAACAATCTGGGGTGTAACAGATAAGCGGGTAATTTTAAAAGAAGGACATGTTATTCCTATACACAGAATACATAAAATTATAGAATAAATAATCAATTCATAAGGCTATAAATTAATATGGAAAGTCAAATTAATAACCTAAAAACTAGTTTTACGTTTAGTTCGGTTTTAAATTATCTAAAAGCTTTTAATAAAAACGTTTACTTAAAATGGCGTCCAAAAAAAGTAATAATTCAACCAAATCAAATAAATAAATCTCATGATTTTAGTTGTTCTAATGATCAAGAACTGAAATGGGATATATATGGCAATTTATTAGATGAATGTAAATAAAATGTTGAATTGCTTTATGCTTTTTTTTAGCAGTTGAATTTAACAGTAAAACAACTTCCTTTATTTATTGCACTTTCAAATTCAATTTTACCATCCATAATGTCAAGATATTTTTTTACGATGTGTAAACCCATCCCTGTTCCTTTTATGTTTTCTACATTACTGGCTCTGAAAAACGTTTCAAATAAATTTTTCTGATCTTCTTTGGGTATGCCAATTCCCTGATCTTTAACTGAAAATATTAGTTCGCCGTTTTGTTTTATTACATCAAATGTTATTACAGATTTTACGGAAGAGTATTTTATAGCATTGGTTAATAAATTTAATAAAATGTTGCGTAATAGTTGCTTGTCTAAATTAACCAAAGAATTTGTCATTCTGTAATTAACTTTTATTTCTTGATAAGGTTTTGTTGTAATACCAATTTCTTCTATGGTGTCTTCACAAAAATCTATAACATCAAATTCTACCGGTTGATTGGTTATTTTTCCTTCTTCTATTTTTCCTAAAGATAAAAAGTCATTTAGAATTTCTGTTAGATTTGAAACAGAGCCAACAATTCTTTCAATGTGTTTATTTCTTTTTGTTTCATCTCCAATGTTGTTATACATTGAAATGAGTGATGCTGATGACAATATAGCGCCAAGTGGCGTTCTGAATTCATGAGATGCCGTTGATACAAATCTCGATTTCATTTCATTTAATTCCCTTTCTTTTTCCAACAATTTAAGCGTTTCTTTTTCAGCAATTTTAAGTGTGGTAATATTTTGTGTAACTACCAAAATTTGGTTGGTTTCATTTATTTTGCTTTGTAACGGAACAGCTGTAACCAAATAATACGCGCTGTCGTCATTTGTTTTATATTCAAAAGATACTTTGTCACCTTTAAATGTATTTTTAAGAATGGTTTTAATTTCTTCGCAGATTTTTTCATCGCCAATAATTTTAAATGGCTTACCAATAATTTGCTCATCGGTAAACCCGTGTAATTTAAGTTCATGTCCCTGAGCGTATATATAATGAAAATTACTATCAAGCACACATATTATACCATTTGGAAAACTTTCGGCTATAGCCTCGTACATTTTTGTGCTGCTGTTAAGCTTGGTTAATAGAATTTTGTTTTCTGCTATTTCATGATTTAATTTTGAATTTGATTCCTCTAAATTGTTTAAAGCGTCGTTAAGTTCTTTTGTTCTTGATTTTACTCTGGATTCTAAATTATGATTTAATAATTTTAATTGTTCAGACTGTTTTTTTAAATTTTTTTGATGTAATGTAATTTCTTTTTCATGTTTTATTTTTTCGCTAATATCATTTATAAAAAAAATGTATGATTTATATTCTAAGTAGTCAAATTTCCAAATATGTAATTCAACATTTATTGTTTTATTATTTTTTTTCTGTAATAAATAAATAAATGTTTTACCGGAAAATGTTGTTGTGTTTTTTAAATTTAAGGATTCGGTTTTTTGGTCGTTTTCAATAATGGGTGTTAGAATATTTTCTATTTTTTTTCCAATAATTTCCTCTCTTTCATAACCTAATATGGTTAATAGTTTCTGGTTAATTTTTAAAATTGTTTCTTCTTGGTTAATAACTAAGATACCTTCTTCAGAACGATTAAATAATGTGTTAAGTTTTTCTTTGTAATATTCCGATTCTTTTATTGATTTTTTAATTCGATAAATTAAACTATAAAGTAGAGTAAGTATTAGTATTGAATTTATAAAATTAGGATATGGAATATTACTTATAGTAACAAGATTAAAAGCAACTACTCCTATTAATGTTATTATTAAACTTTGACTAATTAATTTTTTATTTATACTATTCATCAATAATTATTTTATTATTTCGAGACGAAAAGTATAGTAAGTGTTAATTATATATAATGATACGTGTCACGCTTAAAATTATTATTCATCACTTCTCTTAAGTTTTTGTTTCATCATGCTTAACATCATGTTAAGTTGTAATTAAACTCATTTAAATGTTTAGGCTTGATATTAATTTTGTTTCAACTAATCAAATGAGTATCTTCTTAAATGGCTTAAAGATTAAACATTTTAACAGATGTAATTTTTTTAATCGAAACACTAAGAGAAATTAGTGAATTTAGGCGGAGTGATTTGGTTAAATGTCATAAGGCTTGTCTAAGAAACAAACCTTATTCTATACAAGGGCGGTTTAATTACCGCCTTTGTGTTTTCTGTATAGAGTTATTGTTTTAATCATATCATACAATACTTGTTGTCATATATTTTTGTTAAGGTTGAATAGATATTTACCAAATAGATTATGAAAACAGTATTGATTCGTTATTCGATTTTATTTATTTTAAACGTATCTTCTGCTTGTGAAGTGTATTATGATGTGGCTTCTAGCAAGGATAATGATGTAAATTTTTATAATTATAAATCGTTTGCGTGGTTACCAGATAATACCGATACGATTAACAGGCCCTATAATAATGAAATTGTAAGAAATAATATCCGAAATTTTTTTGGTAAATGTTTTTTTGAACGTGGTTTTATTTTTGATGCAGATTCGCCAGATGTTCTATTACAATTAACGATAGTGAATCAGAAAAGGAATAAAGAAACTGTGTTTTATCAAAATCCATGGCCTTATTATTATAATAGGTATTATTATCATAGTATTTATTTTTACCCATATCATTTTGATTATTACTACCGCTATTATCCAGTTTATTATTTTCCGTCTAATTATTTTATACAGAATTTAAATTATATAGAAGGTTCGATTACATTAAATGTGTATGATCGAAAAAATAAAAAACTTATTTGGTTAGGAAGTACTGATGTTGATATTTATAATTATAAAAATGTTAATCGCGACATACACCCGGCTATTGAGGCAATTATTGAAAAATTTCCGGTTGAGCCTTTAATTCAATACCAGAAATAAATTTTATTTAATATTTTAAGTATGTCAAATTCTGATTCGTCAAATTCACCTAATTATTCTGAAGAAGAGGGCACAAGCAGATCTTCAAATCCGTTTACAATTTTACTATACATTGTTATAATTGTTGGTTTAGTTTTTATCTATTTTTTATTTAATAAAAATTCGAATTTAACTTTAATAAATTGGGAAAAGTTTAATCATGAAATGCTAAAGGATAATGATGTTGAAAAAGTTGACATAGTTAATAATGAAATAGCAGAAGTATATATTAAAAGAGAAAGTTTACGTAAAGCTAAGTATAGTTCAGTTTCAACAAACTTTTGGGGTAATGTAAATAATGGTCCGCATTTTTATTTTGCAATTGGATCGGTGGATTTGTTTGAGAAAAAAATTGAAGCTGCTCAAGCAGGCTTACTGGAAAAAGATAAACTTGTGGTTGATTATGTTAGGAGAGAGAGTTATTTTCCTAAATTATTTTCATGGATTTTTCCGATACTTTTATTTATTTTTTTTTGGTTTTTTATTGTGCGACGAATTACTTCTGGTGTTGGCAGAACTAGCAGTTCTATTTTTGATTTTGGTCGATCTAATCCTAAATTATATGAAAAAGGCAAGTATTCAAACATAACTTTTAAAGATTTGGCAGGTTACGAAGAAGCTAAAGTTGAAGTAATGGAGATTGTTGATTTTTTAAAACATCCCGAAAATTATACAAAGTTAGGAGCTAAAATTCCTAAAGGTATATTGTTGGTTGGAGCACCTGGTACTGGTAAAACATTAATGGCTAAAGCTGTTGCCGGTGAGGCCGGAGTTCCATTTTTTTCGTTATCGGGTTCAGAATTTATTGAAATGTTTGTAGGTGTAGGTGCTTCGCGTGTTCGAGATTTATTTGAAAAAGCCAAGCGTAAAGCGCCAAGTATTATATTTATTGATGAGATTGATACTATAGGAAGATTAAGGAGTAAGGCTATCTCCTTTCAGGCAAATGATGAGAGAGACAGCACGCTTAATCAGTTACTAGCCGAACTTGATGGCTTTGATCCAAACACGGGTGTAATTGTTTTATCAGCAACTAATCGAGCAGATATTCTTGACCCTGCTTTACTAAGAGCCGGGCGTTTTGATAGGCATATTTATTTAGAGTTGCCAAATAAGCAGGAACGAATTGCCATTTTTGGCGTTCACATGAAATCGTTAGTAATCGATACAAACGTTGATGTAGTTTATTTAGCAACGCAAACACCTGGTTTTTCTGGCGCTGATATTGCCAATATTTGTAACGAAGCAGCGCTGATTGCCGCAAGAAAAAAGAAATTATCTATTGATACACAAGATTTTTTTGATGCAATTGATAGAATGATGGCTGGTATTGAAAAGAAAAGTAAATTAATTTCTCCGGTTGAAAAAAATATTATTGCTTATCATGAAGCGGGACATGCGGTGGTAAGTTGGTTTTTAAAAAATATAGATCCTTTGCAAAAAGTATCCATTATTCCTAGAGGAAAATCTTTAGGGGGAGCTTGGTATTTGCTTGAGGAACGGCAGATAATTACCTATTCTCAATTCTTTGATTTTATTTGCGCGGCCTTAGGTGGAAGGGTTGCAGAAGAAATTGTTTTTAACGAAGCTTCTTCTGGAGCATTAGATGATCTCGAAAAAATCACCAAACAGGCCTACATGATGGTGGCAAATTTAGGATTAAGTAAAAAAATTGGTCATGTTAGTTTTTATGATTCAACCGGAGAGTATGAAAGTTCTATACAAAAACCTTATAGTGAATCTACCGCTATGCTAATTGATGATGAAGTTAGAAAAATCATAGAAGATGCCCATACTAGAGCAAAAAATTTACTTGAATTAAACAGAAAGAAATTAGATGATTTAGCTAAACGTTTACTCGAGAAAGAGGTGGTTTATAAAAGTGATTTGGAAGAGGTGCTTGGTAAGCGAACTTTTACAGTTTAACGTATTTTGTTCAAGTTAATTATTTTAATAAATTCAAAAATTGGTTTTATTTATTTTAATATCGATTTTTTAATTTAACATTTATAAACAACCTGTGACGAAGGTCATTTGTTATATTGCATTGTGTATGTAAAATTGCAAACTGTTTAATAAATAAAATTAAAAACATTACCTACTATGTCACAATTAAATAATAATGCAATTTTAATTATTGATGATAGTTCAGATATGCGCGAAAATGCAAATGAACTGCTCGAACTTGCCGGTTATAAAACATATACAGCAACTAATGGAAAAGAAGGATTGGATTTGGCGCGTAAGCATAAGCCGGACCTTATACTATGTGATATAATGATGCCTGAGCTTGATGGATATGGTGTATTGAGGGCACTTGAAAATATTCCTGAAATGGTTTCAACCCCTTTTGTGTTTTTAACCGCTAAAGCCGAACGAACTGATTTTAGGAAGGGGATGGATTTAGGCGCAGATGATTATATCACAAAACCATTTAGTGGTGATGATTTGTTAAGAGTTGTAAGTGCCAGATTAAAAAAAAGTTTGTTGCTTAAAAAGAATTTCGAGCGAAATATAAATGGGTTAACCGATTTTATAAATACGGCTAAAATACAAGGCGATATTAGTTTACTATCAGGAAATAAAACCATAAAAAAAGTAAGAAGAAAAGAAATGATTTTTATGGAAGGTGATTCGCCCAATTACCTTTATTTTATTGTTTCAGGAAAAATAAAAATATTTAAGTCGAATGAGTGGGGTAAGGAGTACATTGTAGATATTCAAAAAAGTGGCGATTTTTTTGGATATATTGCTTTACTTGAAGATGGTAATCATAAAGAATCAGCAATGGCTATAGATAATACTGAAATTGCATTAATTCCACGAAACGATTTTTTCCAATTATTGCATTCTAATAAGGAAGTGTCTATTAAATTTATAAAATATATTTCCAGCAGTCTGGCTGAGGCAGAAGATAAATTATTGAAATTAGCATACAACTCTGCCAGAAAGCGCGTAGCAGAGGCATTGTTATTTGTTTACCGAAAATATAAAGAAGAAGGTAAAACAGATTTTACGTTTTCATTAAATCGAGAAAATATTTCTGCTTTGGCAGGTATATCCCCAGAATCAGTAAGTAGAAATTTAACTGATTTTAGAGAGGAAGGCTTAATTCTAACTGAAAACGGTACGATAAAAATTGTTGATTATAAAAAGCTTGAAAATCTTAAAAATTAAAATCTCTGGGTGAGTTCAATCATCAGTAAAATTGCTTTTTTAAATAGTTTATTTTTTAATCTGCCACTAACATTGTAATTATTAAAAAAATAATTACATATGAATAAAAAATTGACGGATACCATACCGCAAAAAATTAATGAGTATATAAAAACTTATTATCAGGAGGATTTAATTTCAAATATAGAAATATTGCAAGGCGAAAATGGAATGGCTACCTATGATATTGATATTAGTGGCGCTAGTTCTGTTTATCATCTTAAATTTAATTCTTCAGGAGTTTTAATTGAAAAAATTACCGAACCTCTTTTTGATTTTCACCCAACATCCAATCAAAATTTTATTTAGTAACATCTTTTTCCTATTTATTATTTAATAATTGTTTTTACTATGGAATTGAAAGAATATTATTCTCATTTAGGTAAATTGCTATATGCCATAGCCGATATTGATCATGTAATATCTGTTAAAGAAAAAAATAAGTTTTTAGAAATTGTAAAAGATAAACTTTTCCCCGCAGAAGCTCAGCAAGATGAATATGGAACTAATTTAGCCTATTATACTGAGTTTGAATTTGATTTTTTAGATGAAGAAATTATTGATTCCTCTTCCGCGTTTCAATCGTTTATTGATTTCATAGAAGCACATCAAACAGCTATTGATGAGCACACGAAAAAAGTTACACTTCAAATCGCTGATGAATTAGCTGCTGCTTACTATTATACAAATTTTAAAGAAAAAGTACTCTTAGATAATCTAAAAAGCACGCTACTTAAAATTAAAAATTAATTGATGTAGCTCACCTTCATTCTTGATACGAATCATTGAATAACTAGCCGTACCCAAATTAATTTTGTAAAAAATTATTAATCATTTAAAAAAAAAGTATGAAAAAGTATTTCGTTTTATTAAGTCTGCCGTTAATGTTTTCTTGTAAGAGTGGCTCAAAAGAAAAAACTACGGCAGAAGACAGTTTAACATCGGTTAATCAAGACATGACCAGTAAATTAAATGAGCAGCAGTTGGTTATTAATAGCAAAGAAACAGCCATTAATGAGTTCTTAAAATCATTTAATGAGATTCAAAGTAATTTGAATGAGATAAAGGAAAAAGAAAAAATGGTGAATTTAAATGTGAAAAGTTCTGATTTAAAAAAGTCTGATAAAGACAGAATAATCAGCGATATTCAATTTATTTACGATAAAATGAATAAAAACAAACAGAATTTGTATACTGTAAATAAAAAATTAAAAGAGTCCGGAATTAAAATGGAGGATTTAGAAACTGCCATTACTAATTTAAATAATCAGTTAGTTGATAAAGAATTTCAGATTGCTGACTTAAGAGAACGGTTAGAAAATTTAAAAGTTGACTTTAGCGCATTAAAGGTTACTTACCAAGAAGAAAAACAAGCCTCTGATATGAAAACCGATTTGTTGAATACTGCTTATTATGCTATTGGTGAAACTAAAGATTTAAAGGAAAAAGGAATTATAAACAAAACTGGCGGTTTTATTGGTATTGGAAGAAATACAGAGTTAAATGATGATTTTAAAAAGGATGATTTTGTGAAAATTGATTTAACTATGTTAACCGAAATACCGTTAAACTCAGCTAGAAAAGCCACTTTGGTTACCCCACACCCTACCGATTCTTATAAATTTGTTATGGGCGCATCATACGATAAATTGGTTATTCTTGACCCGGAAAAATTTTGGAGTGGTTCAAAATATCTTGTTGTAGTTGTTGACGAGAAACGATGATTAGCTTTTCTTTAATTATTATCGATGTAATTTAAGAATATATCCAAATTAAGCTCTGTGTATTTATTTGATTCATTTCAAGTAAATGCACAGTTTTTAATAAAAAATAAAATCAGAAAATGAGTAAATTATTAGTTGTTTTTTTTGCTGGGTCAATCATGTTTTTAGTAAACGTTTGTGTAGGTTGGGTTTTTCAATTCTTTGTACCAAATATTAAAGTTGAATACGAAAATCATAATTTATTCAGAGCGTTTAACGACCCCTTAATGTCGTTAATGATTTTACACCCTTTTTTGGTAGCGCTTATCCTTGCCTGGATATGGGATTTAGTAAAAACAGTTTTGCCTACTGATAAATTGCTTAAAAAAGGTTTATTTTTTGGCTTAATCTATTGGCTGGTCTCATTACCTGGCATGTTAATTTCATATGGTACATTTCCAATTTCTATCATTTTAATTATTAATTGGAGTGTTGGCATTTTAGTTCAATCACTAAGTTGTGGAATTGTGTTTTCTAGATTTCTTAAATAAAATTTAGTTTAATATCTCCTCTATTTTTCTGATTGTTTATTTATATCCTTTTTCTTAAAATGTAAGATTTAATTCATCAAAACAATACAAAATGATTACTTCACCAGCTCAATATTCTACCGATATAAAAACGCTTACCATTACAAGCGATGCTTTTACAGATAGGAATTATATACCTACAAAATACACGTGTGACGGAGAAAATGTTAATCCGCCTTTAAAAATTGAACATATACCTCATGAAGCTAAAAGTTTGGTATTAATTGTTGAAGATGTTGATACGCCCGAAAAAACATGGGTTCACTGGCTTGTTTGGAACATTACACCCTCCGGAAAAATAAAAGAAAATACTGTTCCTGGCATTGAGGGCATTTCTGATTTTAGGCATCATCATTATAGTGGACCTTGTCCGCCTGTGGGAACTCACCACTACTATTTTAAAGTTTATGCTTTAGACGATTTACTTAATCTAAATTCTACCATAACCAAGACGGAACTGGAAAAAGTTATGAGTAATCATATTATTGGATACGGTCAATTAGTTGGCACTTATAAAAGAGTATTGTAATTGGTTTGATTATTTAATCATTTAAATACATGATTCAATTTTATTTTAATGAAGACAATAAAATTTAGTACTGACGATATAATTCAAAAACAGTTTGTAAGTGCGTTAAGAAAAAATGTAGCAATTTATTTTAAAGAAAATGGTATTTCTACCAAGGGAAATGGTTTAATGTATTTAAAAGCAGTTGTATTACTTACTGCTTACATTTTGCCGTTTATTATTATATTAACACAGGAACTCAAATTGTGGCAGTTTTTTTTAATGTTTCTACTTATGGGAATTGGAGAAGCTGGAGTGGGCATGTCGGTTATGCACGATGCTGCACACGGAGCATTTTCAACTAAAAAATGGGTTAATAGTTTTTTTGCTTCAACTATGTTTTTATTGGGCAGCAATACCTTTAACTGGAAAATTCAGCACAATATTTTGCACCACACCTTCACAAATATTTTTGGTTATGATCAAGATATAGAAACCAAAGCTGTACTAAGATTATCTGACCATGCCCCATTAAAAAAGTTTCATAAATACCAGTATGTTTATGCCTTTTTATTTTATGGATTAATGACCATTTCAAAACTCGTTACTGATGTTGGTCAGTTAATAGCGTTTAATAAATCAGGAATTACTCGAGAGCAAAATCATAATCCTAGTATTGAAATATTAAAATTGATTATTGTTAAACTTATTTATTTTTCAATACTAATTGTATTACCGCTCTCAATAACAGATTTTGTATGGTGGCAATTATTAATTGGTTTTTCATTGATGCACTTAATGGCGGGTATTATTATGAGCACAATTTTTCAAATGGCTCATATAGTTGATGGCGCTGAACAACCTTTGCCTGATAAAAATGGTGTAATTAATTGTGAATGGGCTGTTCATGAGTTAAATACAACTTCAAATTTTGCACCTAAAAACAAGTTGCTTAATTGGTATGCCGGAGGCTTAAATTATCAAATTGAACATCATTTGTTTCCTAATACATGTCATATTCATTATAAAAAAATTGCACCTATTGTTGAACGAACAGCAAGAGAATTTGGCATTTCTTATAATCAAAAGCAGTCATTTAATGAGGCCTTACTTTCTCATATTAATCGTTTAAAAGAATTGGGGAACAGTAAAAAAATATAAAGTTGTAATTACGTTAAATCTCTCAATAATTGTCGAGATACAATATTGATTAAGCATAATAAATAGTGTATTGTAAATAACTAATTTAATCACAAATAAAAAATTATGCCAAAAGAACCTGAAATTAAACCGCTGCCTAATACACCTGGCAAGGATGATTTACCTGAAATTGATCCGCATCCCGATAAACATGTTATTGAACCAAAAGTCCCGGAAATTGTTCCTTTACCTAAGCCGGAAATTAAGCCTGAAAAAGAAAATTTACAGTGAATTTAAATTCAGTTATACTGTGAGTAGTAAATTTAATTATTTGCAGTATTATCTATTGCAGTTGATGTTAGAGATAAAAAAATTTTTAACTTTATTGCAATTAATTTAACTCGTATGAACGTACCATTTCTCTCTTTTGCAGGCATGCATACCCCAATTAAATCAGAATTAATTAATGCTTTTGAAAGTGTTTATGATAGCCACTGGTATATTATGGGTAACAGCTTAAAAATGTTTGAGAAAAACTACGCTGAATTTTCAAAAACAACATATTGTGCAGGAGTTGCAAATGGTTTAGATGCCCTTACTATTTCTTTAAAAGCGTTAAATATTTCTTCAGGCGACGAAGTGATTGTTCCTTCAAATACATATATTGCAAGCTGGCTGGCTGTTTCAAATGTTGGAGCTATTCCGGTTCCTGTTGAGCCAAGAGAATCTACATTTAATATTAATCCCGATTTAATTGAAACTGCGATTACTGCAAATACTAAAGCAATTATGCCTGTTCATTTGTTTGGGCAAAGTTGCGAAATGGAAAAGATAATGGCAATTGCGCATAAACATAATTTATATGTTGTGGAAGATAATGCCCAATCTCAGGGCTCAACCTATAAAGGTAAACTTACGGGCAGTTTCGGAAATATAAATGCCACTAGTTTTTATCCTGGAAAAAATTTGGGTGCGCTTGGCGATGCGGGTGCAATTACTACCAGTGATGAGGCACTTTTTAATCAGGTTAATATGATTAGAAATTATGGCTCTCAGAAAAAATATTACAACGAAATTAAAGGTGTAAATTCTAGACTTGATGAATTGCAAGCTGCCTTGTTGGATGTAAAACTAAAATACTTAAATGAGTGGACTGATGCGCGAATTAGCATCGCAACTAAATATAATACCTTATTAAAAGGTGTTGGCGATATTGTTATTCCGTCTTTGGCAGAACATATAAAGCATGTGTATCATTTATACGTTATACGAACAAATAAAAGAGATGAATTACAAGATTATTTAAATAAGCAGGGAATAGGAACTTTAATTCATTATCCAATTCCGCCTCACCTACAAAAAGCATATAGCGAAATGAATTTCAAAAAGGGACAATTTCATTTAGCTGAAAAAATTGCAGAAACCTCATTAAGTATTCCATTGTATCCGGGATTAAAAAATGATGAAATAGAATTTGTTGCACAAACAATCCGTATGTTTTATTAGATGTTATTTTGCTTTCTGTCAAATAGGAGTTAATCTTAAAATTAAATTTTCATATGAAAAAAAAATTGTTTGTATTAAGTATAACTTTTCTTTTCTCAGCATTAGTATATCCGCAACAATTAGATTCTTTAAAAATTGCTTTAAAAAACGCTAAAACTGACTCTCTTAAGGCAAAACTTTGTTCTGAAATAAGTTTATATTTTGGATACTCCAATCTCGATTCGGCTTTTTATTTTGCTAAAATTGCCGAATCAAAACTTAATAATCTTTCTAATAATCAAAAATGTTCAGTTTTTGAATTGTTTGGAATTTTAAATTCTATGAAAGGAAGGAACGACAAAGCATTGGAATATTTTTTAAAACAGCTTAAGATTTCGGAAGAAAATAATTACACAAAGCAAATCGCCAAATCAAGTATAAATGTTGCTTTCGTCTTTCAAAATATTGAGAAGTACCAGCAAATGTTTACTTATTTTGAAAAAGCATTAAGTGCTGCAAAAAAAATAAAAGATAGTGCTTTAATTGACAAGATTCTTTCTAGCGGTTCTGATTTTTATTTTAATCGCGGGAATTATGAAAAATCATTACAGCTATGGAATAGCAGATTGTTTTATAATCCTAAAATTAAGGAGGATGTATGGTTTATTGCAGGGATAGGAGATATTTATCGTGAAAAAAAACAATATAATTTAGCTGAAAAATATTACAATAACGCAATTAATAAGGCAATACAACAAAACGATTCGTCAAGTTTAATTATACTATATAATAATTATGCCTTGATTCCTGAATTAAGAGGAGATATTAACTTGGCAATAAAATATTTTAAACATGCAAAAGAAATTGCCCTCTGTCTCAAAGATGATTATAATCAAAATGAATTAAATTCCAGAATCGCGCGATATTACATCAAAATGAATGATTTTGAAAATTCGCTTCCTTATGTAAACGAAGCCATTGAATATTATGAAAGTAAAAATCAAACTAAAACATTAAGAGAACTGTATGAATTAAAGTCACTAGTTTTAAAAGGATTAAATAATTACAAAGGAGCTTATGACTATTTGGTTGTTTCAAATGAATTAAATGATCAATTGTCTAACCAAGATATACAAAATAAAATTTCGCAATTAGAATCAGAGGTTGTTCAACAAGAAAAGGATAAAGAAATTTTGTTAGTTAATAAAGATTTAGATTTTCAAAAAAGAATTAGCAATTTATTTATTGTTGGTGTAGTTGTTTTTAGTTTATTAAGTTTTTTAATTTTTCGAAGTTTAAGGTTAAATAAACGAAAGAGTAAAATAATTTCTAATCAAAAATTAGAAACTGAAAAACAAAAGCATTTAATTGAAGAAAAACAAAAAGAGATTATTGACTCAATTACTTATGCGAAACGTTTGCAGGATGCAATACTACCTCCAAAGGCTTTTGTTGATTCACAAATAGATAAAAATTTTATTTATTATAAACCAAAAGATATTGTTGCAGGAGATTTTTATTGGGCAGAGAAAGTAGGCGACTTATTTTTTATTGCAGCTGCAGACAGCACCGGACATGGAGTTCCGGGAGCTTTGGTTTCCGTTGTATGTTCAAACGCTTTAAACAGAAGTATAAAAGAGTTTAATTTAATTGATACCGGAAAAATTCTGGATAAAACAAGAGATTTGGTTCTTGAAACTTTTGAAAAAAGTTCCAGTGATGTTAAAGATGGGATGGATATTTCATTGTTATGTATAGATAATAAAAACAAAATCGTTTGTTGGAGTGGTGCAAATAATCCGTTGTGGTATATTCAAAATAATGAATTAAAAGAAATAAAGGCAGATAAACAACCTATAGGCAAAACAGAAACTCCAAAGCCTTTTACAACACATCGTTTAGAATACAAGGAAAACACTACATTTTATTTATTTACCGATGGATTTGCAGATCAATTTGGTGGAGTTGCAGGTAAAAAATTTAAATACAAAAACTTTTCATCTTTATTGTTAAAGAATTATGAGCTAACCCAAAATGAACAACATGCTCAATTGAATGCGGCTTTTAATGAATGGAAAGGAGATTTAGAGCAGGTTGATGATATTTGTGTTATTGGAATTAAGTTGTAAATCCATTAATATATAGGTATTCAAAAGCCTTCATAATTTTATCCTTTCAAATCCTTTTTTTTAATTAATTTTACCTACAGTTTTTAAAAACTGTTATGTCTGCAAATACTAAATACATTTTTGTTACCGGTGGTGTAACATCTTCACTCGGAAAAGGAATTATATCGGCAAGCTTGGCCAAATTATTACAGGCAAGGGGTTATACGGTAACCATCCAAAAATTAGATCCTTATATTAATGTCGATCCTGGCACTTTAAATCCTTATGAACACGGCGAATGTTACGTAACAGACGATGGTGCTGAAACTGATTTGGATTTAGGGCATTATGAGCGATTTTTAAATGTCCCAACTTCGCAGGCAAACAATGTAACCACCGGCCGCATATACCAAAGTGTTATTGAAAAAGAACGTAAAGGAGAGTATTTAGGAAAAACCGTTCAGGTAATTCCGCATATTACTGATGAGATAAAAAACCGTATTAAAATTTTAGGCAAAACCGGTCAGTTTCAGTTTGTAATTACCGAAATAGGAGGAACCGTTGGTGATATTGAATCGTTGCCATACATTGAAGCAGTTAGACAATTGAAATGGGAGATGGGTAACGATTGCACGGTAATACATTTAACATTACTGCCTTATTTGTCAACTTCCGGCGAATTAAAAACAAAACCAACCCAACACTCTGTAAAGCTGCTGCTTGAATATGGTGTGCAACCCGATGTTTTGGTTTGTCGCGCAGAGCACCCTGTTAACCAAGACATTCGCAAGAAAATTGCTTTGTTTTGTAATGTAGAACCAAATGCGGTAATTGAAGCTTTAGATGCTTCTAGTATTTATGAGGTTCCATTACTTATGGAAAAGGAAAAACTAGATGTTATTGTACTTAAAAAACTTGGTATTACTGCATCCGGAGAACCACAATTAATCAAATGGAAAAGCTTTTTAGAAAAACTAAGCCAACCTAAAAATGAAGTTGTTATAGGATTAATTGGTAAATATGTTGAATTAAAAGATTCCTATAAGTCAATTGCCGAGGCATTTATACATGCCGGGGTTATTAATGATTGCAAAGTAAAATTAGAGTGGATTCACAGCGAAGACATTACAGAAGAAAACATTAAACAAAAACTATCAGGCCTTAAAGGAATTTTAGTAGCTCCCGGTTTTGGTACCAGAGGCATTGAAGGAAAAATCTCATCTATAAAGTATGCGCGCGAAAACAATATTCCGTTTTTAGGGATATGTTTAGGTATGCAATGTGCGGTAATTGAATTTGCTCGCAATGTATTAGGATTAAAGGATGCGCACAGCAGAGAAATGAATCCTGCTACAAGTAGCCCTGTTATTGATTTATTGGAAAATCAAAAAACAATCTCTCACATGGGGGGTACCATGCGTTTAGGTGCTTATAAATGTTCTGTGCAAGAAGACTCATTGGCCTTTAAGGCTTATAATTCTGTGTCAGTAAATGAGCGCCATCGCCATAGGTATGAGTTTAATAACGAATACAAAAAACAATTTACAGAAGCCGGCATGTTACTTTCAGGTATAAATCCTAACGGAGGATTGGTTGAGATTGTTGAAATTGCAAAACATCCATTTTTTATGGGTGTTCAGTTTCATCCTGAATATAAAAGTACGGTAGAAAATCCTCATCCATTATTTGTTAGTTTTGTGAAAGCCGCATTAAGCTAATGGAATTTACAGATATTGGTTATTTAAGTAAAACTCATGGAGTAAAGGGGCAATTAATTTTAAGAGCCGATAAAGAGGTTTATTTTGAAGAGGTAAAAGTTGTTTTTTTAGAAAGCTCAACCGGTTTAGCCCCGCACTTTGTAAAAAAAATAACACCCAATAATGTGGGGTTTATTATTGAATTAGAGGAAACTGACACCATTGAAAAAGCTAAATTATTTATTGGTAAAAAAATTTTTATCGATAAAGAATTGGTAGAAGTTGATGAGGAAGAGTTTGATTGGGTTGGTTTTGAATTGGAAGATAAAAAGTATGGTCAAGTTGGTAAGGTATTTGAAGTAAATGATAATGGATTTCAAATTTTGTTGAGCATTATGCACAAGAACAAAGAAATTATTTTACCATTGGTTAATGATTTTATTGAGAAAATAGATGAGACTGATCGAAAAATATATTACAATGCTCCTGAAGGGCTTATAGATGTATATTTAAAGGATGTTTAATATTTTTTTGTAAACTTTAAATTTTAATTAAAAAGTATTAAATTTGCACCACGAAATTGGTGAGGTGCCTGAGAGGCCGAAAGGAACAGTTTGCTAAACTGTCGTACGCTTTACCGTGTACCGCGGGTTCGAATCCCGCCCTCACCGCTTGATAAATTAAAACCCCGGTACTTACTGGGGTTTTTTGTTTTCAGGAATATCATAAGCTTGCTTTTATAAGTGTATAAAAAATAAAAATAACTGGGAAGTCCCTATTGCTATTACTGATGCTAGTTCAGATTATGATGATCGGGGAAATAAAGAAGCTAAATTGGGTTATGCATATATTGCAACAGTAATTCCTTTAGGGAATAAACCAACCCAAGGAGGGAAAACAGGCGATAATGGCATAAGAGAGCCAATTATAGAACTAGGCACGAAATTTTTGGACTGCACTTAACATACTTAATTTCTGCTAACCCAACAGATATTTAGTATCTAAATAAATCACTTGAACCTTTTTTACATTACATAATGTGTTTTTTGATTATATTTCTGAAACCCTAAAACCTATTATGCTAAAAATGTTTGACCAATTGGAATATTTTATAAAACAAAATAAAAATAGGAGGTTTTACAGATGATATTGGAATTTATAATTATAATTAAATTGACCCCAAAAGTGCGCTGAGGAGGTAAAAAAAACATTTAAATTGGTATTTGAATTCAATTATAGCTAAACGAAATGGCGAGAGGAAGTCAAAATATGATAGTAAACATGCGTGTATAGAACAAAAATTAGAAGGGTGAACGTTTATTTAATCAATAATGCGGACTAAGAAGACTTTATTTATTAACCTAATTAAAAAAGTATTTAAAATTGATGATAAAAAAATTTAAAAAAATAACGGAATCAGAAACTATATTAACGGAATTAATGATTCCGAGTTACGCAAATTTTGGAGGCAAAGTTCATGGTGGTATATTATTATCCCTGATGGATAAAGTAGCCTACGTCACTGCCACAAAGCATAGCGGTGCTTATTGTGTTACTGTAGCTGTTGAAGGTGTTGAGTTTTTAAATCCAATAGAAGTTGGTGAATTGGTGTCATTAAAATCTTCCGTTAATTATGTTGGTAATTCAACAATGATTGTAGGTATGAGAGTGGAAGCACTAAATCCTAAAACTGATTTAATTAAACACACGAATTCTTGTTATTTTACAATGGCGGCAAAGGATGATAATGGCAAATTGATAGATGTTCCTGGATTGATAATTGAAAATGAGATTCAATTAAGAAGATATGCAGAAGCAAAAGAATTGAAAACAATTTCACTACATAAAAGAAAAATGTTGAAATCTGATTTCAATCATAAAACAATAAACGACTTAAAGAATGATTTTAAAGATGATAAATGTAAAATTGAATTTTAGTATGCACTTATTCAAAAAGGAAAAATTATATATACAAGAGAAAAACAATACTATTTAGTAATTTTAATAGTATGAAATCTTTGGCCAATTTTTGTAGTTTAGAAAAATTTATTTTTATTATTTTTTTATCGAACTTTTTTTGGGGATTGTAATACCCATAAAAAATTCTTCAAGGCTTACGCCAAGCAGTTTGCATATTTTAATAAGTGTTTTTAATTCAAAGTTAGCCCCGGTTTCTAATCTCCAATATGCAGATCTTGACATGCCCAATTCAAAAGAAATATGCTCGTAGTTTTTATAACCTTTTAGTTTTCTTAATTGCTTAAGCCTTTCTGCTATTACTTTTAACTCCGGACTTTCTTTTTCATTCACCTTTGCCATAAGGCAAAAGTCTTAATTGGGTACTTGATTAGGTACTCTTATTATTAGTACACTATATAATAGAATTTATTTTTATATTTGAAATAATATAAAGTACATAACACCATGAAAAAAACATTATTAGTATCACTTTTATTTTTATTTACTTTTAAAATTAATGCACAATTAATATGGCAACCTTTATCAACAGGGGTAAACCAAGGAGTTGGAGTTAGAGTAAATGCTTTTACAATCTATAATAATAAACTCATTGTTGGAGGGAGTTTTAAAAGTGCAGGTGGAAATATTACTGATAATATAGCGGTTTGGGATGGTAGCAATTGGTCTGTACTCCTTAATGGGGTCCAGAGCGGAACTTTGCAAAATGCAGGTTGTAGCAGTCAAAATGGTGTTTATGCACTTACTAGCTTTCAAGGTAATTTAATTGTTGGAGGGCTATTTGGTTCAGCTAATACAACAACCTTGTGTGGTTTAGCAAAATGGAATGGTAACGCGTGGAGCAGTATAGTAAACAAATTAGTTTCAAACAATTTTGGTCCAGGAATTATCAAAGCACTTACAGTTTATAATAATAAATTAATTGCTGCAGGTGCTTTTGATACAATTAACGGAGTTCCAGCCAGGAATATAGCACAATGGGATGGTGTTACATGGTCACCTTTAGGTTCAGGAATTAATATTATATATAATGGATACCATAGATTTGTTGAGGCTTTAACCATATATAATAATGAATTATATGCAGGAGGAAGTTTTACTTTTTCAGCACAAGGAAATGTAGTAGCAAATAATGTTGCCAAATGGAATGGTTCAACATGGTCTGCACTAGGAACTGGAATACCAGATTGTTTGGGTATCGGAGGGGCGTCCTTTTCAGGAGTTACATCATTATGTGCTTTTAACAATAATATATATGCAGCCAATTGTGTAAATGGCATATCGATGTGGAATGGATCAAACTGGTCAACTGTTGGTGGCAGTATGCCTCTTGTTGGTGAACAGGCATTTACCTTAACGATTTTTGACAATAAGCTTATTGTTGGTGGGGTTTTTACTCAAGTTGGTTTACAAAATATGGGTTGTATTTCTGCC
>JBIJCO010000014.1:0-69236 GCA_044344665.1 Bacteroidia bacterium | reverse complement strand
ACCTCTACAATCACTAATCTCAATGGTATTGGATCTGGAGGATCTATTAAAGCTCTAATAACATATGGCTCACAATTATATGTCGGTGGCAATATTACATATGCAGAATCAAATAATCCAGTTGCAACTCCATTAAATAATATTGCAAGATTTACAAATTCTACAATTGGGGTTAAAGAATACTCTCTTAATAATCCTGTTAAAATATTACCAAATCCAAGCACTGATAAATTTACTTTTGAAGGGCTTGATGGAAATTCTTTTATAGAAGTAACTGATATTACGGGTAAACAAATTCTAATAAAAGAAACTAATGAAAAGTTTTTGAACATTTCTCTTCATAATCATTCTCAGGGTATTTATTTTTATAAGGTAAAAAATAAGGATGGTGTTATACAAAGTGGTAAATTAATACTTGAAAAATAAATTTTGATTCATTTCCATACTACACATCCCAAAAGGCTCAGTTAACAACCGAGCTTTTTTTATTGTTAACTTTGGCTTCATGCTCAAAAAATAGCCATGGAAAATATTCACATAAAAAAAGTATAACCTCAAGATATTTACCGGCTGCAGCAAATAGGCAGGCAAACTTTTTTAGAGACATTTTCAAGTGTTAATACAGAAGAGAATATGAAAACCTATTTAGAAGAAAGTTTTTCAATGATTAAACTTAAAGCCGAGTTGGAAGATAATAATTCGGAATTTTATTTTGCCGAACTGAATAACAATATAATAGGCTATTTAAAATTAAATTGGGGGAAATCACAAACAGAAATTCAAGACGGAAATACACTCGAAATAGAACGAATTTATGTTTTAAAACATTTTTATGGAAAAAACATAGGGCAATTACTTTTTCAAAAAGCAAAAGATATAGCCATATAAAAAAATGTGAACTATGTTTGGTTGGGTGTGTGGGAAGAAAATTTAAGAGCAATAAATTTTTACAAGAAAAATGGTTTTAGTGAGTTTAGTAAACATGTTTTTCGCTTGGGTAATGATGAACAAACCGACATTATGATGAAATTGGAAATGAAAGCAGGTTAAACTTATTTTTAATTAAACATTTTGGCTTTTACACTTGTTTAAATTCAAACAACTGTAAAAAAATAATGAAAACCACTCTAATAATAGGCGCATCATCAGGCATTGGTCGTGCATTAGCAGAAAATTTAATCAATAACAATCAATCTGTGATTTCTCTCTCAAGAAATAAACCAGACTTGGATAATATAGAACATTATACTTATGATATATTGAGTAACGACCAATTACCTCAAATTAGTCAACAAATTGACGGTATTGTCTATTGTCCGGGTTCAATAAATTTAAAACCGTTTCGCACACTTAAACAGCAAGATTTTATAACTGAATTAGAATTAAATGTATTAGGTGCTATAAAAATTTTGCAAGCTTACTCTTCAAATTTAGTACAATCAAAAAATGCTTCGGTAGTTTTTTTTAGCACGGTTGCTGTTCAAATCGGTATGCCTTTTCATTCATCAGTTGCGGTAAGTAAAGGAGCTTTGGAAGGATTAACCAGAGCCCTGGCAGCAGAATTTGCTCCAAAAATTAGAGTTAATTGTATTGCGCCTTCATTAACCCAAACACCTTTGGCCGGAAAATTAATAAACACACCCGAAAAACTGGAGGCCGGCGCAAATCGTCATCCTCTAAAACGAATAGGCACTGCTACTGATATTGCAAATGCTGCTGAATTTTTATTGTCAGATAAAGCTAGCTGGGTTACTGGTCAGGTTATTCATATAGATGGAGGTATGTCCTCATTAAAAATATAATTACCATGACAACAGAAAAACACTTTTCTTTTCATGAAATTATGTCGCTCGAAAGCCGTTACAGAGCATCCTTAATAAATTCTCTAGGAGGCTTCAAATCGGTATGTTTAATAGGAACAAAAAACAAACAACATCAAACCAATTTAGCCATCTTTAATTCTTTTGTTCATATAGGCGCAAATCCTCCATTAATTGGTTTTATTGTTAGGCCCGATTCTGTGGAACGACATACTCTTGAAAATATTTTAGAAACAAATTTTTACACAATAAACCATATTAATAAATCTAGTTATAAAAAGGCACATCAAACATCTGCTCGTTATCCAAAAGAAGTTTCAGAATTTACTGCTAGTGGATTGACAGAACATTATGAAGCTAATTTTTTTGCGCCATTTGTTAAAGAATCTCTTATAAAAATTGGAGTAGAATTTAAAGAGAAAGTTGATTTTAAAATTAATGGAACTATTTTTATCATAGGAGAAATTAAACATCTTTATTTTCCTGACGACATTTTAAATAACGATGGATTTTTAGATCTTGAAAAAGCCGGAACAATTACCTGCATTGGGTTAGACAGCTATCACACAACTCAAAAATTAGCTCGCTTATCCTACGCAAAACCTAATACCGAACCAAATGAAATTTAGAAATATGCAAACTAACTAAGAGCGTATTAAACTTGATAAATAAACAAAAAAATTATTTTTTCAAACTTCCCCAAACACCCAAAGGTAGTTTAACTCCACTTTTTGAATTTAAAAACAATTCGCCAATAGTTAGTTCCGATTTATGTTTTTGAGCAAATGGCTTTAATAAATTTTCAGGAACTAAAGCTGAAAATCCTAATGAATAAGCGTTTAAAATAAGCAAGTGTTCTTTTGGATCAAGCAATTGTAAAACGCCGGTAATCATTTCTGAAATATTGTCTTCCAGTTTCCATTTTTCGCCGTTTGGGCCATGGCCAAAAGCTGGTGGATCCAAAATAATTCCTTGATAAAAGTTACCACGCCTTACTTCTTTATTTACAAATTTCATGGCATCATCAACTAACCAGCGTATATTATCCAAATTAGAATTTTTCATATTCTCATTTGCCCAAGTAACTACCTGTTTTATACTGTCAACATGAGTTGTGTCGGCACCAGCAGCTTTTGCAGCAAGCGATGCGCCGCCGGTATAGGCAAACAGATTTAAAAATTTAGGTTTTGATTTTTCTTTAAGGAAAGAATAAATTTTATCCCAGTTAACAGCTTGTTCAGGAAAAATGCCCACATGTTTAAACGAGGTTAAACCAAGTCTGAAAACTAAATCAGGTGTGTTTTTTTCAGAACCGTTTAGTTTATAGTTTATAGTCCATTGATCGGGCATTTGTTTAAGCTTTTTCCATTCGCCGCTACTAGATGATTTTGGAATAAATTTTACATGAGCAAGTTTTTCCCATTCCTGATAGGTGTATACTTTTGGCCAAACAGCTTGAGGTTCGGGTCTTATCGTTATGTATTTTCCAAAACGTTCAAGTTTTTCGAAATCGCCGCAATCAATTAATTCATAATCTGTAAAATTGGAGGGAGTAAGTAGCTGCATGTTAAAATTTTAATGGATATAAATTTACATAAATTATAAGTAAAGAGGTTAACAACTTATTTATAATTGATAATTGATAAGAACGATAAAAAAAATATATTAGATAAAATTTTAAATGTTAAAAAACATGAAAACCAATAAATCCGCTTTAGTAACATTAATTTCAGTTTTCTTTTTTTGGGGTTTTGTGGCTGCAAGCAACGATATTTTAATTCCGGTGTTTAAGGATAAATTAAACCTTGAACAATGGCAAAGTCAATTAATTTCGGTTGCTTTTTATTTGGCTTATACAGTTGGCTCAATTATTTACATTATAATTTCTAAAATTTATGGCGGAGACATTTTAAATAAAATTGGTTATAAAAACGGAATAGCATTAGGGCTCTGCATATCTGCTGTAGGCACGCTACTTTTTTATCCTGCCGCCGAAATGGTTTCTTTTAATCTTATGATATGTGGTTTATTTATTGTTGCACTGGGTTTTTCTTTGCAACAAACTGCCGCTAATCCTCTTGCTATTGTAATGGGTAGTTCTGAACAGGCTTCACAGCGTTTGAGTTTAGCCGGAGGGGTTAATAATATTGGGACTACCATTGGGCCATTAGTGGTTAGTTATGCTATTTTTGGTGCAGTTGGCAATGAAAATAAATTAAATGATATTGGAGCAGTAAAATTTCCATATTTAATATTAGGTCTAGCGTTTTTAATCGTGGCAATTATTTTTAAATTTTCATCTCTGCCAAATCAAATTCATGTAGACGATAAAAAAGTAAGCGACGAAAATAATAATGATAAAAAAAGTTCTTTAAATTACTTACAATTGGTGTTGGGCATGATAGCCATTTTTGTTTACGTTGGTGTTGAGGTTGCAACGGCTTCTAATTTACCGGAATACATGAAACAAAATATGGGTGTTGAAACTAATCAAGCAGCTCCTTATGTATCTTTATTTTGGGCAAGTTTAATGATTGGCAGATGGACAAGCTCTGCAGGTGCATTTAATGTTAAACCCTCCATAAAAAATAGTTTACGATTTGTAATGCCATATCTCGCTTTTGCAGTGTTTTTAGTTGTTAATGCAATAGCTAAAAGCGATTTAACTGTTTTTTATCCGTATGCGGTTGTAATTTTAATTTTGATAGCGGCTGATATCTTAAGCAAAGGAAGTCCAGCGAGACAACTTGTTATTTTTTCAGTGCTTGGTATAACTGCTCTTATTATAGGTATGCTTACTTCAGGATTAATTAGCGTTTATGCTTTTATAAGTGTTGGTTTGTTTTGTTCAACTCTTTGGCCATGTATTTTTACGCTTGCCATTTCCGGTTTAGGAAAACATACAAATCAAGGTGCAAGTTATTTAATTATGATGATAATGGGTGGCGGTTTAATAAGTTGGTTACAAGGTTGGCTTGCAGGACCTGATGTAATTGGCATTAAGGCCAGTTATTTGGTTGGTGTACTTTGTTTTATGTATTTAGCTTTTTATGGTTGGAAGGCAAAAAAAATATTATTAAAGCAAGGAATTGATTTTTCAAATTCACAAAACTCTGTAGGGCATTAATTTTTTCGTAATGATTTATAAATTTTAATAATGCTTATGAAATATTTCGTTATAGTTTTTTTTGTTTTAACCTCTGTTTTTTATACTTCTCAAAATAGTTTTAGGTTTCCGGTAATTCCATTGCCTAATAATTATACCATCAAATCCGGCCATTTTATTATTTCAGAAAAAACAACAATTTATTGCAATAGCGAAAAAGTAAAAGAACAAATTAGTTACTTAAATGCTTTTCTTAAAAACAACAATCAGATAAATTTAGTTGCAACAAAAGATTCAACTCATAAAAACAGCATCGTAGTTTTATTAGATGACAATCAAACATCTGAATCGTATCAACTAGATATTAATCCCGAAAATATTATAATAAAAGGCGACACAACCGGAATTTTTTATGCGTTTCAAACTATAATTCAATTAATAAATTCACAAACTGCTAAAACAATCAAATTACCATGTTTAGATATTTATGATAAACCCGCATTTAAATGGCGAGGTATGCATTTAGATGTTTCCAGACATTTTTTTTCGGTTGATTTTGTTAAGCGTTATATAGATTTTTTGGCAATGTATAAATTAAATACATTTCACTGGCATTTAACCGACGATCAAGGCTGGCGAATTGAAATTAAAAAATACCCAAGGCTTACTCAAATAGGTGCCTTTAGAAAAGGCAGTATGGTTGGCAAGTATAGCGATTCTAATTACGATACGGTCAATTATGGTGGTTTTTATACTCAAAGCGAAATAAAAGAGGTAGTTGCTTATGCTCAAAAAAAACACATAACTGTGGTTCCTGAAATTGAAATGCCCGGTCATTCTCATGCAGCCATAGCAGCTTATCCCTGGTTATCATGTACAGGAAAACCTCAAGAAGTTGCAAAAGGCTGGGGTGTTTTTGAAGATGTGTTTTGTACAAAGGATTCAACACTTAATTTTTTACAACATATTTTAGATGAGGTCGTTAATTTGTTTCCCGGAAAATACATTCATATTGGTGGCGACGAATGTCCAAAAACTAGATGGAAAGTTTGTTCTAATTGTCAGGCATTAATAAAAAAACAAAATTTAAAAGACGAACATGAATTACAAAGTTATTTTATAAAACAAATAGAAAAGTATTTAAACTCAAAAGGAAAACAAATAATTGGTTGGGATGAGATTTTGGAGGGTGGTTTGGCGCCTAATGCTGCGGTTATGAGTTGGCGCGGAATGGAAGGAGGAATTGCTGCTGCTAAAGAAAAACATTTTGTAGTAATGACTCCCGGAACACATTGTTATTTTGACCATTATCAATCTTCGCCAAGCGATGAACCTCTTGCTATAGGTGGTTTTACGCCTTTGGAAAAAGTGTATGATTTTAATCCTATTCCGCAGGAGTTAAACACTGATGAACAAAAATATATTTTGGGTGCACAGGCTAATGTGTGGACAGAATATATTTTAAACGAAAAACAGGTAGAATATATGACTATGCCACGAATGGCTGCTCTAGCTGAAGTTTTATGGACAATGAGAGTAAACAAAAATGAAACTAATTTTTTAATTCGTTTGCAAGATCATTTTGCCAAGTTAGATAATCTTAATGTTAACTACGCAAAAGCTTTATATAATGTCGATTACAAGGTTAGCCCTGCATCTCAAAGTAAAAATTTAAAATTAGAGCTTTCTGCCAATAATTATTTAGGCGATATTTATTATACGCTGGATGGTTCCGAACCTTCCGAAAAATCAATAAAATACTCCACGCCTATTGAATTAAAAAAAGATATGCTTGTAAAAAGTGCTTTATTTAAGAATCATGAGTTAAAAGGTAAAGTTGTTTCAAGAAATTATCAAATTAATAAAGCCACCAACAAATTGCCAATATTTAAATATCCTCCTAGTAAATATTACAATAAAGGTGGCAGTTTTGTTCTTGTAAACGGAGAAACAGCCAAATTGCCCAGAATTAATGATCAGTGGCTTGGCTGGAGTGGCAATGATATCGAAGTTGTTATTGATTTAGAGAAATTAGATGAAATTACCTCTGTAGAAATTGGATTTTTAAAAGAAGAACTTAACTGGATTTATTTGCCAAAAGAAATTACATTATTGCTATCTGAAAACGGACTTGAATATAAAACGGTTGATACATTATTTGAAAAAAATATAAAAAACGACAGAGACTGTAATTTTATAGTTAATAAACAACAAGCCTGGTTTGTAAAAATAATTGCGAAAAACCACGGAAAAATTTTATCAGGAAAACCTGGTGCAGGCGAAGATGCCTGGTTATTTTGCGATGAAATAAAAATTAACTGATATGAAAAGTAACAGAAGACAATTTATTAAATTTTCTGCATTAGCATCCTCATTATTTGCGTTCAACAAAAGTAAATCAGCAGAGTTATTTTTATCAAAAACAAAAAAAACTGTAAAGCCAATAGTTATTTCAACATGGAAATTTGGGATAGATGCTAACGAAGAAGCTTGGAAAATTTTAGCTAATAATGGAAAAGCATTAGACGCCGTTGAAGCCGGTGTAAAAGTTCCAGAGGCAGATCCTAACGAACGGAGTGTTGGCCTAGGCGGAAGACCAGACAGAGATGGAAAAGTAACGCTCGACGCTTGTATTATGGATGAATTGGGTAACATAGGTTCTGTTGCATGTTTAGAAAATATTATTCATCCAATTTCGGTGGCAAGGGCTGTAATGGAAAAAACACCTCACGTTATGCTTGTTGGCGAAGGTGCTTTTCAGTTTGCTATTTCACAAGGGTTTAAAAAAGAAAATTTATTAACTCCTGAATCTGAAGCAGAGTGGAAAGAGTGGTTAAAAAAATCTGAATACAAACCAAAAGTAAATATCGAAAATCATGATACAATAGGCATGGTAGCCCTCGATATGAATGGGAATTTATCAGGCGCTTGCACAACCAGTGGTATGGCGTTTAAAATGCATGGCCGAATTGGCGATTCTCCAATTATTGGCGCCGGTTTGTTTGTAGATAATGAAGTTGGTGCAGTTACTGCAACCGGTCATGGAGAAGAGGTAATTAGAATTGCTGGTTGTCATACCGTTGTTGAATTAATGCGTCAGGGCTTACATCCCGAAGAGGCTTGTAAAAGAGCTGTTGAGAGAATTATTTTAAGTGCTAAAAAAAGAAATAAGCCGTTAAGTGAAATACAGATTGGGTTTATTGCTATTAATAAAAATGGTGAGCATGGTGCTTTTTGCTTACAAAAGGGATTTAACTACGCTGTTTACTCTCCCGATATTAAAAATAAATTAATTGATGCCAAGCATTTATTGTAGTGCTTATGAGTAAACATGTTCTTGAAATAGCCTGCTTTAATTTAGAGTCTGCCATTATTGCTGCAAATTCAGGAGCGGATAGAATTGAGCTATGTGAAAATTATACTGAAGGCGGAACAACCCCTTCTGAAAAATTAATTTTAGAAGTAAGAAATAAAATTCAATTACCTATTCATGTAATCATTCGTCCGAGAGGTGGAGATTTTGTTTATACAACCGATGAAATTGATGCTATGAAAAAAACAATTTTTTTTTGCAGAGAACAAAACATTGATGGAGTTGTTTTTGGCTGCTTAACAACTAATAATCAAATTAATTTTTCTGTGTGTGATGAACTTGTTAAACTAGCAAATCCGATGCATAAAGTTTTTCACAGAGCAATCGATCAATGTGATGATTTATTTTCTGAAATTCAAAAATTAATTAATATTGGTTTTTCTGGTGTATTAAGCTCTGGAGGGAAACAAAGCGCACTTGATGGTAAAAATAAAATAGCCGAATTAAATGAATATTTTAAAAATAAAATTACAATAATGCCGGGTGGTGGTATACGTTCTTATAATATAGCTGATATTTTAAATACTACTTGTTGCAGCGAATACCACTCTGCTGCATTAATTAACGAGTCGTTTGTTTGCGATAGCCAAGAAATAAAATTTTTGAAAAGTAGATTAACTGAAATTTGAGAAAAACAATTCCATATTTATTTTTCTTGATATTGTTAGCATGCAATTTAATTGCTCAAGAAAATACGTTTTTAATTAATTCTAATTGGCAATTTAAAAAAATAGGAACATCTAAATGGCATAAAGCAAACGTGCCTGGAAACATTTATTTAGATCTGTTTAAAAATCAGCTAATCAAAGACCCATTTTTTTCTAATAACGAAAAAGATTTACAATGGATTGAAAATGAAAATTGGGAATACAAAACAACTTTTAATTGCAATGAACAATTTTTAAAAAATAAACATATAGATCTTTGCTTTGAAGGACTAGATACTTATGCTAAGGTATATTTAAACGATTCTTTATTATTAATTACCGATAACATGTTCAGATCATGGCAGAATAATGTTAAAGAAAAAGTGAGACCTGGTGTTAATACATTGCGTATAGTTTTTGAGTCAGCTGTTAAAAGAGGAAAAGAGGAAGCTTCAAAATTAAAATATACCCTGCCTGAAGGTAATCGTGTTTTTACGCGTAAAGCTCAGTTTCAGTATGGTTGGGACTTTGGACCAAAATATTTAGGTTGTGGTATCTGGAAACCTATAAAATTAGTTTGCTGGAACGATATAAAAATAAAATCTTTAAATCATAACATTATTAGTATTTCTGATTCGCTGGCTAAAGTTGAACTGTTAATTGAAACCGAGAGTGATACTTCACATAGTTACAATATTGAAGTTACTATGTTAGCCGATAAAAAAAATAAAATAAATGAAATTAGGAATGATAAATTAATTCATTTTTCAAAAGGTATAAATGTTGATACTGTTCAGTTTTTAATTGTAAAACCTAAACTTTGGTGGAGCAATGGTTTGGGCGAGGCTTATCGGTATAATTTTTCAGGTATAATAAAGGCTGGGCAAAAAACATATGATAAATTTAATTTACCAATTGGTATACGAAAAATTGAATTAGTATATAAATCAGATTCGATAGGAAATGCGTTTTATTTTAAAGTAAACGGAAAGCCAGTATTTATGAAGGGTGCAAATTATATACCTTCTAGCGTTTTTTTAACCCCAAAAAACAAATCAGACTATTTGGATGAGTTTGAATTATATAAAAAATATAAGTTTAATATGCTAAGAGTGTGGGGTGGCGGTGTATATCCTGATGACAGCTTTTATGAAGCTTGTGATAAAAATGGTATTCTGGTTTGGCAAGATTTTATGTTTGCTTGCGCTATGTATCCCGGAGATAATAGTTTTATGAATAATGTTAATGAAGAAATTAAAGAACAAATTATACGTTTACGAAATCATCCTTCGTTGGCTTTATGGTGTGGCAACAATGAGATAAATGAAGGTTGGTTTAATTGGGGTTGGCAAAAACAATATAATTATTCATATCAAGATTCTTTGATTATTTGGAATGATTATCAGAAATTATTTCACGCTTTAATTCCTATTAATATAAGTGCTTATAGTCATCAAACCCCATATTGGTATTCTTCTCCATCAATAGGCTGGGGGCATAAAGAAAGTTTAACCCAAGGCGATTCGCATTATTGGGGTGTTTGGTGGGGAATGGAACCTTTTGAGAATTACGAAAAAAAAGTTGGTAGGTTTATGAGTGAATTTGGTTTTCAATCGTTGCCCACTGCTAACGCTTTTAAAATGTTTTGCAACAAAAACGAATTGCAAATAAATTCCGAATCTGTAAAAGCGCACCAAAAACATAAAACCGGCTTTGAAACTATTAATACATATTTGCTACGAGATTATAAACTTCCTTCAAATTTTGAATCTTATTGTTACGTGTCGCAATTATTGCAGCGTGATGGGATGAAAACCGCTATTGAGGCACATCGAAGAAATAAGCCCTATTGTATGGGAACTTTGTTTTGGCAACTTAACGATTGCTGGCCGGCAGTGTCGTGGAGCGCTATTGATTATTACAAACAACCTAAGGCATTTTTTTACGCTCTGGGAAAATTATATGCTCCGGTTTTAATTTCGGTTACCAATGTAAAAGATTGTTTAAAAATTTCTTGCGCTAGTGATTCGCTTCAAACAGTAAGTGCCAGTTTAAAAATTGAATTAAAAAATTACAATTCAAAAATTATCTGGCAGAAAAACCTTGATGTTGAATTGAGTAATACTAAAGTTTTAAATTATGATGTTTTAAAAAATCAGTTGCCGGAATTTGATTCAACTGGAGCATATTTAAAAACTGAAATTAGTAAAGATGGCAAAATATTAGCAACATCAATGTATTGTTTTGTAAAACCAAAAAATAATTTACTGCCGCATTCAACAATAGCTATTAAGAAAATAAATGATAATACTTACCAAGTAGAATCTTCTGTTTTTTCTAAAGATGTTTATCTGTACGATGAAAATTCGCTTGCCATTTTTGATGATAATTTTTTTGATCTTGAAGTCGGTCAGAAAAAAATTGTGAAAGTAAAAACAAAAAATGCCAGCAATTTGCCGCTTAAAATAAAGTCATTAGTATTAAATAATTTATAATCTGTTTTATGCATTACATTAATTCACTACAAAAAAAATTATTCTGTTATTTAAAAAGTATAGTTTTTGCTTTGTTAATCTTGTTTCTTTTATTTACTAAACAATACATCAGAGCACAAGTTAATTATGCACAATATGTAAATCCATTTATTGGTACCGGTGGTCACGGTCATACCTTTCCTGGTGCTGTATTACCGTTTGGTATGGTACAATTAAGTCCCGATACACGAATAGATGGCAGTTGGGATGGTTGTAGTGGTTATCATTACAGCGATAGTGTTATTTATGGGTTTTCGCATACGCATTTAAGTGGGACGGGCGTGAGCGATTGGGGAGATATTTTATTAATGCCAACAACCGGCCAACCTTCTGCTGACAACAATGTGTATTCATCTAAATTTAATCATAAAAACGAAAAAGCAGAAGCCGGATTTTATGAAGTTTTATTGGATGATGAAAATATAAAAGCAGAGTTAACATCAACTTTAAGAGTAGGAATTCATCGTTATACCTTTCCTAAAACTAATGATGGAAATTTGATACTTGATTTATTGCATCGTGATAAAACATTACTCTCAAATATTTCAATAATAGACAGTGTTACAATTTCTGGTTACAGAATGAGTGAGGCTTGGGCCAGAAGTCAGCAAATTTATTTTGTAATTAAATTTTCAAAGCCGTTTAAAAAAATGGAATTTGCATTAAATAAAACGTTTAAACCAAAATTAAATTTTAAAATAAAAGAAAGAGCTCAAGGGGCCTATTTTAAATTTGATATATCAGATAATAAACCCTTAATAGTTAAAGTTGGTATTTCATCCGTTAACGTAGAAGGTGCCTTAAAAAATCTAACTTCCGAAGCAGAGCATTGGAATTTTGAAAAGTATAAAAATGAAGCTGCAAAAGTTTGGAACACTCAGTTATGTAAACTAGAAGTGAAAGACAACGATAAAAATAAAATGAGTGTTTTTTATACTGCTTTATATCATTGTTTTACACACCCCTCACTAAACATGGATGTTGATAATCAATATCGCGGACGAGATGGAATGGTGCATACAGCAAATGGCTTTACTAATTATTCAGTGTTTTCATTGTGGGACACCTACAGAGCTTTACATCCTTTATTTACAATATTAGAACGAGAGCGAACGCGCGATTTTATTAATACGTTTTTAGTTCAATACACGCAATCGGGACGCTTGCCAATGTGGGAATTATCAGGTAATGAAACGGATTGTATGATAGGTTTTCATTCTGTGTCTGTTATTGCCGACGCCTTTGTAAAAGGTATTTCAAATTTTGACACCGCCTTGGTTTACAAAGCAATTAACGCTGCAGCAACTTATACAAACTTTGGTATTCCGATTTTTAACAAAAATGCTTTTCTTCAAATTGATGATGAAAGTGAGAGTGTGAGTAAGTCTTTAGAATATGCTTATGATAACTGGTGTCTCGCTCAATTAGATAAATTATTCCTAAAAAACAATGAGTATTTAACTCACATTAAATTGTCGCAATCCTATAAATCTTGTTTCGATTCAAGTACAGGCTTTATGCGACCACGGAAAAACGGAAACTGGTTGTCGCCTTTCTATCCTAACGAAATCAATAATCATTTTACCGAAGGTAACAGCTGGCAATATTCTTTTTACGTTCCTCACGATATTAATGGCTTAATTAATTTACATGGCGGAACAAGAAATTTTGAAAATAAATTGGATGAATTATTTACCACAACTCAAAAAACAAGGGGGAGAGAACAATCTGATGTTACGGGCTTAATTGGTCAGTATGCACATGGTAATGAGCCAAGTCATCACATGGCATACCTTTATAATTTTGTAGGTAAACCTCAAAAAACAATTGAACGTGTAAGCCAGATATGCCGCGATTTTTATAAAAATTCTCCCGACGGTTTAATTGGAAATGAAGATTGCGGGCAAATGAGTGCTTGGTATGTTTTTAGCGCTATTGGTATGTATCCGGTTTGTCCGGGTTCTCAAGATTATATATTGGGTATTCCTGCATTTAACAACATTAAAATTAATCTTGAAAACGGAAAATCGTTTAGTATAAAATCTGATTCAAAATCTGATATAGCAATTAGCGGAATTAATTTAAATGGAGATAAAACGTTTAATTCTTTTATTAAACATAATCAAATTGTATTAGGAGGTAAAATTGAATTTTTGTTTAAATCTAAAATTGATACAGTCAATTCATATGGCAAAGGGGCCTTTGCGCCAACTTCAATGATAAGTGATAAATCATTAATTCCTTCGCCCATCATTAATGCACCTACTCAGGTTTTCAAAGGCAATATGCAAATTAGTTTAAATACTATAAATGGTAATGATGCAAAACTGTTTTATACAACCAATGGGTCAGAACCCAATAGTAATTCTAAAGAGTATAATGGTCCTTTTGTAATAGACACTAATGCCGTTATTAAGGCAATTGCCATAAAAGAAAAAGAGCAAAGTGCAGTTACCAGAGCTGAATTTTATAAACTAAAATACAATTATGAAGTTGCTATCGTTTCAGTACCTAATTCTCAATACTCAGCCGATGGCGCGCAATCGTTAATTGATGGTATATATGCTGACCTTGATTGGCGAAAAGGTAATTGGATTGGCGTTCAACCTCAGGATTTTGAATGTTTGATTGATTTAAAAAAACAAAAAGAAATTGATTACATCAGTTTAAATTGCTTGCAAGATACCCGCTCATGGATAGTTTTCCCAACTGAAGTTTTATTTTATGGTTCTAACGATAATAAGAACTTTACTCTGTTAGATAGTGTATCGAATTCTATAAATGCTAACGATTACAATGTTCAGGTTAAGAAATTCGAAAAAAAATTAGCTAAAAAGGAAGCAGTAAAATACATTAAAATTGTTGCTAAAAATTTTGGTAAGTTGCCTCAATGGCACATGGGTAGTGGGGGAGAAGCCTTTATTTTTGCCGATGAGATAGAAATAAAATAAAAGTAATTAACGGTTTATTTACAAAAGTAAAAATGAGTGCGTTCTAAAAACTATAAGCGGTATTAATTGTTTAAATTTACAGCGCTTTTTAGTCAAAGCATTTAATCAAAAGTTAAAATGAATTATCAAAAAAAATATTGTAATAGCCTAACTCAGTACCAACGTTTCTTAACCAGAGAGGTTACAATAGGCGATTTAAAAATGGGAGGTTTAAATCCTATTCGTGTGCAAAGTATGACCACTACCGATACCATGAATACCATGGCTACTGTAGAACAAAGTATCCGCATGATTAATGCCGGTTGCGAATTAGTTAGAATAACTGCCCCCAGTATAAATGAAGCTAAAAATTTAGATCTGATAAAAAAAGAATTGGTTGCTAGAGGTTACAACACGCCAATTTGCGCCGATATTCATTTTACCCCTAACGCTGCTGAGTTTGCTGCAAGGGTTATTGAAAAGGTAAGGGTTAATCCCGGAAATTATGCCGATAAGAAAAAATTTGAAACTATTGATTATACCGATTCTGCATATGAGGCTGAGCTAGAACGAATCAGAAATCGTTTTACGCCACTAGTAAAAATTTGTAAGGAGTATGGTACCGCCATGCGAATTGGAACAAACCACGGCTCATTAAGCGATCGGATATTAAGCCGTTATGGTGATACACCTCTTGGCATGGTTGAAAGTGCTTTAGAGTTTTTACGCATTTGCGAAGACAATCATTTTTATAACATTGTTATCTCCATGAAAGCGAGTAACACGCAGGTAATGGTTCAGGCATACAGACTATTGGTTGCTAAAATGATGGAAACAAACCGTAACTATCCTTTACATTTAGGAGTAACCGAAGCGGGCGATGGCGAAGACGGAAGAATTAAATCAGCTGTAGGAATTGGTGCATTGCTCGAAGACGGACTTGGAGATACCATTCGCGTTTCGTTAACCGAAGAACCTGAATTTGAAATTCCTGTTGCAAAATTGTTAGCTGATCGTTACAGTGAGCGAAAAGAACATGCACTAATAAAAGAGATTGATTTTGAATTACCATATAATCCTTTTGAGTTTGACCGAAATAATACCATTCAAATAAATAACATAGGTAACCATAATGTGCCGCGCGTAATTGCAGATTATAGCATGAAAGCTGAAGTAACAGCAGCAAGCTTATTCGGTGTTGGGTACAATTATTCTGTGCCTTTAGATAAATGGAATTTAACTGACCTAGCGGTTGATTATTTGTATCTAGGAGATAATAAGATTGATTTTGAAATCCCTGGAACTTTGGGTTTAATATATAATTCAGAAACATGGTTAAAACAACAAAACAAACAAAGTGCTTATCCGCTTTTTTGTGGCGAAGAATATTTTAAAACTCCTGAAAAATCAGATGCACTTAATTTTGTAGCTGTCGATATACATGTACTTTCAATAGATTTTATTAATCGTATAAAAAATCAAGACAAGGTTTGTTTGGTGCTTGATTCGTTTAATAAGCATACTATGCCCGAATTGAGGCGAATGGCTATAGAGTTAAAACATCATAAGTGCGAATTGCCTTTTATAATTAAATGCAATTATATTAATCTTGATCAAGAAAAATTTCAATTATACAGCAGTACCGATGTTGGCGGACTTTTGTTAGATGGCTTTGGTGATGGGGTGTGGATAAAACAAAAAGATTGTGTAAGTACACAAATAGCTAACTCAACGGTTTTTGGCATTTTACAAGCTACCCGAAGCCGCATAAGCAAAACAGAATATATTAGTTGTCCCAGCTGCGGAAGAACATTGTTTGATTTACAAGAAACTACTCAAAAAATAAGAGAACGTACCGACCATTTAAAAGGAATAAAAATTGGCATTATGGGTTGCATTGTTAATGGCCCTGGTGAAATGGCCGATGCAGACTATGGCTATGTTGGTGTTGGTGTTGGAAAAATTTCGCTATACAAAGGCAAAGAAGTTGTAAAGAAAAATGTACCAAGCGAAAATGCTGTAAACGAATTAATTGATTTAATAAAAGAACATGGCGATTGGGTAGAAAAAACTAATTGATTTATTCGTTTTTTGTTTTTAATTAGGATATAATTTTTATTAATTTTTGTTCTGTCACTTATCGCGAAGTAAATTTTTTTTGATGGCTGAGGCCCTCGAAAAAAACTTTGGTGGCTGAGGCTCTCTAAGCCGAACAGTTTCATTTATCAAATAGTATTATCATGCAAAGACACTTCGACAAGCTCAGTGTCCGGGCTATTGGTGGCTGAGGCTCTCGAAGCCATACCGTTTCATTTATCAAATAGTATTATCATGCAAAGACACTTCGACAGGCTCAGTGTCCGAACTATCGGAGAGCTTAAAGAGAAGTGATGCTATAATAGGTCTCGACTTCGCTCGACCTGACACTTAATAATTACACTTCGACAAGCTCAGTGTCCGGGCTTTTGGTGGCTGAGGCTCTCGAAGCCACATTGGTATTTTATTCTGAAAATAGTTTTCTAATATAAAGACTTTAGGAAATTTGTCACTTCGAGCGAAGTCGAGAAGTGATTTTATTACAGGTCTCGACTTCGCTCGACCTGACACTTAATAATTATAATTCGATAGGTTCAGTGTCCGAACTATTGGTGGCTGAGGCACTCGAAAAAAAACTTTGTTAGCTGAGGCCCTCGAAGCCACATTGGTATTATCGTTCCTACGGTTGGTGGCCGGCGAGGAATTTTGAAGTCTTATCTGTCTTACCGCAACCATAAAGATACAAAAGAAACTATTTGCAACCAACGCCGGTCGTCCAACCTTTTGTTATAGGTTGTGCAATGCACCTAGCTATGTCTTGATCATGTGTCCGCTTGTGAATTTTAAGAGAAAATATTGTCTTTTTTTTCGTACATTTATAATATGAAAGCAATGCTTATTACCCCAAAAAGTCAAACTGAGTTTAAGTTTATTCACGACTTACTTAAAAAACTTGGAATATTGTCAGCAACAATGACTGAAGTGGAATTGGAGGATATTGGTTTGTCTAAAATGCTCAAGTCTGTTGATAAAACAAAGAAGGTTAGCAAAGAAAGCGTTATGAATAAACTTAAGTCTTAATAATGCACGTTGAGTTTTTAAGTAAATTTTCAAAGGACATAGATTGTATAAGTCAGAAGTCTGTAAAAAGTAATATTGTCAAGTTAATTCGCTTAATAGAGTCTGAAACCGATTTGAATAATATTCCTAATCTTAAAAAGCTTGTTGGTCACAAGTCAGCTTATAGAATCCGAATTGGAGCTTATAGAGTTGGATTTTTTTACGAAAGTCGAAAAGTAATTTTTGCGAGAATTGTTCACCGCAAAGATATTTATAAAGTGTTTCCTTAACTCACGCTGGTCAGTGTATTAACTAATCTTGTAAATATTATTTTTAAGAAACAACACTTCGACAGGCTCAGTATCCATTCTGCCGGTGGCTGAGGCCCTCGAAGCCACATAGGTGTTTTATTCTGAAAATAGTTTTCTAATATAAAGACATTACGAACTTTGTCACTTCGAGCGAAGTCGAGAAGTGATGCTATTACAGGTCTCGACTTCGCTCGACCTGACACTTAATAATTACACTTCGACAGGCTCAGTGTACAAACTATTGGTGGCTGAAGCTTTTGGTGGCTGAGGCTCTCGAAGCCACATTAGTGTTTTATTATAATATTATTTTCAAGAATCAACACTTCAACATGCTCAATTTAGAATTTTCGCAGTAACTAAAACTTTCCAATCCTTTTTTATCTATCTACAAATTATAGCAAGAAAAATTGTTTTAGCATTATAACTTCGGGTAAGTTATTGGTATGTTAAAAGAAAAATTTAAGGAACTTAATCTTCAGGAAAAAGTTGATTATTTATGTAAATACGGAGAGGTGATTGCCGAAAAGGTTTATTACGAGTGTAACATTAGTTTACTATTAGTTGAAGATTTTTATGTTGAGCTTTTTTATAACCGAGATTTGAATCAAATTGTAGGAATAGAAATTCAAGAAAATAATCAAATTTTATATGAGTACGTTAAGGATGTTGATTTACAGGAAATTATAAGATTACTTCAATAAGTAATTAATAGCCACCGCCATCATGACGGCGATAAGGCATACCCGGCATGTTACGCATCGGATTTTCTTCTGTTTCAGTTTTTGGTTGCATGCCGCTCTTAAACTTTTTAAACGTATAAGTTAAGGTTACCATAAAATAACGCCTTAATACAATAGTATTAAAGTCTTCGGTATAATTGCCGGTAATTGTTCTTCCAATGCTGCGGTTCTGATTAAGTAAATCAAACACCGAAATTTTTGTTTCAAACGATTTGTCTTTTAAGAATTTGTAACCAAAATAAGCATTCCATAAAAAATACTCCTGATTAAAATTTTGACTTAAGCCATTGTAAGCAGTATACACAAGGTCTGTATTTAAAACAAACCCATTTAAAAATAACCAGTTAAATTTAAATGTTGTTGATTGAGAAATGTACTTATTGTTTGACTGTTTTTGAACTGAATTGTTTACCAGATTATAGGAGCCGTTATAAGCAATCGAAAAATCGAGTTCTTTGCTTATGTTGCTTCCAACAAAAATACCGCCATTAAAGGCATAATTGTCAGAAATGTTTATAACGTTGTTTATGAGTGATGGGTAGTGGTTTAGCGATGTGCCTCCATTTATATTTAAATTACTTTTTATGGCTGTAACCGGAAAACCATACACAAAAAATACGCGGGCACTGTAATATCCATTTAAATTTATTGGTTTTGTTAGCTGACTTCCGGCTTTAGCCAAATAGCCTTGTATATTTGAATCAGACTGCAGAATATAAGTAGCATTACTGATATAATTGTTTATGTAGCTGCCATTAATAAACACCATGGCGTTGCGAGAAGTTTTTGAATTGAAACCACCAAATCGGGCAAAGAAATTATTTTCAAACGTTTGTTTTAATTCGCTGTCTCCAGATTTTAATTGAAGTGGATTTGAAATATCTAAAACATTTTGTAGTTGAGATACAGATGGAATATTGGTTGATGTTCTGTAATTCACTCTAAGGTTTTTACTTTTGCTGAATTTGTAGTTTAGTTGAGCATTTGGTAAAATCGTTTTAAATGATTTGTTAATTATAAATTCTGCCGGAAAAGTTTGTTGGCCTTTTAATGTGGCATCTTGTGCATCTGCACCAAAACTAAAGTTTAATTTGTCTTTTTGATAGCGATAGCTCAAGCCCCCTTTTTGTGCATTAAAAATATTAGTGTATTTGTTTGAAAGTGCGGTATTAAAACTATTAAATGCGCCTGAAGTGCTATCAAAATCATTTGTTTTTTTATCTGAAAATCCTTCAGTATACGTGGGGTTATAACTAATTTGTATTTGAGCGTTATTATTTAAAGGTTCGGTATATGCCAGTGTTGGTGATATTTTTTTTGTATTTGACAAGGTTATATAAGTTTGATTTAAAGTGTTTGCTAAACTATCGTTATAATAATATTGTGAGTTATATGTGCCATTATTTTTTTTGTCAGTTAATTGAGTAGTTAAATTTAAAGAAATTGTTCTGCCGCGTTTTTTTAGTTTGTGCTGAAACAAAATAGAGTTTGAAAAATCGTAACCTTTGTTTAATGCCGAAGATTGCGTAAATGTTTTACTTAAAAATTTGTTGTCAGAAATGATGTTGCTTGCATTTAAACTACTTTTAGTGTCATTATTTTGAAAGGTAATACTTGGGCTAATAGTAAGTTTATTTGCAGAATCTATCGTGTATTCAAATTTAAAATTGGCTCGGTGGTTTTGATTTATAGTTTGATCTTGGTTAAGTTGGTTATAAATTAGATTGTTAGAGGTAAAATAATTTCTTACAATTTCGGAGGTGTTTTTATTATTACTATAATTAAAAAAATAACTTCCTGAAACTGCAATTTTTTTTCCCCAGGCATCTGTATAATTAATACCGGCTGATTGCGTTGTTGTATTACCATTTTGAGGGCTTGTTAACAAACTTGATTCGCCTGAATTACTGCCTTGTCTACCGCCACCACCACCTGACTGGCCACCGCCACGCCCTGAGTTTTGACCGGTATTACTTAACGCACCAGTTATATCAGCCATGCTAAAGTTTTGCTGATTAATGTTGTTTGTTAAGAGTAATAATGAAACACGTTGTTTATTTTTGAAACTATTAAAGCTTGCTCCTCCGTTATACCTTTCGTTATCGCCATAGCCACCATATATTTTCCCGAAGTAGCCAATATTTTTACCTTTTTTGGTTACCAAATTCATTGTTTTTTGTTGGTTGCCATCGTTAAAACCGGTAAAAGCAGATTGGTCGCTCATTTTATCGAATATTTCAACACGGTCGAAAATATCGGCGGGTAAATTTTTTAATGCAGCATTGGGGTCTTCTCCAAAAAAAGGTTTACCATCAACCAAAACTTTTTGAACATTTTCACCATTAACTTTAACACCCGAGTTATCTGAAGTAACACCAGGCATTTTTTTAATTAAATCCTCAGCAGTGGCATCTGGGTTAGTTTTAAAACTATCAGCATTAAAATGTGTAGTGTCGCCTTTTTGTTCGCCTCTTATTTGTGTGGTTTTTACTTCTATTTCGGCAAGATTTTTTGCGCTTTCTTTTAAAATTATTTTATCGAGGAATATATCCTTATCGGTAGTTTCAATTTTTTTAAACGTAGTGGCATAACCGAGATATGAAAATTTTAAAATGTATTTTTGATTGGTTCGAAGGGCAATTAAAAAATTACCTTTTATATCTGATGAAGAGCTGGTGACAAAAATAGAATCTGAAGACGTAACTTTAATAATTACTCCCGGTATAGCATAGCCTTCTTTATCCGATAATGAACCTGAAACATTTATTTGAGAGTAGCTTCTGAATAAAAAAATAAAAAATAAAAAAGCCGTAATGTGTTTATTTATTTTAAATTTCATGAAAGCTTTTTTATTTATTAAAGTATTATAATTTTTTTTGTAATGCACCCGTTATTGGTTGTTATTTTAATAAAATAAATTCCGGAACTTAATTCGGAAGTTGAAAATGTATTTTGATTACAGGTTAAAATTGTATCACCCGAAAAATTAAACAGTGTGATGTTTTTCAAAGTTACAGTTGAATTAATATAAATTTTATCTCCTTTATTTGCTGGATTTGGAAAAAGTTGGATGATTTGTTCGAGTTCGTTTTTAGTTAAGCCGAGGTTCATATTTTGATGTATAATTCCAATGGCATCTAGGTCAAATCCCCCATTTGGGAATGGCGTAGGCCAGGGGTCGTTAATCATATTGTTATGGCTGTCTCTCTTTGCATACAATTTATTTACAGAACCAACCACGTCAATAATTTTTACATGAGTTACAGCATTAATATTAACCAAAGTGTTTGTTGCAAGTTCTTGTAGGTCGAAAGGAGTGCCATATATACCTCTGTATTTACCTGCCAGATTATTTATTTTTGATGCATCAGTATTTCCAAATGTATCTGTTTGCTGGAGTGTATCGGTTAAAGAATGCGATGGGAAACGAACAAAATTTACACCGTCGCTGCTAACTTCAACAAAGGCCAATTCTAAAAAAGAATCATCGAAACTATTTTCAAAAACAGCAAAATCAAAACCTGTTTCATTTTTTATTGGAAATTGAAAGGTGCAGATAGCATTGCCGCCATCACCTAGGCTAACAACACCATTTAATCCGGCAGGTCCTAAAACCATTGAGCTGTCGCCAGCAGTTACCAAACCTAAGGCTGTGTTTGAAATATCTTGATAACCTCGGTTAATTTGGCAATCACTTACCCAATTTATAAAAATAGAACTGTCTTTGTGAATGGCTGTTGAACCAATTTGTCCGGCCGGAGGAGGATATGTTTGAGCTAAAAAAAACTTAGAATTAAAAATGAGCAATGCAGTTATTTTTATGTAGTCGTAAACACGCATAGTCATTAAAATAGATTATAGTTTTTTGAGTAAATGAAAAATTACATTCAAGCTATTACAAGCTTTTGATAAAATCAAAAAATAGTCTAACGCCATAACCAGTTCCACCTTTTCCGCGATAACTGTCTTTTCCAGTTAAAAAAGCGGGACCTGCAATGTCTAAATGGTAGTATGGATAATCGGTAAATTTGGCCAAAAATTTTCCGGCAGTAATAGATCCTCCGTAAGGACCTCCAATATTTTTTTGATCCGCAATATCGCTTTTCATTAATTCGTCGTAATCATCCCAAAAAGGAAATTCGGCAATTCGTTCGTGTACGTTAAATCCGCTGTTGATTAATTTTTCTTTCTGAGTAGGTTTAGCATTACCCATCCCAACAATACCAAATGAGCCAATGGCAGCAGCCGCAGCACCAGTAAGTGTAGCAATATCTATAGTTAACTCTGGATTATATCGTTTTGCGAAATGCAACGCATCTGCAAGTATCATTCTCCCTTCGGCATCGGAGTTTAGCATTTCAACAGTTGAACCGTCCATCATGGTAATTATATCTCCCGGTGCAAATGCATTAAAGCCCGGTCTGTTATCGGTTGCAGGTACTAAGGCTACAACGTAAATGTTTAATTTTGCTTTTGCAATAGCATACATGGCGCAACCAACAGCGGCAGCTCCGGCCATATCGCATTTCATTAAATCCATACTGTTAGGCGTTGGTTTTAAACTTAGCCCTCCGGTATCATAAACAACACCCTTTCCTACTAATACAATTGGTTTTTTGTTTTTAGCATTTTTAGGTTTGTATTCCATAATACTAAATGTAGGTTCATCAACACTACCAGCATTTACAGCTAATAAACCTCCCATTTTTAATTTAGAGATTTTTGCTTTGTTTAATACTTCAACTTTAAAACCTGCTTGTTTACCCATGGTTTTGAAAGCATCGGCAAGTTTGCTAGCGTTTAAAATATTTACAGGTTCGTTTACTAAATCGCGTGCTTTGCAGGTTGCTTCAGTAACAATGTTTAACTGGTCTATTTCGGTTTGTTTGATAGTTAAACTTACTATAGTAATGTTTTTTAAAGTATGAAGTTGTTTTTTTGAATTTGTTACGTGATGTTTAAATTGATAATTAGCCAAAGCCATGCCCTCTGCAGCAGCTAAGGATAGGTCGTGTAAATTGCTTTGATTATAGATAACCACTTCTTTTTCATGAAGTGAATTTATGGCCTCAGAAACCGATGCAGCATGTTTTCGGATTTTTTCTTTTAAAGGATTTAATTCTTCTTTTTGGTTGACTATGACTACAGAAATATACCTGCCAAGGTGATTAAGTGATAAAGTTTTAGTGTTTTCTTTTTTTAATTCGTTGGTGATATATGCACTTAATTCACTTGGTAATGAAAGTTCTTTTTCATTACTGAATTTATCGGTAACAATTAACAAATTAGAATTACTGCTTAATCTATTTTTTAAACTGATGTGCGTCATGAGAGTGTAGTTTTTAACGAATTTACAAATTCAAATATTTAATACAAAGATGCTTATTTAATATGATTAAATACATTAAATTTGAATTATCAAACAATTGTGAATGAATTTTCTGCTTGTTTTTATTGGTGGTGGCATTGGCTGTTTAATTAGGTATGTAATTGGTTTAGTTTTTTTGCGAATTAGCACTTATCTGCCACTGGCAACTTTTATTTCGAATTTGGCAGCGTGTATTATTTTTGCACTAACAGCATGGTTTATTAGCAGTAAGTGTTTGTTAAGTGATAACACCTCTGCTTTTGGAATAAATTTAAAATTGCTCATATTAACTGGATTTTGTGGCGGTTTAAGTACATTTTCAACATTTGGTTACGAAACTTTTTTATTATTTAAGCAAGGTATGTTTTTTGTTGCCTTACTAAATATCATATTTACAACATCGGCGTGTCTAGTGGTATTTTATTTGTTCAGTAAATAATTGGTTAAATAGTTTCTTATGGATTTAAATAAACGAAAGGATATAGTTTTTATAGTTTTAGCAGGATTTTTTATTACAAACGCTATTGTTGCTGAGTTGATAGGAGGCAAGCTGATACAATTTTTTGGTTTATTTACGCAAAGCATTGGTATTATTTTATGGCCGGTTGTTTTCATTTTAACTGATTTAATAAATGAACATTATGGGAAGCAAGGTGTAAAAAAATTAACATATATCACTATTGGTTTAATTGCCTATACATTTATTTTAATTTCTATTGGTTTAAATATTAAAGCTGTTGACTTTAGCCCGGTGAACGACGAAAATTTTAGAATTGTTTTTGGTCAAAGTCAATGGATAATAGTTGGAAGTATAGTTGCTTTTTTATGTTCGCAGCTGGTAGATGTTTATGTTTTTTGGATTTTTAGGAATAGGACAGGAGGTAAAATGATATGGTTAAGAGCAACTGGCAGTACGGTGGTTAGTCAATTAGTTGATACATTCGTAGTGCAATATGTGGCTTTTGTTTTACCAGGTAAATGGACAGTGGATGAATTTATTCATAATGCGAGTTGGGGGTATTCTTTTAAATTAATAATTGCTGTTTGTTTAATTCCTTTTATTTACGCAGGGCACTCAATAATTAATAAATTTTTGAAAACATCAACTAATCAAATTAATAATACCTTATCTTAGTTAATTCGCGTGATTACAGTTACCCTTTTAATGATAATATTAAGTTATTCTTTTTATTGTTTCAGCAATAGAAGCACGATGACTAAATATTTATTTCATCCATATTCTATATGCCATAAGAATGAACATTATAGGTTCTTGACTCATGCTTTTATTCATGGCGATTTAATGCATCTTGTTTTTAATTGTTTGGCACTTTATAGTTTTGGTTTAGCTTTAGAAGATGGCTTTTTTCCTGTTTTATTTGGGGATAAATTGGGCAAAGTTTATTATTTGATTTTATTTACAGGAGGGATTTACGCAGCCTCACTAACCGAATATTACAGAAATAAAGACAATCCAGATTACTCTTCGCTGGGAGCGAGTGGAGCAATTTCTTCATTAATGTTTTGTTTTATTATGGTTAGTCCGCTTAGTAATATTTCTTTATTCTTTTTCCCAATGCAAGGATGGATTGCAGGAAGTTTGTTGCTTGGCGTAAGTTATTATTTAATTAGACGTAAAAAAACAAGTTCGTATAATGATAATATTAGTCACGAATCTCACTTTTGGGGGGCTTTGTTTGGTGTGGCATTTATTTTGATTTTAAAACCTACTTTACTGAAAAACTTTATTAATCAGGTTTTTGGAATTAATTAATTCTTCAAATTAAAAGCAAACACAGTTTATTTATCAAGTATTTTTTTTATTTCAGGTTTAAAATATAAAGCCGACTTCAATATTTTTCCATCTTCTCTAAAAATGGGTTGTCCTTTTTCGTCAAGTTTACTCATGTTGCTTCTATGAATTTCGTCGTAAACTTCTTCAATTTTATGTTGTAAACCGTGTTTTAAAATGGTGCCAAATAAAATATATAATTGATCTCCTAAAGCATCTGCAATTTCGGTAATATCTCCATTTTTACAAGCGTCGAGATATTCTTCATTTTCTTCTTTTATTAAATTATATCTAAGCGTATAGTCTTTTTCATCTATTAACTTAACTTGAGAAGCATTCCCAATTTTAAAAGTTTCGTGAAATTCTTCTACAGATTTTATTTTCTCGTATAACTTACTCATGATAAAATTATTTTTTGCTTTTACGTTTTTTGTAATCTTCGTTAAGTTGATTCAAAATAGTATCAGTGATGTCTAAAGTTGCATTTCCCAACAACATAGAAGGGATAGCATCGCTGTAGGATAATATAAAATCGTATTTGCCATTGTTCCATTTAATCAAAAATTCTTTCACGTTATTTTGAAAGCTTGCATTTTTTTCTCCAATATCTACTGACAGGTTATCCATCTGTATTTGTTTGTTTTGAGCTTCTTTTTCAATGGCCTGTATTTCGCGTGCTTTTGCTTCTAATTCGCTTTGCGGGGCAATGCCAGCTTTTTGTGACATTTGAAATTCTTCCACTTTTTTTTGGTATTGCATGCTAAGGTTTTCAACACTTGCTTCAATATTTGTTTTTTTTCTTTTTGATTCTGCAATTAAATCAATCACTTCTAAACTTTTCTCGTTTAAAACATCAATGTTTACGAATGCAATTTTGCCTGTAGGAACATTTCCAACAGGTGTTGTTATTTTTGCTGCAGTTGAATTTTTTAGCCCTGAATTATTTATTTCTTCAGTAGTCGTTTTATCTACGTTTAAAGAGTTAATTGTACTTACTTTGTAAAATAAGAACCCAATGGCAGCAATTAAAAAAACGTTAACTCCAATAATAATTTTGTTCATTAAAATAGTATTTAGTACAAATATAAAATTACCTTATGGTATAAACAATAAATTTTCCTTAGCTGTATATTTCATTTGTATATCATTAACACTTGCGGGAGAAATTCTTTTCAGATAATCATATATTTCATTAAATGTAATAGTCTCCGGAAAGCAATCGCTATTTAATTCGTGTTCACACCAATTAACATAATCTAAAATAAAAACTGAATCTTTATTTATGCAAAAGTGCTGTATATACATTGGAAGTTTTTCTTTTACATCTTCATGAAATGAGATTACAATAGAATTTTGATTTCCGCTGTTGAAGTTGGCAGATAAATAATCGGGCCATATTTTTTTAGGATTAAAAAAAGGCATTATCCAAAATAAAATGATTATTAAATAAAATAATGGAAATTGAAACAAAAATACAGGGCTGTAATAGCGTTGTTTTGTTTTACCTGAAAATAACAATAAAACTATTGGTATTAAAGCAATATTTAAAAACCACATTGAATAATTGATGTTTGTTTTATTGGGAAATAAAAAGAAGAAGATGGTAATGTGAAAAATTACTGCAAACGTAATGCCCAGATACCTCAGTGGTTTTATTAATAAAGAGATGCCAATAAAAATTGTAAAGTAGGGAACAATCTCTCCAATTCTGGTAATGAATGAAAAATGTCTAACACTTAAAATACGCTGTAATGGCGAAATTACATCTAGAAAATCAGATTGAATAAAGTGATTATTTAATTGATTTAAGCCATTAAATATATATACTGCGCAAACTGCTAATTGCAAAACAATAAAAAATGAGGTGTATTTATTTGGATCATCAATTCGCCCGTTATAAAATACTATAACAAATAAAATTGTAAAGTATATATAAAACCAAGGCTGCAGTCTGCTTAAATCCATGCTTACCAAAACAGCGCCAGTAATAAGTGCAATTAACAGGAGTAAGCGGTGCTTATTTAAAAATAAAGAGCTAGCAATAAGAATCAGAAATATACCGGTAACAAGATAATCATATGGACTTATCAGGCCGCCTGATTTATATAAAGAAACCAGCGGAAAATAACGTTCGCCGCACCATAAATTTAAAGACAGAAAAATGGAAATAATGAGTGATAAACTTGCTGTAATTCTTATTAAGGTTAATCGATGTGGTATGGGTATATTAAATCCTTCTGTCATTTATTTTTTTAGTTTGCCTGCCGAAAAAAAATATTTTTTATAATAATCTTCTGTTAAACTATTAATTACAACACCTCTAGAACTGCTTGCGTGCACAAATTGATTATTTTCAATATAAATTCCGACATGACTTACTGACGAGCTTTTGATTTTAAAAAAAATAAAATCACCTTCTTTTGCTTTTTCTATGTTAATTTTTTCGCAAGCATTAAAGAGATCTGTTGATGTTCGCGGTATTTTTTTAGCGTAAACACTTTCATATAAATTTGATGTAAAACAACTGCAATCAACACCTGTTTTTTGACATCCACCAAATTTATATGGCACCCCATACCAGTCATTTATAAAAGAATATAATTTACTTTTTTTTATATCGCTATTATTCAACCCCAATTTATCTTTAAATGCGTTAGAAGTAGCTTTTGAGTCTGTTTTAATCATGTCTTTTTTCTGTCGACAACTGATCATAATCATGAGACAGCATGAAAAAAAAACTATTTTAAAATGTGAAATTTGCATTCAGAAATAAATGTAATAGAATATTCTTTTTAAAGAATTAAAAAATAAATCAATTTTGTACAGGTAATTGTTCATTAAGATTCCTTAAAATCCACAACTGTTTCTATGATAAACTTCAAATTTTACCTATTTTTAAAATCTATATTTTATAAGTATAGATATGATTTCATAAACTAATTATCGTGAAAACTAAAATACCTACAACTGTTTTAACAAACGCTTTCTCATTGATGTGTATTGCCAAAAGCATGTCTGAATTATATGAAGCCAATAAAGAGATTACCGCTAAATATGTACATGCCACTAGCAGAGGTCATGAAGCTGTTCAACTTGCTTTAGGGATGCAGTTATTGCCTCAGGATTTCGTAAGTCCATATTATAGAGATGATAGTATTTTACTAGCCATTGGCATGCAGCCTTATGAATTAATGTTACAGTTGTTGGCTAAGCGAAACGATCCTTTTTCAGGTGGAAGAACGTATTATTCTCATCCAAGTTTGAAAAGGGACGATATGCCTAAAATTCCTCATCAATCTAGCGCTACTGGAATGCAAGCAATTCCGGCTACAGGCATTGCAATGGGTTTGCAGTATATCGAAAAAAACAATATGGCACCTGATTATAATGGCAACAAACCTGTTTCTGTTTGTTCTCTGGGAGATGCCAGTTGCACGGAAGGTGAAGTTTCTGAAGCTTTTCAAATGGCTGTATTGAAAAAATTACCCATTTTGTATTTTGTTCAAGATAATGAATGGGATATTAGCGCGCATGCCAAAGAATTTAGGGCTCAAGATATAAGTGAATTTGCCAGAGGCTTTAAAGGATTGGAAACCAGAACCATTGATGGTACTGATTTTATTTTATGTTATAATACGGTTAAAGAATGTTTAGACATTATAAGGAGTGAGAGGCGCCCTATGCTAATTCACGCCAAAGTTCCATTGTTAAATCATCATACAAGCGGCGTTAGAAAAGAGTGGTACCGAGATGATTTAGAAGATGCCATGCGTCGTGATCCTCTACCGCGCTTAAGAAATCAGTTAATTGTAGCAGGAATAGATGTTTCTGATTTGAAAAAAATTGAAGAGGAAGCAAAACAATTAGTTGAGTCTGATTATCAGAAAGCTTTACTGGATGAAGATCCTAAGCCTGAAGATTTATTTTTACATGATTTTGCTCCAACACCTGTTATTGAAGAAAAGGGAGAAAGATCTCCAAATGGTAAACAGCCAACCGTTATGGTTGATAGCGCCTTATTTGCAATTAGAGAATTAATGATTAAACATCCTGAATGTTTATTGTACGGGCAAGATGTTGGCGCAAGACTTGGCGGTGTATTTAGAGAAGCTGCCACGCTGTCTCAACAATTTGGAGAGCATAGGGTGTTTAATACGCCTATTCAGGAAGCGTTTATTGTAGGTTCAACCGTTGGTATGAGTGCTGCGGGATTAAAACCGATTGTGGAAGTTCAATTTGCAGATTATATATGGCCGGGTTTAAATCAATTGTTTACTGAGGTTAGCAGAAGTTGTTACCTGTCTAATGGCAAATGGCCTGTAAGTATGATTCTACGTGTGCCAATTGGCGCTTATGGCAGTGGCGGACCATATCATTCAAGCAGTGTAGAAAGTGTATTGGTAAATATAAAAGGTATAAAAATTGCTTACCCTAGCACTGGTGCAGATTTAAAAGGTTTACTAAAAGCAGCATATTATGATCCTAATCCCGTTGTTATGTTGGAACATAAGGGGCTTTATTGGAGTAAAATAAAAGGTACCGAAGATGCTAAAACAATTGAGCCTGATGAAGACTATATAATACCGTTTGGTAAAGCTCGCAAGGTGATTGAAGCGAGCGATGAAAATATTAATAAGGGAAATTCATTAACAATTATTACCTATGGTATGGGAGTTTATTGGGCTAAAACGGCTGCGAAAAAGTTTGAGAATCAAATTGAAATTATAGATTTAAGAACACTTGCACCAATTGATGAACAAGGAATTTTTGATAGCGTGCGTAAACACAATAAAGCCATTGTGTTAACTGAAGAACCTGTTTTTAATGGTTTTGCACAAAGTATAGCTGCTCGCATTAGCGAAAATTGTTTTACTGCTTTAGATGCTCCGGTAAAAGTAGTTGGCTCAGAAAATATGCCGGCAATACCTTTAAATTCTACTTTAGAAAAAACCATGTTGCCTAACGCCGATAAACTAGAAGTTGCTATAAGGCAATTGTTAAATTATTAAATTTTACGGCAATTAAGATTCTGATATTTAATCAGTGTTATTTTTGGGCGGTCTTATAAAAGTAGAAAGCTACAAACGAAAAAATAATGTTTGGAGTCCATACTGCTAAAAGCGGAGAGGCGAAACCTGTTGTAGCAATGGTGGTAAAAATATACATAAACATAATGTAAATACAACTTAATAATAAGCCTAATGCTATTTGCAAGCCAACCCCACCACGAACTTTTCGGGATGAAACACTAACACCAATTATGGTTAGAATAAATGTAGCAAACGGGAAAGAAGTGCGCTTGTATTGTTCAACTTCAAAAAATTCTATTTTATTAGAACCTTTTATTTTTTCTCTGACAATGTAATCTCTAAACTCAAAGTAGGGCATGGTTTCAATTTTACTTTCGTATCGTCCCATATCATTAGGTACAAATGCCAGTTTTATTTTTTTAGAAGGATAAAATTTATTTATCTGTTTGAAAATTGGTTTGCCTGTTTTTAGGGTGTCTAATCTATCTTGGGTAATTATTTTGCGTTCGTAAACATTGTTTAAATTCCATTGGTTGCTCGAGCTATCCCATTGCATATTATCGGCGCTTAAAAAATAAATTTGTTTATTGTTAACAACATCTTCTATGCTTATTTTATATCCTGTTTTTAAACGATTGTCATAACTTTCTAAATATAATAGTCTATTTGCTCCAATTTTTTTATGAATATTTTGCTCTTCGCTGCTGTAGGCATTGTTAATCCATTTGTCTTCAAAGCCAATTTTAATTTTAACGGCTTTGGGTAAAATAAAATGGTTTAACATGAGAGAAGAAAACGCTAGAATAGAGGCGCCAATAATGTAGGGCCTCATAATTCGTTTAAAGCTTGTGCCACTGCTTAAAATAGCCACAAATTCTGTTTGATGAGCCATTTTGGATGTAAAAAAAATAACAGCAATAAATGTAAAAAGCGGACTAAATAAATTCCCGTAATAAGGAATAAACATGAGATAATAATCAAAAATAATTTCCTTTAGTGGAATGTCTTTAGTGCTATAGGTTTGAATTTTTTCTTTAATGTCAAATACTATAAAAATTAGTAATATTAAAGTAATAGAGAAGAAAAAAGTGCTTAAAAATTTCTTTAAAATGTATTTGTCTAAAATCTTTAACATACGCTAAGTTTATTAAAGTCTTTGAGCTAATTGAATTACCATTTTGTTTTTCCATTCGGTAAATGTGCCATTTAAAATACGAGTTCGGGCTTCTTTTACCAAACGCAAATAAAAACCAAGGTTATGAATACTTGCAATTTGAGCAGCTAATATTTCCTCGCAAACAATTAAATGTCTTAAATAGGCTTTACTGTATGCTTTGTCTACAAAGGTGGTTCCGTTTTCGTCTAACAATGAAAAATCATTTTTCCATTTTTCGTTTCGGATATTAATAATGCCGTTCTCGGTAAATAATAAGCCATGTCGTGCATTTCGAGTTGGCAAAACACAATCAAACATATCAACACCTAATGAAATGCACTCTAAAATGTTTACAGGAGTACCTACTCCCATAAGGTAACGGGGTTTATCTTTAGGTAAAATATCAGTTACAACTTCAGTCATTGCATACATTTCATGGGCAGGTTCGCCAACGCTTAATCCACCAATGGCATTTCCAAAACAATTTTTTGAAGCAATAAATTCTGCAGATTCTACTCTTAAATCTTTATAAACACTTCCCTGAACGATAGGAAAAAGAGCCTGTTCGTATCCATATAAAGGTTCGGTTTCGTTAAATCTGCTGACACATCGGTTTAACCACCTGTGGGTAAGTGCCAACGAATTTTTTGCATACTTGTAATCGCAAGGATAAGGTGTACATTCATCAAAGGCCATTATAATATCGGCTCCAATGGTTCGTTCTATGTCCATTACACTTTCGGGAGAAAAAAAATGCTTGCTTCCGTCGATATGACTTTTAAAAGTTGCACCGTCTTCAGTTAATTTTCGCTGGTTTGCTAATGAAAATATCTGATATCCGCCACTGTCCGTTAAAATAGGCTTTTCCCAACCATTAAATTTATGAAGGCCGCCGGCGTTTTTTAGAACTTCCAATCCCGGCCTTAAGTATAGGTGATAGGTATTTCCTAAAATTATTTCGGCTTTAATGTCTTCTTTTAATTCTCGTTGATGAACAGCCTTAACGGTTCCTGCTGTTCCAACAGGCATAAATATTGGTGTTTCTATTTTGCCATGATCTGTTTCAAGCACTCCGGCTCTAGCTTTTGAGTTTTTGTCGGTATGTAAAAGATTAAATTTCAAAGTGATTAAAGGTAATATTTATTAATATGAAAATGAGTAATGGTTTTAGTTAGAAATGAGTTTTAAACAAATTTAATACTTCGTTCATATTGTCTAAGTTATAATCTGCTATTGAAAATTTTTCGGGATTTAAGCTGTTAGCATCGGGCACAACAATTAAGTGCATTTGAGCAGCTTTTGCCGCAATGGCGCCGTTTATAGAATCCTCAATAACAATACATTCTGAAGGATTAACACCAAGATTTTCGGCGCAAATTAAAAACACTTCGGGGTTTGGTTTACCGTATTTTAAATTTTGGGCAGAAACTACAGAATTAAAATAATTTTTTATTTGAAGTTTGTTGAGAACCGTTTGCATTAACAATTCAGAGGAGGAGGTTGCCAGTCCTATTTTTAGTTGTTTATTTTTGCAAAAGTTTAATAAATCTAAAACTCCCGAAATTGCTTTTCCTTCGTTTTCTATGAGGTTTAATAAAACTTCAATAATTGTTTTTTCAATTTCAGGACTTTTTAACGGGTTTACTGAATGTATATTTACCCAATAATTAACCACTTCATTTATTCTTCGTCCCATGGTTGTTTTGCATTCTTCTTCTGTAACAGTCATGCCAAACTGCTTAAAGCCCTTAACCATAGCTCTTCTCCATAAAGGTTCGCTGTCTATTAGAACTCCGTCCATATCAAAAATAACGGCTTTAATGATAGTATGCATTGTTAATTATTTTGTTTAATAAATACAAAGATATTTTATTTTGCCTTTAACACGGTTAATACCTTTACAATTATGTTTTTTCCTGAGTTTAAAGAATTTGGTTTACCTGAATTGTTGACAGTCATTGCTGTAGTTGGATTTGTATTGGTTGTAGTTAATTATTTTATCAATTATTTACCATTAGGCTTTTTAAAACCGAACACGCTAATTAGTAATGATGAATTTGAGCCAATTTCGGTAATAATATGTGCTAAAAATGAAGATGAAAATTTAACTGAATTTTTGCCTAAGGTATTAACTCAAGATTATCCCGATTTTGAGGTAATTGTTGTTAATGATTGCAGTTGGGATAATACAGAAAATGTTATTGATGAATTTGCCAAAATTTTCCCAAATCTTCGTAAAACAAATATTAAAGAAGATAAATATTATAAGCATGGTAAAAAGTTTGCTGTATTAGTGGGGATTAAGGCTGCAAAAAATAATTTATTGGTTTTTACTGATGCTGATTGTTATCCTTCATCCGATCAATGGTTAAAGGCAATGGCGAGAGGTTTTGCAAAACCAAAAGAAGTAGTTTTAGGTTATGGTGCTTTCGAAAAACAAAAAAGTTTTATTAATAGGTTAATTAGGTTTGATGCTTTTATAATTGCTGTTAATTACCTTTCGGCTGCAATAAAGGGCAAGGCTTATATGGGTGTAGGAAGAAATTTAGCCTATACAAAAGAATTGTTTTACAAGCAAAAAGGGTTTTCTAATCATTATCATATTAATTCCGGAGATGATGATTTATTTGTGAATCAAGCAGCGAATGAACAGAATGTTAATGTTGTAATCGATAAGGGTGCCATCACATGCTCACCGGCAAAAAAAAACATGAAAGACTGGCGCTTACAAAAGGCTCGACATTTAACCACGGCTCCTTTATATAATTCAGCCTCAAAAACAAAAATAGTTTTTTCATATTTCTCTCTCTATTTTTTTTATTTATCGCTTTTCTTGTTGTTAATTCATGCCAACACAATTATACTATTTCCAATAATCTTAACCATTAAGATTATTTTACAATTAATTACGCTAAACAGTGTTACTAAAAAATTGAATGAACGCGATTTGCTAATTGGTAGCATTTTATATGAATTGATATTATTAATTATTTATCCTATCTTTCATTTAACGAAATTATTAAACAAGCCAAATAAGTGGACGAATTAGGAAATAAAGAACAACATCTTACCACTAAGGCGGTTTATGATTATAAGTTGGTGAGGGCAGCGCTTGATTTTGGTGATCAGAAGGCATATGCGGAGTTACTGCATAGGTACAGGGAAAGCGTTTACTTTACAATGCTTAAAATGTGTTCCAATAAAGATGACGCTGAAGATTTAACTATTGAAGCATTTGGCAGAGCTTTTAAAAAGTTAAACCAGTATACACCCGATTTTGCTTTTAGTACTTGGCTTTTTAAAATAGCAAGTAATAATGCCATTGACTTTATTCGCCGAAAAAAACAAAAAGTATCATTTTCTATTGATAATAAAACATCAAATGATGAAAGCCCAAATTATGCAGGAAATTTAAAATCTGGAGGTTTGGATCCTGAAGAGCATTTTATCCGTAAACAAAAAGTTGAACTGGTTCGTGTTTTGGTTGATAAATTAAAACCTAAATACAAAGAGATGATTGAATTGTTTTATTTTCAAGAGATGAGTCATGAGGAAATTTCCAAACAATTAAATCTTCCAATAGGAACTATTAAAGCCCAGCTATTTAGGGCCCGCGAATTATTATTTAATGCCCTGAAAAATAAAAATGGAAATATCTAAAGCGTTTTCTGTAGTCTCAAATTATTTTCCTCAGTTAACAGCAAGTCAAGTTATTCAATTTGAGCAATTATTAGAGGTGTATAATTTTTGGAATAATCAGATAAATGTAATTTCCAGAAAAGACATTGATTTATTATACGAACGTCATGTTTTACATTCACTTGGCATTGCAAAAATTATTGAGTTTAAACCAAGCACAAAAATTATGGATGTAGGTACCGGTGGAGGTTTTCCTGGAATACCTCTCGCAATTATGTTTCCTGATTCCGAATTTTTATTGGTTGATAGTATTGGAAAAAAAATTAAAGTTGTAAATGAAGTTGCATCCTCACTTAAATTAACCAATTTAAAAGGAGTGCATAGTAGGGCAGAAGATATAGACCAGAAATTTGATTTTATTGTAAGTCGTGCTGTTACAGAGTTTCCTGTGTTTTACAATTGGGTAAAAAATAAATTTTTAAACAACAGTTTTAACGATTTATCCAATGGTATTTTATATTTAAAAGGTGGAGATTTAAGGCAAGAGTTTGGTAAATTTTATGATAAGGCTAAATTTTATGAGTTAAATAAATTTTTTAGTGAAGAGTTTTTTGAAACAAAAAAAGTAGTGTATTATAAAGTGTAGTTTTACAATATCCCAATTAATTGTCTTTTAAAACCATTTGATGCGTATTTCTACTTCTCTGTTCTATTAAAATAATTTTATCTGCGCTTAACTTTGTAATTGTATCTTGATCGTAATTACGAATAGTCATGAGCTGAACAGGGTTATTAAAAAGAACTTTAAATTCTTTTTGAAGCTCCTCAATTAACGGATTTATTTTATGAGAATCAAAATCAGTACAAATACTAAAACTAATTGCCGAATTTTGCATCATGTTAACATGAACATTGTTTTTTGAGAGAATAGTAAAAATATTGCTTAAGTTATCTTCGGCAATAAAACTAAAGTCTTTAGGTTGTATTGAAAGTAAAATTTGATTGGTTTTAAAAATATAACTTGTTACGCTACTTCGTTTATTGCTGTCTTTAATTACAGTTCCTTCCTCTGCCGGATTTATAAATGATTTTACGAATAAAGGAATGTTTTTATTTTGTAAAGGTTTTATTGTTTTTGGGTGAATAACAGAAGCTCCATAATAGGTAAGTTCAATGGCATCGTGATAAGTTAACTCATCTATTTTTTTTGTGTTCTTAAAATATTTAGGATCTGCATTTAAAACACCAGGAACATCTTTCCATATAAATACTTGTTCTGCATCGGAAAAATAAGCGAGGAGGGCAGCTGTGTAATCGCTTCCTTCACGCCCTAATGTTGTAGTAAAATTTTCAGATGTTCCGCCAATAAAACCCTGAGTTATAACAATATTTATCGAATTAAAAAAAGGCATCAACTCAGTTTTTACAAGATGTTGACTTAATTCATAATTTACTTTTCCTTCGCGGTAACTATTATCTGTTTGAATAATTCCTCTTGCATCTATCCATTTATTATTTATTTCTGTTTCGTTTAAGTATGCCGATACAATTTTTGTGGCCAGCACTTCACCTAGCGAAACAATTTGGTCGTAGTAATAATTGTAATTGTTTGTTGGTTCATCTTCTATTGTCCATAACAACTCTAAAAAAACATTTTCGATGTCGTTATAAATATGGTTGTTTTTATCAGGTATTAATTGTAAGAGTATAGCGAAGTGAAAATTTTTAAGTTCATTTAAAATTGCCTGCACATCTCCTTCGCTATAAAAATAAGCGTTTACCAATTCCTCTAATTTGTTGGTTGTTTTAGCCATTGCAGAAATTACCACAATAGTTTTGGTGTCGGTAATTTTTTTTAAGATAGAGGCAACATTTATGATTGATTCGGCATTTTTCACGGATGCACCACCAAATTTAAAAACCTGCATAAACTAATTTTTTGTAAAGTTAAAAAGACTTACCTAATTATTATCATATTTTTTGTTTGTTAATAGCAGGACAGGTTAGATAAATAATTTTCGGCTATAATACGTGCATAAAAAAATCTATGTATCCACTAACCATCGCAATCGCTATATTTACAGGATGAAAAGTAGTTTTTTAAAAGCAAATATTAAAAACTCGTATTATTTTATATTGGTTAGTGCTTTTATTTATTTTTTCTATCTTATTATATCAAAGCTTGATGCAGGAACCATCTGGAAACTTTTTTGGGATGTAAATGATTATAGACTTCAGAGTGAATCAAGTTTGTTAAGTAAGGATTTTTATTTTCCAGCACCCAAAAAATGGTTTTCCCCACGCCCATTTACCATGTCGTTAATGTACAAGTTTGTAAATTCAGATACTTACAGAATGATTTGGTTTCAGAAATATTTTTATTTTTTTAGTGTAGCCATTCTAATATTATCTATTAACAGTTGTATTAAGAATTACATTGTTAAAATAATATCTTCAATTTTTCTACTTTTTTTCTTTTCGTGGTGGAATATTTTAGGGTGGTCAAATAACGCTCTATCAGAATTTATATCAGTATCATTTATGTTTTTATGGATAGCTTCTATAATTTGGTACTATAAGAAAAAGTCTACTTTAAGTGTTTTAACGCTCTCCATAATTAGTTTATTGTTTTCTTTTACAAGAGATAGTTGGCCTTATGTTATTTTGGCATTTTTTAGTTTCAATTTTATAATTCAACTTGTTTTAGATAAAAAAATGAATGTTAAAAGTTTGTTATTGCTAGCGTTTTTCGTGCCAGTTTTTGTGTTTCAAAGTTACACAATGAAGGTAGGAGAGCGCAATGTTTTACCAATGTTTAATTCATTAGTAGTAAGAGTTTCACAAAATAGCAATTACCTAAATTGGTTTGAAAAACAAGGAATGCCTGATAAAAATTTAATAGTAACTAATTTTAAAGGTATTGACGTAACTTCAAATGAAGGAATGATTAAACTATATCATAGTTACGAGGATACAATCTATAAAAAGTTATTTAATTGGATAAAGACTGAAGGTAAAACTGTTTTTCAAAAATTTTTAATATGTCATCCATCGTATTTATTACTATTTGATCAAACAACTGAACAAGTTAATAGAATATACGCTTATAACGTTGAACGATATTATAATAAACCAGATGGTTTTTTCTTGAATGCACATAATTTTTTTCCTGTGTTTAATAATTTTATTTTTTATGTTTTAATGGCGGCTTGTTTTGTGCTATTTTACAAAACCAAAGATGAATTTTTTCTTGTGCCGATATTAATTGTTTTTTTTATAATAATTAATGTATTAATAACGTATAATGCAGATACATTAGAAGTTGAGCGACATTTATATTTTACGGTTATTTTAAGAGAATTGTTGTGTATTGTATCTGTTTTATTTATTATAGATTATTTTATTAATCGTCATAAACGAATTAATACCATTTAAATACAAACAAATAAAATGTTAGTGTAATAAAAAAGCCACCATAAGAGGTGGCTTTTGTTTAATATATTTTTTTTAGTTGCCAGGTTGTGCAGGTTGGTTAGCTGGCGCTGGTTGATTTGCCGGTGCTGCTTGTTGTTGAGGTATGGCCACTGCGCTTTGGGCTTTCTTTTTTGCCACAGAGCCGTTTTCATCATCAGATGTTTGAGTCATACTGCTTTTAGGCGCCATTAAAACACTTAACAGGATTAATGCTATTGCTAAAACCCACGTAGCTTTTTCAATAAACTCTGTTCCGCGTTTAACACCCATAATTTGGGTTGCAGCACCAAACTGACTTTGAATACCACCGCCTTTTGAGTTTTGAACCAAAACTACCAAGATTAAAAGAATACATACTAAAATTATTAAAATTGAAAAAATCATAAGTTATGTTTTTATTGGTTATTTTTTAATTTATTTATTAGGGTTGCAAAGTAAGCACTTTTTTGTGGAAATTTCAAACTTAATATTTCATAAGCTCTAACTGCCTTATTTACATTGCCTTGCAAAGCATATATTTTTGCTAAAGTTTCAGTAACTAAATGCTCATTATCAATTAAACTCTCTTTAGCTTTAATTTCTGCTGTAAAAAATTTAGATTCTTCTTTGTTTTTTATAAGTCCGGGATTTGTTTCAATAATTTTATCTATTAGTGCTTTTTGTTTTTCCTTTTTTGATGGAGTTTTTGTGTTGTTTTCTGTAGAATCTGAAATATTTTTCTTATTTAAATTTTTGTCTTTTGTCTCATTAACTTTCTTTTCGATTTTTTCGTAGGTTTCGCCATTATTTTTTTTCAAAAAAAGAAGCCAGTCGTTAAAATTTTCTGGATCTTTTTTAATTGTTTCAGGATGATGAAGTTCGTGAGTTTTTAAAATTTCTTTCTCTACAAAAGCGTTAACAATTTGCTTTTCAATTTCTTTTTCTAAGCTTTCTTCAGGACTTTTTAAGGTGTTTGTTGAAGTTGCAATATTCGTTTCTAATTCTGGAGTATTATTTTGTTCAGTTAAAGCTTCGGTATTTTCTGATAAAACTTCGGTAGCTTTTAATATGTTTAATTCTTGATTTAAGTTTTCGTTGTCTTTATTGGTTGAAATTTCTTTTTCTTGAATTTGTTGTTGCTTATTTTCTACAAGGCTTTCTAAATTTTCAATGGATTGAATTAAATTAAAAAGGTGAGCACGGTTAGTAACAACAATGGCTGTTTTTTTTAGACTTTGCTGATAAACTGAAGCGTCCCATTTTTTAGAAGACATGCTTAACAATAAATGTGCTGCCTGAAAGTAAGGAAATTCGTTTGCAAGTTTTTGCAAGTTGGCAGTGCTTTGTTTGTCTAGCAACTCAGGATTTTTTATGTAACTTAATAAATCTGCGGCTTGCATTTTACCAATTATTAAAAGCTCGGTTAAAAATATCTTCTGTTAGTTGTCTGTAAATTTCTTGAACTAATTCGGGTTCAATGCTTGAAATGTTTTTATCGCTTGAAACATCCTGAAATCGGGTAAAATTTTGCTCGAAATTTTTCGAAGATTCAAATTTGTTAGTGTATTTAACATTAACGGTTATAGTCATTCTGTTTTGACCTGCAACATCTGCGGAAATTGCAATTGGTGAGACGTTGTATTCTGCAATATATCCTTCAAATTGTAAATCGCCGTTTTGTTTTATAAGTGTTAGATTGGTTTGCTGAGATACCACATCACGTAACTTTTCGGTGAAACGTTGAGACAAACTTGGTGCACCGAGTGAAGTGTTGTTTTGGAAAAAGCCAACACTTATTGTTTTGGCTTCTGGCGGAATGGTAGCTCCACTTAAAGAAATTTTAGTCTTGCAAGATGTTAGCAGTGCAATTAATAAAATGACATATAAACATAAATGACGCATTGTTAGTCTTCAATTTTGTATTCGTTTATTTTTCTGTAAAGCGTGCGTTCGCTTATTCCTAATTCTTTGGCGGCATATTTGCGTTTACTTTTGTGTTTACGCAGTGCTTTTTTTATCATATCAATTTCTTTATCTTGAAGAGAAAGTGTTTCTTCAACTTCTATAACTTGTGATGTTGGGCTATTGGCTTGAATTGCCGGTGCGTGAAAAGTTAAATTTTTATCATTGCTTACTTCGCCGTTGTTATAAATTCGATTAATGATTTTAACATCATCGGCGTTAATAGAATTTATTTTGCCTGTTGCAGCAGAAACTAAATCATAAACTACTTTTTTTAGGTCGTTTAATTCTGTTCTTGTATCGCGCAACACTTTAAAAATGATTTCTTTATCGTTATTTTCAAATGCACTGCCTGAGTTATATCCTTCGGGTCTGGCAAGCGATGGTACATTAATTGAGTTATACTGCGGCAAATATTTTAGAAGAATATCAGCATTTATTTCTCTATTTTTTTCGATAATTGAAATTTGTTCGGCAATATTTTTTAATTGACGGATATTTCCCGGCCAAAAATAATTTACAAGCACCTGTTCTGCATCAGAATTAAGTTTAATACCGGGCATTCTGTACTTGGCAGCAAAATCATTAGCAAATTTCCTGAATAATAAATGAATATCCTCTTTGCGCTCTCTTAAAGGCGGTAAATAAATGGGTACAGTATTTAAACGATAGTATAAGTCTGGTCTGAATTTTTCTTTTTCAAGCGCTTGATAAAAATTAATATTGGTTGCTGCAACAACTCTAACATCTGTTTTTAGAACTTTACTACTTCCAACCTTAATATATTCTCCACTCTCTAAAACTCTTAATAATCTGGCTTGAGTTGCTAACGGAAGTTCGCCAACCTCGTCTAAAAAAATAGTTCCTCCGTTTGCTACTTCAAAATAGCCTTTACGAGCTTCGGTAGCGCCTGTAAAAGCTCCTTTTTCGTGACCAAATAATTCGCTATCTATTGTTCCTTCGGGTATTGCGCCGCAATTAACGGCTATATAAGGGCCATGTTTCCTAGAACTGTTTTGATGAATAATTTGCGGAAAAACCTCTTTACCTGTTCCACTTTCTCCGTTAATAACAACGTTTAAATCTGTCGGCGCAACTTGTCTGGCAATATCTACGGCTCTTTCGAGCAGAGGATTGCTGCCAATTATTCCAAATTTTTGTTTTAAGTCCTGGTTATTCATTTTTTATTGAATGAAATAAAAATGTATTTTAAATTACTTTTCCTATTAAGGTTGATGGTGTGCAATCTGTTGCAAGTACATTTACATAATCACCTTTTTTGTAATTTTCTTTTGGAAAAACAACCACTGTATTTTGGGTATTTCTGCCCATTAAAAACTCATCAGATTTTTTTGAAAATCCTTCAATTAAAACTTTATGAATTTTATTAAGACCCAGTTTGGTTTTAAAAGCACTGTTTTCTCTCTGAACATTAACAATTTCATTTAATCTTCTGTTTTTTACATCAACCGGAACATCATCTTTAAATTTCCTTTCGGCCAAAGTTTTTGGTCTTTCGCTATACATAAATAAGTAGCCGTAGTCATATTGCACTTGTTTGAGCAAGTTTAATGTATCTTGATGTTCTTCTTCAGTTTCAGAGCAAAAGCCCGCAATAATATCTGTACTGATACCGCAATCGGGAATTAATCTGTTTATTGCCGCAATTCTGTCTAAATACCATTCTATAGTGTAGCCACGATTCATTGCTTCTAAAATTCGATTGTTGCCGCTTTGTACAGGTAAATGAATGTATTTACATATGTTTTCGTATTTAGCCATTGTTTCCAAAACATCATCTGTCATATCTTTTGGATGAGAGGTAGAGAATCTTATTCTTAAATCGGGATGAATTAATGCAACTTTTTCGAGTAACTGTGCAAAGTTAGTTGATGCTTTTTTTTGTTCTTCGGTTAGCGTTTCTTTTTTGAGCCCACCTCCACTATAAAGGTAACTATCTACATTTTGGCCCAGGAGAGTAACTTCTCTGTATCCTTTTTCGAATAAATCTTTGGCTTCGTTAACAATACTTTCCGGATCTCGGCTTCTTTCTCTTCCTCTTGTAAAAGGCACAACACAAAAGCTACACATATTATCGCAGCCTCGCATGATGCTTATAAAAGCATTAACACCATTAGAACCAAGTCTTACGGGGGTAAGATCGGCGTATGTTTCTTCTTTACTTAAAATTACATTAATGGCTTTATGACCATCTTCAGCCTCTTCAATTAAGTTGGGTAAATCGCGATATGAGTCTGGACCAACAACAATGTCAACCAGTTTTTCTTGTTCTAAAAATTGTGATTTTAATCTTTCGGCCATGCAGCCTAGTACACCAACTAGGGCTTTTGGATTTTTTTGTTTTACACGTTTAAAATCGTTAAGTCTGTTGCGAACCCTTTGTTCTGCATTTTCACGAATGGCGCAGGTGTTTACAAAAATTAAGTCAGCTTCCTCATAATTTTGTGTTGTGCTATATCCATTTTCCAACATAATAGAAGCCACAATTTCACTATCGCTATAATTCATTGCGCAACCGTAACTTTCTAAAAATAACTTTTTGTTATTTAGAACTTCAGTTTTTGCATCAGATGATTTTTTTTGAGGGTTTTCTCCCAATTTATTTTCGTTTGGATTCATTTTAATATGGCAAAGATAGCTAATTTATGCCAAATTGACATATTTTTAACATTATTAAGTATAAAAAGAGTCTAAAAAATTAAATTTTTGGAATTTATGTTATTTATTTTTTTCCTTTGCAACTTTTTAAAGCCAGCTAATATTTTAAAAATTTAGTTTTTAAGACCAATTTTTAATATAAAAAGCAATTTTAGAGTTAACATTACATATTATACTGTATAAAATATGACGAAGAATTTAGTTATAGTTGAGTCCCCGGCGAAAGCTAAAACAATTGAAGGATTTTTAGGTAAAGATTTTACGGTAAAGTCAAGTTTTGGTCATATTAGAGATTTAGTTAAAAAAGGATTTGGCGTAGATATTGAAAATAATTTTACACCAACCTATGAAGTTCAGCCGGATAAAGAAAAAGTAATTGCTGAGTTAAAAAAATTATCAAAAGGTGCTGATATGGTTTGGTTAGCGTCCGATGAAGATAGAGAAGGGGAGGCAATTAGTTGGCATTTATATGAAACTCTTAACTTAAATAAAAGTAAAACTAAACGAATTGTATTTCATGAGATAACAAAGCCTGCTATAATAAAAGCTATTGAAAATCCTCGAGAAATAGATATTAATCTTGTTAATGCGCAACAAGCCAGACGAGTTTTAGACCGTTTAGTAGGCTTTGAATTATCGCCTATTTTATGGCGAAAAGTGCGTCCGAGTTTATCTGCTGGCCGTGTTCAATCAGTAGCCGTAAGATTAATTGTTGAGCGTGAACGAGAAATTCAAAAATTTGTTTCAACATCTGCTTTTAAATTATCTGCTTTATTTAAGGTGGGCAGTGGTTTATTAAAAGCAGAATTAGATAAACGTTTTAACACTGAAGCTGAGGCTCAGGCTTTTTTAGAAAAATGTAAAACAGCAGCTTTTACAATCGAAAGTTTGGAAACAAAACCTGCAAAGCGGTCTCCTGCTGCACCTTTTACTACTTCAACATTACAACAAGAGGCTGCCCGAAAATTGGGTTTTTCTGTTGCTCAAACAATGCAGGTAGCCCAAAGATTGTATGAAGCCGGTAAAATAACTTATATGCGTACCGATTCCGTAAATTTATCAGAAACGGCTATGGAACAAGCTAATAAAGCGATACATCAAAACTATGGCGCTAAATATTATAATCCTCGCAAATACAAAAATAAGAGTAAAGGAGCTCAGGAGGCTCACGAAGCTATTCGTCCAACTTATATAGATAGATCTGTAATTGAAGGAGAAAGAAATGAACAGCGGTTATATGATTTGATTTGGAAACGAACTATTGCCTCTCAAATGAGTGATGCTGAATTGGAAAAAACTACTGCTAAGGTTAAAGTCAGTGGAACTTCTGAATTGTTTGTTGCTCAGGGTGAAGTTTTAAAATTCGATGGTTTTCTAAAAGTTTACATGGAAGGTTCTGATGACGACGAATCTGACGAAGAAAACGCATCGATGTTACCTCCTATGAAAGTTGGTGAAAAGCTTGAAAGTCAGGAAATTTCTGCCATTCAGAGATTTACACATCATCCGGCTAGATATACTGAAGCTAGTTTAGTAAAAAAATTGGAAGAACTTGGTATAGGTCGACCAAGTACTTACGCACCAACCATTAGTACTGTTCAAAAACGAAATTATGTTGAAAAGACCGACAGGGAAGGATCTACCAGACAATTTGTGCAGTTATCTTTAATAAATAAATCAATAAAAAAAGACATTAAAACGGAAAATACAGGAGCCGAAAAATCAAAATTATTTCCTACAGATATTGGTATGGTAGTAAACGATTTTTTACTTCAATATTTCCCAACAATTTTAGATTTTAATTTTACAGCCAAGGTAGAAGAAGAGTTTGATGAGATAGCGGAAGGTAATTTAGATTGGCAAAAAATGTTGAAAGATTTTTATAAGCCATTTCATAAAACTGTAGAAACAACAACTGAAAATAGTGAAAGAGCAAGTGGAGAGAGAGTTTTAGGGACAGACCCTATTAGTGGTAAGCCAATATCAGTTAGAATTGGCAGATTTGGTCCTTTGGCGCAAATTGGAGAAACAATAGAAGGTTCCGAAGAGAAACCACGGTTTGCAAGTTTAAGAAAAAATCAAAGTATAGAAACAATAACCTTAGAAGATGCGCTGGATTTATTTAAGCTTCCATTAAATTTAGGAACTTATGAAGGAAAAGAAGTTGTTATAGGGGTAGGTAGGTTTGGTCCATATATAAAATTAGACGATACTTTTATTTCTATACCAAGAACAATAGATCCATTGAGTCTTGATATGGATGGGGCTATAGAAATTATTAATGAAAAAAAAATAGCCGATGCTCCAGTTGCTAAATATAATGGTAAACCTGTTACTAAAGGAAAAGGGCGTTTTGGGCCGTTTATAAAATATGAAGGTTTATTTATTAATGTTCCAAGGGCCTACAATTTTGATAATTTGTCTCAAAACGACATTAATGAATTAATTGAAAAAAAATTAGATAAAGAGGCAAACCGCTATATTCAAAACTGGCCCGATGAAAAAATAGCTATCGAAAATGCGCGTTGGGGACCAATTATTAAATTCGGAAAATTAGTTTTAAAATTAATAAAAGATAAAGGCGGAAAATTTACTCCAGAAGAATTATCAGTACTTTCTTTAGAGGATGTTAAAAAAATGATTGTCGCACAGGTCCCTAAAGCATTTGATAAGAAAGGTGTAAAGAAATCAGTCGCAAAAAAAACAGTTTCTAAAAAAACTTCCACAGTAAAAAAGAATGCTACAAGTAAAGCTGTGGTAAAAAAAGTAGTTAAAAAAGCTGTTAAGAAATCAACCAAAAAATAAAATTTTATATTTTGATTGATATGTGGATTTTAAGCGGAACAAATTTATATTCCGCTTTTTTTATGGTCTATACTTGCTTTTGTTAAGAATTTTTTGAACATCGTTTTCAGCCATTAACTCATTTAAACTTACATCTTTATTGTTTTTTAAATAGCTTTTTATTATTTGCCAACCCATCCACATGGCTATTCTTGGAGGACAATCTTTGCTTATTGCTCCTGTAAATGGTCCATCGCTGGTAAGCTCTTGAATTGTTTTCAAATTATTTTCATACAATCTGTTTTTTTCAGCAAAATAACCCCATAAATTTCTTTCGTTTTTCTCGCAATAAATTAACTGCTTATGTGTATAACCAATAATTAAACTATCATTTAAATTTGGTAATAATGCATTCACACAATAAAATAATTTACCATAAAAAATAGTATGATTAATAAGTGTGTTAACGGAATTAGAGTTGTCAAACTCAGTTAATAGCCAGCCTTTAACTAAATTAGGAAGAATGTAATTTTCATTCATTGTTCTCAATAGATAAGCTGGAGTATTTAGCATTTTGTAAAATTTAGCGGTGTCATTTAAGTACATATCTAAACCTAAAACCAATGCGCTATCTGTATAAGCTACAGAATAATTGTAGCCGGTTGTACATGTAATTAATCTGCTGGGTAAATGTCTTTTGGGAAAATGAAATTTAAATCGTTTTAAACAACTAGTAAGTTCCTTATTTATTTCTTCAATTTTGTTGTCTGGATAAGTTTTTTTTACATAACCGTACGTTTCATTCATGTCTCTATCATTAATGAACTTCAATAAATTAAATTTAAATAAACTATCACTAATACCATTTTTGTTGATGAAACTTAATAAAATGTAATGCTCATAGAAGTTTCCATATTTTAAACTATTTTTTTTATTCTTTTTATCAACGTTTTTTGAATTAATTGAAAAAATATCATTCTCTAAACGTTCTATTTTTAAAGGTTTAACTTCAATTTCAGAAATATCAACATCTAATTTATTATTGTTACAAGCAATTAATAACAGTAGTGAGGCAGTAATGAAAAGATATCTTTTGAACATGAAGTAAATTTTTATATTTGTAAAGTTAATTATTAATTAAATTTAACCATGAAGAAATTACTTACCGCTCTTAGCTGCTTATTATTGATGAGTTTTTCCATTATAGCTCAAATAACCCCATCAGAAAAACAAAGTAATTTTGATAAAAGATTTAGATTTGGCATAAGAGCAACGCCTCAACCAACATGGTTTAAAAGCAACAATAATAATTCTGTTAACGACGGTATAAACTATGGTTTTGGGTTTGGTTTAGTTATGGAATTTAAATTATCTAAAGTAATTCATTTTTCTACTGGAATTGGTGGCGATTTTGAAGGAGGTTATATTAAATACAGAAATGATAACGATTTCACTGTTAATGCAGTTTTAAATAATGAAGGAGAATACATTGAATCAGCGGACGGAATATTTACCGAAGATGTTAAATTAGGTAATGGCAATACACAAGTTATTTTAAAAGATAGAAGATATAAAACAACTATGGTAAGCATACCATTAATTCTTAAAATGATGACCGAAGAATATAATGGTTTTAAATATTTTGCTTTGTTTGGTGGAGAATTAGGAATAAGAGCAGGAATTAAAGCAGATGATAATTATGCATACGCTGTTAAAACAACAGGAACCGGCGCCTCAATTCAATCAATAATACTTAACGAACCGGCTGATTTAACAAAATCAAATGTCAATGTAAATAAAGACGGGTCTTTTGTTCCTCTGAGAGCTGGAATGAATCTTGGTATAGGAACAGAATATAGAATCGGGGGGAGTACGTCGTTATTGATCTCGTTAAATTATTTTCAATCTTTTACAAATCTGATGCGGAATGATTCAAAATATCTTACTAAATCAACTAACATAGCCAACTCAGTAACAAATAATCAATTAAATCAAGGTTATTTTATGAGAGCAGTTAGGGTTAATATTGCTTTATTATTTTAAAAAGCATTAAAAGTAGTTTTTCTCCGAAAATCTTTTTCACTTTTATTAAAATTGGTGCTAAAAACATCCTGAAAATGAGTTTTTTATTAAAAAACAAACAAAAAAACACTTTTTTTAATTAAAATTCACTTACTTTTGACAAATTAACAAACTAAAATTTTTAATCATGAAATTAAATGAAATTCAGGATTTAATAAAATTTGTTTCGAAAAGTGGAGTAAGTGAAGTTGAAGTTGAAACAAAAGAAATTAAAATTGTAATTAAAACTAATAAAAGTGGAATGCCAGTTGCCTTGCCGGCAGTTGCGCCTGTTATGGCTGCTCCTATGGTTGCCGCAGCTCCAGTGGTTCAAGCAGCAAACACAGTGCAAGCAACAGAAAAAACTGTTCCACCTGCATCCTCGACTTCAGAAGATGCGAAATACGTAACGATTAAATCTCCAATGATTGGTACTTTTTACAGATCTTCAGGTCCGGATAAAGCTCCATTTGTAAATGTTGGTGACGAAATAAACGCTGGTAAACCAGTTTGTATTATAGAGGCTATGAAACTTTTTAATGAAATAGAAAGTGACATTAAGGGTAAAATTGTAAAAGTTCTGGTAAATGACTCAACTCCTGTTGAGTATGACCAACCATTATTTTTGGTTGATCCGTCTTAATGAAATAATAATTAAAGATGTTGAGAAAGTTCGCTTTTTCACCGTATTAAAAGTTAATTATAATTTAAAATTTCAAAAAGATGTTTAAAAAAATTTTAATTGCCAACCGTGGAGAAATTGCTTTAAGAGTAATTAGAACCTGTCGCGAAATGGGTATAAAAACAGTTGCTGTTTATTCAACTGCCGATAAAGATTCTTTACATGTAAAATTTGCTGACGAGGCTGTATGTATTGGACCTCCACCAAGTAAAGATAGCTATTTAAATATGGCTAATATCATAGCCGCCGCAGAAATTACCAATGCTGATGCTATTCATCCCGGATATGGTTTTTTGAGTGAAAACGCTAAATTTTCTGAGATTTGCCGCCAAAACAAAATTAAATTTATTGGTGCAAGTCCAGAAATGATAAACCAAATGGGTGATAAAAGCAATGCTAAAGCTACAATGATTGCAGCCGGAGTTCCTTGTGTGCCAGGTTCTGCAGGTCTTTTAGAAAGTGCAGACCAAGGTAAAGAATTAGCTAAAAGCATTAAATATCCTGTTATTATTAAAGCCACTGCGGGTGGTGGAGGCAGAGGTATGCGTATTATTTGGAAAGATGAGGATTTCCAATCTGCTTGGGATAGCGCTACTCAGGAGGCAAGTGCTGCTTTTGGTAATGGCGCAATGTATATGGAAAAATATATTGAAGAGCCACGCCATATTGAAATACAAATTGTAGGAGATCAACACGGAAAAGCTTGCCATTTAAGTGAACGTGATTGTTCTATTCAACGCCGTCATCAAAAATTAGTGGAAGAGACGCCTTCACCTTTTATGACTCCTGAATTAAGAGACGCCATGGGTGATGCTGCCGTTAAAGCTGCTTTGTCAATTGGATATGAGGGCGTAGGTACAGTAGAATTTTTGGTGGATAAGCACCGTAATTTTTATTTTATGGAGATGAATACGCGTATTCAGGTAGAGCATCCAATAACAGAAGAAGTAATTGACTATGATTTAATACGCGAACAAATATTAGTTGCTGCCGGTGTGCCTATTTCAGGGAAAAATTATTATCCTCAATTACATGCCATAGAGTGCAGAATTAATGCTGAAAATCCGTTTATGAATTTTGCACCGTCGCCAGGTACAATTACTACTTTACACACACCAGGAGGACATGGTATTAGAGTAGATTCACACGTTTATAGTGGTTACAGAATTCCGCCAAATTATGATAGTATGGTAGGAAAATTAATTACTGTTGCGCAAACTCGTGAAGAGGCAATAGCTAAAATGCACAGGGCTTTAAGCGAATATGTAATAGAAGGGGTAAAAACAACCATTCCGTTTCATTTAAAATTAATGCAAAACGAAGACTTTAAAGCCGGTAATTATACAACCAAATTTTTAGAGAATTGGGATTTTAAAGCCTAATTGGATTCCATAAGAAAAAAGAAACCCTCATCAAAATATGGTGAGGGTTTTTTATTTAAAAGCAATTATATTAATCTTTTGATTTTTCTAAAAACGAACCGTTTGAATCAAATAATAAATCTGTTGTGTTTTTACCTTTCATTATTTCTGCTTCGTAGGTTAACACTCTGTCTGAATTAACAATTCGTGAAGCTTCAGATAATTTATAATCGGGATAATTCTTTTTAATATATTCAGTTATAGTTTCAGGTAATTCGCTGATATTCATTTTAACTTCTCTTTCTATTAGTTTACCATCGCTGTTGAATGTTGCAGAAATTTCAACGGTATTTATCATAAATTCTGCTTCAAAATTGTCTTTTTCCTTTTCCCAAACTTCACCCTTTACATCAGGAAAATTAGTTTTAAACGATTCGCTTACTGCTGTTGGAATTTCGGTTACTCTAGTTTTTTGAGCTTTAGTAGTATTTATTGCAAATATTAAAGCTATTAGTGTTACGATTTTTTTCATGTTTTGTTTTTTAGTTTTAAATGATGTTTAAAATTAATAATTAAGTTTTAAAAACGCATTAACTATAAAGTTTAATTAATTTTTCTAAAATATCTATAGCACTTTTACTAATAATAGTTCCTGGTCCAAAAATAAATGAAACACCTGCATTAAATAAAAAATCGTAATCTTTTTGAGGAATTACACCACCCGCAACAACCATTATATCTTCCCTTCCGTATTTTTTTAATTCGGCAATTACTTGAGGTACTAATGTTTTATGGCCTGCAGCTAAACTGGAAACGCCTAAAATATGCACGTCATTTTCTACAGCTTGTTTAGCAGCCTCGGCAGGCGTTTGGAATAACGGACCAATATCAACATCAAACCCCATATCTGCAAAGCTAGTAGCAATTACTTTAGCACCTCTGTCGTGTCCGTCTTGTCCCATTTTTGCAATCATAATTCTAGGCCTTCTTCCATCTATTTCTGAAAATTTATCAGCTAAATTTTTAGCTAGATTAAAATCTTTATCCATTTTTATTTCCTTACTGTAAACACCTGCTATTGATTTAATTTGAGCTTTGTATCTGCCATAAACTTTTTCTAAAGCTGTTGAAATTTCACCTAATGTGCATCTGCATTCTGCAGCGGCTACTGCTAATTCCAGCAAGTTTCCATTTCCGATTTCGGCGGCTTCGGTTAAGGCATTTAAGGCTTGTTCAACTTTTCTATTATCCCGTTCCGCTTTTAATTTTTTTAAGCGGTCTATTTGTTGGGTTCTAACTTTAGAATTATCAACATCTAAAACTTCTAACTCAGTATCATTTTCAATTTTGTACCTATTAACGCCAACTATAATATCTTCGCCGCCGTCTATTCTTGCTTGTTTTCTAGCAGCAGCTTCTTCAATTCGCATTTTAGGAATACCAGTTTCTATGGCCTTTGCCATACCACCTAATTTCTCTACTTCTTCAATTAATTCCCAGGCTTTATGTGCAATTTCGTAGGTAAGTTGTTCTACATGATAACTTCCTCCCCAAGGATCAACAACTCTACAAATATTTGTTTCAAGTTGTAAAAATAGTTGAGTGTTTCTGGCTATGCGTGCACTATAGTCTGTAGGTAAAGCGATAGCTTCATCTAAGGCGTTAGTGTGTAAACTTTGGGTGTGTCCCATAGCTGCAGCTAGCGCCTCAACGCAAGTTCGGGTTACGTTATTGTATGGGTCTTGTTCAGTTAAGCTCCAACCGCTTGTTTGACAATGTGTTCTTAGAGCAAGCGACTTTGTGTTTTTAGGATTAAATTTTTTTACAATTTTTGCCCACAGCATCCTAGCTGCGCGCATTTTTGCAATTTCCATGAAATGATTCATGCCTATTGCCCAGAAAAAAGATAAACGGGGAGCGAATGAATCAATATCTAATCCAGAATCAATTCCAGTTCTTAAGTATTCCAGTCCGTCAGCTAACGTATACGCTAATTCTATATCTGCGGTGGCTCCGGCTTCTTGCATATGATAACCGCTTATAGAAATAGAATTAAATTTCGGCATGTTTTTAGAGGTGTATTCAAAAATATCTGCAATTATTTTCATACTTGGTGCAGGAGGATAAATGTATGTATTGCGCACCATGAACTCTTTTAAAATATCATTTTGAATGGTGCCTGATAATTTATCCGCACTAACGCCTTGTTCTTTGGCAGCAACAATATAAAAAGCTAAAATTGGTAAAACTGCTCCATTCATGGTCATCGATACACTCATTTCATCTAACGGTATACTGTCAAATAAAATTTTCATATCTAAAACACTATCGATTGCTACGCCTGCTTTTCCAACATCGCCTTCTACACGTTCGTTATCGCTGTCGTAACCGCGATGTGTGGCTAAATCAAAAGCTACCGATAATCCTTTTTGACCTGCTGCTAAATTTCTTTTATAAAATGCATTACTTTCTTCAGCGGTGCTAAATCCTGCATATTGCCTTATTGTCCATGGATTTTTCACATACATGCTTGAATAAGGTCCTCGTAAAAAGGGAGGGATACCAGCGCCAAAACTCAAATGTTCAAAATTTTTAATGTCGCTCGAGTTGTAATTGCCTTTAATTTCAATTTGTTCGGCAGTCATAAAAACATACTCGTTCGAGCTATCAGAGTTTCCTTTGGATGAATAGGTTAGGTGTTCAAGATTTTTTCTCATCTTATTATTTAAAGAAATTATCAAGTTCAAAATTTAAAATAGAATTAGCTATTGGAAGTTTTTTTAATTCAACTAATTCGTCAGCAGAAAACGAAATGTGTTCTTTTTCGTTTTTGAATTTGTTAACGCCTACAGCTAATTCATTAAAGTTATTAAACAATTCCTGTCTTTTTTTGGCCTGTTGCTTAATTTCGTTTGAAAAAATATTTTTCTCGAGGCATTTAAAAAAACCACCTTCGTTTTCAAATTTTTTGAATGTATGCAAAGCTTTTGTTGCCAAAGCATCTGTAATAGTTTCGATATAATATGACCCACAAGAAACATCGGCTATTTTATTTAAATAACTTTCTTCTTTTAAAATTAATTGTTGGTTTATGGCCATTCTTGAGGACATTTTTTCTTTTGTGTTATAAAAAATATCATATTCATTAACAATTAATTCGTTGCAGCCTCCGGCAACAGCAGCCATTGATTCAATGGTTGTGCGTAATAAATTATTATGTTTATCTGAAATTGACTTGTTGGTTAAACCAGTTTCAATAATTATGTGAAGTTCATGTTCTAAATTATATTCTGATTTTAAAACTGACCATAATCTTCTTATTGCACGCAATTTTGCTATTTGAATAAAATAATCAGAGTTAACACCTGTTTTAATTACAAATGAATTTTGAGGAAGAGTGTTTATTTGTAAATATTCGTTTAATGCCGATAAAATAATTGCAATTTCATAATAAGCTAAACAATTTTGATTATGGAATTTCAGATTGTTGAAACAACATGTTTTTATGTTCTTGTATTCCTTAAATAACGAAATGATTTTTTGCCAGTTATCAAAATCATTTTTGTTTTCGAAATTTTGTGGAAAAAGGGAGAAATTTAAATCTTCTAAATTGTAATTTTTTTCAAGGTATTTTTTTAATGAAACGGCATTCTGTTCGTTTATAAAAAAAGTTGAATGTATATAATTTAACTGAATATTTTCTAAAGCAAGTTCAAAATCTATATTGTCGGAGGTTACACTAATAGATGTTGCTCCTCGATTAAGATCAGCGAGTAATTGTTCGTTAAGCGCTTTTGAGTTCAGGTTTGTTTTATGAACACAAATATCCCAATTAGTGTGATTAAACGCCGGGTCGTAGGATTGTTTAAGATCTTCTGAGCTGTAAAACGGATTGATATTAATATCGTTTTCGTTTTTCCATATAAGATTCTCAAAAGCTTCGCCTTTCAAATCTTTTATAATTTGATTTTTCCACTCAATTGCTGAGGTTGAAGAAAATTCTGAAAATAATTTTTGCATGTAATTTATTATAAAATATAGCTTACTTCCTTTTTAATATACTCAATGGCAATATCAGTTGGTAGCTTTTTGTCGATATTGGCCGCCACATTCAATATCATCATAGCTAATTCGTTACTGTTATTTTCATACGGAACCTTGGTTGATGAAATATTAATCAATTTAATGATTTCTTCTTTTGCATTCTTTATTAACTCCCATGCGCCAGCACTTAAATAAATTTGCTGTGACAAATTATGTTCGTACTCACTTTTAATGGTTTTAATTAATTCAAGCTGTAACTGATGCGCGGACATGCCATTTTTGTTTACTCTCAATACAATTGAATTCGGTTGTATTCTTTCTAAAAAAATTATGAGCCTTTCGTAAGCTTGAATTTTTAGTGGTAAAACACTTGTTTGAGTATTTTTTTTCAGTTCAAGTTCTCTTCTTTTTTGTTCACTGTCTAAAAATCTATGAACCAAATAAAAAACCGCTCCTAAAACTAATAAAGCGGGTAAAATAATTTTTAATAATTCAATAAATACCATGATGTTTTTTGTTTCTTTTATAAGATACTAATATCGGTTTTTTTTGCTCAAATCTTTTATTTTTTCAAACGCTTTTTACAATAAATCATAATTTACAATTAGTGTTTATAATTTTAAATACGTTTTAATATTATTTTTAGAAAGTATTTAAAAAAAGCAAGTTTTATTATTTGTTTTTTTTGATTAGAAACTAGCTAAATAATTAATAATTTTTTAGAGTATTTATGGAATTTTAAATTCTTAATCATCTAAATATAAAAAGTTACATAATGAGAGTTAAAAATTCAATCAGTTTTATTCTGGTAATTGCCGTAACAACCTTGTTTAGTTTAGGTGTGGCTTACAGAATTTCTATTAAAGAACATAGGATTACTTATAGCAAAGTTGATTCTTATGATAAGTTATGGAGAAAAGTAGATAGTTGTAAAGTAAGAGGACTTTCTCAGAGCGCTTTATTGGTGATTGAAGTTATTTACGAAAAAGCAAAAAAAGAAAATAATGCGCCTCAATTTGTAAAGGCAATTTTACACCGAATGAAATTTGAAAGTTATAGAGAAGAATTTTCTCTAGAAAAATCTATTATAAAATTAAGGGATGAGGTTAACGAGGCAAAATATCCTGTGAAGCCCATTTTACATAGTATTTTAGCCGATGCGTTTTGGCAGTACTTTCAAAATAATCGTTGGAAATTTTATAACAGAACAGTAACAGTTAATTTTAAAAATGACGATATTGAAACATGGGATTTAAAAACAATTACTTCGGCTGTAATAAATAGTTACAAGGCTTCTCTGCAAAATAGTGACAGTTTAAAAAAGACTAAGATTGGTATTTATGATGAGGTTCTTACATTAGGAAATAAAGAATGCCGGCAATGGCGACCTACCTTGTACGATTTTTTGGCGCACCGAGCTTTAAGTTTTTTCATAAATTCTGAAGCCGATGTGTCAAGGCCTGCTTCGCAATTTAATGTTAGTAATAATGATTTTATTAAACCATACCATGAATTTAAAGACGTAAAAATTTTAAATCCTTCAGATTCTTTAGAGCTAAAATATTATGCTTTAAAATTAATGCAAGATTTAACAGTCTTTCATTTAACTGATGTCAATCCGGCAGCATTAATTGATGTTGAATTGTTAAGGCTGGATTATGTTTTTAACCATTCACAAAATTCAAAAAAAGACACGTTATATTTTAGTACGCTTAAAACAATCCGCGAAAAATTTTCACCTAACGAAAGAGTTTCTGAAATAGATTACAGACTTGCTAATTGGTATTATGCGAAAGCAGCACAATATAAACCTTTGCAAAGCGATAATTTTAAATGGTATAAAAAATCAGCATTAAAAATTGCTAGCGATGTGGTAGTTCAGTTCCCAAAATCTTTTGGATCAACACAGTGTAAAAATTTAATGCAAACTATACAAGTCAAAAATTTTAACCTTACAATAGAAGATGTAAACGAGCCTGCAAAGCCATTCAGAGCATTAATATCTTCTCAAAACATAAATAAAATTTATTTTAAAATTGTACGAACAAACGCTTATGATTTACGATTAAAATTTAGGGAAAATTATGGTAATGCAATTTATAATGAATTTTTAAAATTACCTGTTGTTAAATCTTTTACGCAGTCTATTTTAGATGATGGAGATTTTCAAATGCATCATACCGAAATTAAAATGCCTGAACTTGAAACTGGGTACTATGTTATTTTAACCTCGTTGAATGAAAATTTTAATTATTCAGTAAATATTTCCACTTACGCCACTTGCATAGTTTCAGACATAGCAACAACCGAAAGACGAAGAACCGATGGATCTTATGATTTTTATGCCTTGCATCGCCAAACAGGTGAGCCTTTAAAAAATATTTCAGCTCAAATTTGGTATGAAAATTATGATTATAACACTCGTGAGTATAACATAAAAAAAGGGCCAATCTATAAAACGGACGTGAATGGATATTTAAATATTACAGACCACCAATCTCCCGAACGACAATTTTACATTGAATTTATTAATGGCAAGGATGTTTATTTTAATAACAACAGTTATTACTTGTACAAATCTAATGTGAATATCACTACTCAAGTAAATTCTTTTTTGTTTACCGATAGGGCAATTTATCGCCCCGGACAAACTGTATATTTTAAAGGAATTGTTTTGGAAAGTACAGCCGGAAAAAATCATGAGTTAAAAATAAATTATCCTGTTACAGTTAGTTTTTTTGATGTTAATTATCAAAAAGTAGCCTCTGTTGATTTAATCACTAATGAGTTTGGTACAGTTAACGGCTCATTTATTGCGCCGCAAGGCGGATTAAACGGACAAATGAGTATTACTGATGGTTATTCACATGCTTACATTTCAGTTGAAGAGTATAAACGACCGAAATTTGAAACAGAATTTAATCCGGTTAAAGGAACTTATAAATTAAATGACGAACTGACTGTTTCGGGGTTTGCAAAAGCTTATGCCGGTAATGTAATAGATGGTGCTAAAGTAAAATATAGAGTAGTTAGACGAATAAATTATCCTTATTGGTATTGGTGGTATCGTCCTTATTTTTCAACGCCTTCTGAAATTGAAATTACTAACGGAGAAACAATAACAAATGATACAGGGGCTTATATAATAAAGTTTAAAGCCTTACCCGATGAGTCACTTTCTAAAAACAGTTATGCTACTTACAATTATGAAGTAAGCGCAGATGTTACTGATATTAATGGCGAAACGCATAGTTCTAGCGCATTTGTAACCGTTGGTTATCAAGCTTTACAATTAAGTATTTCTTCAGACGAAATAATTGAGATAAATAATACTAATAATATTTTGAAAATAAATACCATCAATTTAAATGGAGTAGCTGAAGCTGTTAAAGGAAAATTTTCTGTTTATAAATTAAAACAACCACAAAAATTATTCAGAAACAGATTATGGCAGCAACCAGACAGGCACGCTATGAATAGAACGGATTATTATAAAAATTTCCCTAACGATTTATATGACGACGAAACAAATAAATATAAATGGGAGCGTGAATTAAAAGTAATAGATAATGAGTTTAATACAGAGACTAAAACCGATTATGATTTAACAACCGATTTAAAATTACTTAAGCCGGGGGTATATGTTGCAGAAGCTATTTGTAAAGACAGGTTTGGGGAAGAAATAAAAGCGTTTACTTATTTTACATTGTTCAATAAAAATATAAACGAATTACCCGAGCAAATGCCTCAGTTTTATTTTGCAGATAAAACAACCGCAGAGCCCGGAGATAAGATAAATTATATTTATAATTCTGCTTATGCAGGTACAAATTTTCTATTTGAAATTGAAAGAAATAACGGCCAATTAAATTCAAGTTTTTTTCAGGTAAGTATGACACCTATTCAGGTTAAAGTGGAAGAAAACGACCGTGGAAATTTTGCTATTCACTCTTCATTCATAAAGCATAATCGTTTTTATAATTATACGCAAATAATTAATGTTCCGTTTACAAACAAAGAGCTTGACATTCAATTTGAAACCTTCCGAAACAAATTGCTTCCCGGTCAGGCTGAAGAATGGAAATTAATTGTTAAAGCCAAAAAAGGTGAACGCGCTGCTGCCGAAATGTTAGCTGCCATGTACGACGCTTCGTTGGATGCGTTTAAGCCAAATAATTGGTCGTTTAATGTTTTTATGCAAAATTTTTATTCAAACTGTTATTGGACACCTAATGTGGGTATGCAAGTAAATTCAACAGAATTCAATACTCTACATAAAAATTATTTATCTCTTCCTGTAAGAGTATATGATTGCTTAAATTATTTTGGACTTCATTTTTACAATAATCGGTATTACAGAGGTTATTATGACGACCTAGCATATAGCGAATCTAATGTTATGGCAATGCCTTCGGGTGTAAGGACTGCTGAGGAACATAATTTATTAGGGAAATCAGATAAAGTCGAATTAAAAACAAAAAAAGAAAAAGCGTCTTCAAAAAACGATGAGCAAAAGAATTTAGAAAACGATATTCAAACATCTCAAACAGTATCAGGCGTTAATTTTACAAGAAAAGAAAATAAAGAAGCAAAAAAAATAGCAACAGAACTTGGTAATGTTAAAACACGGTCTAACTTTAATGAAACTGCTTTTTTTTATCCCGAACTGCGCACAAACGATAAGGGTGAAATAATAATTAAATTTATTGCACCCGAAAGCCTTACTAAATGGAAGATTATGGGGCTTGCGCATACAAAGGATTTAAAATATGGGCAGTTTCAGAAAGAAATTATTACTCAAAAAGATTTAATGGTACAACCCAATATTCCTAGATTTTTTAGAGAAAACGATCGTATTACTTTAATTACTAAAATTGCTAATTTGTCAGATAAACAATTATTAGGTAATGCAGAATTGAAATTATTTGATGCTTTAACTGAACAAGACATTTCTGATAAAATTTTAGATAGGATTGATGCTTCAACCTCTTTAAAATCTATAAAATCGTTTACCGTAAATAAAGGGTTGAGTACTTCTTTAGAGTGGAATATAACTATTCCTGAAGGCTATTCTGCTATTAAATATAAAATTGTAGCCAAATCAGGTAATTTTTCTGATGGCGAAGAAATGGCTGTTCCTGTTTTAACTAACAGAATGTTGGTAACCGAAAGTATGCCATTACCAATAAGAAGCCACCAAACCAAAGAATTTAATTTTACAAAATTCATAAATCAAAACAATAACTTTTCAACATTAAAAAATCATGCTTATACACTTGAGTTTACCGCTAATCCGGCGTGGTATGCTGTTCAAGCATTACCATATATAATGGAATATCCTTATGAATGTGCCGAACAAACATTTGCCCGTTATTATGCAAATTCACTGGCAACGTATGTTGTTAATTCTAAACCAAAAATAAAATCAGTTTTTGATGCTTGGAAATCGTTGAGTCCTGATGCGTTTTTATCGAATCTTGAAAAAAATCAGGAATTGAAATCTGTTGTTTTACAAGAAACACCTTGGTTATTGCAAGCCAAAAACGAAAGTGAAAATAAAAAACGAGTTGGTTTATTGTTTGATTTAAATAGAATGAGTAACGAATCCGTTATGGCGCTTAAAAAATTACTTAAAAAGCAAACAGTTAATGGTGGTTTTATGTGGTTTGATGGAATGCCTGACGATTGGTATATCACACAGCATATCGCTTGTGGGTTTGGTCATTTAAATAATTTAGGTGTCGTAAAAATTCGCGAAAATGAACAGGTATGGAGTATGTTAAATAAAGCAGTGAAGTATTGTGATGAGAGAATGCAAGAAGAATTTGAAAAATTAAAAAAGTTCTATTCAAATTATAAAACCGAAAATCATTTAAGTTATAACGCTATACAGTATTTATATATGCGCAGTTTTTACAAGGATATAAAACGTAACAAACATTTAAATGAATGTTTTGATTATTACAAAGAGCAGGAACAAAAATATTGGCTTAATTCATCAAGATACATGCAAGCAATGATAGCTTTGAGTTTAAATAGATATGAGGATCATAATATACCTAAAGCTATTTTAAAATCTTTAAAAGAAAATAGTATAAATAGTGAAGAAATGGGTATGTATTGGAAAGAAAATTACGGTTATTACTGGTATCAAGCTCCTGTTGAAATGCAAGCCTTAATGATTGAAGCTTTTGATGAGATAACTAACGATTCGAAAGCTGTAGATGATTTAAAAACCTGGTTAATTAAAAGTAAACAAACACAACATTGGGCAACAACAAGAGCAACTACCGAAGCAGTTTATGCTTTATTGCTAAAGGGAACAGATTGGTTATCAACTGAGCCTAATGTGGAAATAACTGTTGGGGACATTAAATTGGATCCAAAAAATGATAAAACATTAAATGCAGAACCCGGCACTGGTTATTTTAAAAAATCATGGTTTGGAAGTGAAATAAATCCGCAAAAAATGGGTGAAATTAAAGTTGTTAAAAAAGATGCCGGTGTTAGTTATGGTGCAGTTTATTGGCAGTATTTTGAACAGCTTGATAAAATTACACCGCACGAAACACCTCTTAAATTAAAAAAGCAATTGTTTCTTCAAAAAAATACAAGTAGTGGTATTGTTATTGAACCAGTATTAAATAACAGTAAATTACAGCTCGGCGATAAGTTAAAAGTTCGCATTGAATTGCGAGTTGACAGAGATATGAGTTATGTGCACATGAAAGATATGCGTGCTTCAGGTTTTGAGCCGGTGAATGTTTTTAGTGGGTATAAATATCAAGATGGTTTAGGTTATTATGAAAGCACTGGTGATGCAGCAACTAATTTCTTTTTTTCGTATTTAAACAAAGGAACCTATGTGTTTGAATATCCTTTAGTGGTTAATCATTATGGTAATTTTAGTAATGGAATAACATCCATTCAATGTATGTATGCCCCCGAATTTACCAGTCACAGTGAAGGAATTAGAGTAGAGGTTAAAAAATAATTAGCTATTAAAATACTAGTTTAAATTACTTTTAATTAATATGAAAAATGATTTATTATTTTATGAAAAACAAAAATTTACACAATGGTGGGTTTGGCTTATATTACTTTTACCTACTGGAATTTTTATTTTGAGCACTCTAGGTGAATTTATATTTGGCCTTGAGCATGGCTATAAACGTTTAAATACTTCAGAATTAGTGTTTACAATGTTGTTATTTGCATGTTTATATGTTTTTTTCTACTTAATTAAATTAGAAACTATAATTAAAGCAGATGGTATTTATGTAAGGTTTTTTCCGTTCCATTTTAGATTTAAACTCTATAAATGGGATGACCTTTCGAATGTATACATCAGGGAGTATTGTGCAATTACTGAATATGGTGGATGGGGATTGCGTTCGGGGCTTTTTGGAAAGGGAAGTGCCTATAATGTAAATGGCAATAAAGGTTTGCAACTTGAATTTAACAATGGTAAAAAATTACTTATTGGTACTCAAAAAGAACCTGAATTACAAACCTTGTTAGTAGAATTGAAGCACTAAAAAAAATAAAAATTGAAAGAAAAAAAGTCTCACCACGAAATGATGAGACTTTTTTGTTAGGGGAATATAATTATTATAAATGTGCATCTAATTTAGCAGCTAAGGCAGCTTTTGGAACTACACCTACTTGTTTATCTACAACCTGACCATTTTTGAAATAAAGCAGTGTAGGAATGTTTCTGATACCATAATTAGCACTAATAGCAGAGTTTAAATCAACGTTAACTTTACCAATAACAGCTTTACCTTCGTATTCTTTTGCCATTTCTTCTACAACAGGACCAACCATGCGGCAAGGGCCACACCATTCGGCCCAAAAATCTACTAAAACTGGTTTATCGCTTTTTAATACTAATTCTTCAAAATTTGCGTCTGTAATTTCTAATGCCATAATTTTATTTTTTAATTGTTGTTTTTAATTTTTAAATCTAAAAATAGCTCATGTTATTTAATTTTTATCCATCAAATTTTAATCTTTTATCCAATTTAACTAACAATAACAGTATTCTTTTTATTTAAATATAATCCTGCGCCAACGGTAATTATTAAAAGCATAGAACCAATCATTGCAATTGTGTTTCCGTTTGAGTAAGTTTTTGGTTCAAATTTAAATTCAATTTTATGTTTTCCTGCAGGAATATTAAGCCCTCTTAAAACATAATTAACGCAAGCGTATGGTTTAGGGTTGCCATCAACATAAGCGTTCCATCCTTTAGGGTAATAAATTTCGGAAAAAACGGCAAACTCTTCAGATTTAGTATCGCATTCATAGATCAATTCATTTGGTTGGTATGATACTAATTTAATTGCGCCTTCGCCATCATAGGAGTCTTTTAATCCTAATTCATTTTTGAAATTAGATTGCAAAATGGTTTCAGTTTTGGTGTTTAGTTTACCTAGGTCAATAATTTCGTCATCGGCAGTATTAGCGGTGTTAATGGTTTTAATAAACCAGGCATTGCCATTAGCTTCTGTGTTTTTTAAAGGGATTTCGTTTCGGTTTTCTCCACCGGGAATAATAAAATATTTAGTGTTTAACATATTAATTATGTTTAAGCTGCTAAATAAAACCTTTAATGTGCTATCGCTTCCGAAAGCTTTGCCTGCATTTTTATAAAACATATCAATTTCCCGGTCAATGTGAAAATCAATTAACTCTGCATATTTTTTTAGTTTGGCACCATGATAACCGCCAATTGACTTGTGATAATAAGATGTAGCGGCATCATTAAATGTGCTTACTGTAAGATTTAAAACGCGATAATCTAAATCGGTATCTTTTAATATTTCTTCATCGGCAGCGGTTTTTGAAACTAAACTTTGCTGATTTTGTTTTTTAGTAACGAACGATTTATCGTTTAAATATCTTGCCGCAACGGTCCATAAGTCTATAGAAATAAAAATACCAATGGCGGTAAAAAATAATTCTTTTTTTAATTTATTTGTGAAATATAAAAATAAAGCACCGAAGCCTAAAACAATAAAAATGAAAGAGCGTAAGGCATCTGATTTAAAAATAGCTTTTCTGGCAATTTCAATTTGAGGCATTAATTCTGCTATATATGGTCTCACTTGATTCTCTGGATTACCAGCCCTAACAGCTTGTTGTATCATTTGTGCTTCTTCGCCTCCGACCTGAAAATTATTAAAAACATCTGGCATTAAATAACATAACAAACAAAATCCGCCTACAACCGAGAAGCAAATGATAATTATTTTTTTTAATGAAAGTTCTTTTTTTATTAGGTTTAATTTTATTTTTTCATCCCAATTTTTAATTTTCAAAATTTCATTTATACCTAAAATAGCAAGCAATGGAATTGTTAGTTCAGCAATTATCATAATCATGCTAACGGCTCTGAATTTATTGTATCCGGGAACATAATGCATAAAAAAATTTGTTAATGGCATAAAATTACTTCCCCAACCTAGTGCAATAGTTAGTAATGTTGCCAGAATTACCGGCCATTTAATTGTATTTTTCACAACAAATAATCCTAGCATAGCCAAAAAAATAACAATTGCACCAATGTAAACTGGTCCACTTGTAAATGGTTGATCGCCGAAATATGCGCTACTGCTAGCAACTTGCTCTCTAAAATCAGGATTGACTTTTTTTAATGCGTTTCCGTCTGAATTTCTTATGCTGTTGCTTGCACCTCCTTTAAAGTCTGGAATTAAAAATGTAAATGTTTCTCCAATTCCATAACTCCATTGAGTGGCATAATCCTGGTCTAATCCGCTGGTTGTATTTTGCTCATGTTTTTTCTTAACAGATTCATCTATAATATTATTTTTTTTGGGAGATTCTGACCCAATCGAATTAATTTCATTTATTTTAAGTTTGGCATTAACTGTGAGATCAGATTTTCCGCGTGTACTGTATTTACCATATTCATTGGTTGTTGCAAGTCCGGCATAATTAGGTAAAACACCAATTAGAGTGGCGATTAAGAAAAGCCCAAAACTTTTAAAGAAAACAACTAATTGCTTTTGTTTGAATTTCTCAATAAAATAACCTAGAATAACGAAGCCAATTAAGATGTAACCGTAATACGAGATTTGAACGTGGTTAGCATTCAGTTCCATTGCTGTAAACAATGCTGTAACAGATAGCCCTAGCCAATGCTTGCCTCTAAATAATAATAACACACCGCCCAGCAATGCGGGTAAGTAGCCCAATGCGTTTGCTTTGGAATTATGTCCGGCCTCAAGTATAATTAAAAAATACGAGCTTAATCCATAAGCAATACCGCCAATTGCAGACAGCCAGGGATTAACATTTAAACATAACAGAAGAATAAAAAAACCTACACAATACAAAAATAAATATCCTGCAGGAAGCGGTATAAATAGTTTAAAGGCATTATCTAATTTGCCAATCCAGTTACCGGGGTATAGAGTTGAGATTTGATAGGCCGGCATTCCGCCAAACATAGAATTTGTCCATAATGGTTCGGTATGTTTTGTATTTCTAAAATCAACAATCTCCTTACTCATACCCTTATGTCGGGCAATATCATCTTGTTTTAATTCTTTTCCGCCAAACTGAGGTTTAAAATAAATAAAGGTTATTATCGCAAAAATAATAACGGCTAATCCATGAGGTAAGTAGTTTTTATAATTAAATTTCATAATTCGAATTATTTGGGCAAATATATTAAAATATTACCCTTTTGGTTTTAAATTAAAACTCATTTTATATTTTTATGTCAGCGCTATTTTATTAATTTTGTGCGACTTAACTATGATTGAAAACGTAAATTATTTTGCTCATCCTACTGCTGTTATAGACGAAGGGTGTGAAATTGGAGAAGGAACAAAAATTTGGCATTTCTCACATATTATGTCTAATTGTAAATTAGGCAAAAATTGTAATTTGGGTCAGAATGTAGTTGTCTCCCCTGGAGTTATTTTAGGTAGTAATGTAAAAGCTCAAAATAATATTTCTATATATACAGGTGTTATTTGTGATGATGATGTGTTTTTAGGTCCGAGCATGGTTTTCACTAATGTTATTAATCCACGAAGTGCAATTAATCGAAAATCAGAATATGCAAAAACCCATGTTGGTAGAGGTGCTTCCATTGGAGCAAATGCAACTATTGTTTGCGGACACGACATAGGGAAATATGCATTTATTGGTGCTGGTGCGGTAGTTACAAAACATATACCTGATTATGCATTAGTTGTCGGCAACCCATCTCGTCAAATTGGATGGATGAGTGAATATGGACACAGATTGGAGTTTAATAAAGAGGGTTTAGCTGTTTGTAAGGAGAGCGGTCAGCAATACAAGCTTGAAAATAATATTGTAACCAGAATAAAATAATTTATGAGCAAAATTAAATTTGCGGTAATTGGTCAGGGGCATATTGGAAAACGACATGCAGAAATGATTAGAAGAAACAACAGCTGTGAATTGATTGCAGTGTGTGATGTTCTTTCAAAGGAAAAACTTGGTTTAGATAATTTACAGGAGAAATTTTATAACTCTGTTGACGACATGTTAACTAATCACCCTGAAATTGAAGTGGTGAATATTTGCACGCCAAATGGGTTACACGCCACTCATGCTTTAAAAGCTCTTGATGCCAATAAACACGTTGTAGTAGAAAAACCAATGGCACTCTCTAAATCAGATTGTGAAAAGATAATATACAGTGCGTTACAACATAGTAAAACTGTTTTTTGTGTAATGCAAAATCGTTATTCTCCACCAAGTGCTTGGTTAAAAGAAGTTGTTGAGAAAAAAATTATTGGCGATGTTTACATGGTTCAGTTAAATTGTTACTGGAATAGAGACGATCGCTATTATAAACCAGGTAACTGGAAAGGAACTCATGATTTAGACGGTGGCACTTTGTTTACTCAGTTTAGTCATTGGATAGACATTATGTATTGGATTTTTGGTGACATAACTAATATTCAGGCAAAATTCGCTGATTTTACTCATCAAAAATCTACAGATTTTGAAGACAGCGGTTTTGTTAGTTTTGATTTTGTTAACGGTGGTATGGGTTGTATTAATTATTCTACAGCAGTTTGGGATAAAAATTTAGAATCTTCATTAACAATTGTAGGTAGCAATGGTAGCATTAAAGTTGGTGGGCAATACATGGATCAGATAGATGTTTGTAACATAAAAGACTATAAAATGCCAGAGTTAGCAGAAACAAATCCGGCTAACGATTATGGTTCATACAAAGGTTCTGCGAACAATCATAATTTTGTTATTGAAAATGTAATTGACACTTTAAATGGAATAAATAAAATTTCGACGAATGCTTTGGAGGGTTTGAAAGTTGTTGATATTATTGAAAGAATTTATGCACTAAGACCTATTGAACTTTTAAAAGAATTTAAAAATTAATTTATTGAATCTAAATTTTGAAAAGTATGAGCATTTATAATCAAATATTAAAAAAAGATGCAACTATAGCTGTTATTGGATTAGGATATGTTGGACTTCCAATTGCCTTGGCTTTTGCTAAAAAAGTTAAAGTAATTGGTTTTGATATTAATGAAAAACGCGTTAATATGATGAAGAAAGGTATTGACCCGAGTAATGAATTAACAAAAAAAGATTTTGCAGCTTCAGACATTACCTTTACACATAAATTAGAAGATCTAAAAAAAGCTAATTTTTTTATCGTTGCTGTACCAACTCCAATTGATGAACATAATTTACCCGATTTGAAGCCTTTAATTGGCGCATCAACAACAGTTGGAAAAGTTTTAAAGAAAGGCGATTATGTCGTTTATGAATCTACTGTCTATCCTGGTTGTACCGAGGAAGATTGTATACCTATTCTTGAAAAACATTCAGGATTAAAATTTGTAAAAGATTTTAAAGTTGGATATTCTCCTGAGCGAATTAATCCTGGAGATAAAGAGCATACTATTACAAAAATTTTAAAAATTGTATCCGGTTGTGATAAAGAAAGTTTAGAAAATATTGCTAAAGTATACGAAATTATTGTTGAACCCGGAACTCATCGAGCATCTAGCATTAAAGTTGCCGAAGCCGCTAAAATTATTGAAAATACCCAACGCGATGTTAATATAGCTTTGATGAATGAATTGTCTATAATTTTCTCCAGAATCGGAATAAATACCTACGATGTATTAGAAGCGGCAGGAACAAAATGGAATTTTTTAAAATTTTCACCTGGTCTTGTTGGCGGACATTGTATTGGTGTTGACCCATATTACTTAACTTACAAGGCAGAAGAAATGGGGTATCATGCCAGAGTTATCAATAGTGGCCGATACGTTAATGATTCTATGGGATTTTATGTTGCTAAAACTTGCGTCAAAAAAATAATTGCAGCAGGAAAAAATATTTCAAGATCTAAGGTGCTTGTAATGGGAGCAACTTTTAAAGAAGATGTCAGCGATATAAGAAATAGTAAGGTTGCAGACATAGTAAAAGAACTTAAATCGTTTGGCGTAAAGGTTGAAATTATAGATCCGCATGCGGATAGCGAAGAACTAAAGCATGAGTATGGTTTTGGTTTAAATAAATTGTCAAAAGCTTATGATGGGGTAATAGTAGCGGTTAATCATGCAGAGTATAAAATTTTAGATGAAAAGTATTTCAAGTCTATTCTTTCTAATAAAGGCGTTTTAGTAGATATTAAAGGGATGTACAAAGGCAAGATAAAAGGCCTAACCTATTGGAGTTTGTAGGAGAATTATTAAAATTCTCTTTAAAATTTAATTACAAAAAAATAAAAAAAATAAAATGAAAATATTAATTACTGGTGGTGCCGGTTTTATTGGTTCGCATGTAGTTCGATTGTTTGTAACAAAATACCCAAATTATACAATTCATAATTTAGATAAGTTAACTTATGCTGGTAATTTGGCGAATCTTAGTGATGTTGAAAACCTACCCAACTATAAATTCATTAAAGGAGATATTGTAGACGCAGAATTTATCAATGATCTATTTAAAAATGAAGACTACGAGGCAGTTATACATTTGGCTGCAGAAAGTCACGTTGATAGGAGTATAACTAACCCTTTGGAGTTTGTAATGACCAATGTTATTGGTACAGTAAATTTATTAAATGCTGCTAAAGAATTATTTAAAAAAGAGAGTTCAAAATTTCAAAAATTTTATCATGTAAGTACTGATGAGGTTTATGGAGCTTTAGGTGAAACTGGAATGTTTACTGAGAAAACATCCTACGATCCGCACAGCCCCTATTCGGCTTCAAAAGCGAGTAGCGATCATTTTGTTCGTGCCTATCATGATACATATAGTTTACCGGTTGTTATTTCAAATTGCAGTAATAATTATGGGCCAAATCATTTCCCCGAAAAATTAATTCCGCTGTGTATAAATAATATTAAAAATAATAAACCTCTGCCAATTTATGGTAAGGGTGAAAATGTCCGAGATTGGTTATACGTCATTGATCATGCAGTTGCAATTGATACTATATTTCATAATGCAAAAACAGGAAGTACCTACAATATTGGCGGGCATAATGAATGGACTAATATTAGTGTAATTAGGTTGTTATGTGAAATAATGGATAAAAAATTAAATCGTGAAATGGGAACAAGTGAGAAGTTAATTACATTTGTTAAAGACAGGGCAGGTCACGATCTAAGATACG
>JBIJCO010000058.1:0-10996 GCA_044344665.1 Bacteroidia bacterium | reverse complement strand
GTTATACTTACAGTTGGGTGCCAACAACATCGGTAACCGGACAAGGTACACCAACGGTAACAAATTTATGTGCAGGTAATTATACGGTTAATATTACAGACGCTAATACTTGCCCGAATCAGTTTACTTTCTCTATTACACAGCCGAGTGCTATCAGTTTAACAACTTCTCTATCAGATGTTAAATGTAATGGTGCATGTAATGGTTCAATCAATGTAACATCAAGTGGTGGTACAGGTGTAGTAAGTTATACATGGTTACCTGTTGGAACATTTACTGGTTCTCTTAATTCGAGTGTTAATAATCTTTGCCCTGCAATTTATACTTTAAATGCAGCCGATGCTAATAATTGTGCACTAACAACAACTATTCAAATAATTGAGCCTACCTTATTAACATCAACTATTAATATAACTGGTGCAACTTGTTCTAATTCATGTAATGCAACAGCAACTATTATAGCTCAGGGAGGTACCCCAACCTATACTTATAATTGGTCTGCTAATCCAACAAATACAACCAATATCGGAGGTTTATGTTCTGGTAATTATACGGGCACAGTTACCGATGCAAATGGATGTATTTCGTCTCAATCATTTACTGTAACGCCTCCTTCTCAATTTAATGTTACTTTAACTCCAACAGATCCATTGTGTAATGCTGTTTGTAATGGAAGTATTTCTACAATTTTATCAGGTGCTCAAGGAACAGTAAATTATGTGTGGACCAATTCTGCAGTAGGGCAGAATCCTATCAATTTATGTGCGGGTGTATACAGTTTACAAGCAACCGATGCTATAGGATGCATCGCCAGTGCTTCGGTAAATTTAATTAATCCTCCAGCATTAATTTCTAATTTGAGTTTTACAAATCCTTCTTGCAATGGGGATTGTAATGGTATTGCGGTAAGTTCTCCTTCTAATGCTGTAGGACTTGTAACTTATTCATGGTCTTCAAGTCCTATTAATTCTCCGACTCTAAGTGCCTTATGCGCTGGTAATTATACATTAAACATTCAAGATGCTAATAGTTGTCAATCTACTCAATCTTTTACATTAACAGATCCTGCGTTATTAGTATCCAATTTTACGATTTCTCCTTCAACTTGTGGAGCCTCAAACGGATCAATTAATGTAGGAACAATTGGAGGAACACCAAGCTATACATATAATTGGTCTGCACCTATTTCTAGCACTAATAATTTAGCTTCAGGGTTAGCTGCAGGTATTTATTCAGTAATTGTGACTGATTCTAAAAACTGCACCAACACATTAACAATACCATTAAGTAATATTGGTGGGCCAACCCTAACACCTATAGTTTCAACTAGTATAAACTGTAACGGACAATGCACAGGAGCTGCATCTATAAATCCAAGTTCAATTTCAGGTGGAACACCAGGTTATACAGTTACTTGGGTGCCAACAGCTACTTCGCCAACTTCGGTAAACCCTTTAATTAATTTATGTGCCGGTTCTTATACTGCTCAAGTTATAGATGCTAACGGATGTATATTATTTAGTTCAGTTGTAATTTCAGAACCTAGCCCAATTACGTTCACTCCAAATATAAAATTACCTACATGTAATGGTATTTGTAATGGTTCAATTACATTAAATGTTTCTGGTGCTTCACCACCTTACCAATACACTTGGACACCGGGGACTTCTTCTACTGCAACATTATTAAACGCATGTGCTGGAAATTACACTATAAATATCTTAGATAATCAAACTTGTCCTTCAACGTTAACTGTTAATCTTCCTGGGATTCAAAACATTACAGTTACCACATCGTTTACAGATAATGTATGTTTTGGAAATTGTCAAGGTGCAGCAAGCGTTGTTACTGTTGCAGGGAGCACTAATACCCCAATTAATTACACATGGAGTAATTTACAGAACGGATTGAGCGCAACTAATTTATGTAATGGCGTTTACACATTAACCGCAACAGATGCTTCAGGATGTTTTGATAATTTTACTGTAAATATCAGTTCACCCGCTCAAATCACTTCAACAACAACAATATCGTCTCCTTCATGTGGATTGTGCAATGGTGCATCGAGTGTAATTGCCGGAGGAGGATTATCCCCTTACACGTATAATTGGACATCAGGCTCTTCAACATTTTCTGCAAGTAATTTGTGTGCCGGGTTATATCAAGTTTTGATTACTGACGCAAATTTATGTACACAAACTCAAAATATATTGATTAGTAATTCTTCAGGAATTACCGGAGAAGTAATCAATACTCAAGACGAAAGTTGTTTTGGAAGTTGCAATGGGTCTGCAACTGTTTCACCAATTGGAGGCACTTTACCGATATTATTTAACTGGATAAATCCACCAACAGCACCCGCAACAAGCTCTGTGATTAGTAATTTATGTGGAGGATCATATTTCATTCAGATGACTGATGCGCAAGGTTGCATTAGAACTTCCTCTTTGAATATTAATTCCGCCACTCAATTAACTCTCGCTCCTACAGTTAAGCCACCAACCTGCGCTTTAACTAATGGCTCGATTAATATTACACCATCAGGCGGAAATCCAGGTTATACATTTTCATGGCTACCCACTTCAACTTCAACTGCATCTTCCTTAAGTGGTATCGGTTCAGGAAATTACACTGTAACTGTTACAGATGCTAATGGTTGTCAGAAAACTCAAGGTTTCTCTTTAAGTAACCTAAACAGCCCTGTTATTACATATACGCAAAATAATGTCGCGTGTTTTGGAAATTGTACGGGCTCAATTAATGTGGTAGCTACTAGTACAGCTATTCCAATAAATTATTTATGGAGTAATGCCACAACGAATAATTCTATTACATCTTTATGTCAAGGAATAATTACATTAACTGTCACAGATATTAACTCATGTAAAACGGTCCAGAATTTTAGTATTTCTCAGAATCCACAACTACAATTGAGTCTTCCTATTTTAATTCAACCGAAATGTTTTAATGATTGCAATGGATCAATTACTTTGGTACCAAGTGGAGGTGTTTTACCTTATAATTATAGTTGGTCAATACCAGGAACTACAATTTCTCAATTCAGTTTATGCCCGTCTGTATATTCAGCAACAGTTACTGATAACAATGGATGCCAAATCTCATCCATAAGTACTGTTACAAATCCAACAAGAATTGTATTAACGCCAACTACAGTAAATTCTTCTTGTAGTTCTATTTCTGACGGTTCATTATCAATAAATGTTAGTGGAGGGGCTCCTGCTTATAATTTTACTTGGACATCTCTACCATCTTTTACCTCAAACTCGTCAGGATTATCTTCAACTCTAAATGGTATATTGTCTGGGACTTATTCCTTAAGTTTGACTGATCAGAATGGTTGTTTAAGAGACACAGTATTAGTGGTAAATCCAACTATATTTATTAATGCTGATGCGGGAGGTGATTTTACGGTTTGTCCAACCCCTACAGTAACATTAGACGGTAATAATTCGGTTGGCGCATTTTCGTATGCTTGGTTTTATTTACCAAATAATACTAGTACTGTTGCAAATACAGCATCATTTGTTGCTCAAGCTCCTTTAACTGCTCCTGGCACTGCTACATATGTTTTGGTTGCTACTTCATCGGTATCGGCTTGTTTTGATTCAGACACTGTTATTGTTAATACCTATTCTTTACCATTTGTTGATGCAGGACCATCCTATACAATTCCAATATATTCAAATGTTACAATTGGAGGTAATCCAACAACCAGTGGTTCTGTATCTATTTTATGGTCACCTTCTTTTTCAATAAGTGATCCAACTAGTCAAAATCCGATAGCATCAAATACAATTAATACTGTTTACACGGTTACTATTATTGATTTAATTACCGGCTGTAAATCCAGTGATTCCGTTTTAGTTTCTGTATATCCTGTTATAAAATCAAACAATGGATTTACACCAAACGGCGATGGTAAAAATGACAATTGGATTATTGATAACATAGATAATTTCCCTGATAGTGAAGTTGAAATTTATAATCGTTGGGGTGAATTGTTGTTTTATTCTAAAGGATATAAAACACCTTTTGATGGCAAATACAAAGGAAAAGATTTACCTGTCGGCACTTATTATTATATTATAAAATTAAATCATCCGGCATTTGAAAAACCAATCACCGGACCATTAACAATTTTCAGATAATGAGAAAAAAACAATTGATATTTTTTATTTTAGTTGTCGCAAGCTATTCGTATAGTCAACAATTGCCTCAATACACGCAATATATGTTGAATGAGATGGCTATTAATCCTGCTGTTTCTGGTAAAGACGATTATGCAGATGCGAGATCAAATAATCGGTATCAATGGGTTGGAATTACTGATGCGCCAAGAACATATATGTTAACTTTAAATGGACCAATAAAAGGAAAAAATATGGGTGTTGGTATGCATTTATTTACAGATATTGTTGGTCCGACCAGAAGAACCGGATTGAATTTTTCATATGCATATCATTTAAAAATTAAAGAGGATGCTTTTTTGTCAATGGGTTTAAGTGCTGGTGTTTTGCAATGGGGAATAGATGGAAGTAAATTAAATTTAAGAGATGACGGTGATCAAAATTTACTTTCTACTTATCAAAATGTATATATTCCTGATTTTGGCGCAGGGATTTATTTTCATAAAAAAGATAATTTTTACATTGGTTTGAGTGTACCACAATTATATCAATCACCGATAAAACTATATGAAGGCGCTGGAAAAAACAGTAAGATTGTAAATCATTTTAATTTAAATGGAGCATACAAATTTGATATTGATAAAGATTTCACAATTGAACCTTCTTTTCTAGCAAAGTACGCTAATCCTGCTCCACCAAAAATTGATGTTGGTTTGAGGGTAATTTATCAAGATCAGATATGGCTTGGAGGGGCCTACAGACACAATGATGCATTTACAGCTCTAATAGGGTATTTTTATAAAAATTATTTGATGATCGGCTATTCATTTGATTTTACTACGACAAATATTAAAAATTACTCAACTGGTACTCATGAAGTGATGTTGGGTGTACGTTTTTCTCGAAAACAGTCAGCAACATGGGAAAAAAGTGCTTCCTTATACTAAGGAATTTTTTGACAATTTTTCAATGGCTTAACTCTCAGTTTTTCCTATTAAATTGTGTTTTTTGGTCTATAAATCTACACGTTCAAATAAAACAAAGTTGATGATTATTTAGAATGATTATAAATTACGACATTGCTAAAAAAAAAATAATAAATCAATCATTTTTTCTCAATCTTCTGCTAATTTTGCGCATGTTTAATGTCATAATTATGTCATTAAAATTTAGTTATAAGATTAAAATTTTCTCATTTTATATGAAAAACAAATTGTCTAAAATTTCATCAAAAGCCTTGTTAACAGTAGTTTTTACGGTTTTTTCTTTCAGTATAAACGTTTTTGCTCAAGATGGGGAGAAACTTTTTAAACAAAATTGTGCAGTATGTCATTCGTCACATTCTGATCAAAAACTCACTGGCCCAGGATTGAAAGGGGTGTTTGATCGTGTTCCTAAAGGGGATTGGATTGTAAAGTGGATCATCAATAATGAAAAGTTAATTAAATCCGGCGATGCTTACGCCAATAAGATTTATAATGAAAATGGTAAAGCGGCAATGACAGTTTTTGAGGGGCAACTTGATGAAAAAGCTGTAGAGTCTATTATTGCTTTCATGAAAGGTCCAGATCCTGCCTCAAAAGTTGTTTCTAATTCTAGTTCGGTTTCTACTGATTTAATTGAATCGGAAAAAAATAATGAAGGTATTGAGCCAATGTATTTAATTTTAGGTGCTTTAGTTATTTTAATCATACTAATAGGCTCTTTAAGGAGTGTTAGAACATCTTTGCAAAATGCAAGTAACCGCTCTGAAGGAAAGGATGAATTACCTGAAATTACTTTTTGGCAAGAGATTAAACAATGGATCAGAGGGCATAGAAGATTGGTAGGTGTTTTTGTTATAATTATTGCCTTTGTAGGAATGAAAAGTTGTTGGGATGCTTGTTATAATATAGGTGTTTATTATGATTACAGAACACAAAAAGGTTATAAACCAGAACAACCAATTAAATTTTCCCACAAGCTTCATGCTGGAGAAAATGAAATAGCTTGTCAGTATTGTCATAGTTCAGTTGAGAAATCCCGTCATGCAGGAATTCCTTCGGTTAATATTTGTATGAACTGTCATAAGGGTATTCAAAAAGGACCACAATATGGCGAAAAAGAAATTAGTAAAATATATGCTGCAAATGGTTTTGATCCAAAAACAGGAACTTACGATGATACTAAGCAAAACCCTTTAAAATGGATTAAAGTTCACAATTTACCTGATCATGTATATTTTAATCACTCACAACACGTTGTTGTTGGTAAGGTAGAGTGTGCTACGTGTCATGGTAACTTAAAGGAAATGACGGTTGCTGAACAAAAAGCGCCCTTAACTATGAAGTGGTGTATTGAGTGTCATCGCAAAACTGAAGTGTCAATGGAAGGTAACGCATATTACGATCGCTTACACAAAGCTTTGAAAGAAAAGTATGCCGGACAGTACGATGTGAAATTTACTGTTGATAAAATTGGTGGTTTAGAGTGCGCGAAATGTCACTATTAAAAATTATTTACATTAAGAATTTAATATACTAATGTCTATGTCAAAAAAATACTGGAAAGGTTTACCTGAACTACATAATAGTCCGGAGTTTCAAGAGCAACAAAAAAATGAGTTTGCTACTCCTCTTCCGATGGATGAGTTTTTAAGTAGCGATGAAGCTGAAAAAGAAGGAACATCACGCCGTGATTTTTTAAAAGTTATGGGATTTTCTACCGCCGCAGTTGCTTTAGCGGCATGTGAAACTCCCGTTAATCGTTCAATTCCTTACATTGTAAAGCCAGAAGAAGTAACACCTGGAATTGCAAATTTTTATGCGACAACTTTTTACGACGGGTATGATTATTCATCTATTTTAGTAAAAACGCGCGAAGGCCGTCCCATTAAAATTGAAGGAAACGACTTGTCTAAAATCACGCATGGCGGAACCACTGCTCGCGTTCAAGCTTCGGTTTTAGGTTTATACGATGGTGCTCGTTTACGTGGACCGTTAGTTAAACAAAAAGACGCTTCATGGAAAGCTGCTGATGATGCAGTTGCCGCGAGTTTAAGTGGTGGCTCAATTCGCATTTTAACTTCTACAATAATTAGCCCTTCAACAAAAGCAGTTATCGCAGAATTTAGGGCCAAATATCCGAACACAAAACACGTTACTTACGATTCAATTTCATATAACGCTTTAACAAAAGCAAATAAAAATGTTTGGGGTAAATCAGTTGTTTCATCTTATGACTTTAGTAAAGCACAAACTATAGTTGGTATTGCTTGCGACTTTTTAGGAAATTGGTTAAACCCGAGCGAATTCGCTAAACAGTATGCAGTAAATCGTCGTATTTCCAAGGATAAGGCAGAAATGAGTAAACACTACCATTTCGAATCAAATTTATCTTTAACCGGTGCGAATGCCGATGATCGTTTTTTAGTAAAAGCATCGGAGCTAGGTAAATTAACGGTTGCTTTATTTAACCAAATTGCTGTTGCTACTGGTAATCCTAAAGTCAGCGGTGATGAAAAAATTTCAAATCCTTTAGCAAGTGCTGCAATTAAAAAATCTGTTGAGAGTTTATTAAAAAATAAAGGAAATTCATTAGTGGTTTCAGGTGTTAATGATGAAGGTATTCAGACATTAGTGAATGGAATTAATAAAATGCTTGACAACTATGGTAAATCTGTAGATGTTGAAATGCATTATAATTTCAAACAAGGAGATGATAAGGAGTTTGCAGAATTAGTTGAAGATATGGCTTCCGGTAAAGTAAGTGTATTAATGACTTATAACTGTAATCCAGTTTATACAGCCCCTGCATCATTTAAATTTTCTGCCGCTTATAGTAAGGTAGCAACAAAAGTTTCTTTTGCTCAAGTACTAGATGAAACAGCTCAGCTAGCTGATGTTGTTTGCCCTGATCATCACTATTTGGAATCGTGGGGGGATGCAAATCCTAAACGTGGTCAATATTCTCTACAACAACCAACAATTAGTCCAATTTTTGCAAGTCCTCGTCATGAAGGAACTCGTCAATTTCAAGATAGTTTATTGAAATGGTCAAATGTAAAAGTCGATTATTTAGAGTATTTAAAAAGTTATTGGAATAATCATATTTTTATCAATCAAGGAAAGTTCTTGGATTTCCCAAGTTTTTGGTCTCATTCGTTGCATGATGGTGTTGTAAAAGTCGCTGTTTACAATGATTTGCCGGTTGAGCCTATAGCAAAAGATACAGCTGGTAAACCTTTAATGGCAGGTGTAGCATCTGTTATTGAAGGTTTAAATGAAGCGGCTACAGATTCATCAAAGGTTGTTCCAATTATTCAGGAGGAAGTTAACAAATCTAAAGTTTTTGTTGAAACTTTACCTAATCCTGATTATAACAAAGCAGCTTCTCAGGCGACATCTGTTAAAGGAGGAGCATTTGATTTATTTATTTATGAGAAAATAAGTTTGGGTAATGGAAATCAATCTAATAATCCTTGGCTTATGGAGTTGCCTGACCCTATTTCAAAGGTGACTTGGGATAATTACATTACAATGAGTCCAATTGATGTTAAGCAATTGGGTTTAAACGAAATGTTGCGTCAAGATATTGTAGGTTCTATAGTCGAATTGTCTGTAAATGGTATAAAAGTTAAAGTTCCTGTTTTTCCTCAGCCTGGGCAAGCTCCCGGAACAATTGGTTTGGCTTTAGGTTATGGGCGTAATGCTACAACCATGAAAGTTGCTCATGAAAAAGGAGTAAATGCGTTTCAATTTTTAAATTATACAAACGAAACTATTCAACCAATTGTTGGCAATGTTAATATTACTAAAACAACTGAAGACCATAAATTTGCCGCTACCCAAATTCAGCACACTATTATGGGTCGTGAGGAATTTTTATTGCGCGAAGTCTCTTTAAATGAATTTAAAAGTTTAGAGAAAGAATCTTGGAATCCTACTGCAGAATTACCTGTTCACGGCGGCGGAAAAAAACATGTAGACAATATTGATCTTTGGAATGCCTTTCCGCGCATGGGCCACAAATGGGGATTAAGTATTGATATGAATACTTGTATCGGCTGTGCTGCTTGTGTTGTTGCATGTACTTCAGAAAATAACGTTGCCGTAGTTGGAAAAGAAGAAGTTGCCAAAACACGTGATATGTTCTGGTTACGTATTGACCGTTACTACAGTTCTGATATGAACCTTGAAAAGGGCAAAGAAGAACATCTAGGATCTAAAGAAACTTACATTGAAATGGAAAACCCTTCGGCTAATCCGAAAGTAACTTTCCAACCAATGATGTGTCAACATTGTAATCATGCTCCATGTGAAACTGTTTGCCCTGTTTTAGCTACTAGTCATAGTAGCGAAGGATTAAATATGATGACCTATAACCGTTGCGTAGGAACTCGTTACTGTGCTAATAACTGTCCATTTAAAGTTCGTCGTTTCAATTGGTTTAATTATAGCGGAAACGAAATGTTTGCTGATCTAAATCCAGCACAACAAGAATTAGGTCGTATGGTATTAAACCCGGATGTTGTAGTTCGTAGCCGCGGGGTAATTGAAAAGTGCTCAATGTGCGTTCAACGTTTACAAGCGGGTAAATTGGCGGCAAAAAAAGCGGGTACTGAGTTGGTAGATGGTTCGATAAAAACCGCTTGTCAACAAGCTTGTCCAACAAACGCGATAATGTTTGGTGACGCTAATGATGAAAAATCTGAAGTTTCAGCATGGCGCAAAAGTGAACGTAATTATGTATTGTTAGAAGAAGTTGGTGTTAAGCCAACCGTTTCATATATGGTTAAAGTAAGAAATCAGGAAGAAAAAATTCTTCGCGAAGAAAACCATGCTGGACCAAAACAGACCGACAACAAAGAATCGCACAACGAAGAAAAACATTCATAACATTTAGTAAAAAAATTAAAAATATAGTATGCACGCAGAATCAGAAATACGTATACCATTAATACTTGGCGATAAAAGTTACCGCCAGATTACTGATGATATTATAGCACCCATAGAAGGCAAAGCTGCAAAGGGTTGGTACACATTAATCACTCTTTGTGCCTTATCTTTTTTATGGGGAATAGGTTGTTTAGCATATACCATTGGTGTAGGTATTGGTGCTTGGGGAAGTAATAATGGTGTTGATTGGGCTTGGGATATTACCAACTTTGTATGGTGGATTGGTATTGGTCACGCTGGAACGCTTATCTCTGCAGTGTTATTATTGTTTCGTCAGAAATGGAGAATGGCGATTAACCGTTCTGCAGAAGCCATGACTATTTTTGCGGTACTTTGTGCGGCAATTTTTGTATTGTTGCACACTGGTCGTCCTTGGCTAGATTATTGGTTATTTCCTCTGCCAAATCAATTTGGATCTTTATGGCCTAACTTTAATTCTCCTTTATTGTGGGACGTATTTGCGGTATCAACTTATGCAACAGTATCAATTGTATTTTGGTACATTGGTCTTATTCCGGATTTCGGAATGATTCGAGATCGCGTTATTAAGCCTTGGCAAAAGAAAATGTATAGCACATTGTCTTTCGGTTGGGGTGGAAGCGCACGTCATTGGAGTCGTTTTGAAGAAGTATCGTTGGTATTGGCTGGATTATCTACACCACTTGTATTTTCTGTACACTCAATTGTATCGTTTGATTTTGCTACGTCAATCGTTCCAGGATGGCATACAACAATTTTCCCACCTTATTTCGTATCCGGCGCCGTGTTTTCAGGCTTTGCCATGGTGTTAACACTAATGTTAGTTGTGAGAAAAATTTACAAATTAGAATCTTACGTTACAATTAAACATATCGAGTATATGAATATTGTAATTATTGTTACCGGTTCAATTGTAGGTGTTGCATATCTAAC
>JBIJCO010000079.1:0-3040 GCA_044344665.1 Bacteroidia bacterium | reverse complement strand
AACACTAGGTCATCGCATTTACAGTTGACAAAGATTACATATCAAAAGATATATTAGAAGGAAAACCCATCGTGGCTTTTGAAAATATCGCTGAAAAATATCCACCGAGTTCATTTAAGATGTTTATTGCGCTTAGTTATACTAACTTAAATAAATTGAGAGAAGAAAAATATTGGGCAGCAAAAGCAAAAGGGTATGAATTAGTTTCATACATAAGCTCGAAATGTAGCTATATGTCTCATTTTTCTTGCGGGGATAATTGCTTTATTTTTGAAGATAATACTATTCAGCCATTCGTAAAAATAGGCAATAACGTTACCCTTTGGAGTGGAAATCATATAGGTCATCACAGCGTTTTGCAAGATCATATATTCATAAGTTCTCACGTCGTAGTTTCAGGTCATTGTATAATTTCTTCCAATTCATTTATTGGTGTAAATTCCACCATAGGGCATCTCGTAATTATTGAATCTGAGAATATAATTGGTGCAGGGTCAATAATAACTAAAAGTACAGAGCCTAGAGATGTTTATGTTCCATCAAGATCAATCAGGCTTGAGAAAAAAAGCAATCAAATTAATCTTTGATTTTATTATTTGAAATAACGAACACTTAAAAATAATGGTATGATTATTTTGTAAAAAATTATATTTTTTGCGCAATGTAAGGCATCATTCAAATATTTTATGTAAACAAAATAATTTCCAATATATATGAAAACATATGGTGTAGATGTCGTGACGAACATCAATTCTGAATTTGCAAAACGTCTTGAGGAATTTAATATATTGGGCTATTCAATCTTTGAGAACGTAATTGATGGTGATTTGTTAGTTGAGTTAAGAAAAAAAATAGACTTCATCTATAAAATTCAAATAGATGAAATTGGAATGTCAAAAATGAAAGAAATTAATGAAGAAAACCTAGTTCGATTACCATTGGCATACTCAGAGGTATTTAAAATAATTGCGGGTTTTGAACCTTTTAGAGTATACCTAAAGGCAATTTTAGGTGAATATTATATATTACATTTACAAAATGCAATTATTAACATGCCAAATGAAGAACATCATCAAAGTTCGTGGCATCGCGATCTTCCTTATCAAAACTGGGTCTCTACTTCTCCACTGGCTTGCAACTTATATTTTTGCATTGATGATTTCAACGAAAAGACAGGCGCAACTTTCTTTTTACCTTATTCTCAGAAGCTAGCAGAAATTCCCTCGATAGAATACATTAAAAATAATGCAATACAAATTAATGCAAAAGCAGGATCTGTAATTTTATTTGATGGTATGCTCTATCATCGTGCTGGATATAATTGTACAAAGAACTTCATAAGAAGAGGAATAAATAATGTTTACGTCAAACCAATAATAAATCAACAGATTGACATCCCAAGGTGTCTTAATGGAAAATATTCCGATGATTCTTATTTTGAAATGCTGTTGGGTTACACAAACAGAATTCCTGTGTCCGTTGCTGAATATCGCGAGAAACGAAGTTTGAAATCAAGAAAAAATCAATGAAATGGAATAAATTAGGTCATATTTTCAATTCTTCTGGTCAATATGATTGGATGAATACGCATGCTGCAAATCCTGTACCTTATATTTTGGATGAAGTGAATGAAATTGTTAGGGTATTTTTTACATGTCGTAATATTCAAAATCATTCCTATATAGGGTTTGTTGATATTGATTTTCGGCAAAATTTTAAAATATTAGAAATTTCAGATAAACCGGTAGTAGCTCCCGGCAGTCCAGGTCTATTTGATGACAGCGGCGCTGCTGTAGGTCAAATAATATACCATGAAAATAAGTATTACTTTTTTTATCTTGGTTGGAATTTGAAGGTAATGGTACCGTGGCAAAATTCAATAGGTTTGGCAGTGTCGGATTCTATCGATGGTCCGTTTGAAAAAATTAGTTTAGCACCTATTTTGGACAGGAGTAATGAAGACCCATTCAGTATTTCTTACCCTTCGATTGTCAAATCAGGTAATGTTTTTAAAATGTGGTATGGTTCTAATTTATCGTGGGGAAAAAACCAGGAAGATATGAAACACGTAATAAAGTATGCAGAGAGTTTAAATCTGATCGGTTGGAACAGAACTAATCAAATTCATATACCACTAATACATACAAACGAATATGCAATCTCTAAACCATGGGTTATATTTGAGGATGGTTCTTTTCAAATGTGGTACTCATTCAGAGGAATTGCAGAAGTAAATACTTACAGAATTGGCTATGCAGATTCAGAAGATGGGTTCAATTGGACTAGAAAAGATAATTTAGCAGGGATTAGTGTTTCATTTGATGGCTGGGATTCAGAAATGATATGCTACCCTTCTGTTTTTGAATTAAAGGGAAATACATACATGTTATATAATGGAAATGGTTACGGGAAAACTGGATTTGGTATTGCAAAATTAATGAAATGAAAAATATCGGATTCAATAAGCCCTACCTAACAGGTAAAGAAACTCAATATATTAATCAAGCCGTAAAAACGGGGAAGATCTCGGGTAATGGTTTTTTTACACAGAAATGCCAATACTTTTTCCAGGAGCATTTTGGTTTTGGAAAATGTTTATTAACATCTTCTTGTACAGACGCATTAGAGATGGCTGCAATTCTCTGCGGAATCCAACCGAATGATGAAGTTATTGTTCCATCATACACTTTTGTTAGTACTGCTAATGCATTTATATTAAGAGGAGCTAAAATTATTTTTGCAGACTCAATGGAAAAAAATCCGAATTTGGATGCCGATAAAATAGAGTCACTTATAACATCTAAAACCAAAGCAATCGTTCCAGTTCATTATGCAGGAATTGCATGTGATATGGAAAAAATTATGTATTTAGCTTCTAAATATAATTTATATGTAATTGAGGATGCAGCTCAAGCAATTGATAGTTATTTTATTTTCTCTGAAGGTACTAAAAAAGCCTTGGGAAGTATTGGTCATTTTGCAGCTTTTTCATTTCATGAAACAAAGAATATTATTTCTGGTGAGGGCGGAATGCTCGTTG
>JBIJCO010000078.1:0-3051 GCA_044344665.1 Bacteroidia bacterium | reverse complement strand
GAATTCTCTTAGAATGTTGGCAATTTGATCTGGATTGAATCGTTTTTTCTTCATTTTTTATTAGGTTAATTTATTAGTTTTTTTCTACTAATAAATAGTCCTAATTTTTGGGGAGCTTACACCTTGACTTCAGTTCCTGATATGTAGTCAAATATGTATCCGTCTTTGGGTTCTTTTTTCTCTGCCATTATTTATTATTCAAATTTTTAGTTCGTAAAGGTAAATTTTTAAACCCTGTTTCTTTCAAAAGTTGCCGTCAAATTGTCAACCGTCCACTGGTCGGGTGGTGGGTGGGTTTTGGGTGCGGTTGGGTAAAATTAAATGTGCTGCAAAAGCGTTGGCTTGTGTGTCGGTTTGCAGCTCTTTTAATTTTACGAAGCGTTGGCATTTTGTCTGTCGTTTTACTGTTCGTTTATTGTCGGTTGTGTCGTCTTTTAAGGTTGCACCTAACGGTTTCGGGCTTGGCGAAGGTGGGGTTTAGAAAGTACTAAAGTTCAAATTTAGTACAAAAGCTAATAGAAAGTACAAATGTTCAGCCTAGTACTAACGCCCCACTTTTGCCAAACCCATGTTATGCCATCGTGCCTTTAGTTTCTTATTATTTTATTTAAATATTTTTCTCCTTGTTTCCCTTCAATTATTAGCAAGTAAATACCTTTTTGAAAGTAGTTTAAGTCAACCTTAATTTCATTCCCAATTTGTGTAATATTCAGAGGTAAATTCTGACCAACTTGATTATATAAGTATATTTTATTGATATTAAAAGATAAATCATTTGCTCTGATAGTCAATTTATCTCTCGTAGGATTTGGATAAATTACAATTTCGGTATTACTATTAAAATCGTTTGTTGCCAAAGGGGAACAATTTATAGCTGTTCCAGGTTGTTCAGAAAAACTTCCATTAGAGACATACCAATTATACCATGTTCCACCAGTTCCAGTTTGCCAAGTATTTAAATTAAATGTTTTACTTCCAGTATTGTCTCCTTTTATTTGATATGTTTTTAAAGCTTGCCCACCCAAATTCCACGTCAAAGGATTTCCCGATGAGCAGTTTTCAGGTGATTGAATTGTCAGTTCACAATTCGACTGAATGAAGTAAGCATTATCATCATACGTGGGGTGTCCACCAAAAACCCTTGCAATTCCATTAGTGTCTATGCATACAGCTGTATATTCGTCACAAGCAATAGCATTTGCATAAACACCATAGTCCGTGTGAATTCTGGCTAAAAAGGTTATCAATCTGCCTTTTCTGTCGGGGTTATCAAAATGAGTGTCGGTTATTATATTATCTAAAAAGTTATTATTAATAAATGCAGATGAATCAACTGTTACAAGCGTATTGAAAGGATTCGTAAGTGCTGTTCCAGAGGTTACTGTTCCATTTTGTGAAGAAAAATAATACTTACCTTGAATTGCCATTCCTGCACTAGTTCCGCCAATTACAATATTTTTTTGCTGAATAGCTTGATTAATTGCACTATCAACAGGGGAATTTCGCCAATAATTTATATAGGTCCATTGGTTACCGCCTGCGAACCAAATCGCTTCAGCTTGTTGAATTTTTTGAATGACGTAAGGGTCACTGCTCGCTAAAGCGTTGTTGCAAACAATCGTTTCAACCGAATTTACAGTTACTCCTAATCCCGAATATAGGTAGGAATTATAACCGTTAGAACCTGTTGTCCTTAATACTAAAATATCTCCTCCATTAGCTCTTTGAAGAAACCATTTCATAGCATTGTCGTCTTCTGTTGCCCCTCCCATTAAACATATACCTCCAGAAGGATTAGTAATAATATCTGTTGCACTTCCTGTAAAGTAAGAAGTATAGTTTTGTCCAAAACCCAAAAAAGGAATAATTGTCAGGATTATAAATATTATTTTTTTCATTTTTCTATAGTTTTTTTATTTTTTGCTGTTTCATGGCATGAGGCATAACGTTTTGCAGATTTGCGATGTGGCGGACTTAGTAGCACTTACTTTTATTTTACCACCAATGTTTATTAGAAGCAGAATGTTTCTTTTACCACTAAACCCGCCATATCCGCAAATGTGCTGTTATGGGCTGGTCAATTAAACATATTAGAAAACCACTTCTCGTATAGTTTTCCAAATATAGGAGCCGGTTTCTCTCTTCCGTTTATTGCATTTATAAAACTTATAATTATGCAAACTAACAAACCGATCCACACAATAAATGAAACAATACCAATAAATGCAGCATAGTTGGCCATGCTTCGATAGCTCATAGAAAACATGGGTAAAGCAATAAGCCAGAGCAAAATTGCTAATCCAACACCAGTTACCATGAAACCAACAACCTGTCTAAGATGATATGCACCTAGTTTGGTTTTATTTGAACCATGTTGAATAAGTGCTATTATAAACCCAATTAAAGTTAAATATGCAATTGTTGCTACTGTTTTACCTTCATCTGTTGATATTGATTGATTTTTAAGTGCGACACCACATTTAATACAAATTACCTGCTCGGCATTAGTTTCTACCCCGCAACTATTACAGTGTTTGTTACCTCTTTTAGGATCGCAGCCGCAGCTCAAACAAGCTACAGCGTTTGGATTTATTTGATTTCCACAATTTTTACAGTACATATGTTTGTTGATTTATTTTCCTAATCATATGGCTTTTCGGTTTCGCCCCGTTTTTGTTGTGGTCGCTGGTCTCCACAATTATTTCTGTTATTTATCTTGATAACTGATTTCAGGATCAGTCTTTATGAACTGTCAAACTTAAATGTTGGAGATTCTCTTGTCTGTGTCATTTCGTTGTGTCGTTTCATAAACTTGCCCATAACGTTTTGCAGCTACCCGAAGGGCGGGCGATGCACCACAAATATTCATTAAAAATACGAAAGTTTCATTAACCACAAAACTGTCTTTGGAACACGAAACCCCGCCTTTTGGGTAGGTGCTGTTATGTGCTGCCCTTCTTCTCATTGTTTCACTAATTTAATTGTCCTATTGTCAATTCTCAGGAAATAAAGACCATTTGATAAGTATGAAAAATTTTGCTGCTCAATATT
>JBIJCO010000077.1:0-3130 GCA_044344665.1 Bacteroidia bacterium | reverse complement strand
TTACAGACAAGCCCAGGTTATTCATTATATCAATGGACAGGTCCAATTGGATACAGTTCAAATGTTTCAAATGCCACATTTACGGCTAATTCAACAGCTCAAAGTGGTACATACAATTTAAGTGTAACTGATGCTTTTGGATGTATAGGTACTGCAAGTACATCCATCCTTATCAATCCATTACCATCTGGAATATTAACAAGAGACGATAAGAATAATTGTGTTCCATTTTGTGCAGTATTTAAGGTAAATGCATTAGGTTCGCCAATCGTAAATACGGTTTGGCAGATTAACAATCAAACAGTATTTACACCAACCTTAAGTTATTGTTTGAACAAGGCAGGGAGTTATACAGTTGGCGCCTTGTTTTCAGATGCTAATGGATGTTCAAATACAGCTACATTTACCATAAAAGCTTACGAATCGCCGGTTGCAAATTTTGCATATTCACCAATTAATCCAATAGAAGGTCTTGAAACGGTTACTTTTACAAATACCTCTACCGGAAACGGAAATTTAAGTTGGAATTGGTATTTTATAAACAACAATGGTTATATAAGCAATCAACCAAACACATCGTATTTATTTGAGCAGGCAGGTAATTATCCGGTAGCTCTTGTTGTTAAAAATAAGTTTGGATGTTCGGATACCATCATTCAGTTAATAAATATAGCTGAGGATCACTCTCTGTATGTTCCAAATGCGTTTACACCAAATTACGATGGCAGAAACGATGTGTTTTTGCCGAAAGGAAGAGGAATCTCGAAATATAATTTAATGGTATTTGACCGCTGGGGACAAAAGTTGTTTGAATCTAACGAATTTACAGAGGGCTGGGATGGAACATTTGGTGGAGTAGAATGCAAAAATGATGTTTATATTTGGAAAATAATTGCCTCCTTCTCTAATGCTAAACCAAAAGAATACACAGGGCAGATAATGCTAATAAAGTAATTTAAAACTGAAAAAAGAGAGGAAAATACCTCTCTTTTTTTATAATAATATCTGAATTAATTTTTATAGAAATTGATTAAACAGATTTACAAGTTCGTTAGATTGAACAATGCCGGATTGTTTCCAGAGTTGTTTCCCATTTTTAAAAAACATCAAAGTTGGTACACTTCTTACTTGATAAGTAGCTGCTGCCTCAGGATTTTTGTCGATATCAATTTTAATGATTGTGATTTTATCACCCAGTTTTGATTTGGTTTCTTTTAAAATTGGACTCATTGTTTTGCAAGGTCCACACCATTCCGCAAAAAAATCTATTAAAACAGGTTTATCAGAATTTATTAATGTACTAAAGCTACTCATGTTTATTTTTTTAAGTTATAATGTTATTAACTAATATTATTTTTAGGATTTTGATTGTATTCTTTTTTAAACTTGAAAAAGAAATTTAACCATATTAATCTTGACCAACGTAATGTTAAAGGCGAAACGACAATAACAAAACCGGTTACAAATAAGGCAAAGTGCATGGTTTCCCAGTTTAAAACAAAATTTTCTAAGGCATACCAAATAATAAACCAACCCGAGGAAATAGCATAAGATACATACATAGCGCCGTAAAAAAAACTTGGTTCCCTTTCATAAATAAGATTACAATGGCTACATGATTTATAAAGATTAAACATGTTCTTAAAGTCATAAGGGTTTTTAGAAACAAAAACATCTCCTTTATGGCATCTTGAACACTTGTTCATTAACATTGAATATAATAGATTAAATAAAATCATAATTTCTTAATAACAGTTTACAATACAAAGATAATCTGATTGGAAATAATTTTGTGTGAGTTTTGTTACATAATAATTGATAATTCAGATAAATATTACTTTATAGAGTTAATGTTTTTTTCGAGTAACCAATTAAAATTTAAATCTTATATTTTATTTTTTAAAGTGTAACTTAGCTATATAATAAATTAATAAATATTCTTTTGACTTTTGACGATTTTAATTTTGACAATGCTTTATTAGAAGGCTTATATAGCATGGGTTATAAACAACCCACTCCAATACAGGAACAAGCAATACCAGTTATTACAGATAATAAAGATCTTATTGCCTGTGCACAAACCGGAACAGGAAAAACGGCAGCTTATCTTTTACCAATTATTAATCATATAATTCATGCGCCAACAAGGCATTTAAATACCTTAATTATAGCACCAACACGAGAATTAGTTATTCAAATAGATCAGCAAATAGATGGGATGGGTTATTTTTGCTCAGTTGGGTCAATGGCAATTTATGGAGGAAGTGACGGAATGGCCTGGGAGAAACAAAAACGCGCTTTGAAAGAAGGGGTAGATATTGTAGTAGCAACACCGGGGCGTTTAATTTCCTTGCTTCAGGCCGGAGATATTAAATTTGAATATTTGCAACATCTTGTATTAGACGAAGCAGACAGAATGCTAGACATGGGTTTTTTTGATGAAATAAAATCTATCATAAGTTACTTGCCTAAAAAAAGACAAACCATTTTGTTTTCTGCAACCATGCCGCCAAAAATGAGGTTATTGGCAAAAGAAATTTCCAATAATCCCGAACAAATCAATATAGCAATAAGCAAACCGGCTGCAGGAATCGTTCAACAAGCTTATTTAGTTTATGATAATCAAAAAGAAGCATTATTAAAAAATATTCTGAAAAATGATGATTACCAGTCTGTAATTATTTTTTCTTCAACAAAAGAAAATGTTAAACAATTAGAGAAGGTTTTAAGATCCATTAATGGATCAATTAAAGCTTTTCATTCTGATTTAGAACAAGTTGAGCGTGAAGAAATTATGCGTGAATTCAAAGCGAAAAAATTACGTGTTTTAATAGGTACAGATATTTTATCGAGGGGAATTGATGTGGATGGTATTAGTCTGGTAGTTAATTATGATGCGCCCGGAGACCCTGAGGATTATATTCACAGGATAGGTCGAACAGCAAGAGCGTCAAGGGCGGGGGTAGCTATTACATTTATTAATCAGTACGACCAGGCAAAATTTGGAAGAATAGAATCCCTAATGGGATTTGATGTTTTAAAGATGCCACTACCAGAAGAGCTAGGAATTGGTCCGGAATACAACCCAACAGCAGTGGTTAAAAAGACAAAACAATTCGGAAATAAAACA
>JBIJCO010000006.1:0-115186 GCA_044344665.1 Bacteroidia bacterium | reverse complement strand
TATCGCTAAGTTATATTTCGGCATTAGATTTTAATCCATTTATTTATTTTAGATTTTAATGTCGGTTAAACAAAAAACATATTCAGCCCAATTAGTCATTTGTTTAATGGCTATATCATGGCCTTTACTATATTCTGTTTTAAAATATCAATCGCGCGAAGGCGAAGAAGATATTAGTTATAATAAACCTAATTTAACTGGGCTAGTAATATCTGATGAAAAACCAAAATTTTCATTTTCAGACTGGTTAAATTCTTCATATCAAACTTCTGCCGACGATTATAATAATGACCATTGGGCTTATAAAGAAAAAATGGTTCGATTAAATAATCAGTTTTATTACAGATTGTTTAATCAAATTCGTGTAAATGGTTTTGTTATAGGTAAAGATAATTACGTGTTTAGTGAAAGTTATATATTTTCAGCATTTGGCGATGATTTAATGAAGGAAGAGAAAATAAAAGTTATGCTTCAAAAGGCAAAAGTACTGCAAGATACTTTAAGCAAAAAAGGAATAGATTTATTATTGGTTTATGCTCCCGGTAAAGGTTCGTCATGTAAAGAATTTATTGAAGACAAGTATAAGCACGAGGCTAAAAACACCAATCATAGCTTATTTGTCTCAAATAGTAAAATAATAGGTTTAAATTATCTTGATCTTTATACCTATTTTGATAAATTAAAACCAATTTCTCCTTATCCTCTTTTTCCTAAATTTGGTCATCATTGGAGTTATTATGGCGAATGTATTGCGGTTGATACAATAATTAAGCATATTGAAAAATTGCATCGTTGTGATATGCCATCTATAAAATGGGCAACAATAGATGTTGTAGATTCTGCCCGGAGCAGGGATGCTGATGTTTTAAAAAGTATGAATTTATTTAGCAATCCGGTGCAAAATATGAAACTAGCTTACCCTCAAATTCAATTTGAAAATGATAGCTTAAAAAATACTACGCGTGTGCTCACAATCTCTGATAGTTACTGGTATGGACCAGTTTATATGGGTGTGGGACAAAATTGTTTTGCAAATGGTCAGTTTTGGTATTACGCTAACCGTGTTATTCCGTCACCAAAACAAGGAGAGAAAGTGGAGGTTTGGGAACTTGATTTAAAATCGGAAATTGAAAGCAATCAAGTAATTATGATGTTGTATTCTGATGGTAATTTGCCAATTTTCGGAAATAATTTTATTAACGATGCATATGATTTATATACTTCCCCAAAAGCATTTTATTTGAGAAATGAGAGAAACAAACAAATCCAGATGTTTGCAAAACAAATTAGGGAAGTGCCCACTTTATTAAAAAAATCTACTTTGAAAAGTGTCAATTTACAAATATCATTAGACAGTGCAATAAAATTAGACGCCATGAAAATGGCAGGTTTGACAAAATAATCAGATAAATTTAAATTAAACTAATAAATAATTACATGAAAAAAATACTTATTGTTTTTGTATTAATTAATTTGCTTGCGAGAGCCGATGAAGGAATGTGGATGCCGCAGTTAATTGAGGCTTTAAACATTAAAGACATGAAAAAAAATGGCTTTAAATTATCGGCCCAACAAATTTATAGTATTAATAAGGCTAGCATGAAAGATGCAGTTGCAATTTTTGGGGGTGGATGTACGGCAGAAATTATTTCAAATAAAGGTTTAATATTAACCAATCATCATTGTGGTTTTTCTTCAATTGCTGCTTTAAGCAGTGTTGAAAATGATTATTTAAAAAATGGGTATTGGGCTATGAAATCTTCTGAGGAGATAAATTGTCCAGGTTTAACAGTAACTTTTATTAAACGAATTGAGGATGTGACATCAAAAGTAATGGAGAATATTAAACCCGGATTTTCTGAAATTCAAAGAGATTCTGTTATTCAGGTAAATATAAAAACTCTTGAAAAATCAGCTAAAGTAAATAATCATTATGATTCCTTCATACGCCCTTTTTATTATGGAAATGAATATTATTTGTTTGTTGTAGAAATTTTTAAGGATATCCGTTTAGTTGGTGCACCTCCTGAAAGCATTGGTAAATTTGGCGGTGAAACAGATAATTGGGTTTGGCCAAGACATAATGCTGATTTTAGTATGTTTAGAATTTATGCCAACAAAGAAAATAAACCGGCAGATTTTAATTCTGAGAATATTCCTTACAAGCCATTGCATTCATTTCCTATTTCATTAAAAGGTGTCGAGAAAGGAGATTTTACTATGGTTTATGGTTTTCCGGGAAGAACGCAAGAGTATTTAACATCTTACGCTGTTGATTTATTAATAAACCAACAAGACCCTATTAGAGTTGGGTTGCGTGAAAAGCGTTTAGATATTATTGAAGCAGATATGAAAAAAAATGATACATTAAGATTAATGTATACCTCAAAACATGCAAATATTGCAAATGCATATAAAAAGTGGAGTGGCGAAATGATTGGTTTAAAAAAATCTGATGCCATAAACAAAAAACAAAAAATAGAGTTAGATTTTTTGAACACAATTTCAAATGATTTGGCCAAAAAAGATAAGTATTCTAATTTATTTAATGAATTAAAAACAGTTTACAAAGAATATGCCCCTTTAAGTAAGCAATATGATTATTTTACCGAATGTTTATGGGGTATTGATGCATTTAAATTCGCTGCCAGTTTTGTGCCTGTTTTTAACGAATTAAAAAAGAAACAATTAGGTAAAGAAAATAAATTTGATGTAATGTTTAAAGATTTAAAACCTGTTTTACCATTTAAAAATTTTAATAAAGGAACAGATATAAAATTGTGTAATACTATGTTGCAAGAATACATTGCAAATGTTGACAGAGAATTTATGCCTCGCTTTTTAGATTCGCTATTAACGGTTCATAATGGAAATGTAAAATCACTCACAGATTTTTTATATAATAATTCTAGTTTTGTTGATAATGAAAAGGCAAAAATTATGTTTGCAGAGTTTGAAAAGTCTTCAAGTTTATATGAAAGAGACCCGCTGTATTTATTATCTTCAAGTATTTTGTTGCATTATCAAAAAACCGTAATCCCACAGATTTCTTATTACGAGCGCCATATTAATGAACTTCAAAAAATTTATGTTAAAGGGTTAATTGAAAATATTAAAACTAAAAAGTTTTATCCTGACGCAAATGGCACCATGAGAGTTTCGTTTGGTAAGGTTGCAGATTATCAGCCTAAAGATGGTGTTCAATATTTACATTACACTACAATTGACGGAATGGTAGAAAAAAATAAAACCGGATTAGAAGATTTTTACGTAAATCCTAAATTAATTGAATTATATGATAAAAAAGATTTTGGACAATATGTTGATAAAAACGGAAAGTTAAGAATTGCGTTCACTGGTAGCAATCACACTACAGGTGGTAATAGTGGTAGTCCTGTTATTAACGCTAAAGGAGAATTAATAGGGACAAATTTTGATCGGAATTGGGAAGGAACCATGAGTGATGTGATGTATAATGGTAGTTTTTGCCGTAACATAATTTTAGATATAAGATTCACATTGTGGATGGTAGATAAATATGCCGGAGCTGGTTATTTATTAAAAGAAATGAAGTTAGTTAAATAATAGTAAAGTGCTATTGTAATTTAATTTTTGAGTTGGTAATTATTCCTCCGTTGATTAATTCAAATAAAGGTTTTTCATTTTTATTCATTTTTTTATTTACTATTCCGTTAAATAATCCTGACTTACACCAGCAGGTAATTTCACCTCCATCAACAATTAATTTAGCTCCTTTTTCCAGAATAATAAGTCCTTCAATTGCCATTGCCATTTTACATTTTATAGTTAATGTAACGCCCTCTTTTATTAAAATATCTTTATATAGTTGTATATCAAAATCCCAAACTTCATTTTCGTTAATTGTCCAACTGTTTTTATGATCGCTAACCATATCTTTTGCGAAAATTCTTATACTAGAATTTAAATGCATGCTTCTTATTCTTCTTCCCATTTGTAAAGGTGACATCCATAAATTATAACGTTGTCCTCCCATTAAATTATTACTGGTATCGGGACTTGATTCGTAGCAAGAATAACAAGGTGAGTTATTTGGACTAAAAGCTTTTTTTCCTTCATTTTGGCAAAATGGATTATTGTTTGGGAAAACGTCTTCTAAATAATCAATAGACCCGCAACCACCATTAAAATTCTGCCAATCAGAACCGCCGCCACTAGTATTTACATAGGTGTGACCTAACCCAAAAGCATGCCCTATTTCATGTAATAAATGAGATCGTATAAACGTTATGTCCTCAGGTTTTACCGTGGTAACTATTCCTGATTGACCATTATAAGAAGTGAGATGACCAGGCGAAGTTCCAGCATTAAAAATAATAGGTAATCCTTCATTAATTCGCTTTTCATCAGTTTTTTTTATAAACGAGAACAAAGCATCATCATTATTAGTTTGGTATAATTCATCACTTTTATAAAAATAGATATTTGTAAGTTCATATTTTATTTTAGAATCCTTAATATAAGGTGAGTTAAATTTTAATACATTGTATGTGCTTTTTCGTTTTTCAGAATATCTTTCTTGATTTCCATTTGTAATTGAGCTTATTAAAAAATTAATAAGAGGTATTCCATTTTTTTTATTGAAGTTGTTTTGCCAAATTCCAGTATCTTTTTCTGGAGTAAAAAAATGTAGTGTTATTTTTAGGGTAATAAGCGGATCGTTTTTAGTTGGAATGTAATACGATTGAAATTTATATTTTTTGTTGAAGGAATTCGATGAGCTAGAGCAATTATTACTTGAAATTTTCTTTTCCTTATTCAAAATAACGGAATCAATAAGTACTATTTTTCTTTGAGAAAAAGAAAAATAAGTTAATATCAAAAAGTTAGATAAAACGAGATATATCTTGGGAATCAATTTAAGATAAAATAATAAATAACAACAAACTGAATTTTAGAATTTGCTTCTTAGTTTTGCGCGTCTGTTTCTTCTTTTTTGTTTCATAATGTACCCTACTGTCACCTCTAGTGACACGTAAGAGTCATATTGAGAATCGCCACGTTGAGCAGCTAAACCTTCTCCATCGGGCATAGTTGCACCAAATATATTGCCTTTATTTGGATCAGCCATCGCAGCTGATAGAGGACCATAATTCTCTTCTAATTTTACTGGATCGTAATATCTAGTGCTAACATCATCTATATAATCAGTAAAGGTTTTCCTCCAAGAAAATTCAATACCAAAACTCCATTGTTTATCTACAGTATATTTGTAAAAAGCACCAACAGGTATACAAAAACTAAAATTAGAATATTGTTTTGGGCCTCCCGGTAAACCTTGACCTTCAGTGTGTAATGGTCTCAATTTAACCCAGTCTCCACTTGAATTTCTCCCTTTTGGACTAAAGAAAAAAGTTCCAAAGCCTCCGAAAATAAATAAAGAATGTGTATTTAACTTCATTCTTCTTCCAAGTGTTTTTTTGATGCTGTATCTATTGCTTATTCCACCTTTTGCACTATGGTATCCTATTTCAAATCTTCCAGATAGTTCTAATACGTTGGATTTAAAATTTAAATTTCTATTATTTCTGAATTTATCTTTTGTAAATGCATCATCTCCTGAAAGTAATAAATAATTAAATTTTCCTACAGCATTAAACCATTTCAATAATTTATATCGCGCACCGATTCCGAAAGCTGTCTTTGTTGCAGATAAATCCATATCAACAGGACTGTAGTCAGATCCGAATTGATTTCTGCCTCCTAGATCACCTAAAAAGTTAGATGTTCCAATAGTACAAAAAATTTCTTTTCTGTATACCTTCCAATCTCCGGGTCTTCTGAACTGTTGAGCAGAAAGAACCATTGTATACATACTTAAAACCAATAAGAATACTAACTTTTTCATTTTATGTAATTGAGGTAAATTTAATAAAAAAATGTTAAAAAAATATTATTTTTTATTAAAAATTAATTCATTTTTATAAGTATTTAAGTGTTTGATTTTAAAATGTTTGCGATAAAAGTATTTGTTGTAACCACACTGTTAAGTTGTTTAATCATTTAAAAATAAAATATATTTAAAATAAATTTCAGATAATTAATTTGTTTTCTTGAAGCAATACATAATAATTAACTTTTAAATTTAATTTTACGGTAATGTAACTATCCAGGATTTACCGTTTATGGTTAATGTTGCATTTAAATCACAACTACCGTTTCCGTAGTTAAGAAATCTAGTTGATCTATTGCCAGGGGTATATTCAATAGTTCCGCTTATAAATGGGTGACGATGTATTTTGCTTGGATCGGGGGCACATGTAAAATCTCTAACAATATCTTTTATTTTGGCATTATAATTTTCTCCTTTTGCGTTTGTTCCATTAGAGTTTCCGTTCAATTTAATTTTGGCTTTAAGCCAGTTTATCGCATTAGTCTGACCATTATAGCACATTGGATCTGACGTATTAATTAATTCTTTTATTCGACTGCAAGTCCATGAAAAAGTACCTCCTGAATTGGCTTTAATAATTGAAATGTTTGCTGTTATAGACCATGTGAGGTTTGTACCTGCAGGAATATTAGCCGGAGTTGTGTTTTTTATTATTTTATTAATGATGTTTATTTGATTGCCATCTACAATGTAGTTTATACTTTTAATTGAAACTGAAAATCCGGGATTTCGATATTTTATATTGGTAGTTGGTGTTGAGCTAGAAAAATCAAATAGCAATTTCCCTTTTCTAGTTCTTCCATCAGTTCCTACGCAACCGTTAGCTCCAAAATCTATCGTAATTGTTTTTGTGCTAATGCCTGACAATGTTGCACATGGCGCAATTGTCAAAAAATTTATCGCGTTAAAATCATTACTGGTTTTAAATGTTGTTAAACTGCCAATTTCACATACCTGACTTCCCATTGAGATAATATCATTAAAACAGTTTTCAGCCAAATTATTATCAATTGCTGTTGACTGCTCAGTATCTGGTTCTTGTGCGGCAGTTTTCTCGCTTTTATGACAAGAGGTATTAACACTTAAAAAGGATATTAACACGATTGTCAAAAAAAAATAATTAATTGATTTTATCATTCTCACATATTTTTTATAATTCAAAATTAAGACAATAATTTTATTTAATGATTTAATAAAAAAACGAATTATTTTTAATAATAGCGTAGATTTGTGATAGAATGTTGCCTGAGTATTATAAAGAAAAACTGATTTTAATCAATAAATCAAGCAAAATTGATGTAACCGCTTTATCTCTTTTTATAACCAATAATTCATTTATTTATACTCTTTCCTCAAACAATTTTAAAGATGTTTATCAAATTGTACATGTGGCTTTTGATAGTTACCTAACAACTAAGCATAATCTTTGCGAGAAAGTTTCGTTTTTAGTTACTAATTATCAACTTGCTTCAATTAACGTAGAAACAATTTCAATAACAATTTTAACAAAAGATTTTACTCTTGTTCCTGAATCATATTCAAGCCAATCAGATATTAAAGATTTTTTAATTTTCTCTACGGGTAATTCAGAAATAAAAAATGCGCGCCATCACACAGTAAAAAATGTAAAATTTTGTTATTCTATTGAGCAATCCTTATCCCAATATTTAGAAAAAACATTTAATAAAGCTAATATCAGGCATTCTGGTGCTATTAATTCCGATTTGTTTTTTAGCAGCCATTCTTTATTAAAAAATAATTTGTTTTTAAACATTAATGACGGTGTTATTGAACTAGTGGCTAAAGAAAATAATGAGTTGTTGTTTTATAATGTTTTCAATTTTGAAAATAACGAAGATATTTTATATTATTTGTTATTTATGATGGAGCAATTTAAATTAAATCCGTTACAAACTAAATTAGCAATAGCTGGGCAAATTGAAACAAACGACGCTTTAATTTTAAGCATTAAAAAATATATTAAACAAGTTTATTTTGCAATTAACAGTTCCGAAATAAAATTGGAAGGTGAATTAAATAATTTGCCTCAACATTATTATTTTAGTCTATTAAATCAACATCTGTGCGTATTATAAACGGAACTTATAAGGGCAAAGTTATTCATGTGCCTAAAGATTTGCCTGTGCGTCCTACCACAGATTTTGCAAAAGAAGGTTTGTTTAATATTTTATCAAATAAAATTGAATTTGATAAAATTAAAGTTTTAGATCTTTTTAGTGGAACAGGGCACATTTCTTTGGAGTTTGCTTCACGAGGATCTAATGAAATAATTAGTGTGGATAAGCATTTTAAATGTGTAGGGTTTTTAAAGTCAATAAGCAAAGATTTAAAATTTAATATCGACGTGCTTAAGAGTGATGTTTTTGATTTTTTAAAAAATTGCAATCAAACATTTGATTTGATTTTTGCAGATCCACCGTATGATTTAGATAATATACCAACAATACATCAATTAGTTTTTGACAAACAGTTACTAAATAAAAATGGTTGGTTAATTATAGAACACGGACCGAAAACAAACCTAGAAAGCTTAGCTTGCTTCAGTCAAAAAAGAAAATATGGAAATGTTAATTTTAGTTTCTTTGAAAATAGTTAAATAAAAATTACCACTATTTAAGTACACCAATATCTTTACCTATTTTGCTAAACATGTTTTTTACCTGATCTGCTGTAGCCGAGTCGCCGGTTGCTCTTAAATAGGTATCTGTCAGCGTCATAATATTTTGATGATAAAATTTTTTCATTTCATCAACCATCATGTCTTTTGTCCATAGGTCAATTCGTAAAGTATTGTTTTCTTTTTCGTCCCATAATGCAATCATTGCACTTTTGCATGAGCTTTTTTCACCAGAATCTTTCGCTTCCCATTCTATTTTTAAGGGTAAATTATTTTCGTCTATTGTAACTTTGAAATTTATTTCAGATGTTTTCATAATGTTTATTTAAAATTTTCTTGTTCCTGGCATATTACTCAAAATGTAAATTTAATAATTAATAAAGTATTTTAATTTATTTGTTTATACGCTAAAAGTGAATATTTCTGTCAATAAATTGTCTTATTTTTTTTATGGATTCCTCTTCGAGTTTATTGTGATACTTTGTTATATCAATAGATAGTTTTTTTGTTTTTTTTAATTCATTAAAACCCACTTTGTATTGGCGGTTTATAGCTTCAAGATAATTTTCAGTAATAGTTTTTTCGTAAATTCTTCCACGTTTTCTAATGTTTTTTTGAAGATTTTCGTTGCTTGTATTCAAATAAATAATAAAGTCTGGCCTTTTGATTTTAGATGCAATGACATTAAATTCTTTTCTAAATCTTAAGTAATCTTTATTACTCAAATTAATTTTAGAAAACCATAAACATTTAAATAAACTATAGTCGCTAATAATAAGTTTGTTTTTTGAATTTAAAGCAACTTGTAATTGTTTAAAACGGTTTATCAAAAAACTATATTCTAATGGAAAAGCGAATAATTTTTTGTTTTCATAAAATAATGGTAATAAAGGGTTGTCTTCAAATTCTTCAGGTAAAAAAAAAGCTTTTAATTCGTTTGAAAGTGCTTTGGCAAGCGTAGTTTTTCCTGAACCAATATTGCCTTCAATACAAATATATATTGGTTCTTTTTTTTCTTTAAATTTTGTAACCTTTAACTTGTCGTTGCAATTTTCATATAATTGAGTAATGTTTAAATTTAATAAAGGATGCATCCAATCGGGTGCAATTTCAAAAAGAGGTTTAAGAACAAATTTTCTTAAATGCATTCGTGGATGCGGGACTTCTATGGTTTTTTTTGAAATAATTTTGTCGTTATAAAACAAAATATCAATATCAATTGTTCTATCGCTGTTTCTGTCTGAATTTCTTTCTCTACCTAGTTTTTTTTCGGTTTCAAGTATAATTTTTAATAGTTTATCAACGCTCAGATTTGTATTTATTTTTATTACTTGATTTAGGTATTTTTTTTCGGATAAACTTCCCCATGCTTCAGTTTCGTATATGTTTGATTCACCTATAATTGTTATTGAAGATTGTTTTAGTAATTTTTTTGAGGTGTTTATATAAGTTGTACGGTTACCAATATTTCCACCCAAACATAAAAAAGCTGTATTCATAAAATAGTTTAAAGTTAAAATACTTTATTTTATATCTTTAATCAATTTTAAAATATAATTATGAAACAATTTTTTGGAGCGTTTTTTGGGTCAATTTTAGGGATAGTTTTTGCTACCATTATTGCCGTACTTTTAATTATTGCAGCAGTTAAAACCAGTTTTTCCTCCAATGATTCCGAGCAACAAGAGGAGGTTGTAGTTGTTAAGGATAATTCTGTTTTGAAATTAACTGTTGAAGGCGAGATAATAGATAGAGAAAAAGAGAATCCATTTAAAGATTTAGGAGATTTAGGACCTTTATTTCCATCAAACGGATACGGATTAAATACCTTAATAACTAAAATAAATAATGCAAAAACAGATAAAAAAATTAAAGGTGTTTTTTTACATACCAAAACAATAGATGCCGGATTTGCAACAATTCAGGAATTGAGAAATGCTTTGGATGATTTTAAAAAATCAGGAAAATTTATTTATAGCTATTCGGAATTTTACGGGCAAAAAGAATATTATTTAGCCTCAGTTTCAAATAAAATTTATTTAAATCCTCAAGGTTCTCTGGAATGGAAGGGATTAAGCATGAGCTTAATGTTTTTTAAAAACGCTTTTGATAAATTAGGTGTAGAAGTGCAGGTTTTTAGGCACGGTAAATTTAAAAGTGCTGTCGAGCCTTTTTTAATGGATAAAATGAGTGCGTCAAACAGAATTCAGTCTGAAACATTTTTAAATAGTATCTGGAATTCAATGCTAGTTCAAATTTCAAAAGACAGAAAAATTTCAATTGATAATTTAAATAAAATGGCGAATAATCTTGATATCAGATTTCCTGAAGACGCATTAGGAAACTTGGTTGATAAAATCAGTTATGAGGATGAAGTTTTGTCCGAAATTAAAAATAAAATAGGCATTAAAGAAGTAGATAAAATTAATTTAATAGAGTTTGATAAGTACAAATCAAAATCAAGCACTGAACTAGGAAGCGAAACAAAAAAAATAGCAGTTATTTATGCAAGTGGCAGTATATCTGGCGGTCAGGGAGGGGAGGACGAAATAGGAAGTGATGCGCTTTGTAAAACAATAAAAAAAGCGAGATTAGATGATAAAATAAAAGCTATTGTATTACGAGTTAATTCTCCCGGAGGAAGCGCTCTAGCCAGTGATGTGATTTGGAGAGAAGTTGTTTTAGCAAAAAAAATTAAACCTGTAATTGTAAGTATGGGGAATTTAGCCGCAAGTGGTGGATATTATATTAGCTGTGCTGCAGATTATATCTTTGCTCAACCCAATACTATAACCGGTTCAATTGGTGTTTTCGGTATGATTCCAAACGTTAAAAAAGCGTTAGATCAAAAATTAGGTATCAACATTGATACTGTAAATACTAATTTACATAGCGATGTAGGAGGTATTTTTAGAAGTGTGTCGGCATCTGAATATGATTATATTCAAAGCGGCGTTGAAAAAGTATATGATGTGTTTACGATGCGTGTTGCTGAGGGTAGAAAAATGAATCAAGCAGATGTTGATAGTATTGGTCAGGGAAGAGTTTGGTCTGGCTCAGATGCTTTAAAAATTAAATTAGTTGACGAATTGGGCGGATTAAATGATGCAATTGTTTTCGCGGCAAAAAAGGCAAAAGTGGATTTATACAATGTTATTGAATTACCTAAGCAAAAAGGACCTTTTGATGCACTTTTAGGTAAAGAATCAGAACTTGAATCCAAATTAATTAAAAATAATTTAGGACTGCCTTATAGTTTTTTTAAACAATTGAAAAAAACTGTAAATATGAAGGGGGTTCAAGCTCGTTTGCCTTTTGAAATGCAGATTGAATAATAGTTCCACTTACATTTGTAATTAAACGGATAAACCGATTTTTGTTTTGTTTTTAATTTAAATTCAAGAATTTAAAAGAATTAATTTTGATTTTTTCAGGCCAATCAATTAAATAGCAAAAGAGTATTTAGACAAGACTTTTAAATTATGGTAAGGCAATCTTCAACAAGTTGGCGATGTTTGCAAAATAGTTGTAAAAGTCTAATTATTTAAAATAAAAAAGCCCTATTTGAAAAAGAGGGCTTTAAAATTGCTAAAAATTTACCAACCTAAAATCCAAGCAAAAATTAATGGAGAAACAATTGTTGCATCACTTTCCACTATAAATTTAGGTGTATTAACATCCAGTTTTCCCCATGTTATTTTTTCGTTAGGCACAGCGCCTGAGTATGATCCATAACTTGTTGTAGAATCAGAAATTTGACAAAAATAACTCCAAAACGGAACATCGTGCATTTCCATATCCTGATAAAGCATAGGAACTACACAAATTGGAAAATCGCCGGCAATACCGCCACCAATCTGAAAAAATCCAACACCTTTACCACTGCTATTTTTCGTATACCAGTCAGCTAACCAAGCCATATATTCAATACCGCTTTTCATAGTACTTGCTTTTATATCACCTTTAATTACATAAGATGCAAAAATATTACCCATTGTGCTGTCTTCCCAACCGGGAACAACTATTGGTATATTTTTTTCAGCAGCTGCTAACATCCAACTGTCTTTTGGATCAATTTCATAATACTGTTTTAACTCACCACTCAATAAAATTTTATACATGTATTCGTGAGGAAAAAAACGCTCGCCAATTGTATCGGCATCCTTCCAAATTTTATAGATATGTTTTTGCAGTCTTCTAAAAGCTTCTTCTTCCGGAATACAAGTATCAGTAACACGGTTATAATGATTTTCGAGTAAGTCCCATTCATCTTGAGGAGACAAATCGCGATAATTAGGAACACGTTTGTAATGACTATGTGCCACTAAATTCATTATATCTTCCTCCAAGTTTGCGCCAGTACATGAAATAATATCAACTTTTCCCTGACGTATCATTTCAGCCAATGACTTGCCTAATTCAGCGGTACTCATTGCACCTGCAAGCGTTACCATCATTTTACCGCCTTCTGTTAAATGCGTTTCATATCCTTTAGCGGCATCTACAAGTGCTGCTGCATTAAAATGTTTGTAATGCGTTTCGATAAATTTAGAAATAGGGCCTTTATTCGTTGCTGACATAATTATAAATTTTTGAGTCGCAAAGATAAAATTTTTACCCAAACTGATTTACATAAATAGATTTTAAATTACGGCGTAGTATTATAAGATGTTATTTACTTGCCTTTTGTAATTTCTTTTTTGAATCTTATAGTACTTTATATCTCTGTATATTTGTCTAAAGTCGAGCCATAATCCAATAGAATAGTACAAACCATCGTAATTTAAAAAGGTTTCTTTTTTATAAATATATCTGTAACCAATCATGGAAGAAATTCCTACCCATTTTATAGGTTTAACGATAAATTTAAAGCCTGCACCTATCGGAAAAATTATTGAAGATGTTTTTTGAATAAAGGCCACAGAATCTTTAAGTTGCGCATTAAATCCTCCTATTCCGATTTCGAATGGAAGTTTTATTTGAAAATATTTTTTGTTTACTAAAAAATATTCATAAAAAATATTAGCGTAACCAAATTGATTTACTTTATAAATAGAATTGATAGGGTTAAAATTATTGGCATATTTACTAATGGTATATAATCCAAATCCAAATGTGTGATATTCATTAACTATAACCCCTAATTGTAATCCGCTAATGTCATTTGGGTTTTTGTTTGAAAAAGAATTTCTCCGATCAATATCGATGTATGGTCTTAATTTTTTAAATCTGTAAGTATGTATTGAATCTTTTTCCAAAATCAATTTTAAAGAATCAATTTTTATTTTTTTTACCGAATCAATTTGACTAAAATAAAAACCAAAACTAAAGAAGGAAAGTAATATAAAAATCAGAAATTTCACTTATGTTTAATTATCGCAATTATTTTTTTCTTCAGATAAACTTTTTTATTCTGATAAAGTCTTCGCAAGCCTTATAAACCAACTGAAAAACTGCTTCAAAATCTTTTTCTAAGCCATAATATGGGTCAGGCACTTCTAAATTTTTATTAGGATATACCGAATTTAAAAATAAAGATACTTTGTTTTTATGTATTTCGTTTTTTGTGAGTGATAACAAATGGTTTAAATTGTTTTTATCCATCACAAAAATGTGGTCAAAATAATCAAAATCGTTTAAGGTAAATTGTCGGGCTTTTAAGAATGATAAGTTAATGCCATTTTTTAGCGCGTTAGAAATAGTTCTGCCATCGGGTGATTCACCAATATGGTAATTTGAGGTTCCTGCGGAATCTATCTCTAATTTCAAATTGTGTTTATTATTGAGATGAAGCATAATTCCTTCTGCTAAAGGTGAACGGCAAATATTACCTAAGCAAACAAATAAAATTTTACTCATCAGTAATTAATTTTGCTTTGTAACTGTTTTTAAGTTTAATAGGTTCATTGAATTGTTTCCAAGATTTTGGATTTTATGATTAACTAACCGAATAACTTGATCGTAATATAGAGGAACTACCGGAGCATCAGCAATAATGAGACTATCCATTTTTTGATAAAGTTCAATTTTTAATGAATCGTTAATTTCTTGTTTGGATTTTTCGAAAAGTTTGTCAAATTCGGGATTGTTGTAATGAAAATAATTTACGCCTTGTGGCGAAAAGTTTTTACTATAAAACAATGTCATAAAATTTTCCTCATCGGCATAATCACCAACCCAAGATTTTTTAAAAAACACATATTCACAATTATTAATGGCCTGCCTTAACACGGAGGTTTTTTCGATGCTTATTTGCACTTTAATATTGCATTCTGCTAGTTGTGATTGAATAAATTCTACTTGATCTTTATAATTGTCGGTTGTATGTAAAATAATTTCAGGAAGCCCTTTACCATCAGGAAATCCTGCTTCTTTTAGAAGTTCTTTTGCTAAATCAGGATTGTAGTAATAACCTTTTACTTTTTCAGGGTTATAACTTTTCATACCCTTGGGAATAAAACCGGCATGTGCCGGATAGCCAATGTTATTTCGTAAATATTTTATTAATTTATCTCTGTCAAAAGCATAATTAATTGCTTGTCTTACTGCTTTAAATTTTAAGGGTGAAAGTTTAACTGATTCAATTTTTTCATCTATTAAAATTCCAATATAGTCTGTTTTTAAAAAGTTTTGTTTTTGTAAGTAAAATTTTTTCGTGTATATATCTCTTAGTTCCCCATCTTTATCTAGCACTTCGTTAATATTAAAAGCGTCTGCTCCGCTTAGCATATCAAATCTGCCATTTAACAATTCCATAAATGCAGTTTCTCTGTCTTTAATAAATGAAACAGTAACAGCATCTAAGTAAGGTAGTTGATTTCCTTTGATGTCTTTTTCAAAATATTTTTTATTTTTTAAAAGTATAAGTTTCGATCCTTCTTCCCACATTTTAAAATAAAATGGGCCTGTGCCAATTGGATTGCTTCTAAAATCTTGTTTGTAATATTCAACAGCTTCAAATGGAATTACGCTAAAAAATTTCATCGTAAGAATACTTAAAAAAGCGCTGAAAGGTTCTTTAAGTTTTATTATTAAGGTGGAGTCATTGGGTGCAAGAAAACCTTTGTAGTCTGTTTGAGCAGATTTATCAATGTTATCGAGTAGGTTAGTGGCACTACTAACTTTACTATCAAAAAGTCTATTAAAGCTGTAGACAAAATCTCGTGAAATGACTTTTCGGCCCTTGTTACTTTTGAAACAAGGGTTGTCATGAAAATAAACATCATTTCGTAAATAAAAAGAGTAGGTTAAGCCATCGCTACTAACATTGTATTTATAGGCAATGCAAGGTGTAATGTTTAAATTGTCATCCATTTGGACCAAGCCATTGAAAAGTTGATTAACCGGCCAAATATTTTCGAAACTAATCGCGCTTGCAGGATCTAACGAACTAATTCCTGCCATTTCGTTATAATTAAATACTGTTCTGTAATCTGTTTCTTGTTTTGAGTTACTACAGGATATAAAAAAAATAAGGTAAAAACAAATTACTGAATTTCTTAGGTTTTGCATTGTGCGGATGTCTTTAGTTAAATGAAAACGAAACAGTGTAATACCTCATAATTAAACACATTTATTTTGTGTCAGATTAATTAAGGCTCTACATTACTTTTCTCTTTACTGGAAGCATCAAAATTAAAGCTAAGTGTAATACGCCAGGTTCTTTGTAAAGGATTATTTAAAAGTGTTGGTATTAAATAAGATCCATCAACATTGATAACTTTAAATTTGAATCCCATGCCAATAGTAAAGAATTGACGAGAACCTTTTGTTTTTGCTTCATAAAAATAACCGGTTCTTACGGCAAATGTATTGTTGTACCAATATTCTAATCCTGTACAAATATTTACTTCTTGAAGTTCTTCTTTTAGTCCGCCGGGTGCATCACCAAAAGATTGCAATATACCTTGAGCAACAGGTACATTTGGATTTTTACCACTTTCAATTACTTTAGCTCCTGTTGCAGGATCAATTTCTATTTCGGTTGTTGGATTACCGTTAGCATCTTTTTTATATTTATAAATAGGTGGGGTGGGTACAAGTAATTTATTAAAGTCAATGTAAAAACCTATGGTATTAAAATCATCTATATCGGTTTTTAATCCGTTTCCTAATCTTAAATTCATTGGGATGAAATTCTGATCGTTAGAATATTTGATTTTGGCGCCAATGTTTGTAAATGCGAGACCTGCAGAATAAATAGCTTTTTTTTCACCCAATTTAAATTTATTGCTTTTATAAAACATACTTAAATCTACTGCCACCGTGCTGGCAGCATTGCCTTGACTACCGTTAAAATAAACCCTGCTGATGCTCGAGTTGATAAATCTTCCAGCTACTCCAATTCCGAAATGGTCTGATAATTTTTGCGAAACCGAAAGGTCCATAGCAAATTCATTTGGTTTAAAGTCTCCGGTTTTTATTCCTGTAGCATTTGTTAATTCAACATTTCCTAAACTGAAATAACGTAAAGATCCGCCTACAGTTGTGCGTTTATTAATTTTTGAGTAACCGGCCAAATAATACATGTTTATGTCAGGAACTAATAATCTTAACCAAGGGGTTACAGTAAATCCAACACCAAATTTTTTTTCTGCAAAAGCTAATTTACTCCCATTCCAGTGGATAGAATTAATGTCGGGATCGGTTGCTGCTCCGGCATCACCCATTCCGCCTTGTTTACTGTCCGGACTGATTAACAAAAAAGGTACAGCTGTTGTAATAGGGTTAATGGTTTGTCCTCCAATTTGCAAACTGCTAATTTGTCCAAAAAAAGATTTGCTTAAAAAAATAATTGTGATAATGCTAAATTTCTTAATTGTCATGTAGTTTTTAGTTTTATTAAATTTACTAATTAAGGATAACAAGTTTTTCAGTTTTTTCTGCCTTTTGATTTTCCGAATTAATAATTGCTAATTTATAAATATAAACGCCTCTACCAAGTTTATCGCCGAATTCATCTTTTCCATCCCAATCTATGCCTTCAGGTCTAAAACCTTCACAAGTTACTGTTTTTTGTATTGTTTTTACAATTTTCCCGCTTATAGTATAAATTTGAATGATAATTTTAATTGGATTGCAAGCTTGATTATGTTCTAGAAAAAATTTGGTGCTATTTGTAAAAGGATTAGGATAATTAAGTACATTCTTTAAGGCAAGATCTTCGCTGTGCGCTACTACAAAATCTAAGCTTGTTGTTCCTGAATTATTTTGTATATCCCACGCTTTAAAGGTTATTCGGTGATTTCCTTCAGGTAAATTAGCAAACGGATATCGAATTTTACCGCTTTGGTAACTATTTAAATCAGCTTCATAATAATCGTTTAATACAATGGGTTTACTGCTGTTTTGGTTAAGTATGACAGTGATATCATGACCAATACTTGATCCAACAGTGTTAATACCACTTGAATCTATCAAACTTGCGTATAAAACTGGCTTTTCGCTTGTGGTACCGCCGTTGACAAAATTTTTATCATTTAAATACATGGAAAGTTTTGGACCTTCGTTGTCAATTATTGGATTTTGTGCGCTTCCGCCAACTTTTATTTTATTTGAAAAACCAGAAGCATCAGTTAGCCCATTGGTAGCGTAATAACTTATTTTTCCGGGCCCTATAGCAAAACTAATGTCTTTAGGTACAATAAATGTAAATGAAAAATCTCCATTAACTACTTGAGTTTTTCCATGGTATAAAATATTTTTTTGGAGGGTAAAGTAAAATGGATTTCCTATTGTATTGTAATACGATAAATCATCATTTAGCAAACAATTAATATTTTGTTCTTTATCAAAAACGGTAGGATATACAATTCCATTAAAATTCGATAATTTATTTCCAGAGGTATCGGCAACAAAGCCTGAAATTGTAACTTTGGCGAGTGCAGAAATGGTATCAATACTTGTTGAGGTTACTATATTGTTATTAATTTTTGAAGTAATTACTTGTTGCTGTGGGTAAGATAACGTAAGCGCAGGGTCGCCCAGCAAATGAAAATTAGCAAAAAAGATAGATGCACCTACACTTGCTTTAGTTTCTTGGACTATATCGCCTAGAGTGGGCATTTTCCCGTTAGGTAATTTTTTAAATAAATAATTTAGTAGGTTAGTATTTAGTGCAAAATTTGTAGAAGAAAATGCTAACCTGCAAGTTGTTAATAATGCAATTGACCCGCCTTTAGGGTTTAGCAAGCATAGTTCTCCAGCAGATGTTCTATCCGGGTCATCATAACGACTGAATTCGCAAGTGGCAGTAACAAATAGTGGTAATCTATTAAAATTATCTAATCCATTAATTGTTGGAACATCAAGAATTCTCTCTCCGGTAATGCCAACCTCTCCGCCATGACCTGTATAGTTAAAAACTAGAGCCCCTTTTTTAAACCTTTTTAGTAAGTCTTCAGCAGCATCAGGATATCTCTGTCCACCTGGTGTTGAAAATTGCTGATAAGCATCTAAATATATTTTATCGATATTTACATTAGGGTAATTACTTGTAATAATATTTGCTAATTGGTCTGCTTGAGACATGTGAGTAGAGTAATCTTCGTCATCGGCAAGGTAAACCATCCAGTTTCTCCAATCACCGAAAGTAGAGGCGTTTAAATCATTACAATTGCTAGCAGATGTTTCTTGTATGTTGAAATTTGGATCATTCTTGTAGTAATTTTCAATTTTATTTACAACACTAATCACTTCTCCTAAATTTTTACACATTAATCTACCTACACCTATATCCATTATCCCCACTGGTTCATTAATTGCGCCTTCATTGGCGTCCATTAAACCAAAATAATCGTCTGAGGCGGTGCTGCTTAAGAATGAAGTGGAATTAAATGTTTGGTATGTGGGTATAAGGTTAGTATTTGATGATACATTTCTGTTAATATTTTCATACGAACCATCACCTATTAAAAGTGCATACTTAACTTGTTTTCCATTAGCGATATTTCGAGAATATAACATTCTAATAAAATCTCTAATTGCAGTGACATCTTGTTTACCGCTGCTAAACTCATTATAAATTTGTTCTGTTGTTGCAATTGCATAGGTTAAACCTTCATGTTTTTGATGAAGGTTTGCTAGACGCTGTGCTTGTGACACGAATAATGGATGGGTTACGATTACATAATCGGCTTGTTGAATATTGTGTAAATTTTGGTTTTTAATTTTTGAAACAAAAGTTGGTGTATAAAAATCGGCACCTGAACAAATTATATAATTATTTATTGAATCTGCATTGGCAATAAAATTAATTATAGCTCCAGATGAATTGAATAATTGATTGAATGGGTTAATAGGGTTAGTTACGTTCCAAATTATTGGGGTAATATTAGATGGATTTGAAATGTTAAAACTACAAATGTTACCCGGTTTGGAAATTCTTGTGTCTCTAAATTCATATTGCTTAATTGTTGCTATCAAGTTTCTTCTAGCGTTAATTACAATTTTATCTAACCACCCCAAACAGTTTGTTGTTAATTTTGAAATATTTAGATTTATTAAATTCGAATTTGTTAATAAACCTTTCCCAATTTTGGTTTGTACGTCAGCGTAATCAGCCAAATAATTATTTATATTAATAGGATTTGTTGCTAACGTATAATTTATACCTGTACCATTTATTAGAAATGTTCCTCCAGATGAACCTCTTCCAGCTATAGTAACTTCTGAAAAAATTGTATCTCCTGAAACAAAATTATCATCATCCCAAGAGAAATTATATGAATTGGTTATGTCAAAATATTCACCAAAAAATTGACTTCCACTTTTGACAAAATTGGTTATGTTACTCTCGGTGTAGTTATAATAATCATAAGTATTAGAATTTATGTTTGGAGCAGAGCTGAGTGAAGGATAATTGTTTATTCTTTTCCCAACTCCAAGATCTGAAGTTATAAAGTAAAAACTAGTATCGCTAAATAAATTTTTTTCGGCCTTGAATTTTAAACCTACAGCACTCTCCGTTTTATACCATTTTGAGGGGTCTTGAGCATAAAAAATAATATAATCTTCATCATTAAAAACGCCATCATTTTCACCAATTACTTGAATCGCATTTTCCTCTAAATCGTCGTATCTGAAATTTTGATTCAACATTGGCAACATTCCCCCACCGTTACCATAAATTCTGATGTTTTTAGGGTTAAGATTGTTAAGGTTGAATCCTAGTTTGGCTAAAAAATTTTTATCAATCTTATAAAAACCTGTTTTGGTAATTCCGATTTTAAACCATTCACCAGATGCTAAAACTGAATTGTTTTTAAAATTCGATATGTTTTGAGTTTTTCGATTTTTATCAAAATTAATAGACCATTCTGTAGCATATTCAACAAGTTCTTCTATTTGATTTGAATTGTTTATCCTAAATGGGAATAACTGGTAATGATTTAAATTTTCATTTTTACAAAAACTTTCTTTTTGCACTAATTCAAAGTCTTGGCTTAAATAGCTTAAAAAGTTTTTTCTAATAACTTCAGCATGGTTTTCGGAAACTAAGTTAACTTTATTGATAATCAGTTTTGGCGTTGCCGTGTAGGCATAGCTTGTGTTTTTTGATAATAAATAATATGGTAAGTTATTTTTTTTTGAATCATAGAGAGCATCCTTTAATTCAACTTTTAATAGGACGGAATCTGAAAGTGTAGAAAGTTTAATATTAGTAGCTTTTTCAACTTTATAAGTTGAAGCATCTTCATAAAACGTTGAGTTTTTTTGACCGGAGATAAAACTACATAAAAAGATGTAGCTTAACGTAAAATATTTGCGAGTTATCATAATAACTTTGTAAAATTAATTGAATAATAACAAATAAAACGATTTTGGCATAAAAATATTGCAGTACCTGACAATTTATTTTTGTTATTAAAAAGATATTTATATATTTGTACTAATAGGTTTCGTTAACAATAAATATGAATCATCGCATACTGTTACCAATACTAGTGTTCTTAATGCTTTCATTTGAAATAAAAGCTCAGGATCCCCAATTTACTCAATTTTATGCTAACCCACTTTATCTTAACCCTGCTTTTGCGGGAACAGCAAGATGTCCTAGGATTTGTATGAATTACCGTAATCAATGGCCGAATTTATCCGGAACGTATGTTACATATTCTGCATCTTATGATATGCATTTAGATGTTCTTGCAGGCGGTATCGGCGCTTTAGTTACTACAGACGATCAAGCCAATGGAACATTAAAAACTACCAATGCTAGTATTATTTATTCTTATTTGGCTCCTGTGAACAGAGAATTTTCAGTTAAGTTCGGTGCACAGGCAACTTATCTTCAAAAATCTATAGATAAATCCAAATTGAATTTTGGAGATATGATAGATGCTCGAAGAGGTTTCGTTTGGAATACACAAGAAGCTGTTCCTAATCAAACCAAGCGCAATGCTGATTTTTCTGCTGGTGTATTAGGCTATAGCAAGTATTATTTTTTTGGTTTTGCTGCGCATCATATCAACCAGCCCGATGAAGGATTATTAGGGTCGTCAAAATTACCAGCTAAATTTACAGGCCATGCGGGTGGAATAATTCCACTAGAAAAGGGCAATGCTAGTTATTTATCTCCAAATATTTTGTTTCAGCAGCAACAAAAGTTTAGTCAACTAAATTTAGGATTGTATTATGTTAAAGGATCTTTTGTTGCGGGATTATGGTACAGAAATGCTGATGCTATTATTGCTCTGGTAGGTATTCAAAATTCAAACTTTAAATTTGGCTATAGTTATGATGTAACTATTTCAAAATTAAGCGGTAATACAGCTGGTTCCCATGAGGTTTCATTGCAAATTCAATTTGAGTGTAAGCCTAAACGTAAAAAGTATCGTACAATTAGTTGTCCTTCATTCTAATTTTATTGTAACCTTTTTAAATAAAAATCGTTATAGCGTAAATAATATATAATATTATGAATATAAAGTTGATAAATAAACGAAAATCCTTAGCCTTTATTTTGGCTGTTATATTGGTTTCGTGTTCTCAAGAAAGATCACCTGTAACAGGTTGGGCATATAATGACCCAACAAATGGAGGTTTTGAAAAACCTCCTTATGAAGAGCAAGAAACAGGACCAGGTTTGGTTTTAATCGAGGGTGGGACTTTTTCAATGGGAAGAACAGAAACTGATGTTACCTATGAGTGGAATAATCTTTCTAGAAGGGTTACAGTTTCTTCTTTTTATATGGATGAGACAGAAGTAAGCAACTTGTCTTATTGCGAATATTTATTTTGGACAAGCCGAGTTTTTGGACCGACATTTCCGGATATTTATTATAAATCGTTACCTGACACCTTAGTATGGCGTGAAAAATTGGCTTATAATGAGCCTTTCGTAGAATATTATTTACGTCATCCTGCTTACAGGGATTATCCAGTTGTGGGCGTTAATTGGTTGCAAGCGAGTGATTTTTGTGCTTGGAGAACTGATCGTGTAAATGAGTTTATATTAATTCGCGAAGGTTTATTAGACCATGTACCAAACCCTTCAGATCAGGATTATTTTAGTACAGAAGCATACCTTTCTGGTAAATGGCAAGGTCAGTTAAAGCAAAAATTACCATCTTTTGATGATCAAAACCCAGAACGTGATGTTAAAATGGAAGATGGTATATTTTTACCGAAGTATAGATTGCCAACTGAAGCTGAGTGGGAATATGCAGCTTATGGTTTAATCGGAAATACTATTGGAGAGCGTATCACAGATAGAAGAATATATCCATGGAATGGCCATGGTGTGCGTAATGCAACTGATGAATATTTGGGCCAAATTAATGCAAATTTTGTTAGAGGTGCAGGTGATTATATGGGAACTGCAGGATTTTTAAATGATAATGCAGACGTTACTGCTCCAGTTTATAGCTACTGGCCGAATGATTACGGTTTATATAATATGTCAGGAAATGTTTGCGAGTGGGTTATGGATGTTTATCGTCCAAACACTTTGCAGGATGCAGATGAATTTCGTCCATTTAGAGGAAACGTTTTTACAACTCAAAAACGTGATAGTACTACTTTAATTGGAGGTTTAGGTGGCGAAATTTTAACAAATGTTGATGGACCTGTTTACCAAAAGTTTAAACACAAGGTTAACAATCCAACCAATCACGGAAATAGTGTAGATGCTGTTGAGGTAACAGATAGTATTTTGACTATTTCAACAACTGACCCTAACAATACTAATGCCGCGCAAGAGGGTAAATCAGATATACCAGGAAGGGTGCAATGGAGAGAAGTTTCTAGTACAGTTTCTACAGATAATTTGGATGAGCGCAGAAACTACAAGACCGCAGATTATATTAATTACTTAGATGGAGATGTTAATTCTAGTATTTATTTTGATGAAGGCGAAGACGCTTATGCTGATAAAGGAGAAAAATTAATGTATGAGTATGCAAAAACATCATTGGTTAATGATAAATCTAGAGTTTTTAAAGGCGGTAGTTGGAGAGATCGTGCATATTTCTTAAACCCAGGTGTGAGGAGGTATTTAGATCAACGTCAATCAACTTCCTGGTTAGGATTTAGATGTGCAATGACTCGAGTTGGTAGTCCTGTAGGTTTAGGTAATTAATATTTATTGTTAATAAAATTTATTTAACCCTTGAGTAATTAACTCAAGGGTTTTTTATTTTGCAGTATGTCAAAATACATATCAATTGAAGAGTTACATAATCATTATTTAAATGCAAATCAAAAAATCGCAACAGATACAAGAAAAATTGATAAAGGGTCTATTTTTTTTGCATTAAAAGGCGACAATTTTAACGGTAATGAATTTGCACAAAAAGCCATTGACAGCGGCGCTAGTTTTGCGGTTGTTGATGAAGAAAAATATGTATCAAATTCCAAAATTTTATTTGTTGAAAATGTACTATTAACGTTACAAAATTTAGCTAGTTATCACAGGGAACAATTTAAAATTCCAATTTTAGCAATTACTGGAAGCAATGGAAAAACGACAAGTAAAGAACTAATAAATGCTGTAATTTCCGGAAAATACAAGACATTATATACATTCGGTAATTTAAATAATCATATCGGAGTACCACTAACTCTTTTAAGTTTAAGAAATGAGCATGAATTTGCAATCATTGAAATGGGCGCAAATCATCAAGGCGAAATAGAAAATCTATGTAAAATTGCTAACCCAGATTTTGGTTTGATAACAAATATTGGAAAGGCTCATATGGAGGGCTTTGGTGGAATAGAGGGCATAAAAAAAGGGAAAAGTGAACTATATAAATTTATAAAAGCTAAAAATGGTAAAGTTTTTATAAATGCAGATGACGATGTTTTAAACGAATTGGCATTTGATAACGATAAGATTACTTATGGCTGTAAAAAATTATTCGATATTATCGGAAAGGATTATACTAATGGTGAAACAGTTAGTTTTAAATATACAGGAAGGTATAATGAGAAAGATTGGAATAAAATGCAATTAATTAATACACAAATTGTAGGTTCATATAATTTTATTAATTGCCTGGCAGCAGCTTGCATTGGAAGTTATTTTAAAGTTGAAGATCAACAAATTATTTCAGGATTAGAAAATTATTTGCCTAACATGAATCGTTCTCAATTAATAAAAACTATACATAATACAATATTACTTGATGCATATAATGCAAATCCTGATAGTATGCATGTTGCTATTCATAATTTTGCGAATTATAAATCTTCTAATAAGTTATTATTATTAGGAGACATGTTCGAATTAGGAGAATATAGTCATGACGAACATCAAAAAATTGTTAACTTGCTTCAAGAACGAAAATTTGAAAATGTTATATTAGTTGGTGAAGAGTTTAATAAATTAAATTTTAATCCTTATTTAAAATTTAAAACAACATCAGAATGTTTAAGTTATTTAAAGAATATTAATATTGTCGAAAGTACAATATTAATTAAAGGGTCTAGAGGGATGAAAATGGAAACTTTAAAAGATGTATTATAATTATGAGTTATTTAATAAAAAATAAATTAATAAGTTTCATTATTATTTCAATGCTGACAGGTTTATTTGTCGGATATATTGTTAATAGGTCTATAACTTCAAATAAATATGTATTTGATAAAAATAAACTCAACATAATAAGTAATCCTGAAATCAGAAAAGAAACCGAAAAATCTATTGTTAAATACGAAGAAAAATGTTTTAAAGAGACTAAAAAAAATATTGCATCAAATTTTTCTGTTTTAAGTGATATTTTTTTACATCTAATTAAAATGATTATAGCACCATTGGTACTTGCGGTTTTGGTAATTGGTGTAGCAAAAGTCGGAGATTTTAAGAGTGTGGGACGTATAGGTCTAAAAACATTAATTTATTTTACCTCAGCCACTTTAATTGCATTAGCCCTTGGTTTGGTAATTGTAAATGTGTTTGAACCGGGAAAAGTTATGAATTTAGATTTACCCGAATCAAATATTGAAACTGGCGTAAAAATAACTAAACAAACTTCAGGAAATTTTATTGATCATGTTATTCCGGAAAGTATTATCCGTTCCATGGCTTCAAATGATATTTTACCAATTGTGGTATTTGCTTTGTTTTTTGGAGTTGCTGCAGCTAGTATCGGTAATCAGGGTAAATCAATAATTAATGCATTCGAAAGTTTGAGTCACGTTATGTTTAAAGTAACCAATTTTGTTATGAATTTTGCCCCATTAGGGGTTTTTGGTGCGATAACCGCGGTTGTAATACAACAAGGACTTGATGTTTTGAGTGGATATTTGTATTTAATTCTATGTTTTTTTGGTGGACTCCTTTTCTTTGTGTTTGGAATACTGTTCTTAATTTGTGCTGTTTTTAAAATAAAATATTTAAAATTATTACAAGATATTAAAGAACCCATATTGCTTGCATTTAGCACAGCAAGTAGCGAAAGTGCCATGCCTAAAACAATAGAAGCTTTGGAAAATCATGGAATAAGTAATAGAATTGTAAGTTTTGTGTTGCCGTTAGGATATTCATTTAATTTAGATGGGAGCATTATGTACATGACTTTTGCTACTGTTTTTATTGCACAGAGTTATGGAATTGAAATAACAATGGCCGATCAAATAAAAATGATGCTTATTTTATTAATAACTAGTAAAGGAATGGCAGGTGTCCCGAGAGCTTCATTGGTTGTAATTGCTGGTATGCTCAGTATGTTTAAAATACCTGGAGAAGGTTTATTATTGCTTCTTGCGGTAGACCAATTGCTAGACATGGGCAGAAGCGCTACAAATGTGGTTGGTAACGCAGTTGCTAGTGCAGTTGTGGCAAAGCTTGAAGGAGAGAAGTTTTAAATTTTGAATTTCTTTTATTTAATTTATCCTCTTTTATCCTTTAAAAAGTGCTAAATTTGCCTCGTTTTAAAAAAATAAATTGTGGATAAAAGTTCGTTAATGGGGCTGGGTATAATTGCCCTGATTTTAGGAGTTTGGTTATATATAAGTGGTCCTTCAAAAGAAACAATTGCTAGGAATAAACACATTAAAGATTCTATAGCTTTAGTTCAACAAAATGCAGAAGAGGAATTAAGGATAAAGGATGCTGCTAACAATAGAATTGAGGATACAATAAATAAAACTATTGTGTTAAGCGATTCGGTAAAAGAGTCTATTTTAAAAGAACAGTATTTAGATTTTGCTACCGCTGTAAATGGTAAATCAGAAAATTTTATTATTGAAAATGAAAATGTAAGAGCTACCATACTTAATAAAGGTGCCCAAATAGTAAAAGTTGAGTTAAAGAAATATCATCGTTCTGGTAAAACAGAACCACTTATACTATTTGATAATGATTCTTTAAATTTTGCTTTAAAATTAAATACATACGATCGTTCCAGGATTTTTTCAACAGATAGTTTCTATTTTAAATCAGCGAAACAAACACCGACAAGTATTGTACTTAGACTAGAAACATCAAAGCCGGGTAGTTATATCGAATATAGTTATTCTTTAAAGCCTAATGATTACATGGTTAATTCTGAAATTGTTTTTGTGGGAATGGATAAAATTATTTCTCAAACAGAAGATCAGTTACAGCTAAACTGGAAAATGCTTTATCCAAGTCAAGAAAAATACATTAAAAAAGAAAAGCAAGCCGCTACAATTTACTACAAACAAACAATAAATAGCCCTGATTATATTAATCCCGTTAAAGACGAAGAGCTAGAACTAAGCGACGCTGATATTAAATGGATTTCTTTTAAACAACAATATTTTAACTCTACAATTATTGCCGAAACAGCTTTTGCAAAAGGTGGAAGTTATGTGAAAAGCGGACAGAGACCAAATTCAGAAAAAATTGTTAAATCCGTTTCAAGTGAACTTGGTATTCCATTTAATCATTTACCAGTAGAAAAATTTTCTTACAAATTTTATTTTGGCCCAAATGATTATAAAATTTTAAAACAATATGAATATGATTTAGAACAAATTGTTCCTACAGGTTGGAGTATTTTCAGTTACATTAATAAATGGTTGGTAATTCCTTTATTTAATATGTTAAGCTCTATGAACATGGGTTTGGTTATTTTGATTTTAACTTTAGTAGTTAAAATTTTATTATTGCCAATTGCTTATAAAACATATATGAGTGGCGCTCGTATGCGTGTTTTAAAACCTGAGACTGACGCATTAGCGGTTAAGTTCGAAAAAAATCCGGACCCAATGAAAAAACAACAAGAGCAAATGGCTTTGTACAGAAAAGCAGGCGTAAATCCTTTGTCAGGTTGTTTGCCTTTGTTGTTGCAGTTCCCAATTTTAATTGCTCTTTTTGCCTTTATACCAGCAGCCATAGAATTAAGACAACAAAGTTTTTTATGGGCCGATGACTTAAGTACTTATGATACAATATTAGATTTTGGCTACATTCCTTTTATTAATTGGGCTTATGGTGACCATATAAGTTTATTTGCTGCATTAATGTTTGTAAGTACAATTATTTACACATACATGAATAGCAGCATGATGCCTCAACAAAATAATCAAATGCCTGGCATGAAATTTATGATGTACTTTATGCCGGTAATATTTTTAGCAGTAATGAATGATTATGCCGCTGGTTTAAGTTGGTATTACTTTTTAGCTAATATGTTTACTTTTTTACAAAACTGGATTATGAAAAAGGTAATTAGCGATGAAAAAATCAGAGCTGAGCTAGAATCTAATATGAAAAAACCGGTAAAGGTTTCTAATTTTCAAAAACGACTTGAGGAAATGGCAAAACAAAGACAACAAATAGGTAAAAAATAAATTAATTGTTAATATTTGTTTTGATTTTTATAGCTTTTGTTTTTTAACAAAAAAATATGTTATTTAGCACACACTAATGAGAAAAAATAAAATAACTAAAATAGTTTTTACTTTTTTTCTTTTGCTTTTGGCATTATGGGTTGCCGTTCCTAAAGTTTATATACATGATTTATTACATCACAATCATTCATCAGTTATTTTTGATGGTGAAACCAAATTAAAATCATCCGAAAATACAGAAGACTGTGATTTTGAAGAGTACAATAAACCGGTATACTTTAACATATTTAATTTCATAAATAATTTCCTCCCTTTTAAACAAAAGGATCCTGTATCTTTCTCAATTAGCTCATTTAAACTTTCCTCTGTATCCTTTGCAATTTCTTTGTTGCGAGCGCCCCCTTTAAATTACTAATTCGGGGTTTTTACTTTTATTATTTTTTTTCTTAACAATTATTAAATGTTTATTAATAAGCAAATATTATTATATATACTATTCTTATTCGCATGTAGTTTAAGTTCACAAGTCTGCAATCTTTCATTAAAAGGAGTAGTTAGTGATTATGATAATAGCGAGAACCTTGGCTTTGCAGTAATTAAATTAATTTCTCCAGAAAAAATAATTCAGTCAAATGAAAATGGCGAATTTACGGTTGATAAATTATGCGCTGGAAAGTATGAATTGTTAATTCAACACGCTGGCTGTAAAGACACCATTTTTACTATTTATTTAAATAAAACAAAAAAAGTAATTTTTAATCTTCCTCATAATTATAATCAACTAAAAGATGTTGAAGTTATTGAAAGTAAAACTAACGAAATTTTACCGCAGGCAATTGAAACGCTTAACATAACTCAGTTAGATAAAAGTAAAGGTTTACCATTAGGTGAAATATTAAAGAATGCTAATGGAATTACCTCTGTTAATAATGGCGCAACTATAAGTAAACCAATGATCAATGGCATGCAAGGTTATCGCATTATGATTTTAAATAATGGAATAAGGCAAGAGGGGCAAAATTGGGGTAATGAGCATGCACCAGAAATAGATCCATTTATCGCACAAAATATAAAAATTATTAGAGGAACTTCAACCGTAAGGTATGGCAGCGATGCTTTAGCCGGTGTAGTTTTAGTTGAGCCTGCAAATTTACCAGATTCAGCTTCTCTAACAGGTGAATTAAATTTAGTTGGCGCTTCTAATGGAAAGTCAGGAGTCCTATCAGGTCAATTACAAGGAAATTTCGAAAAAATTAACGGGTTTAATTTTCGTGTTCAAGGAACTTTAAAAAAGTCTGGTGATATGAAAACACCAACGTATTATTTGAAGAATACGGGTGTTCAGGAAAAAAATTTCTCGTATGCGCTTGGATACCATGGTAAAAAAATTAATGCTGAAATGTTTTATAGTCAGTTTAATTCTTTAATAGGAATTTTTTCAGGTGCTCATATAGGCAATTTAACTGATTTACAAGCAGCCTTTAACCGCTCTAAACCTGCAGATTCATTGGCTGTTTTTAGTTATGCGATAGATAGGCCAAAACAAAATGCCGAGCATGAATTATTTAAGTTAAACTTTCATTTTCACACCAGTATTAGGTCGCGTTTATATATAAATTATGCTTATCAGTATAATAAACGGCAAGAATTTGATAAACATAAGCCGCGAAATAATCAATTAGCCGAATTAAATTTACCTGAATTTGATTACAGGTTAACCAGTCATTATGGTGAAGTGTTATGGGAACACGATTACATTAATCGTTTCAGTGGAAAATTTGGGATTCAAGGTTTATATCAACAAAATGCCTACACTGGAAGGTACTTAATACCCGGTTTTTATAATGGCACGTTTGGACTTTTTGCATTGGAAAAATATATTTTACCAAAAATTGAATTTGAGGCAGGTCTCAGATATGATAAACGCCTTACAACATCTTATGTTTTAGAATTAAATAATTATTTAAAATATCAAAATAATTTTGATGGTTTAAGCTCAAATGCAGGCTTTGTATATAAGCCTTTTAGTAATTTTAGGACAAATTTTCATATAGCTAATGGTTGGCGGTCGCCCTCAGTAAATGAATTGTTCAGTAACGGCCTTCATCATGCGGTGGCTGCAATAGAGCGGGGGAATAAAAATTTAAAGCCCGAACAATCATATAACTTTATTAGCAATACTAACTTCAAGTTTAAACAACTTGAAACTGAGGTCACAATTTATAATTATTACTTCAAAAATTTCATTTATTTCATACCTGCCAAAAAGCCAGAATTGACTATAAGGGGCGCCTTTCCAGTATTTAATTATACACAAAACAACGCTAATATTTCAGGCATTGATGGTGCTATAAAATGGACTTCAAATTTTAATGCCTATGCTAAGTTAAGAGGAATGATTGTTCGCGGAAGAAACCTCGATCTAAGCCAACCATTAATCTATATGCCGTCAGACAGAGCAGAACTTACAATTGGTTTTTATTTTAAAGACCATGTTTTTATTAGAGATTTTTATGTTGAATTAGTTTCTCAATTGGTTGCAAAACAAAACAGAATACCTGAAAATATTGATTTTACTAAATCGCCAGATAGTTATTATTTGTTGGGGGGTAATCTTAGTACAACATTATTGTTAAAACATCAACCTTTAATTTTTACACTATCAATTACTAATGGGTTAAATACAATTTATCGTGATTATTTAGATAGGTTCAGATATTACTGCGACGCTGCAGGAACCAATGTAACATTTAGAATAAGAGTCCCATTAAATTTTTATCAAAAACAATTATAAACAAAAATGAAAACAAAAATGAAAACAAAAATGAAAACAACAATTAAAATGACTATTGCCTTGGCATTAGTAACAGGTTTTATTTTCTTTTCGTGCAAAAAAAAGAAAGACGATCCAGTTCCACAACCAACAACTACAGGCAACCCACCACCAAATGAGCAAGAGATTATTACAACCATGCGATTGATTTTTACTGACGGAACAACAACTGCCACTTATCAATTTAAAGATCCTGATGGTGACGGAGGAACAAGTCCTTTTTACGGCCCTGGCACTACCACTGCTTCTACCCAAAGCGACTCGATAATTAATTTAACCGCCAACAAAAGTTATACTTTAAATTTATTGTTGTTAGACGAAACCAAAACGCCTGCTGATACAATTAGTAATGAGGTGTTTGAAGAAGGTGCAGATCATATGATTTTTTTCAACCAGCTTTCTCCAACCGCACCACCAAGTTCATCTGTAACCATTGCAGGCACTAATCTTTCTATAGTTTATTTAGATACAGATGGCGCTTCTAATCCTTTACCTGTTGGTTTATTAACCAAATGGGTAACCGGACTTTCTGCACAGAAGAAAGAAATTTTAATTGAATTAAAACACCAGCCAGGAACAAAAAATGGAACCTATTCTCCAGGTGATGTAGACGTTTCTGTGCCTTTTAAAATTAAAATTAACTAATTAGATTTAATTGATAATTAATTGAGCAAGGGGATTACTTTAGAAATTAATAACCGTATTTCTCTTTCCATAAATTTTTCAGGTAATTCCTCTGCTCAATTTCTCTATTATTATTTCCCGGTTCATAAAACCTTGTATAAGAAATTTGTTCAGGTAAAAATTCCTGCTCAATGAAATTATTTTCAAAATCGTGGGCGTATTTATATTCTTTACCATAATTTAAATTTCGCATTAATTTGGTAGGGGCATTTCTTAAATTTAATGGCACAGGTAAATCTCCTGTTTTTTCAACCAAATCGAGAGCTTCATTAATTGCCATATAGCTTGCGTTACTTTTAGCGCTGCAGGCCAAATAAATAACACATTGACTTAAAATAATTCTTGATTCGGGCATCCCTATAACGTTAACAGCATTAAAACATGAATTGGCTAATAATAACGCGTTTGGATTTGCATTTCCAATATCTTCACTTGCGAGAATTAAAAGACGTCGTGCAATAAATAAAGGGTCTTCACCTCCTTTTATCATTCTTGCTAAATAATAAACTGCAGCGTTAGGGTCGCTGCCCCTAATTGATTTAATAAATGCAGATATAATATCGTAATGTTGTTCGCCATTTTTATCGTATAAAGCCAAATTTTGTTGAATTATTTTAAGAACAATTTCATTTGTTATTTCAATTTTTTCGTCTGAAGAAAAATTATTGACAACAAGTTCAAGCGCATTTAATAATTTACGCGCATCGCCACCACTTATTCTTAATAAGGCCTCATGCTCTTTCAAAATTATATTTTTTGTTTTTAAAAGAACATCATTATTAATTGAATTATTGATAAGTTCAACTAACTCAGGTTCCTCCAGGTTTTTAAGCACATAAATTTGACAACGGGAAATTAATGCAGGAATAACTTCAAATGAAGGGTTTTCGGTAGTTGCACCTATTAAGGTTATACTGCCTTTTTCTACAGCACCCAATAATGAATCTTGTTGTGATTTACTGAAACGATGAATTTCATCAATAAATAAAATAGGTTTACTTTGGTTAAAAATGTTGTTGTCAGCAGATTTTTCAATAACTTCTCTAACCTCTTTTACGCCACTGTTTATTGCACTAAGATGATAAAAAGGACGATTTAATTCATTGGCAATAATTAAAGCTAATGAGGTTTTTCCTACTCCGGGTGGTCCCCAAAAAATGATTGATGGCAATAAGTTTTGTTGAATAGCATTTCTTAAAGCAGTACCTGTTCCGATTATATGCGTTTGTCCAATATAATCAGCAACTAATTTAGGACGCATTCTTTCCGATAATGGCTGCATTTATTATTATTTTTTATGGGTAAATAATATTTTCCTATTTTTACACTACCTATGGTTTAAGAATTAAAGTACTTTCAGTAACAAAATTTTAAAACAGGATAATACAAAAGTTTAATTTAATTATTATTATGGAAAACAAAACTAAATTTTCAATTTCATTAATTACGCTAAGTTTCATTTTAATTATTTCTTTTGCGTTTAAGGGAGAAAAAGACCCATTACACAAGCGTATTTTTAATATCAGTATCGTTGAAGAAAAAGAAGGTTCTGTAGCTAAAAAACCAATTGCAGATAAAATAGAATTTAAAGATGGAAAATTATTTAGTGATTTTTTATTTGAGAAATTTCAATACAAATGGTTAAAGTACAGAATAAATAAAGATTCAATTTATACCGACTCTACAGATACTGAAGTTCGATTATTAGAAGTTACTTCAGCATCAACAGATACAAAAGATTTAACTATAATAATTGACTTTGTAGTGTTAGAATGGGATATTGAAGGAACAATAAAAATGACAAAGGGCGATAAACCTAAAAAGTTTTTTTCATTTGTTGGTCGTGAAAAAGGAGGAAAACCTAAAAAACCAAAAAAAGGAGAAAAAACAATTAATGATGCTGAACAAAAAAAGGAGTAATTTGTTAACATACTAATGATTAATTTTAAAATTAAATTTAATGTAGCTGTAACTTTTGTTACGGCTATTTTTTTTGTTTATGCCTGTGGGCAAGAGTCAAATCCAACTAAAATAATTATGAATGTAGAAAACAATTCAAATTCAATAAAATTGCATGCAACTAATCATGAAATTGATACGGCAACCTTTGGTGCCGGTTGTTTTTGGTGCGTTGAAGCTGTTTTCCAAAGATTGAAAGGTGTTATCAGTTTAAAAAGCGGTTATTCGGGTGGTTCTGTAAAAAATCCGTCATATAAAGAGGTTTGTAATGGAACAACCGGACACGCTGAGGTTTGTCAGGTTGTTTTTGATAAGTCTGTAATTTCTTACGATGAATTGTTAGAGGTATTTTGGAAAACCCACGACCCAACCACGTTAAATAGTCAAGGAAATGATTTTGGAACGCAATACCGTTCGTCTATCTTTTATCATAATAATGAGCAAAAACAATTAGCTGAAAATTATAAGGATCAATTAAACAAAGAGAAAGTTTTTCAAAGTCCAATAGTTACTGAGATTGTACCATATTCTGTTTTTTATGAGGCTGAAGATTATCATCAAAATTATTTTAATCAAAATGGAGAGCAAGGCTATTGCAGATTTGTAATACAACCACAGCTTGAGAAGTTTGAAAAAGTATTTAAGGAAAAATTAAAGAAATAAAAAAAGCGAGATGAAATATCTCGCTTTTTTGTTTTAAGTCTGCTTATATTATTTTTTAATTCGTTCTACATATTCTCCGGTGCGGGTGTCTATTTTAACCCAGTCGCCTTCATTAAAAAATAAAGGTACTCTAATTTCGGTTCCTGTATCTAATGTTGCGTTTTTTAGTGTATTTGTAGCAGTATCACCTTTTAAACCAGGTTCGGTGTAAGTAATCTGAGATTCAATAAAGGTTGGGGGTTCGGCAATGAGAGGTTCTTCGCCTTCAAAACTAACTTTAACTTCCATGCCTTCTTTTAAGAAACGGCCGCCACTACCAAACATAGTCATTGGAATATGAACTTGTTCAAATGTTTCATTATCCATTACTACTGCAAATTCTCCTTCTGTGTAGATGAACTGCATCATTTTATATTCTACACGAACAATCTCAACGGATTCTCCGCTTCTAAAACGATTTTCGGTTTGTTTGCCATTTTTTAAGTTACGCATTTTAGCTTGGTAAAAAGCTCTTAAGTTACCTGGAGTGCGGTGTTGGTATTCCATTATCTGAACTAACTCACCATTAAATCTGATGATTGAACCTACGTTGATGTCGCCTGTATCTGCCATATTATTTTTTGTTTAATTATTATTTTATCTACGAATCTAACTCTAAATCGCTAACAACTCCCATTGATGAGAATTTTTGTATGCGCATATCTATTCTGTTTTCCGGAGTTAGTTTATTAAGGTTGTTAAGGTGTTTTAATATTTCTTGCTTTACCGTAACAAATATTTCTTCGTGATTTCTATGAGCGCCTCCCAATGGTTCGTTTATGACACCATCTATCAAGCCATTTTTGTTCATGTCGTAGGATGTTAATTTTAAGGCATCTGCAGCCTGTTCTTTAAAATTCCAGCTACGCCATAAAATTGAGGAGCAAGATTCGGGTGAAATTACCGAGTACCAAGTGTTTTCGAGCATTAATACCTTGTCGCCAATACCAATTCCCAAAGCGCCTCCGCTTGCACCTTCTCCAATAATTATGCAAATTACCGGTACTTTTAATTGCGCCATTTCTAATAAATTACGTGCAATTGCTTCACCTTGACCACGTTCTTCGGCTTCTAATCCGGGAAAAGCGCCTGGAGTATCTATAAATGTAACTATTGGTTTATTAAATTTTTCGGCCAATTTCATTAATCGCAGTGCTTTTCTGTAGCCCTCAGGATTAGCCATACCAAAACGACGAATTTGACGCATTTTAGTGTTAATTCCTTTTTGTTGACCTATAAACATTACTGTTTGACCTTCAATTTCTCCGAAACCACCTACCATTGCTTTATCATCACCAACTGTTCTATCACCATGTAATTCAATAAAGCTATTGTTTGAAATGTAATCAATATAGGCTAGGGTATAAGGTCTTTCGGGATGACGACTAATTTGAACACGTTGCCAAGGTGTTAGGTTATTGTATAACTCGCGTGTTTTATCAGCAATATGATTCTCTAATTCTATGATTTTATCAGTTAAATCTACCTTACTTTTAGAGGCAACCTCCTTAAGTTTAATAATCTCTTCCTCCAAATCCTGAATTGGTTTTTCAAAATCCAAATAAATCATATTTAAAATTTTATTTAGTTAGGCCACAAAGATATGATTTTTTAAAAAACCACCGTTTTTTAATTAAAATGGTAGTTTTCAAAAGACGTAAGCCTGAAAACTCAATAAAGTTTATTCCAATTTCTTAATTTTATTTTTAAATTAATTAGGATTTTTTAAACAAATAGGTCCAATTTTAGTATTTATTATTATTGCTGTTAAATGTTTTAATAACTAATTTTAAGTAAAAAAATATGAAAACTATATTTAAACTTATTCCTCTGTGTTTTACTCTTGTTTTTTATTCTTGTAAAAAAGACACTGTAGAGCCCGACCCAATAACTGAACCAATACCAACTGCAACTTCGGGTAAATTAAAAATTGAGTTTGCTCATTTATTTGAAACTGCCGTTTTTAATTTAAATCAAAAATATAAAAATGCTAACGGAGATACTGTAGAGATTAATAAGTTAAAATATTATATCAGCAATATTGTAGTAACAAAAAACGATAACTCAACATTTTCTGAGCCTGAAAGTTACCATATAATTGATAGGTCAAATCCTGCAAGCAATCTGTTAATTATAACAAACGTGCCTTTTGCCTCATATAAATCCATTTCATTTATGTTGGGGGTAGATAGTACAAGAAATGTTTCTGGCGCACAAAGTGGTGCTTTGGCTCCTTCGGACATGTTTTGGAACTGGAACACCGGTTATATTATGTTTAAAATGGAGGGTATTTCTCCTCAATCGGGTTCGGCAACAAAATCAATAACCTACCATATCGGAGGATTTTCCGGTATCAATAAAGCTCAACGAACGTTCAGTTTTAATTTTTCTGGTAATACCGCAAATGTTACTTCAGATGTTATTCCTGTTATAAAATTGTCGGCAGATATAAATGAATTTTTCAAAAATCCCAATTTAATTAATGTTGCTACTCAATTTTTTCAAATGAGTGCTGGAGCAAATGCTAAACTATACGCGGATAATTATTCGGATATGATTACATTTAAAGGAGTACAGAATTAAAGTATGTATAATAAACTAATTATATTAATAGTAGTTGTTATTTCTTCTTCATGTAAAGTTGATCCAAAAATTATTGAACCATTGCCAACCGACAATTTAACCGAGGTTATTCCTGAAGGTTGGCCGCAACCAAAATACACATTTAGCACCAATACTATAACTGAAGATAAATTTATATTAGGCAGGGCGTTATTTTATGAAACCATGTTAAGCTCTACTAATGATGTTTCCTGCGCTACATGTCATCAGGATTTTGTTGCGTTTGCTAATGCAGGGCATGATTTAAGTCATGGAATTTATGACCGAATGGGCACAAGAAACGCTCCGGGTTTGTTTAATTTAAATTGGCATCCAAATTTTATGCATGATGGTGGAGTGAATCATATCGAAATTCAACCACTTGCCCCAATAACTAATACTTTAGAGATGGGAGATGACATCAATCCAATTATTCAAAAATTACAAGCTTCAAGCAAGTATAAAGCATTGTTTCAAAAAGCGTTTGGATCAGATTCAGTAACCAGTAAAAACATGTTGCTCGCTTTCACAGTTTTTCAAGGTATGTTGTATTCTTATAACAGTAAATATGATAGCTATAAACGCCGTGAAAACAATGTTGAACTTTCTGATTCAGAGTTCAGAGGATATAATTTGTTCCTTGTAAATTGTAATACTTGTCATAAAGAACCATTATTTTCAGATTTTGAATTTAGGAATAACGGCTTATCTGTAAATGTATTTTTTAAAGATAGCGGTAGAGCCCACATAACAGGCATACCTCAAGATAGATTTAAATTTAAAACACCAAGTTTAAGAAATGTAGCAAAAACAGCACCTTATATGCACGATGGAAGATTTGGTACATTGATTGAATGCATTGATCATTATACCAAAGTAAAGTCTAATGTAATAAATTTAGACCCTTTGCTGCAGAATAATGTAATGAGTTTTTCTGCCCAAGATAAAGAAGATATAATAGCATTTTTAAATACCTTGACTGATTATAAATTTATTAATGATAAACGTTTTTCTAATCCAAATAAATAAATGAAAAAGAAAATAATTTTTATACCCTTACTTTTTATTTTCATCGGTTTTAATTCTTGTAAAAAAAATGAATTGGGTGGAAAAGCAATTATTAAAGGTACCGTAAAGCATCACAGTAAAATTATTGCTAATGCCACCGTGTTTATTAAGTTTAATGCGAAAGAATATCCCGGTAGCGATACTATAATTTACGATTCAAAAGTAAAAGCTGACGCAAACGGAAATTATTTGATTAAATGTTATAAAGGAGATTACTATTTATTTGGTTTTGGTTACGATAATGATGTTCCTCCACCATATCACGTTAAAGGTGGTGCACCGGTTAAAATTCGAAATAACGAGACCGTTGAAATTGAAATTGCAGTGACAGAGTAAATATTTTTTTGATGTCTATTTAATTGTAAAATTTAAATTTAGTCTACTTGTCAATAAAAATCACATTTCTTGGTACCGGCACATCTCAAGGCGTGCCAATTGTAGCTTGCGATTGCGATGTCTGTAAAAGCGCAGATTCCAGAGATAAACGATTACGCTCTTCAATTTTGGTTGAAACCGAAAAAACACGTTTTGTAATAGATGCCGGTCCCGATTTTAGACAACAGTTATTATCTCAAAAAATAAAACAGTTAGACGCTGTAGTTTTTACTCATGAACATAAAGACCATATTGCGGGTTTAGATGATGTTAAGGCTTTTAATTTTATTAATAAGATGCGGATGCCTATATACGCCACCAAACGTGTTGAAACAGCTTTACAAAGAGAATTTGCTTATATATTTTCGGAAGAAAAATATCCCGGCATCCCAGAAATTGATTTGATTAATTTTGATAATGAACCTTTTTATGTAGGAGATATTTTATTAAGTCCTGTTAATGTGATGCATTATAAATTGCCCGTAAAGGGTTTTCGCATAAATGATTTTGCCTACGTAACAGATGCTAATTTTATACCGGAAGAAGAAAAATTAAAACTTAAAAACCTAAATGTGTTGGTGTTAAATGCCTTAAGGCGAGAACCACATGTATCGCATTTTACTTTTGAAGAAGCAATTGATTTGGTAAACGAATTAAAACCGAAAAAGGCTTATTTTACGCATATTTCTCATCAATTAGGCTTACACGAAACGGTTTCCAAAGAGTTACCCAACAATATCGAATTGGCAGTTGATGGTTTGCAACTCATAATTTAATTTTCAATTTCAAAGAACTCAAAGAAAAAGAAAGTAATTGCAGTCCATTCTTTTTTTACCCCTCTCGCATAGCCAATAGTTGAATGAGATGAATTTTCAACATTTCCATTGCTTTTCACGTATCCAATAGTTGAATGAGATGAATTTTCAATTGTTCCGTCGTTTTTTACGTAACCAATAGTGCTATGGCTTTTATTTTCTATTGTTCCGTTGCTTTTAATGTAACCTATGGTTGTATGTGACGAATTCTCTATGGTGCCATCATTTTTAATGTAGCCCTTGGTAGAATGACTTCTGTTTTCAATAGTTCCATTTGGTTTAATGTAACCAATGGTGGAGTGGTTTCTTGATTCTATAGTTTGTGCTTTTAAGACAAACGCTATTCCAAATAATGCAATTGTTAGTGTTTTTTTCATTTTTATTAATTTAGAGTGAAAGATATATAAATTTGTAAAATGGCCGAAGAATTAAAATTAACAGCAATAACTAAGGAAGAAAAATACATTGAAATACTTCCTCAATTAAAAGCCCTAGTAGAAACTGAAAATGACATAGTGGCTAATTTGGCCAACATTTGCGCAGCACTAAAATTTAGTTTCGATTTTTTTTGGGTAGGGTTTTACATTGTTAAAAATAATCAGCTCGTTTTGGGTCCATTTCAAGGACCAATTGCATGTACACGAATAAATTTAGGGAAAGGCGTTTGCGGAACAGCTTGGCAAAAAAAAGAAATTATAATTGTGGGTGATGTAGATGCTTTCCCAGGACATATAGCTTGTAGTTCATTAAGCAAAAGCGAAATTGTGTTACCGATTTTTGATAATCAAAACAACGTTATTGGTGTTTTAGATGTGGATAGTGATAAATTAAATTCGTTTGACCAAACTGATGCAGTATACTTGAATAAAATTATTAATCTTGTGAAATTCTAATATGAATAAATCTCAAGCCGAAATCAAAATTAAAAAACTGTCTGATGAGATAGAAATTCACAATCACAACTATTACGTTAATGATTCGCCTACCATTACCGATTTTGAATTCGATAAATTATTAGAAGAGCTTATTGAATTGGAAAATCAATTTCCTGAATTAATTCTTCCCACTTCCCCTAGTCAGCGCGTAGGTGGTGCAGTTACAAAAGTTTTTAAATCTATTAAGCATAAATATCCTATGTTATCTCTGTCAAATAGTTACAGCGCAGAAGATATGATTGATTTTGATAGAAAGGTGCAGGAGGGTTTAGGCTTGCAACCTAATGATTTATTTTCTTCCAGCGCCGTTAATTATGTATGTGAGTTAAAATTTGATGGGCTTTCTATAGGTTTGACTTACAAAGATGGAGAACTTTTTCAGGCAGTAACTCGAGGTGATGGTGTGCAAGGAGATGATGTTACCGTAAATGTAAAAACTATTAAATCAATTCCTTTAAAATTAAAAGGTAGTTTTCCTTCTGATTTTGAAATACGTGGTGAAATTTTTATGGCGAGAAGTATTTTTGAGCAAATTAATAAAGAGCGCGAAGAAATTGGTGAACAAGTTTTGGCAAACCCAAGGAATGCCGCCTCAGGAACCATGAAGATGCAAGACAGCGCTGTTGTAGCTTCCAGAAAATTAGATTGTTTTTTATATTATTTGCTGGGTGAAGACATTCCATATAAAACACATTTTGAAAATTTAAATGCCGCTAAAAGTTGGGGATTTAAGATCAGTAAGCACTCTAAACTACTTTATAATATAAATGAAGTTATTGATTTTATTGCTTATTGGGATAAAGAAAGGTTTAAATTACCTTTTGACATTGATGGTATTGTAATTAAAGTTAACGACTATAAGCAGCAACTGCAGCTTGGCTTTACAGCTAAATCTCCGCGTTGGGCAATAGCTTATAAATTTAAAGCAGAACAGGTTTCAACAGAATTATTAGAAATAACGTATCAGGTTGGTAGAACTGGAGCAATTACTCCTGTGGCTAATTTAAAACCAGTGGCTTTAGGTGGCACTGTTGTTAAGCGCGCTTCATTGCACAATGCTGACATTATTGAAAAATTAGATGTCAGAGTTGGCGATGTTGTTTTTGTAGAAAAAGGAGGTGAAATAATTCCTAAAATTATAGGCGTTGATTTCACAAAGCGTAAAGTAAATTCACAGCCTACAAATTATATTTCAAAATGTCCTGAATGTAATACCGAATTAAAACGAGTAGAAGGAGAGGCCAATCATTTTTGTCCTAATGATTCTGCTTGTCCGCCTCAAGTAAAAGGCAGATTAGAACATTTTGCATCACGTAAGGCCATGAACATTGATAGTTTGGGAAGTGAAACTATTGATCAATTATTTAAAGCAGGATTGATAAAGGATATTGCCGATTTATTCGAACTAAAAAAAGAGCAGCTGTTACCATTAGAACGCATGGCTGAAAAATCTGCAACTAATTTGTTAGAAGGAATTGAAGCTAGTAAACAAGTACCATTTGAGCGAGTATTGTATGCTATTGGGATAAGACATGTTGGTGAGACTACTGCAAAAAAAATTGCAAAAAAAGTAAAATCACTCGACGTGTTAATTAAATTAACTAAAGAACAATTGCTCGAAACCGATGAGGTAGGTGAGGTTATTGCTTTAAGTATACTTGACTTTTTTGCAAGTGAAATTAATATGAAAGTAATTAACCGTTTAAAAAATGCCGGACTAAAATTAGAATTAAGCCAAGAACAACAAAAGGCAGGCAGCGATAAATTAAACGGATTTACATTTGTAATTAGTGGTGTGTTTAATAAACACAGTAGAGACCAGCTAAAAGAATTGATAGAGTTTAATGGCGGAAAAAATTCAAGTTCTATAAGCAGTAAAACATCTTATTTATTGGCCGGTGACAATATGGGGCCTGAAAAATTAAAGAAAGCACAAAACTTGGCAATAAAAATAATTAATGAAGATGATTTCGAAAAAATGATAAATGTATAATTTGGAGTGATTTCTTTTTCGAAGATATAGTATTATTAGAATAATTGGTTAGATGTAAAATTTCAAAATTGTTTTTGAGGTTATTTCTTTTCTGAAAAAAACAAATCCAAAATAAAATGCATCGATACTTAATGTTACCTCTTCATGATTAGATACGAAGCGCCACGCTTCAGTCATTCCCTTACTCCAATATATATCATCAAAAACAAATACACTTTGATTGTTTTTTTTAGTTAAAGCTTGTTTAAAATAGTTTATGGTTGCCTCATAAGAATGATTACCATCCACATAAAAAAAGTCTAGCGAATTTATTTCAGTTAACAACATAGGTAAAGCTTTATCAAATGTTGAATGAATAAATTTTATGTTATGGATGTTATTTTTTTCTGAAAGTGATGTTGCAAAGTCAAATAATTTTTTGCTTCCTTCTATACTTTTAACCTCCCCGTATTTATTAGCTAAAGCTAAGTAAAGCGTATTTAATCCTAGTGAAGTTCCCAGTTCGATGCTGGATTTGCAATTTAGAAAATTTAGGAGTTTAAAAAGTATTTCAGATTGTTTGTTGGTGCTGATTCCGTTTTTTGCTATTGCGTTAATTCTTCGTTTGTTAGAATTAAAAGTTTTAGAACCTGCACCAAAATCTTCAATAGTTATTTCAGTTTCGTTAGTTAACAGTAAATTTCTTATAGTGTTTAGTTCTTCAAAATAGTAAAATTTATTTTTGTTGTAAAAAACTTCTTCACACAGTTGGTATGCAAATGGCGAGTGCACACCATGTCCATTTCTTTTTGCCGTAAAAAAATGGCGTACAAAATTTTTTATTTGATGAAAGTTAATTGTCATTGCAAACGCAAAATAATTTTTTGGTGACTTCACTCGTTTTGTAATTTGCTAAATTTTCTTTTTCAATAAAGTACAAATTCAACATATTCATTTTTTTACCGGGATGTTCTACATTCCATTTTTTTATGATATACCTGCAGAAAAGAGGCCTTAAAAAAGTATAGTTGTCATTTTGCATATTTTCGGCCAACTTTCTCCAGCGATCACTTTTATACATTTTAACAATATGGTCAGGTTTTTTATAATCAACATAGTCGTTGTTGCGGTATAAATCCCATTGTCTGCCTATAGAATCCATGCCATGATAAACAAACCAACCATCTTTTTTTAAAATACTTGGCGAAAACATACCCCAATACTGATCAAAACGAAACATATTAATCGGAATCCACATTTCATTTTTAAACGTGTAATTAAACCACTTAACAGAACTTAAGTTAACAGTCATGCAGGTAATGATGACAAGAATACATATATAGTTTGTTAGTTGTTTAATTATTGATTTTTTAGGTGTGAGTTTACTGTTTTTTCTTGGCGCTATATTTAGTTTGCGTTGAATTTTATTCATTACAGATTCAGGAATTAAAGCAATTGCAGTAACTATGTTTATAATAAAAAATAAACCAACGTAAAGTGTTAAGCCTATTCCTGTATGTAAAATAAGTATACAAATAAAAGCTGCAAATCTTAGTTTTCCTTTTTTTGACGGCAATAAGATTAATAGAGGAATTAGCAATTCAATTAAAAAAACAAACCAGGTAAGTAGTTTCATTATAAAAGGAAATTCATATAAAATATCGCCAATAGGCAAACGTATTTGTTCTAAACTTAAGGCGTAATAAATGGCTGTACCATCATGCCTCCATTCGTTGCTATTTTTTAAATTAACGGTGAAAAAATAAACCGATGAAATTAAAAATAGGTATCCTAAATTTGCTAATACATTTTGTTTAACGGTTACTTTGTTTTTTTCTGCATCAATGGCATAAAATAAATTCCATGGTAAAAATATTCCCCAAAATAAAACAAGTCTTAATAAATCATCGCCAGCTTGTTGTACAAATAAATTCCGATTGTGAAGTGAGATGGTTAAAAGCCATAGCAATGGTGTAACCAGTCTGGTTTTAAATCCTATTAAAAGACTTAGGGCTAAAACAAAGTGAATACTAAAAATTGTAAAAGCCCAATAATAAGTCCCACTTAATTCGTGTATAGACCAGTTACCTGTTATCCATCCAAAATTATGAATCAAATTGGTTGGCCATAAACCTTCGTTGGTATAATGCGCTGTTAAATCGCTTCCTCTTATTAAAATATCGGTAATAATTATCCCTGCAATTCCTATGCGCATTATTGCTAATGCCCTGTAATCTAGCTTGTAATTATTAGAAATAAAAAGAGATATTTTTTTTAGCTTGTACAACATTGTAAAAATAAAAAAAGCAGACATAAGCCTGCTCTTTTAATAGAAATAAAATATGTTTTAGTTGCAACCTAAATTACCACTCACCCCAACTGTAGGGAAATTAAAAGTTTGTTGTGTGCAAATAATACCGTTAAAAGATGCTTGTATAGCAGATGTAGTTGTACTTACTGCAACATTACCTGACTTTGCATACCAAACAATTCCTGATGGTTGATTTGGTGCATTTAGAACAGTCATTGATACGGCATTTGTACTTGGGTTAGCTGCAATAGCGTAAGTTCCTGTTGAAGGAGGCGTTAAGAAATTTAAGGTTACTTCAACACTACCGTTATATCCTTTTAAAGTAATACTATTTGTTGAAACACAGGTTGGATTGCTCCATCCGCTTCCTCCAACCACTAAATTTGAATTAGCAGTAGCAGGATTTGTTAAGGTTGAGGTTCCTGTAACAGTTTGGTTGTTAGCATTTGGATTCCCTCCGGTTCCTGTGGCATCTTCTTTATAAGTAGGTGTAATGCTATCGTTATTTTTCTTAGAACAAGAAAAAAAGATGCTTAAGGCAATTAAAGCAATTCCTGAAAATAATAAATATTGTTTTTTCATTACTTGAGTATTTAACCAAAAATAAGAAAAATGAATTTATCAGGCAAATTTTTTATGTTATAATGATTAAATGCGCCAGATTTTTTTTCGAGTTTAATATACTCAACTAATAAAAGTTTTTCTTCATTATAAAATGTTGTTTAAGCAGCGGACTAATTCTATAACGGTCTTCCTCATAAAAATCCTTAAGGGCAGTAAGTTCTTTTACAATTAAATCAATACCTAGCTCGTCTGCCCATTTTAATAAACCTTTAGGGTAATTAACGCCTTTTGTCATAGCTAAATCTATGTCTTCCTTTGAGGCTATGTTGAGGTAAAGTGTATCCGCAGCTTCATTAATAAGCATAAATAAAATACGCTTCACAATTGTTTTTGCAATGTCAGCATTTTTAGTAGGTTCCTTTTTGATTGAATTTTCAGTATAGTCATAAAAACCTCTACCTGTTTTTTTACCTAAAAATCCTGCTTCCAATAAACGTTTTTGAGAGATGGATGGTTTAAATTTTGGGTCAAAATAAAATTGTGTCCAAACGGTTTCGGTTACAATATAATTAACATCGTGACCAATTAAGTCCATTAATTCAAAAGGACCCATTTTAAAACCAGCAACTTCTTTCATTGCCCAGTCAATAGTTGACATAGTGGCAATTCCTTCTTCATAAATTCTTAAAGCTTCGCTATAAAAAGGTCTTGCAACTCTGTTAACAATAAAGCCTGGAGTGTCTTTAGCAATAACGGTTACTTTACCCCAGCTTTCAATTAAACTTTTACATGCTGTTGTAATGTTTAATGTAGTTGCAACACCAGGAATTATTTCAACCAAAGGCATTATTGTGGCTGGGTTAAAAAAGTGAATGCCAATAACTCTATTTGGATTTGTGCAGGCTGCACCTATCGACGTAACAGACAGTGAAGAAGTATTTGTTGCAAGTACACAGGTGTCTTTTACTAATTTTTCAATTTCAGAGAAAACATTTTTTTTAATTGATAAATTTTCTACAATGGCTTCAATAACTAAATCGCAATTTGAAAGTTCACTTAAGGACGAAACAAACCTAATATTTGATAAAATCTCAGATTGTTTATCTTGATTTATTTTTTGTTTTTCGACTAATTTATGGAGTGATGTTTTTAAATTATTTTCAGCTTTGGTAAGTGAGTTTTGATTGTTATCGTAAACAATTACGTTGTGTGATGCTGTTGCCGCAACTTGAGCAATTCCGCTCCCCATGGCTCCACTACCTATAACACCAATTATTGAACTTTTAGTAAACATGTTGATTTTAGAAATTAAATAATGTTGCTGAAATTTAATTTTGTGTTTAGTTTACAATTATTTTTTTTCTGAATCTATCTTTTCCAGCTTCTATTTCAATAAAATAAACCCCTTTCGTGTAATTACTTAAATCGATAATAGTGCTGTTCTTATTGTTTTTATTTTCTGAAACTAGTTGGCCTAAATTGTTGTATAAATAATAGTTAAATAGCTTTCCGTAGTATTCAATTGTACATTTTGAATTTGCAGGATTTGGATAAATTAATATTTCTGAGTTATCGTAAGTAAGTTTTTCAATTCCCGAAATAAATCCAATACAGGTTGATGATAATGTGCTGCAAGCATTGGCATCTTTTACCGTAACGGTATAGCATCCTGGCCCGAGATTAATGGCTGTTGAATTATTTCCTCCATAAGGGCTCCACGTATAAGTATATGGCTGATTTCCTCCGCTAGCAACTAAAGAGGCAATGCCCGTGCTGCAGGTTCCGCATGAGGTATTCGTTGAACTTGTTATAGCAGTAATGTTATTGGTAACGTTAATTGTTTTAGTCATGATAGCAGTTGTAGTTGTGGCGTTTGATGCCAATAAGGTAATTGTTTTAATACCGGCAGATAAAAATGAAACCGTAGGATTGCTTAATGTTGATGTGGCCGGAGAACCACCAGTAATCGTCCATGAATAACCAGACGTAAACGTACTAGAGTTTACAATATTTAAAATAGCTCCCGAGCATATGGACGCAGGAATATTAAAATTTGGTAATGGATTTTGATACAAGTTAGTTTTAAGCATAAACAAACCATTATTTTGATCTAATGCAAAAATATTTTTACTCGGAAAATATGGATAGGCCCCCCACTGGCCATCATAATCATCACCTGCCCAATTATTATTATTTCCTCCTCCTTGATAAAAGGTATCAAAATATCCTACCAATGATGGGGTTGAAGGAGAGGATATATTATAAAGCTGTAAGCCATCTTGATAACTGCTCATGAAACACAAATTATTGCTAACCATAAATGGATTGTGAGGAGTTGTTTGAGTGTATTGATTTGTTATTGCCAGAACCTGTATGTTGGCTGGATTTGAAACGTTTGCTACTTTAATTGGTTTTCCAGCCGGAACTTCATCTGTAAAAACCAGTGTTTGTTTATTTGGGGTTAATGCACTGCTGTGATTAAATCCCGAACCCGAATAGGTGGTTAAAGATCCGAGCTGTGTAAACGTATTGTTAGAATTAAATTTAAAAACATATAAGCCTTGATTTCCACACGAAGCATATACAGTATCGTTTACAGGCATCATGTCATGAACATAACTGATAAATGATGCATCTTGGTTTAAACGGCGTAATAATAGTGGTGCAGTTGGTGTGGCTAAACTATAAACGTTCATGCTTGATGTTGTATTATTGCTGTAAGTTATTCCTGCAACATATAGTTTGTTTCCGTCAACCCAAAGTGTATGACCTCTTTTAAATAATGCCTGACTATCATAAACTTTACGAACACTATCAGGTAAATACTGCATGTCAAAAATTTGAAAACTTGCAGGGCCTCCGTCATCAGTAATTACATAACAAAAATTTTGATAGGTTTTTATTTCTCTCCAAACCGTATTTGTTTTTTTTCCCGCTCTAAATGCGCAAACTGTTGGTGTAGAAGGGTTTGTTACATCAACCCAGTAAGTTCCACTTGCAGACCCAGCAATTGCATACTCCTTATTTTTAGAAGCCTGGTACCATCCCCAGCAACCTGAATATTTACTGCCATAGGAGTTGGTGTATGTTTCCGGACTTATTACGCTAATTAATGAAAAATTATTTGCAGCGTAGGTTTGAGATTTAACTTTAATAGAAATGATTAAAAGTAAAGACAAAAATAATTTATTGAATTTCATACTTTGTTTTTTTAACGATTGATTATTAATTTTTTATTGGTTATGCTGCCATTTTCATGCAAAGAAATAAAATAGCTACCATTATCATATTTGCTTAAATCTAAATAATCGTTTATGTCGCCAAAATATTTTTTTTCAAAAATTAACTGCCCCAACGAATTTCTTAATTCTAACAATGAAACATCGATTGATTTGTGATTAACAACAATAACCTCATTAGCCGGATTTGGATAAAATATAAAATCAGATTTAATTTTCTTATTTGTTTTAATGGATGTAGATATGTTGTTGTAGGCAGCAGTGGGGTCTAAAATAAAAATACCATTTTGCATATCCTGAGCTATGATAATTCCGCTTGGTAAATATGGATAAGCTCCCCAGTTACCTCGGTAGTCTGCCGAAAAATAATTACCAACATTAAAGCCTCCCTGAGGGTGTGTATCAAAATAACCTGCTAAGGTTGCGTTTCCGGGCGAGGAAATATCATAAATATTCAGTCCATCCTGGTAACAAGATACAATTGCGGTATTATTTCCTATTAAATATGGGTTGTGAGGTGTTGTGTTAGGGTGCGGGTTGAATGTTTGTATAGGTTGAATATTAGCAAAATTTTGAACGTTTACAAAACGAATAGGTTGTGCCGCTGGCACTTCATCACAAAATAAAAGATATTTTCCGTTTTGGGTTAACATACTAGAATGATTATATGCAGAACCTGCATACCCCGTATAAGTTCCTAGTTGCGTGAATGTATTGTTCGAATTAAATTTAAGAACATATAAACCTTGATAGCCACAGGATGCAAATACAGTATCGTGCCTAACGTACATGTCATGAACATAACTAATAGAAGGTAAATCTTGATTTAAAGACCTTAGTAAAACCGGCGCTGTAGGGGTTGCTAGGCTATAAACATTCATTGGTGAAGTAGTGGTTGTTGAGTAAGTAACTCCTCCAACATACATTTTGTCGCCATCTATCCAAAGGGTATGCCCTCTTTCAAAATAAGTTTTGCCACTATGCACCGTAATTACTGTTGACGGTAATGTACTCATATCATAGATGTCAAATTTATTTGGAGCAGCATCATCACTTGCCACATAACAATAATTCTGGTAGGTTTTTATTTCTCTCCAAGTACAGCCTCCTTTTCCAGGAACAAATGCGCTAACACTTGGTGTTGCGGGTACAGTAACATCTATAAAATACACACCATTACTTGCGCCAACAATGGCATATTCTTTATTTTTATTTGCTTGGTACCACCCCCACGAACCTGAATATCTTCTTCCATCTCCGCCAATACCTATTGAACCATTGTTAGGGTTTAACATGCTTATTAAGCTGATGTTTTGGCTCGGATAAGTGGTTTGAGCTGAGGTTAAAATTGAAGTTATAAAAAATGCAAATAATATTATTTTTTTCATGATTTAAATGTATAAACAAATGTAATTTATTTAAGTTGTATGTACAATTTGTTTTGTCGAATAAAACGAGGTTTTTATAAGTAAGTAATTTTCTTAAATTTATTTTAAAACAAGGCAGTTAAACCAAAATGTATTTTACCACTGCGCAAATCGAAACCGTTATTAAACTGGTTTCCTAAAGCGTAATTTAAAGTTAATATTCCCGCTTTGGTTTCAAAATTAATTCCGGCACCCATACTTATAGGTCTATCTTTTATATAGTTTAAGTTACTGTTGTTTTCGTACCAGGCACCTTCAGCAAAAAGTAATAAATTAGAATTTTGTGAAAATAAAAAACGGTACTCAAGGGTTGGAATTAAATAAGTTGAAGCATAAATACTCTCTTCGTCAAAACCCCTTATTGTTTTTAAACCGCCAATTCTGAATAACTCATTTTTAAAAATAGTTGAGTTTCCAAAAATTGAGGCGCCTTGAAAACCAATTCTTAAGACATTGTTTCGGTATAGTTGTATAAAATAATTAATATCGCCTTCAAATTGATATTGAGAAGAGCGCATTAATAAATTCTCATAAACAAATTCATTGATTTTGTCGTTTTTTTTAATTGTTCTGTTTCCTATTTGTCCGGTAAAATTAAACGCTATCCCTTTATGAGGATTAAAACGATAATCTAATTTTTCAAACGTAAAGCCAATGCCGTATGATTGGGTAATAATGTCAGCGTAATCAGGAATTACTGTGATGTATTTTAAACCGTTTGTTGAAATTAGATTAGTATTGCGTTGTTTAAAAAACACTTTAAAATTGTTTAGACCGTTAAAATAATACTGTAAGCCAAAATTGTTGTTGATGTCTATAAACGTTGAATCTTTTCTATATATTTTTAGTGAGTAATCTGTTCCAACTGGTGTTCCAAATAAATAAGGATAAATTATCTTTCCTTTAAAATCTTGCGTTTGTGTTTGTAATCGGCGCCATTCCAAATCAAAAGTTTCTCCGTTTCTAAAAATGCCATTAATAACTTTTAATTTTACATCACCTGTAATAACCGTTTTTTTTGTGTTAGCGTCGGGCAAAAAACCAATTATACCGTCAAACTGCGAGGCATTTTTTTTATCGAGAAATAAAATAAGTTTGTTTGTTTTATCGGTAAGTCTTACAATTTGTGTTTGCCTCTCCGCTACAAAGGGTAATTGCTTTATTTTTTGCGATATTCCAAACAATAAAAATTCGTTATATGGCATGTTTTCCTTAATTCCAAGATATCGATTTATAAAAAGCTTATTTATTTTTGCCGAACCTACAATCTTGACAGAATCTATTTTAAATAATTTATTTTTATTAACGTTTAAAACTGCGCTTATTTGATTTTGTTCAATTAATATACTATCAAGTTGTACCGAAGCAAATGGGTAACCGTTGTTCTCGTAATGCAAAATAATTTTCTCAATTAATTTAGAAACCTCTTTGTAGTTGAATGGTTTGTTTGAAAATAATTTTTCACTGATGCCTAGTTTTGATGAAAGATTTGGATTCAAGTTGCCCGATTTTAAAACCGCTGATTTGTATACATCATTTTCGGAGATAATGGCAGTTACATTTGTTGAATCTTCATAAATACTATCAATAGAAGCAAGTAAATATCCTTTATTTTGAAGACTTAAAATAATATTGTTTGTCACTTTAATCGCCTCTGATTTAGAGGCGAATTTTTTTTGATAGTTTAGTTTTGAAAGCGTTTTTGAAGGTTGTTTGGGGATAATTTTAAGTGAAATGTTTTGTCCAAATGCATTTAAGTTAAAAACAAGAAGAAGTAAAATAGAGTATTTGATGACAGACTTCAATTAAAAATTATCGCTAAAAATAAATTTAGTATTTTAGGATATTAATTTACCATAAAAATTACATAACATGCATAGATTTTTTTTATTTACTTTTTGCATTTTAATCATAAGTATTAATGCGCAATCGCCTATAACTTTAACTAGTGCTAATTTTCCCGGAAGCGGAGACACCTTGAGGTATTCAAATGCGCAGATTAATTCAGCAGGAAATTATACCCAAACCGGTGCAAATTATAATTGGGATTTTAGTAATTTAGTTTATACGAGCCAAGGTAGAAGAGATTTTAAATTATCTTTTCAAACTCCATATGCTTTCTTTTTTATTGGTTTAAATGAATATGGTGAAAAAATATCTGACACCTTAGGGGCTGGACCATTAACGATAACCAACTTTTACAATTTTTACAGAAAACAAACTACACCAACGAATGCTTATGTTGCAGATGGTAGCGGCATGACTTTTAGTTCAGTGCCTGTTGCTAGTTATTTTTCGAATAAAGATGAATTATATAATTTCCCTTTAACTTATCCAAAATACGATAGTACAACATTTAAATTTTCAACACCTACAACCACTTTGCTGCCAATCAGATATTCAAAAACAGGTTATCGTGTTTCAAAAATTGATGGTTGGGGAACTGTTAAAACACCTTATGGAACAGCAAATTGCTTAAGAATGGTTACTACACAGTATTCGCAAGATACAATAAAAACAGCCTTCCCTTTCCCGTTAGGTTTCCCCAATAATACAAGAAGTTATCAATGGCTTACCTCTAGTAGTAAAATCCCGTTTTTAGAAATTAGTGGTAATTTAATAGGTAATAATTTCACTCCTAACTCTGTGAGATACAGAGATAATTATTTTATAAGTAACAATACTGCTGGCATTTATGATTTTATGGATATAAGCGCTATGCAATTTTATCCAAATCCAGGAAAAGATAAATTGTGCTTATTGTTTAACCATGCTGGTGAGTTTGATGTAACTATTTTAGATTTGCAGGCAAAAAAAATGAAACAATTAAACACAGGTTATTTAAATACTCTATATGAACTTGATATAAACGATTTAGAGCCCTCAATATATGTTATAAAAGTAACTGAGAGTAATAGAAGTTATTATTATAAATTTATTAAGGAATAATAACTATAATATTTATTTTTTTTAATTTAATTATTCTATTATTTTCGCATTATAAAAATAAAAATTATGTCACACGATCACGGACACAACAACCATTCTAACGAATCAAAACCAGTTTCGTTCACCGTGCCATTTATTATGGCTTCAGTTACATTAGTAATTATCTTTTTGTTTCTAAGTCTGTGTGATCCAAAGAAACATGAATCATGTGAGTGTAAAGAAAATTGTTCAAAAGAATGCATGGAGGCTTGTGAGAAAGGCGACCATAGTTTACATCCGAAAGAAGATGTTGTGATAGTTGAAGGTCATTCGGTTGATGTTAAAGATACTGTTACTATTGAAGCTGCTTCAGAAACTACAGATTCAACAAATAAAGCAACTGAACAACATCATTAGTATTTTAATCTAAAACAATCAAATATAAAGCCATCTGAAAAGATGGCTTTTTTAATAACCATTAGGTTTAATTTTTATGAGATTTTTAAATTTATGTTTACTTATTAATTTGTTTTATCAGTTTGGGTATGCTCAAACTAGCGGTTGTACCGATCCTTTGGCAACTAATTACAATGTTAATGCTACAATAAATGACGGTAGTTGTCTATATAGTGCTTCTAGTATTTCTCCGCAATCTAGTTTTAGTTTGCAACCTGTTTTAAACGAAACATCCGGTTTAATAAGATGGGGAAACTTTTTATTTACGCATAACGATAATACAGACAAACGAGTGTTTGCTTTGGACACATTAAACGGATCAATTACAAATACTTATACTTTCCAAACACTAACTAATATTGATTGGGAAGAAATTTCGCAAGACAGTTTATTTATTTATATAGGGGATTTTGGAAATAATGCTAATGGAAACAGAACTAATTTGAAGATATACAAAATAAATAAAGCTTCGATTTTAAATAATTCTCCAGTAATTGATACAATAAAGTTTAATTATTCTAATCAAACTAACTTTACGGCAACCGGTTCAAATAATACCGATTTTGATTGCGAAGCTTTTATTGTCACAAACGACAGTATTTATTTGTTTACGAAACAATGGATAACAAAAAAAACAAGTTTATATTCCCTTCCAAAATTAGGAGGTACTCATGTTGCAAATTTTATTGCCACACTTGATGTGGCAGGTTTAATTACAGGTGCAACTTTTGTGAAAAATAAAAAAATTGTAACGCTTTGTGGTTATAGCAATACCTTACAACCATTTTTTTATTTGTTGTATGATTTTAATGGAAATAGTTTTTTTTCAGGAAATAAACGAAAGGTGAGTATTAATTTACCGTTTCATCAAATAGAAGGTATTGCTACAAGTAATGGGATAAAATATTATTTAAGTAATGAATATTTTTTTAATCAAGCCCTTGGCACCTATCCTCAAAAACTTACTATTTTTGATTTAAGTAATTATTTAGGTAATTATATAAACACAGTAACAAACTTAAATCAGCTAATTTCTGAAGATATTAAAATTGCGGTTTATCCTACATTAATAGAAAATAGCATTGTAATAGAGCATAGCGAATTGCAATCTGATTTAAATTATAAACTTACTGACCAATTTGGTAAAATAATTTGTATTGGAGAATGCAAGGACTTAAAAACTACCATTTTATTAAATGAATTGCCTAAAGGTGTTTATATATTAACTACTCATGGTAGTTTTTCAAAATCTTTTAGGTTGATAAAGAAATAAAGTTGTTAATTTTTTCGTTCGCCTATTTGTTGTCTCCACATGGCGTAATACAACCCTTTTAATGAAAGTAATTCTTCATGTTTACCTTGCTCAATTATTTCTCCTTGCTCTAATACATAAATTATATCGGCATGCATAATGGTTGATAAACGATGAGCAATTAAGATAGTAATTTGAGATTTTGTGGCACTTAATTCTCTTATTGTTCCCGAAATATCTTCTTCGGTTAAAGAATCTAATGCAGATGTGGCCTCATCAAAAATTAATAATTTAGGATTTCTTAATAAGGCTCTGGCAATTGATAATCGTTGTTTTTCGCCACCGCTTAATTTAATTCCTCCTTCGCCAATGGTAGTTAATATTCCGTCAGATGCACGTTTTAATAAGTTTTGACAGGCTGCTTTATTTAAAACTTCTAAAATTTCAGCGTCAGTTGCGTCTGGTTTCACAAACAATAAATTATCTTTAATGGTTCCGCTAAATAATTGAGAATCTTGCGAAACTAAGCCTAGTTGCATTCTTAATTCGTTTAAATTAATTTCGGTTGAGTAAATATTGTTATATAAAACATGTCCGTTGTTTGGCTGATATAACCCTAATAATAATTTAACGAGGGTAGTTTTACCGCTCCCGCTTGGGCCAACAAATGCAATAGTTTGTCCACTTTTAATGTCTATACTTATATTTTTTACTGCATAGTTTTTTGATGTGTTGTGGGTAAACGAAACGTTTTTAAAATGTACTTCTCTAATTTCACCGAGTTTTGATGGGCTAATTGGAATATCTTCTGATGAGGAGTTAATTAGTTTATCAAAATTGTCCATACTTACTTTTGTTTCATTATAAACAGTTATAACATTTCCTAATTCTTGAAGCGGGTTAAACACAAAAAAAGAAAAAAACATTAACGTTATCAGGTCGCCTATTTTAATAACACCATTAAACACAAAACAGTATAGTGCAAAAATTAGTAAGCTTCTGACTAAGTGAACAGTGGTACCTTGAATAAAACTAAGGGAGCGAATAAAACGAACTTTTTTTAATTCTAAAACTAAAATTTTTAACGTATTATTATTTAGTCGTTTTTCCTCCTGATTAACGAGTCCTAAACTTTTTATTAATTCAATATTTCTTAAAGATTCGGTAGTTGCACCTGCTAAAGCAGTTGTTTCTGATAAAATTTGTCTGGAAATTGATTTTATTTTTTTTCCTAGGAACGAACTTATAAATGCAATTACAGGCACGGTTGCTAGGTAGAGTGGTCCAAGAAAAGGGTGAACGTTGAATGCGTATATAAATACAAAAATGATGCCTATTAATGATTGGAAAATTAAACTAATAAATAAGGTAACAAAACGTTCAAGATCAGATTTTACCTTTTGGAGTTTACCTAAAGTTTCGCCACTTCTTTTGTCTTCAAAATCTTTATAAGGTAGGGAAAGCACTTTTTTTATGCCGTCGGTGTACATTTGAGCCCCCGTGCGTTGAATAATGATATTTGTAAAATAATCCTGAAAATTTTTTGCTAAGCGCGATAGAAATGCGGCCCCTATGGAAAGCATAATAAAATAACTAACGGCCTTAATAAATTCGCTAAATGTTGCACCAATACGCCAATAATAAGTAGAATTTTCTTCAATGTGCGGCGCACTGAACTTATTAATAAGTTTACCTGTTATAATTGAATCGCAGAGTGAAAAACACTGGTTTATGGCAGCTAAAATTAAGGCAATTACCAATAATTGTTTATGTTGTTTAACGTAGCTAAAAAGTGTCTTCATGTATTAAACAACAAAGGTATGAAGATTTGTTTCATACCTTTTATTATAATTTATTTTATGATTTTTTGTGGTGCTAATAATTTTTAAGGACTGTTAATTATAGTAATCTTAAATAATTTTAATCAAAGTGATAACGGTAAATAGACTCTATATCTCCTTTTTCATCGTATACTACATTAAGTTCGTTTAGTAAGCCATTATTTAAACCATAAACCCAGCCATGTATTTCAATTTTTTTTCCGGCGTGCCAAGCATCTTGTACTATTTTGGTTTTAGCAAGATTACGAACCTGCTCTATAACATTTAACTCCGTTAAACGGTCAGCGCGTTTATCCAAATCTTCAATTCCATCAAGTTCTTGGTAATGTTTAAAATAAACGTCTTTTATGTTTCTAAGCCAATTATCAACTAACCCAAAACTAGTATTACTCATGGCGGCTCTAACACCTCCGCATCCATAATGGCCGCAAACAATAATGTGTTTAACCTCTAAAACGTTTACAGCATATTCTAAAACGCTCATTGCATTAAAATCGGTATGAACAATAACGTTTGCAATGTTTCTGTGAACGAACATTTCACCAGGTTTTGTACCTGTAATTTCGTTTGCAGGCACTCGGCTGTCTGAGCAGCCCATCCAGAGATATTCAGGTCGTTGACCATTTGCAAGGTCAATAAAAAAGTTAGGGTCTTTTTTTAGTTGTTCTTCAACCCAATTTTTGTTGTTTTCGAAAAGTTTTTTATATGAATTTTCCATTTTTTTATAATTAATTTGTTACATACTTTTTTCTTATTGAAGGAAATATTTTTTTTATGATAAAGTAAATTATTAATGCCGATAACACTCCAGTTAAAAAGTCAGTAAGTGGCACCATAACTGCTGTATATAGCATCATTGAAAATTCAAATTTGCCTTCATGCTTAGTTTCTTTTATTTCAGAGGGTTTAATCATATTACTAGCCACCCATACTAAAATACCGCCAATACATGCCATAGGTATAAGTTCAAGGTATTGTGCAATGTAGAAGGCCATAATTAACTTTAAAACACCTTTAAAATAACCTGCTAATGGAGTTCTTGCACCTGCTTTAATGCTTGTTGCAGTTCTTGCTAGGGCACCTGTGCAAGGGAAACCATTTACCAGCGGGACAATTATTTGAACAAGACCTTGGCCCCATAATTCTTTATCAGGATTAAAAAGTGTTTTTTTGTTTTCAGCTAATTTATCAGCCATGGTTGAACACAAAACACTTTCAACTGCAGAAACAAAAATAATTGCAAAAACAAAATAAAAAATATCCATGATTACTGAACTATTGATTGATGGAAGGTAAGGCTTTGTAAAAACAAAGAAATTATTTGGTATTGTACCATATAAGTCTTTAACAAGTATTAAACCCTCATCTTTCAAAAGTGTTGATGCCAAAACTGTAGAAGCCGCAATTGCAATTAAAGGTGCAGGTATGAAAATAGAAATTTTTAGTAAACTTTTTGTTATAATGAAAGTTAGCAAACCAATAAACACCGACCATAGATTTATTTTATTTAAATTTCCGAGAGCAATGTATATATTGTGAAAAATACCACCTTGTATGTTTTCATCTTGACCAAGCATGTCTTTAAAACTCTCAATTCCTAAAATGTCTTCTAAGTTTGTTAGAGCTATAGAAATTGCTATTCCAATTGTAAAACCTACAATAATGGAGTTGGGGACAAGTCTTCCATATTTACCTAAACCCAATAAACCCATCACCATTAAAATTAAACCTGCAATAATAGAGACTAAAATCAATAAACCATGTGCCTGTTCTGCTGTACCACCATTTTCTGCACCATATTTAGATATTAGTGCCGCAATAACCGGAATAAAAGCTGCTGTAGGTCCGTAAACTTGATATTTAGAACCTCCAAAAGTTCTTCCTACAATACACGCTAAAGCTCCGGCTATAATACCTTGCTCAGGTCTTAAACCCATTGCTATGGCAAACCCCATTGCCATGGGTATAGCTGTCATTGCAACAACTAAACCAGCGCTAAAATCACGGTAAACGGTTGATTTCCAATTATTTTTTTCTAAATCTTCCCATCGACTATCAAAAAATGTAAAGAATAATTTTAGGCGTTGAAAAATTGTTTTTGGAGAATGTATTTGACTCATTTTAATGAAAGTTAAGAAATTAAGTTAGGTTCATAAATTGATTTACAGCAAATTTTGTTTTTTTGCTAGTGTAAATCTTGAAAATTTTAAATTCAAACTATTTTAGGAGGAGGGGAGTAGATTTCTGAAAATGGATAAGTAAAAAGTTTTACATTATGATTTTTAACCATAATTTTTGTAAGTATGTTCAAATAAGTACAATAAACGTAACTACCCAAAGGCCACTTAGATGTCTCTTTTTTTTCATCTTCATCATTTATTTCATTTTCCGTTGATGATTCCTCCTCATCACAATCAACAGATAAACTGATAAAGTCAATTTGATTTAGTTTGAAAAGTAAAATTTCTTTAAAGGAAAGTGTGCAGATTGAAAATAAGATAACTATTATTAAAATTCTCTTAAGCATTTGTGTTTCGTAAATATAAGAATTTAAGTATGGCCTAACAAATTTTGTCAAACTTTATTAATCCCAATGTGTTTTTTGTTTAAAAAAACAAAATGTATTTTATTGTTAATTGGTTTACTACTATTAAAAATAAATATGTCTTTAAAATTATTATTTTTGAACATGAAAATTTCTCTCTCAAAATGCTACCTATTACTGCTCATAATACCTTTAAAAATTAATTCGCAAGTTGTTAATTTAACTTCATTAAAAGCAGACATTTCTTTTCTAGCTTCAGATAAATTAAAAGGTAGGGGCACTTCATCTCCTGAGGAACTTTTAGCAGCCAAATATATATCAGGTAAATTTAAAAGTGCCGGATTAACAGCGTTTAATAATTCCTATTTAAAATCGTTCACGTATAAAAAAAATACAAATCCTCATGATACATCAACTTTAGGCATTAAAGAAAAAACGGCTAATAATGTAATTGGTTTTTTAGATAATAAAGCTCCTTATACCATTGTTATTGGTGCGCATTACGATCATTTGGGATTAGGTCAAGATCATAATAGTTTAGAGGCTAATCCGGATGGTAAAATTCATAATGGCGCCGATGATAATGCCAGCGGTACCGCCGGTGTTATTGCATTGGCAAATTATTTTGCGAAAAATAAAAAAACTGAACCATATAATGTATTATTTATTTGTTTTAGCGGTGAGGAGCTAGGTTTATTAGGTTCAAAAAAATATTGCGAAAATCCGGATATTGAATTGTCTAAAATTAATTACATGATTAATATGGACATGATAGGGCGATTGAATGATTCAACAAAAAAGTTAATGATTTATGGTGTTGGTACTTCGCAGGAATGGGTGCCGTTAATAGATTCATTAACGACAAATTTTAGTATTAAAAAAGACAGTAGTGGAATTGGTCCAAGTGATCAAACTTCTTTTTATTTAAAAGATATTCCTGTACTTCATTTTTTTACAGGTCAGCATAGTGAGTATCATAAACCATCTGACGACATTGAAAAAATAAATTTTAAAGGAGAGGTGGATGTTTTAAATTATATTATTTCAATTGTTGAAAAAACATTCAAGTATCCTAAATTACAATTCACTAAAACAAGAAATCCGGAGTCATCAAAAAGTGGATTTAAAATTACAATGGGTGTTATGCCTGATTATACCTTTGAGGGGCCGGGTATGCGCGTTGATGGAGTAACTGACGGAAAACCTGCATTTAAAGCCGGAGTAAAAAAAGGCGATGTGTTTAAAAAGCTTGGTGATTTTGAGATTAAAGATGTGCAAGGATATATGAAAGCACTTTCAAATCATAAAAAAGGAGACACTGTAAAACTTGAAGTTTTGAGAGGAAATGAGGTTAAATTACTTGATGTTACTTTTTAAAGTCAGCCATTGCGTTTATACTTTGTACCAATAATTACATTTAATTTTTCGTCAATTAGTTCAAACAACAAATCTTCATTTTCAAATTTGGGTTCTCCGTCAAAATGAATTGCGTTTTTTTTGTTTCTGTAAATTCTTAGTTGGTTACACGTGTAAGTTTCTGTTCGGGAACTTAAATGAGATTTTTTTGAAATTAGTTTATAAATCAATCCTGGGAGTTGAAATAAATTAAATGGTTTTAAAATAACCACATGAAATAAACCGTCATTAAGTTTCGCCTCTGGTGCAATATAAAAATCATTGCCATATTGGCCTGCGTTGGCAACTGTAATTAAAAACGCTTTTAGTTCGATTATTTGTCTGTCAAAACTCAATACATATTCTTCGGGTTTGTAGTTAAACAATTGTGAGATTACAATTTTTGCATAAGTTTTTAAACCGCGTTTTTCTGATGTGGCAAATAACTTCCCGATATGCGCATCAAAACCTACACCGCTTGTACAAAAAAATGGAGTGCCGTTAACTTTTCCAATATCAATTTTTGTTTTTTCGCCGTTAATAATTTGTTTAATGGCTTCATCAATTTTCATTGATATACCAAGGCTTCTGGCTAAGCCATTTCCGGAGCCTGAAGGAACTATGCCTAAAGTAATATTAGTGCCAATTAAGCTTTTTGCAACTTCATTAACCGTTCCGTCTCCGCCTACAGCCACGGCATCTGTATAATTTTGTGTGTATAATATATCTAATATTTCGTTAAAGTGATTTTTATCTTTCCAAATAACAATTTGATAATAGATGTTTTGAGGAAACTCTTTGCGAATAGTTTCAATTAAGAGTGAAGAAACTTTTTTTCCTGCATTTGGGTTGACAATAAACAATAGTTTACGAGGCATATCAGGTTGAGATAATTTCTTTATAGATTCTGAATTTTGCATTGGCTATCCAATTTTTAAAAAAATGACTTGTTGAGTCAAAAGTAATAGAAAAATTGTCAAGTTTTGATAGGTCAAATTTATCTGCATATATGCCAGCGCCTGCTTTATAAGCATCTCTTGAATTACAAAATTGTTCATAGTGTCCTTTAATAGGAACCATCATAACAGGCTTCCCTAAATACATGGCTTCGCATACGCTTTCAAAACCAGCGGTGCTAGCAATTCCTTTTGCCTTACTCATCATTTCTAAAAATAAAGTGTCGTTAATAGCGTGTACAATAATTTTTTCTTTATTATAGTTGTAGTTTGATTTTATTTTTTCTGCATTATCTGTGAAGCAATGAATTTTTATATTCTGATTTGTTTTATGCCATTCGATAATTTCTTCAAAATATCCGTTATTTACAAGATAAACTAGAAAAAAATCTTCCTGTTTAGATTCTAATTTAAATATTTCTTTTCTGAGTAATGGCGGCACAATTATTACGTTTTCATTTTTGATATGCAAATTGTAAAATGATAAGGCTAGGTTTTTTGAAGAGCGTATGGTAGTTAATTTAGTGTAGTATTTAATTAAAAATCTATCAATTTCATTTCCTTCTGGAAACTCAAAATCAGGATGTAAATAAATATATTGATGAGCAATACAAACTAGTTTAGCTTTTGGTTTATGTATTCTAAAATATAAACCGGTTAACAAATCAAAGAAATTAATGATTGTATCTGGTTTATATTTATTTACCAACTCATCAATTTGGTTTAAACTTTTTCTGTATTTGGTTATTTTAAATAAATTAAAAAAAACAGACTTGGTAATATTTATGCTTTTATTTTTTTTATCTGTAATAAAATTTGGGCTGGGTATTTGAATTATTGGAGCTTGAATTCGTTTATAGAAAAAATTTGGAATTTCTCTATTAGAGCTCGAGCCAACTATTACTGCGCAAATAGTATGGCCTTGTTCTATTAACATATCGTACATGGTTATCGCTTGCGTCATGTGACCACGACCTTCGCCCTGAACAGTTAAAATATATTTCATATTAACTTAGTTAAGATTCCACCAATTCAATTCCAAGAGGCAAAATATTTTCTATTTCTTTTTTGTTGAGTTGTTGCTGCTGAAAATCATCCATCCATTCTTGGTATTTTATTATTTCCCAGTTTCCAGTTATATCTTCAACCAACGCTGTTAAGCTTTCTACCCAATCGCCAGAATTTAAATATTCAATGCCATTAATGTTTTTTATTGCAGCCTGGTGTATATGTCCACATATTATTCCGTTACAATTTCTGGATTTAGCAACTTTAGCGAGTTCATTTTCAAAATCTGATATAAATGAAACAGCAGATTTTACTTTTAATTTTACAACTTGAGATAGAGAATAATATGGTAATCCTCTTTTTTCTCTGTACGTATTATAGTGTCTGTTTAACCAAAGTAGAAAAGTATAACCAACATCGCCTAATTTTGCGATCCATTTTAATTTTGTGGTTACATTGTCAAATAAATCACCATGCGTAACGAAGTATTTTTTTTCTACACCATAATGGATGTAATATTTTTTTATTGAAAAATTTCCAATTTTAAGAGGCATTATTTCCTCCAAAAAATCATCATGATTACCTCTTAAATAAACTATTTTACATTTTTTTTTGGCTGTTAAACTAATTATATGTTTAAAAAAATTACTGTGTTGTTTAGTCCATTTTCCTGACTTACGTAATTGCCAGCCATCAACAATGTCGCCATTAAGTATTAGGGTTTCGCATTTATGATGTTTTAGAAAGGTGATGACTTCTTTTGCTTTACTAGCTTTAGTGCCTAAATGAATGTCTGATAGAACAATAGTTTTGTAAAATTTTTTCATAATTAAGGTTTTACAAATTTTGCGAGTATAGTTTATATAAACATAAATTATACATTATTAAAAAATTAAAAACCTGCATTGAATAGTCAATGCAGGTTAATGAATTGTTTTTTTATTGTTACGACAGCTTATTCTATAATTAATTTTTTACTAAAGTTTGTGCTTTTATTAAATATGTTTATAATATAAATACCTTTTGAATAATTTGATGTATTTATTTTAAATTCAGTTGTATTAATTGCTGCTGTATATATCTTTTTTCCCAGAGCATTATATATTTCAATAGTTTTAATTGAGTTGTCGGCAAATTTTAAATTTACATCATCGCTTGTAGGATTAGGATAAAGATTAAAATCTGTTGAAAAACTATTTTCGTTTAATGCAGTGCATGGAGAAACTAATTGAATAAACACATTCGTATTTATGCACGAATTATTATCGGTAGCAGTTACAGTATAATTTGAATTTGCTAATGGATTAATTGTATACGAAGAATTTACTGGTCCATTTGTCCAACTATAAGTTAATGCACCGCTTGCAGTAAGTGTTGCTGTTTGTCCAACACAAATTATACTTGAAGAACTAATTATTGTGATAGTTGGCAAAGGGTTGACGTTTATAGTTTGAACTATTGAATTAAGACAATTTCCGGTTTGCCCTGTAACACTATAGGTTGTTGTTGTGTTTGGATTTACCGCGATTAATGAATTTGTTGATGAGTTACTCCATGTGTATGTGTTGGCGCCATTAACTGTTAAAGTTGCTGAATTACCCGAGCAGATTGCTGTTTGTGATGCAGCTATACTAATAGTAGGGCTAGGATTTACATTTATTGAAATAGTTTCTGAATTAGAGCAACCATTAATATTTGTTCCATTAACGGTAAATGTAGATGTTACGTTTGGAGAAACTATAATTGAGGGTGAGTTTGCACCTGTACTCCATGAATATGTATTAGCTCCGTTTGCTGTTAAAGTTGATGAATTACCATTACATATTACAGAAAAGGAAGTTGTGGCAGTAATTGTAGGGTTTTGATTTACTGCTAATGACATTGTTTGAGTATTTGAACAACCATTTAGATTTGATCCTGTAACGCTATATGTTGTTGTTGTGTTTGGATTTACTGCAATTAATGAATTTGATGATGAGTTACTCCATGTATAGGTTGTAGCACCATTAGCTATTAATGTAGCAGTATTTCCTATACAGATAGTAGTATTACCAGATATATTTATTGTAGGTGAAGGCAAAACACTAATGCTTTGAGATAATGAACTTGTAGCACAATTTGTGCCTCCTGAAATAGCTACCGAATAGTTTCCATTATTGTTTGCCATAATTGTATTACTAGTGGCTCCTGTTAATATTGTTCCATTTACACTCCATTGATAGTTTAAATTTGGATTTGATGGAACTGATAAAATAGGACCATTATTAGAACATAAACCAGTTGTGTTTCCTGATACACTTAATGAGCTTGAAATTGGCGCAGAGCAGCCTGGAATTCCGTAAATTGATAAGGAACTACTTATTTCATTTGCAGCAATGACTAGGTGTTGACCATTTGGACTTTGAGATTGAGGTATGAAAATAATACCTTCTGCACCCCTGTCAGGACCGTTAGCTAATAAACTTCTATTATTTACATATGTGACAAAAAATGGTGAATTGGGGTTTGTAATATCATAAACCATAATCCCACCAATTCTCTCTAAAGCTATAAAAGCAAACGTGTTTGTTCCAATTGCTCCTATGGCCACACCTTCGGGTTCAGGACCTTTATCGTCACTTCTATCTTTTTTTACAATGGTTGTGTTACTGGCATTGAACATCACAGAAAATGAATTAGAAGAAGTTATTAATTCCGTTTGATCGCCGCTATCATAAACCAAATTACCGGTATTGGCATTCCATATTGAAAATGATCTAGAGCCATAGGCATATATTGTATCGATATCTCCGTCATTATCAATATCTCCTAATTTATCAGTGGCATTTAATCTTCCTAATACATAATTATTTTTTAAATCTCCGGAGTTTGGAAATTTTGTTGGGTCAAGTGTCAAGGTGCCAATTCTTTTTTCTTCTGAAAAACCGGCATATGCTCTTGAGTCGCCTTCGTTAGCTGTTACTAAATAATTAACTCCATTAACGCTGTAACTTGAAATAGCATCAGGTAAATAAAGACCTTTTACCGGAAAATTTGATAAATTAATTCCTTTAGTCACATTAGAGACATCAAAACTATTATTTAACAAATTGTGATTTTTAGTGCCTAAGGCTTTTACATAATTAATTGCATTATTTGCAAGATTAATTTCTACTATGGCATTGTTTTCTTGAAGGGATACCCAAGCTTTTGAGTCATCTTTTGCAATAGAAATATACTCCGGTTCAAAATCTTTTGAGGCGGATGCATTTAAGCCATATATTCTTATACCCTGAGATTTTAATGTGGCTTCTTGTCCGTTATAATTTGTAAAAGTTACGTGCGACACATTGTTTTGAGATAATGACGCAATGCCTCCAGAGATGTCTATTATACTTATAGAACCATCCGGATCGTTGGTATACGCATCATTTGGCTCGCCTTCATTTGCCGTTAAAACTTTTGTCCCTGCATTATTAAATGTAATCATATCTGGCATCATACCAACAGTTACCTTTTTTAAGAAAACGCCGTCTTTATCAAAGAAAACAACTTTACCACTATCTTGAGGATTTGTTCCGCCAATTGCTAAAGAGCTATTTTCAATTGCGCAGGCAACTATACCATTTTTTACAGCTACTGAATTGAGATTTCCGTGGGTTGTTATATTAATACTTGAAATTAATGTTGGGTTTGATGGATTAATAAAATTTATGATTTCTAATTTTCCAGCTATGCTATTGGCTATATATAAACGTTGTGTTGTAGGGTCGTGTACAACTATTTCTGCCGAGTTTGTACCTGAAACTGAATTTTGGTAACTGGCTAATAAATTTAAACTTAATGTATTTGCCGGAGTTGGTGCTACTTTATCATCATCTAAAATATAAAATGTACATTGATTGGTATTTCCAATTACTGAATTCATTTGAGGCACAAGTTTTAATATGATATATTCAGCGCTTTCTAAAATAGCATCGTTATTTAAATTAATGGTAACAGCTGCCGAACTATTTATTGGGGCATTTGGTGCAAATGTGATTGTTGTTGCTGCAATTGTATAATCACTGCTGCTAGCGTTTGACCAAGCCGAAGCAACTAAACTTACTGCGCTTGCTGATGTACTCGTAGCAGTTAATTTAAGATAAATTGTAGCGCTTGAATTTGTTTCAACTACGGATGTGTCATTGCTTAAAAATGAGATTGTTGCAGGACTTGCTGTTGTAGTTAACGATACAGAACTAATAGCATTAGTTTGTGAGGCAAACGGTGTAACAGAAAATGTTCTTGGCATTGTCCAAGTATTTGTTGTTGTGTTAAAAATTCCTGTTGCAGTAATAACATCTGCAACTGGATCGGTGGTAAAGAAACTGCCAGAATTTAATTTCCCACCAGGGTATAAATCATTAATAGGTAATTGATATCCGTTTAATCCACCACTAACAATTGCAGTTCCTAAACCTGTTCCAAAAAATAAAGCGTCCGTTGGTGTTGTAGAACTTGTAATTGCCGAAATTGGTAAATCAAAAACTGCAACCCCATCTGCGTTAGACCCACCATTCCCAAATACTCCACTTGCATTAGCTGTTCCAATTCCACCATCGCCGCCGGTATATTTTACATTAATAACTCTTAGTTTTTGCCCGGCAGGAACCATACAACTGCCACCAACATACACTACATTGCCTGCTGCAACTGACCCTGAGGTAATAGCAAATGCATAAGTAATTGCACCTCCTGCAATCCAGCCTTGATTGGTTGCAGTTCCGTTATTATTAACAATTATGGTATAAGGTGTTAACCCGAAATTAATTGGTTTGGTTGCCAATAACTCAACATATTCATGGCAACTATCTGTACCGGTTGGGTTAGGAAAGAACTCGCTGATGACTAAACCAGGATTTTGTGCAGAAAATTTAATTACCAATAAGGTAAATAGAGTGATAAATAATTTTGGTTTCATGTTTTTATTTTTTTTCAAAATTCAAACATGGTATTTATTAAAATGAGTTTTTAGTTTTATAGAATTGTAAATTAAAAGTGCTGAATGTTAATTTACATTTAATGTTATACGTAATTAACGGTTATGAAATTTACATTTTAATATTATTCTAACATTTAATTTGATTTTCATTCAATTAATAATCAGTTTTTTGAATAAATATTTCTCCTGATTGTGTATTATAACATGGTACATTCCTTTTTCCATACCTGATACATTAATAGTGTTTTTGTTATAATTTATATAATCTATTTTTATTTTTCTAAAGGTATTATCAAAAAATTCAACAATACAATCAATTTGATTGTTTTTATTGTCGGTAATTTTTATTTCACCTGAGTTAACGGGATTAGGGAAAATTTTAAAATCAATTATGGCGTTATAATTTATAGCCACTATTTTTGAATATTTATAATCACCATTATAATCGGTTTGTTTTAATTTATAATAACTTACACCCTCTAAAGGAAAGCTATCTATTAAGTGATAATCTTTTTTAATGTAACTATCACCAGAACCTTCAATTTTAAATATTTCATTAAAAATTATTCCATTATCACTTTTTTCTATTGTGAAATAGTTGTTGTTTTTTTCAGTAGCTGTTGACCAATTAAGATCTATTAATTTTTGTTCATTTATATTTGCCTCAAAGTTTATTAATTCGATAGGTAAAGACGAGTAAACATATGTTGACGTTGCTACAATATCATCTAATCTGATGCCGTCTCTTGCCCCCGATCCTGAGCCACTCCAATAGTAAATCCATCTAATTTGAACTAGTGGTTGGTTATCGCATGTGCTTGGAAGTGTTATTGGACCAAAATTAAACGGTCCGGAATTTGCACTGTTAAATTCTATTTGAGAAATAGTTCCTGGTAAATCTTGATAATTACCAGAATTACCAATTCTATATTGAGCTCTGAGTAAATATCTATTACCTGAATTTATTTCTCTTGCGGCAATCCATGAAAGTTGAATATTGGTAACGCTTAGTGTATTTATTGCCAAAACTGCTTCTCCAATGTTGCCTGAGGTTAAAGAAGCGTTGTTTGACTCTGTCCAAAAAGCAAAGCCATTAGTATCTAATCCTGATATAATTGAACCCTTTGTTAATTGATATTCTCTTTCAAAATCTTGTGAAGCAACTATTTGATTTATTAGAGGGTCAGTAGCATTTACTCCTCCATAATGAAAAATCATATTGCTAGGGTATGTTCCTATTGTATTGTTGTTTGACCAACTAGTCAAGCTGTAATTTCCGTTTGCTAAACTAAAAGCACTTGGGTAACTTAAGCGTTGAATTGAAGTGGGAACTGAATTTTGCAAGGTAACATCATCAACATCCAAAATAGCTTGACTCCCACTATTTTCTCCGAAAAACATAATACTTCTGATGTTTATATTATTGTTTAGTTGGGCCTTAGATATATCATCACCTATTAATTTTCCATGTAAATATACATCTACTTTGTTCGGTGCTAATGTTTGGTTAACATTATTATATGTGTAAGAAATATTTCCACTTGATTGATTATTTCCAAAAATTTCAAAATCTAACATGATACCTTGATAAATTAGAGTGTCAGTTAATCCAACCTGACTCCAAGAACTTCCGTTTCTAAAATAAAGGCCTGCTGAGGAAAAATTTCTATATCTAAATTGAAATCCAGTAAAACATTCAAAACCAGCGAAACCATTTGCATTTGAAAAATAATCACCAGCAACAGACCCATCATCTGCACCATTTCCAATAAACATATACCAGGTACCAAGATTTGATACATTATTATTTAAATTTAAACCTAACTTAATTTTAAATCTTGAATAAAAAGTTGGAGAACCAACCATATTTAAAATTGGCGTTAATTTATTAACAGAGAAACCGGTTGGCGCTTGAACTCTGCCAAAACTACCACTTGTGCCTAATTCGTTTGGTGAATAGTTATATAGTTTTATATCGCCACTTTGGTTTCCAATTCTAACATAAGTGCTTCCTGAGTTGGTTGGATTTGGAATAAAAGTGGTGCTTGTGCCAGAAGATATTACACCAGCAGAAGATCCGAAACTTTGGATTGATTGGGTTAAAGCTAATTTATTTAATGTAATAAAAAATAGTAATATAATATTTAATCGATTGCTATGATAATACTTGAATTTTGCGTTTTGATATTTCATGAAAGTTTAATATTTCACAAAAATATTTTATTGATGTTTTAATCGTATTTAGGTAATGTTAAGTATTGATTTTATTTTTTTATGATTTATTTATTTAATGCTAATGTGATGATGATTTATTAACAATTATTTTTAATTAAAATCGAACTGATTTTTTATAATTACTATCAACATATATATATGTAATTTTTGCTATTATTCACTTATTATATTTTATGTCATTTGTATTTTATAAATAAAGTTAATAGTAAATATTTACCTAAAGTTTGCAATGTTTTTTTTACATTTTATTATTTTTTACATAATATTATTTTGTTATTGAATTTATACTTTTACATTTCTTTATGATGACTATATTTCTGAGTACTTTCATTTCACTTTTTACATTAATTAATCCATTAGGTGCAATTCCTGTTTTTCTAACATTAACTAGTAATAATGATCGTAATTGGATTAAAAGACAAACTTTGAAAACAAGTCTTAATGTTTTTTTTATCTGTTTGTGTTCTTTTTTATTTGGAAATTATATTCTTACATTTTTTGGAATTTCAATATCAGCATTACAAATTGCCGGCGGTATCATAATATCGCGATCAGGCTTTTTATTGCTTAATTTTAAACACAAAAAAGATGTAAGTAAAAAAAATCAATTAGAATATAAAACAAAAGAGGATATATCTTTCACACCACTAGCAATGCCTCTTTTATCCGGACCCGGTTCTATTTCGTTTTTAATTAATTGTTCGCTTAATTTAAATTCGGACTATCTTTCTTATTGTTTAGTGGTAATTGCAATACTAACTGTTTGTGCACTTATTTATGTAATATTTATGTTTGCTCCAAAAATTATTTTTGTTTTGGGAACAGTAGGATTAAAAGCACTTTCTAAAATAATGGGTTTTATAGTTTTATCTATTGGAATTCAATTAATAATTACTAGTGTTTTAAATATTGTTTTAAAATGTAAATAATTTAAATTAACTCAGTATTTATTGAGTTATAACACTTTAAATTTAATTTAATACAGTTATTTTGCCTATGTAGCGGTGTTGCTTACCAAAAATATCTTTTAAACTTACTTTCCAAACGTAAATATCATTTTTAACTCTTGTATTTTTATAGTCTGCGTTCCAGCCTTCATTATATTTTTTGCTGTAAAAAATTAATTCACCCCATCGGTTAAAAATTTCCATACTAAAGGAAGCTGTATCCCAGCCTTCACCGATTGGTAAAAAAATATCGTTAATGTTATCTTTGTTAGGGGTAAAGGTATTTGGCGCATAAAATGTAAATTCAGGAAAAGATTCTATCAATTTAAACGCTGTATCACTGCAGAATTCATTAAATGCAACTAATGTTACTAAATGTTTTCCGGTGTTGCTAAAATTATAATAGGTATTAAAATTGTTTGAGTTAGACATTCCTGCAAAATCCCAGTAATAATTAGTAGCATTTGTAGATAAATTTGAAAATTGAATTGTAGGAGCATCTGTAGTTACTGAATTGGTGCTAGCAACAAAATTTGCAAGAGGCTTTGGATAAATAGTAATGATTTTATTCAGTTTAACGGAGTCCTTGCAACCTGACGAGGTGGTGAAGGTATTATATGCCGTATAGCTTCCGGTTTTATTAAAACAATAAGTTGGGCTAATTGATATTAGTGAAGAGCCATCGCTAAAATTCCATATTGAAGATTGAATGGATGTATTATTTAAGAATGATGAGTTGCTGAATGAAACACACAAAGGCGCACATCCACTAAATTTGTCTGCATTAATAATGGACTGACTTAAATTTTCTATTGTTATAGTTATTAATTGAGATGCTTGTGGCTGCGAACAACCATCTGTTACATTAACAGTATATATAATTGTTGCAGTTGGTGTTGTAGTTATGCTTTGTCCTGCCATTGCTCCCGGTAGCCAGCTATATTGGTAATTGCCGGTTCCTCCGTTTGCCTGAGCAAATAATTGTACTGAGTTACCAGCACAAATAGTTTTTGATGGAGATGCATTTAAGGTCAATTGATTTCCAATTGTTACTTGTGCACTATCAATGTTAGATTGGCAGCCGTTAGCATCTATAACATATAATGAATAAATGCTTGTAGCTATTGGGTTAATGCTTAAATTATTGGTTCCTGATATATTATTCCAGAAATAACTATACGGAAGAGAACCACCGCTTATGTTTGAAATCAATAACCCGTTTTGGCCATAACATAATTTTAACGCATTAACATTAGCTATAATTGGCAAAGGCTGATTAATGCTGATTGTTCCTGATCCGTTACAATTATTGACATCAGAAGCAATTACCGTGTAAACACCTGCTGATAAATTATTTATGGTGTTACTAGTTGCTGAATTTGGTAACCAGTTATATGAATAGGGCGATGAGCCTCCTGAAACTGAAACAGTAGCTGAACCATTAGTTCCACCATTACAACTTACATTTGTTTTGCTTATACTTAAATTTAAAGAACCAGTTTGCAATATTGTTGCTACTGTGTTTGAGTTACAGCCATTAGCATCTGTAATGTTTACTGTATATGAACCTGCCAATAATCCTGTTGCAACAGAATTTGTTCCACCCGCAGGTAACCAATTAAATGTATAACCTGCTGTGCCGCCGTTAACAGTTATTGTTGCGCCACCGGTTCCAAATGTAGAACCACAGTTAGTATTGTTTATTACAACAGAATTGGCTATTGCTGTAGGCTGAGTTATGTTAACCGTTCCTGTTCCGTTACAATTATTGGCATCAGAAACAATTACCGTGTATACACCTGCTGATAAATTATTTATGGTGTTACTAGTTGCTGAATTTGGTAACCAGTTATATGAATAGGGCGATGAGCCTCCTGAAACTGAAACAGCGGCAGAACCATTAGTTCCGCTATTACAACCTACATTTGTTTTGCTTATACTTATATTTAAAGAACCTATTTGCAATATTGTTGCTACTACGTTTGAGTTACAGCCATTAGCATCTGTAATGTTTGCTGTATATGATCCTGCTAATAATCCTGTTACAACAGAATTTGTTCCACCTGCAGGTAACCAATTAATTGTATAACCTGGCGTGCCGCCGCTAACAGTTATTGTTGCGCCACCGGTTCCAACTGTAGAACCACAATTAGTATTGTTTATTACAACAGAATTGGTTATTGCTGTAGGCTGAGTTATGTTAACTGTTCCTGTTCCATTACAATTATTGGCATCAGAAACAATTACCGTGTATACACCTACTGATAAATTATTTATAGTGTTAGTATTTATAGAATTCGGTAGCCAATTAAAGAAGTATGGCGAAGTTCCACTCGAAACAGATACTGTGGCTGAACCATTAGTTCCGTTATTACAACTTACATTTGTTTTGCTTATACTTAAATTTAAAGAACCAGTTTGTATAATATTTGCAACAGCAGTTGAAATACATCCATTAGCATCTGTAATGCTAGCTGTATAGGATCCAGCCAACAATCCTGTTGCAATAGAATTTGTTCCACCCGCTGGTAACCAATTAAATATATAACCTGGCGTGCCGCCGCTAACAGTTATTGTTGCGCCACCTGTTCCAACTATAGAACCACAGTTAGTATTGTTTATTACAACAGTATTGGTTATTGATGTTGGTTGAGTAATGTTAACCGTTCCTGTTCCGTTACAATTATTAGCATCGCTATATAGCACCGTATACGTTCCAGCACTTAATCCGTTTGCCACTGCTGAGTTTCCTCCTGATGGAATCCAAGTATATGTAAAAGGAGGGTTGCCGCTATTTTGAATAACCGTGGCACTGCCATTAGCCAGCCCAATACAACTTACATTTGATTTTACAATGGTTGCAGATAGTGAACCTGCACTAGCAATAGATACAGTTGTTGATTGCAGGCATCCATTAAATGAAGAAGATAAAATTGTATATGTGCCGCTGCACAAACCTGTTGCAATATTAGAATTACCGCCATTTGGTAACCAGGTATAAGTATATGGGGCAATTGCTCCTGCTACCGTCAAAGTTGCCGAACCGTTACAACTACAACCTGCCGGGATGCTTGTAACACTTGCTGTAAAAGGTAAAAATGGTTGACAGGCATTGTTCATTGAATTTATCCATATACTATTGGCTAAATTATTAGGCGTACCGGGCGTTTCGTTACCAGCAACAGTAACCAAAGACCAATTAGCTTGGTTAGCTGGATTATTATCCATTGCATTTGTCATCATGGCAACACTGCCTCCTGATGAACCGGCAAAATAGATAATTGTGTTAAGCGTGTTATTTCCCCAGCTAACTGCATGCAATAGAGTACCAGTTGGGCTTATGGTTTGAAAAGAATCGTCACCGTTTGCCATTGACACAGGACCCCAATTGCCACAATTTGTAAACATTGAATTAATAGGGTAAAACGCATTGGCGGTGGTTGGTTGAGTATCAAATCTTTCTAAAAGTGTGCAATTACTAATTGGTATGATTAATCTGCAATTGCCGTCTAGCATAGAAAGGTCAATTGGAGGAATGGAAGTATTTAAATCTGCATCGTTATAAATTAAAACAATTGTGCCATAAGGTATGCATTGCCAAAATGAAATGTTTTTTAACCTAACACAACCTGAAGCAATTCCTGTTCCTGCACCAGAAGCATGGTTACCATTATTATCATCAATAATATAGTTTCTTAAATCCATACAGGGTATACCATTACAGGTTGATGTGCCGGTAACTAAAAGTTCTACATATTCTTTAGCTCCTGATGGTCCCTGGGAAACTTCGTTTATAATTAATTGTTGAGAAAGGACGTTTTCATGAATCGAAATAAAACTAATAATCCAAAAAAATAATTTTAGTTGATTATAAATGGAATTATTAAAAGTTAACGGCATTAAATTAATATAAAATTAGTCCTCGTTTTTATAGTTCAAATTTAACGCAAAGACAATTAATAACAGTTAAGTTATCCGCAATTATTTATTATTAAAACATAAACAATTTTAATAGATAAATTTCCGGACAAAATTTCTTAAAAAGATAATTTCTAATTTAGTTATGAGAAATTAACGAATTCTATCAGCGCTTTTTAATAGGTTGATATCTTTTCTGATAAAGTGTGAAGCAAAGAATGCAGCTATTATTGAAAAAAATCCAATACCAACCACAAAGTAATTTATTTTTATTTCAATTATTTCTGCTGTTTTTAAAACAAAAGGGCAAAACAACATCATACTTGTTAAAATTACCCATAAGGTTATTAGTACATAACAAATTTTTATTTGTAAACTCCTTTTTTTGTAAAGAAAAACAGTTATTGTAGCAAGAAGAATACCAGTTATGTTTAAAATAACAGCGACTAAATGAGCGCTGGTAGTTTGAAAATTATCATTCGGTAATAAATATAAATTTAAACATGAAGTATTGGTAAAAATATTTTGGCAAGGAATAAAAATTAATGCCAGGCCCAGAAAAATGATTTCTAATAAAAAAAGTGTTTGTTTACGTTGTATCATAGTACAAAATTAATGATTTTTAAATTTCAATCAGTCCCTTTTCTTCACGTTTGTTATAATCAAGAATCAGTAAATAATACATTACAACACCAAAACCGTACAATACTGCTGTAATTAAAAAAATATTTACAAACTGATAACCTTTTGACAAAAGTATTTTCACCATAAAACCACTAAGAACCCAACTCCCACTCCAAATGGCAGAAGTAAGTGCGCTCGTGATTTCACGATTTGTTTTACCAACATAATTTAGAACTAATTCTGTTGTCATAGGTCCAGCCATGTTCATTAATGGTTGTCGCAATAAATAACAAAATGCGGCAATAGTAACTGCTATGCTGTATTGGTTATAGTATTGAGTTGTTGCTAAAGCAATTAATGAAATTACAGCTAGCGACTGGGTAGTTGGTATGGCAATTTTATAACCAATTTTTTGTTTTATTTTTGGAACAAGCATTGCACTATAAGCTACTAAAACTGCAGCAATAGCACTTAACATTGAAAAGCCTCCTTTATTAACATGATGAATTTTATCAAAAAATAAACTTATAAATGGTATAGTTAAACCTGCGCCAGTTGCAATTATAATGGTTGGTATTAGCGCTTTGAAAATTAATAACCAGTTAGTTGATTTTTTTGTAATTACAATTTCTGGTTCAGAAATATCAATCTCTACTTCTTTAAAATTTCTGATTTTAAAAAGAAAAAATAAACCACCAAATCCTAAAACAGAAAACAGAAGGAGAATAAATTGTTCGTTAAACAAATCTGGGTTTATTTTATCAAGCAATGCTATAACAATGCCGCTAATGATTCCGCCAAAACTCCAGGTACTGTAGCTCAGGGAAATACCTGCCGTATGGTTTATTTTTTTTGAATTTCTTAGAATAAATGGCGCAACGGGAATTTGCATAAATGTAAATGAAGCACCCCATAACAGTAGCGAAATAAGTGTGAAATATTTTAATTGATAAGCAATTGAAATTACAATAGCAATCCCGAAAAGAGGAACACATAAATTTGAAAGAAAGAATAAAGGCATTAATTTTTTTCCCTTTAATAGTTTGCCTAGAGGAAGTGCGAGAATAAAAACACCTAAAAATCTAAATGTAATAAATAAGGCAATTTCTTCGTCAGAATAACCTTTTCGAGTCATGTATAATGGTAAAATATTCATGAAAGTTGCATTTACCATTTGGATGAAAAATTCTGAAATAACAACATTAATAATAGCTTTTTCGAGATTTTTATAATCCTTAAGAAATGAGAACAGGTTGTTCATATGAATGAAAGCTGATACAGCTCTTTTATTGTTTTATAGATTAAAATTTAAAGGTCTTTGTAAGTTTTAATAGGCAAATCTCGCAATTAAATGTATATATAAGTTGCAGAAAATACAAGTTGGTAGACCTTAATTACGGTTTTCAGCAAAATGATTTGATATTAAATGGTTTAATAAAAACGAATAAATAGTTATCGAATTTTATTTAGTTAACGTGGCGATATCCATTTTTTTCTAGATGACGAATGAGCTTAGTTTTGATTCAACAAATTAATCATTAAAAAACTAGAAAAAATGAAAACTCAAAACGAAAAAACAAATAGTTTAAACATTAGAGTACTATTACTTTATTTATTAATTGCATGTTTCGCGAAAAATAATGCGCAAGATAAACTTACTTTAAATAATGGTGACGAAGTAGATGCTAAAGTTATAGAAATTACCGAACTGGAAGTTAAATATAAAAAGTTTGATAATTTAACCGGACCAACTCGCGTAATAAATAAATCGGAAGTGTTTTCTATTAAATATGAAAATGGCACAAAAGATTTTTTTGGTTTTACGCCAAAATCACCTGAAGAACAAAACACTAAAACTGTTTATGAAACAATACCTAAAGAAACTAAATGTAATCCTGAAATAAATAAATTTGATTCAGACACTTCTGATTTTGCTAAAAAAAGACGTAAACTATTTAGTGGTCCACGCATTGGTTTTACCTATATATCATCAGGTACTTCAGCAGATTATTTAGCAAGAGAAGGAAAGCAAAATTTAATAAGTCAGTTTGGTTGGCAATTTGAGGGCAGATTGTTTACTATTGAAAATGGTATGTCGGGAATTATTGAATTTATTCCTTTAATTGGTGGTGTTGACCAAGGAATGTTTATCCCTAGCGCAAATCTTTTAATTGGTTTAAGAGAAGGCTCAAAAAGAAGCTACGAATTTGCCATGGGACCAAATTTTTCGGTTGTGCCTGATTATTTAGGACGATATAAAGGCTCTATTGGTATGGTAATTGCCGCTGGCACTAGCTTTAAAAAAGGTAATGTAAATTTTCCTATAAATTTGGCTTTTGTTCCTTCGGTTGGCAGTAAAGAAAATGTAATGAATGAAGATGGTACTTTTACCGAAAAAAAGTTTCAAACCGGTTGGAGATTGTCATTAATAGTAGGTTTTAATTTCAGAAGGAAATAAATAGATAATTTAAATAAAAATGAAAAATTTAAACCTATTAATATTTCCGATTATCTTCTTTGTAACGATTTTTTTTACTAATTGTTCAATAACAAAGAGAAATTACAGGTCAGGTTATTATGTTTCCTGGAATAAAAAAACTGTTAAGCAGGAAAAGATTACTTGGACCTCTTTACAAGCTCCGAACGACGATAAATCTTTATTGGTTTCTGCCCAGAAAATAGAAAGTTCAATTTTAAAAAGAAAAGAATTTAAACTTTTAAGCTTAAATCCTGACTCATGCGGCGATTTAATTGTTATGCTGAATGGTGATGAGAGAATTGGAAAGATAATTGAGATTAATCCTAAATTAATTAAATATAAAAACTGCAATGCAATTCATGACACATTAGAAACTATGAATATTGAAGAAATATTTATGGTAAAATATACGAACGGAACAAAAGAACTATTTAAGAAAGCAGAAATAAAGAATAGACCAATCGTATCAACTAAAATAGTAAATACAGAAATAAAAAATGTAGCACCATTAAAATATAATAAATTCGCTATTGCAAGTTTCGCCACGGCTTTACTTTCTTTTACAATCTATCTCTCGCCAATTCCACTTATTTTAGGAATTATTGGAACAAATCAAATAAACAAAGATCCGAATAAATTTAAAGGTACTTTTATAGCAAATGTTGGAATGGTTTTAGGGATTATTGGCACTATAGTGTTATTATTTTACAGACCATTTTCATAATAATTTGAATTCGTAACTGTTACATACGATTTGTTTAATATAAACTATTATTTTTCAAAATTTGTTGATTCAAATATCATGAAGTTGTTCTGTTTTTAAAACAAGGAATGCAAACGTTTTGAATAATTGTGAGTGTTTTGTTTTATTATATATATGGCTCTATTTAAATTTTAATTTCTGTAAAATTACGTTTGAATTATATACTTTTTTTAGTCAATAAAGAAAATACTATGAAAGTAAAAGTTTCTTTTATCAAAAAAAGTTTTAAAACTTTTGAAGAAGATAATAAATAGTGGGTTTATGTAAAAAATAAAAAAAAATTATATTTTTATATTATATAAAATGAAAAATTATAAGCTATTTGTATTTCCGATTGTTCTTTTTATTGCAATTATATTTTCTAATTGCTCAATTACAAAAAGAAATTATAGGTCAGGTTATTATGTTACCTGGAATAAAAAAACTGTTAAACAGGAGAAGATTACATTACTTTCTAAACAAGTGACAATTAACGATAAATCATTATTGGTTTCGGCCCAGAAAATAGAAAGCTCACTTTTAAAAAGAAAAGCAATAAAACCTTTAAGGCTAAATCCCGATAGTTGTGGCGATTTAATTGTTAAGTTGAACGGTGAAGAAAAGGTTGTAAAAATAATGGAGATTAATCCTAAATTAATTAAATATAAAAATTGCAATTCAATTCATGAAACTTCAGAAACTATGAATATTGAGGAAGTGTTTATGGTTAAATATATGAATGGAACAAATGAGGTATTTAAAAAAGAAGAATTAAATATTAAACCAGAAATAACAATTAAACAAGTAAATACAGAAACAAAAAAAGTAGTACCAAAAAAATACAATAAATTCGCAATCGCAAGTTTTGCTACTTCTATCTTGGCTTTTACACTTATCCTTTCACCAATTCCATTTGTTTTAGGCTTTATTGGTATAAACCAAATAAACAAAAATCCGGAAAAATATAAAGGTACCTTTATGGCAAATTTTGGATTGACTTTAGGTGGGTATGTGCTTGTGATTACTATTGGCTTGTTGTTAATTGGCGGATTGTTCGCCCTCTTTTGGCGGAATTAAATTTGATTTTTGCTTTTGAAATGCCTTATATATGCTGTTATTTTTTCAAAATCTGTTGGTTCAAATGAAATAAATTCGTCTTGATTTTTAAACCATGTTAGTTGACGTTTGGCATAGTTCCGTGTATGTTGTTTTATTTTATCAATGGCTGTATTTAAGTTATAACTGCCATCCAAATAAGCGTAAAGCTCTTTATAGCCAACTGTTTTTAGAGCATTAAAATGTTTTTTGTCTTGCAGTTCTTTTACTTCTTCTAATAAACCATTTGCCATCATTTCATCAACGCGTTGATTAATTTGTGTATATAACTTTTCGCGTTGGGTATTTATTAAAATTTTAATTGCTGTGAAATTGCGATTAGCTTTTGGTTGGTTTAAAAAAGAAGAATACGGTTTACCTGTAAAAAGGCAAACTTCAAGCGCCCTAATAAGTCGCTGAGGATTGAGAGTGTCTACAGAGTTAAAGTAAGTTTCGTCTAGTTTCTTTACTTCATTTTGTAGCCACTCTAAACCATTTTTTTGATAGTTTGTATTTAGTTCTTCTCTAACTTCAACTGGCACTTCTATAAAATCGTCAACACCATTTAAAACGGCATCAATATATAATCCGGAACCTCCTACCAAAAAAATAATATCGTATTTAAGAAACAGATTGTCCAATAAATTAATCGCATCTTTTTCATAGTGGCCGGCTCCGTATAACTCGGTAATGGTTTTTGTGTTAATGAAGTAATGTTCTACTTCGTTTAATTGTTCTGTGGTTGGTTTTGCTGTTCCAATGGTAAGTTCTTTATAAAACTGCCTTGAATCAGCTGAGACAATAACACTATTAAATTCTTTGGCAAGTTTAATAGAGAGCGCCGTTTTCCCTACAGCTGTTGGTCCTGCAATTACAACTAAATAATTATTTGTTGAGCGATTGATACTTGTAAAGATAATTGCCTTAAATTTTACTACAATAATTATTCAAATACGTTTGTGAACAACTCTTTTTTATAACTTTTAATTTGTTTGATTGACTTTATTATTTTTAAAATATGCATAAACCATGGCAAAGTTTAATTTTTGCAATTTTAATTTTTGTTGTATTAGGTCTTTTGAGTTTTTCACTTCCTAAAAATGGCATAACAATTTCTTCGCAAGTTAAATTTGAATTTCCGGACTTAGAGACTATTTTCTCTCAAAAATCAACTAAAAAAGATATTTCAAACATATTAGACGCAGTTGATAAAATTGATACGACTTTTAAGGTGGTTGATAAGCCAGTAAATAAGTCTGAAAAAAAGGACAGTGCTGAAAAATTAATCACCAGCATTCAAAAAATTAATAAAACGGCTTTAAACAATTTTTTTGAGGCATTAAAGCTGCTTAAAACAAATCCAAAAGCAATAAGAGTTTTACATTATGGTGATAGTCAGATTGAGGGCGATAGAATTACAGATTATTTAAGATTAAAACTTCAGGGCCAGTTTGGAGGAAGTGGACCAGGATTAATTTCATTAATGCCTATTGCACCAAGCGTTACAAATAAAATAATTAGTAGTGCAGGATGGGACAGATATAATATATTTACAACTAAAGATAAACGTGTTCAACACAGCAATTACGGTGTTCTTGCAGGGTTTAATCGTTTTTGTAATTATATAAAAATTTCTGACACAAGTTCCTTTTTAACATCAAGCGTTAGTATAACAACTACAAAATTAGGTGGGCAAAACGCCATGAAGTACAAAAAATTTAAATTGTTTTACGGTGGTGCAAAAACAAAAACATGGTGTGAGTTTTTTGATGGTCCGGCACTAATTTCAGCAGATAGTTTAGAGGATGGAGGGATTTTTAAAATAAAGGAATATAATGTGGGTTTAGGATCTAACACACATCAATTAAAATTTAAAGGTAAAGATAGCCCTGATTTTTATGGTGTATCTTTAGAAAGTGACAACGGTGTAATGGTTGATAATATTGGATTAAGAGGTAGCAGTGGCACTTTTTTCCATCAAATAAATGCTAATCAGTTAAAACAATTTTATGATTATTTAAACGTTAAATTAATTATTCTTCAATTTGGTGGCAACGCTACTCCATCAATAAAAGATGCGCAGTCTGCTACGAATTACGCCAATTATATAAAAGCGCAAATAACTATCATAAAAAAGGCAGCCCCAAAAGCAAGCATAATGTTTATAGGACCTGCAGATATGAGTTATAAAAATGGCATGGATTATTTAACCTATCCTTATTTGGAAAAGGTTAGAGACGAACTTAAAAAAGTTGTGCTCGAAAGTGGTTGCGCTTTTTTTGATATGTATGATTGCATGGGTGGGAAAAATAGTATGGCTAGTTGGGTAGATCAAAAGTTGGCAGCTACAGATTATATCCATTTTAGTCCTCAAGGAGCCCGTAAAATAGCCACATTATTGTACTCTGCAATTTTTAATGAATATAATTCGTACCTAAAAACTAAACAGTGATAAAATATAGTTCTATAATTGGAATTAATGTGAGCGTTTTAATAATCTTATGTTTAGGATTTCCTTTTTCCGCTAAATCGCAGCAAAAAGTTGCTTCATTTCCATTTATCAAAATGGAACATAATCATTTATATTTTTCTAATGATAGCTCTGCTTTTTTAAAGTTGTATCAAAAGTTTGATGATTTGTCATCAAAAAAAATAAATAAAGTTGGAGTTGTACATTTTGGTGGTTCTCATGTTCAAGCAGGAACATGGAGCAGTGCGTTTGTAAACAATTTTCAAAACGATTTTAAAACTACAGGAGGAGGATATTTTGTTTTCCCTTTTAAAATTGCAAAAACAAACGAACAGGCATTTGCATCAACGTTCTCAAGCGGCAGTTGGAAACGTTATAGGGCAATTGGTAAAGATGATTGCTACCCTCTGGGTATGAATGCGATGAGTATTAGCAATAAAGATAGTGCAACTAATTTTGGTGTTTATATTACTCAAAAAGCCATCTGTAAAAATTTTAATTCAATTAAAGTATATCATAATTTTAATGATGCTTATGAATTTACAATTGATAGTTTGTCTCAGTTAAAATTTAGCAGACTAGATGATAAAGCAGCCGGATATTCGCAATTTAACTTTGATGAACCAATAGATTCATTAAATTTTAAATTATTAAGAAAAGACAGCTTACATGGCGATTTTATATTGTTTGGTTTTAGCTTAGACAATAAAACAGAACCTGGATTTTATTTTGCAGGCTTGGGTGCTAATGGAGCAACAAGTGGTTCTTTTTTAAAATGTGTTGATTTGTTACCTCAATTTAAAAGTTTAGAAGCTGATTTAGTTATTATATCATTGGGAGTTAATGATACGCAGTCGAAAGATTTTGCAAAGGAAGAATATATTGAGAATTATGATAGCTTAATTACTGTAATAAAATTAGCGAGGCCTGATGCCGCCATTATTTTAACAACTACAACTGATAATTTTATTAAACGAAAAACCTCAAACAAACGAACAATTTTAGCAAGAGATGCCATGTTTGAATTAATGAAAAAACACAATGTGGCAGTTTGGGATTTATTTACAATAATGGGTGGATATAAATCAATTATGAAATGGCAGAAATTAGGTTTAGCGGGTAGGGACAGAGTTCATTTTTCGCCAAAAGGCTATACATTAATTGGGAATTTAATGTTTGAGGCAGTTAAGAAATCATATTTAAATAATCAAAAGAAATAAGAATATTAGTTATTTAAACAACATAATTAATTATTCTCATGGTAAGCCGTTGCTGTTTACCCAATTATTTTTTTGGGCGTTCTTTATGGTTGTCCTTTTTTTCTACAGCTTTATTTATAAACGGAATAAATTAAGAACAGTTTATTTATTGGCAGTAAGTTTATTTTTTTATTTTAAAACCAGCGGAGTTTTTGTTTTATTGCTTCTATTTACCATAACAAGCGACTATTTTCTTGGTGGAAAAATATATAATTCTAATTCAAATTTTAAACGTAAATTTTATTTAATAATCAGTATTGTTTTAAATTTAATTTTGTTGTGTTATTTTAAGTACTCTTATTTTTTTACTGAAAGTGTAAACCAAATTACCGGAAGTGATTATACCTATTTTAATCATTTTGCTCATTTTTCTAATACGTTTTTTTCTACCGGTTTTAGCGTAGATAAATTATTGTTGCCGGTTGGCGTTTCCTTTTTCACTTTTCAATCTTTGTCTTATACAATTGATTTGTATCGAAAAAAAATTGAGCCGGTTAAAAGTATATTTGATTATGGTTTTTTTGTTTGTTTTTTTCCTCATTTAGTTGCAGGACCCATTGTTAAAGCGAATGAATTTGTTAATCAAATTTATGATCCATATAAATTAACTAAAAATGAATTTGGAATGGCTTTATTTTGGATAATAAATGGCTTTTGCAAAAAAATTGTGGCAGATTATTTGGCTGTAAATTTTATTGACAGAGTTTTTGATAACCCAGGTTATTATAGTGGTTTAGAACTAATTTTTGGAATTTTTGGTTATTCGCTTCAAATATATATGGATTTTAGTGGGTACACAGATATGGCAATTGGAATAGCATTAATTTTAGGGTATCGTCTTAAAACCAATTTTAATTCGCCTTATAAAGCTACCAGTACCAGTGATTTTTGGAAACGTTGGCATATTTCCTTATCAACATGGCTACAAGAGTATTTATACATTCCTTTGGGTGGTAACAAAAAAGGTACAATTGGTTCTTATGTAGCAATTACAATTTTAGTTTTCTTTATGATTTTATTGAGTGCTAAAATTTGGCTATTATGGCTATTTCTAGTTAGTGTTATTTTGTTTATTCTGTTGGCTTATTTTTTTCCGAAAATTAAAAACACATTTACCACAAATATTAATTTAATGGTTACTATGTTGCTTGGTGGCTTGTGGCACGGTAGTAGTTGGCTGTTTTTAATTTGGGGAGGATTAAATGGATTGGGTTTAGTAATTCATAAACAATGGATAAAAATATCGCCGTTTAAAAATTCAAATAATCTATTTTATAAATTATGTTGTGTTTTAATAACACTAACGTTTATAAGTTTTACGCGTGTTTTTTTTAGAAGTAGCAGCCTGCAAATTGTTGATACTATTTTTTACAGAATACATAATCATATGGGATTAGACTTATTATTTAAAATTGTTAGCGGTTATAAGGCTGTTTTAAGTATTATGATAATTGGTTATTTAATTCATTGGATACCTGGTAAATTTAAATTGGCATATCGTAATTGGTTTTCTCGTCAACCTTATTATGTAATGGGGGCAATAATTATATTTGCGGTTTTTATAATGTATCAATTAATGAGTGGCGAAATGCAGCCATTTATTTATTTTCAGTTTTAATTGGAAAATAGTAAACATATTTATTTTAAAGGGTTAAACGGCTTAAGATTTTTTGCTGCGCTTGCGGTAATTATTACCCATATAGAATTAATTAAGCAACAAATGTCTTGCCCACATTTATATAAAAAAAACAAACTAATTTTTGAGTTGGGAGGATTAGGTGTTGTTTTCTTTTTTGTGTTAAGTGGTTTTTTAATTACGTATTTGTTGCTTAAAGAAAAAGAACTACTAGGTAAAATAAATGTGAAAAAATTTTATGTTAGGAGAATATTACGAATTTGGCCATTGTATTTTTTAATTGTATTGCTTGGCTTTTTTGTTCTGCCATATTTTCATTTTATGGAGTTACCATTTTTCGCGAAATTTAAATCTCATCTTTCTGTATTAAATTTAATTTTGTTTTTATTAATGTTACCAAACTTAGCTTTTGCAGTGTTTAAACCTTTACCTCACATTGGCCAAACTTGGAGCATAGGAGTTGAAGAACAATTTTATCTTATTTGGCCTTGGGTAGTCGAAAAATCAAAAAATCTAATAAAAAGTTTAGTTATTTTAATTATTAGTTTGTTTGTGATAAAAGCCGGAGTTTTAATTTTATTGAAATTATATCCTAATAGTGTTACTTTTTTAACGATTAAAAATTTCGTTGCCATGTTCAAAATAGAAAGTATGGCTATTGGTGGAATTGGAGCCTGGATGGTTTATAAGAAAAAATATTATCAAACATTATTAAGCAATTTTATATTAATTTTTTCAGTTTTATTAGTAATTATTTTAATTTATTTTTTGCCTGAAAAATTGCAGGATGGTGCTTTTATACTTTATTCTGTTTTATTTTTAATAATTATTTTAAATGTGTCCTTAAATCCAAAATCAGTAATTAAATTAGAAAGTAACGCGTATGTGTTTTTAGGAAACATTTCATATGGGTTATATATGTATCATTTAATTGTTGTAGCTGGGTTTATTGGTTTATTAAAATATGTTGGTTTTAAAGTTGATAATTCTGCAATTTCTCAGTTTGTTGTATATACTGGAGTTATAGCTTTGAGCATTTTTATTTCTTGGCTTTCTTACCGATATTTTGAGGAATGGTTTTTAAAGTTAAAACATAAATTTACGGTGATAAAAAGCGGAAGTTTTTTTAATTAAATTTTATCTTTCATACTAAAAAAATAAATAATGTATTGTAGTATATTTGTAAACATAACTTTAAAAACACACACACTTGTTTAAATACATTGGAGCATTTCTTGGCATTTTTGTTTTCAAGAGTTTTTTTGGCGCAGTAATTGGTTTTGTTGTTGGCTCTATAATTGACAACATGAAAGTTTTTGTAGCAAAAAATGATGGTAATAATGAAAACATATACGATTACTATCATAAACAATCGTCCCAAAGTAATAATGATTTTGCAACCATGTTAATGGCGCTTTCAGCCGCTGTTATGAAGGCTGATGGCAGAACTTTAAAAGTAGAATTAGAGTATATTAAGACATTTTTTTCGATGCAATTTGGGCCGCAGTTTTCGGTTTCGCATTTGCAAACATTAAAACATTTTATTGATGCAAAAGAAATTCCTTTAGAACAGATATGCGCCGATATTCGTTTGCGGGCTCAGTTGGAGGTTCGTATTCAATTATTGCATTATTTGTTTGGTATTGCTAATGCCGACGCTCATATTGCAGATGCTGAATTACAGGTTTTAAAACGGATTGCCACTTTACTTGAAATTCCGAATTCTGATTATGAGAGCGTAAAAAATATGTTTTACAGAGATGTAAATTCAGATTACAATGTTCTTGGCATTCAATCAACTGCAACGGATGAAGAGTTTAAAAAAGCGTATAGGCAAATGGCTATTCGTTATCATCCTGATAAGGTAATGCATATGGGCGAAGAATATCAGAAGGGGGCAAAAGAAAAGTTTCAAAAAATTCAAGAGGCGTATGAAAATATTAAGAAATCAAGAGGTATTTCTTAAATTTAGTATTGCTAATAAAATTTTCATTATTGAATTTTAAACCTGTCATATTAATTATAATTATTTTCAAAATTCAGTGTTGTTTTGCTCAAACTCCTAATTGGCAATGGGCTAAATCTGCCGGGTCAACTAACAGTGAAGGTAGCTCATGCGTAGCTACAGATAACTTGAGAATAGAAGCATTACGAAGAGTCAGAAATAATACAAAAAATAATATCGGAAATCGTTTTGCCCGAATTGAAAAAATAGCTTCTTTTTACAGAAAGATGTTTAACGTTGAAGTTGATAATAATGCATTTGACGTTTATAATTCTGGAATTTTATTGGCATATGCATACCCTGAACGAATTGCATTTGCCAGGCCTGGAAACAATGCTCAATTTCAGTTAGCTAATGGAAAACTTGCTATGGTAGGCCACAATGACGATTTGGCTCACGAGCCATGGTTGTCTGTTGCGCATATGGACTTGCGTGATGGGATTGGTAAAATTTTTTTAGCCGCACCTTTAAACCCTAAAGATCTTTTGCCAATGGTGAAAGAATATGAGGTGGTTAATTGGGACACCCGTAAAGGTGGTTTAATTTCATTAACTGAATTAAGAATAGGAAGCATTGTATTACAATCTAAACCGCTAGTGAATATTAATCAGGAAAATGTGTTAGATGTTATTTCAATTACATTAAAAACCGAAGGTCAGAATTTGCTTAATTTTGATGATAACTTTCAGCAATTGCAAAATAGAATATTAAGCTTACGCATTTGGAATCCAAATGAAGACTGGCCCGATGTTAACACAGTAGAATTATTAAAATCAAATAAAGTTTGGTTAGGAACTTATTTAACATCAGTTAGAAAAGTAGAAGATTTAAAAAAAATTAATTTGTCTGATGCACTTTTTCATTCGCTGGATTGGGAAAAGCAGCAATTGTTAAATAGGTTAGCTCCAAATAGAATAGAAGTGCCAAGTGGCTCTCAAATTAAAATACAGTATTTTTCTAATGGCGCCATTCCTGTTTTGTCTGTTCGTTTGCAAGAAGTTTTTGGGTTAAGTGATACACCAAAATTAAATAATGAAAAAATTGCTTTAGTAATGCACTTATTATCGCCAGGTTATAAGCCAGTTCAAATAACTTCTGATTTAAAAAGTTTTTGGAATAACATGTATTTTGAAGTGAAAAAAGAAATGCAACGCAAATATCCTAAACATTCATGGCCTGATAATCCATTAACCTCAAAAGCCGTTGCAAAGGGAAGTAGTTATAAAAAATAACGTTTTCATTACCTTCCTTTTATTTATTTGATTCAAATCATTTTACAATTTGGTTTTAATCATATTCATATTTTATAATACAGCGTAACTATGCCGTTTAGGTATTAATTATGGAGAATAAATTAGTAGTGTCATTTAATAATGTGGCATTAAAAGATGTTGCTTTGGTTGGCGGAAAAAATGCTTCTATTGGAGAATTGGTTAAATGTCTTCAGCCATTAGGTGTTAAAATTCCAGATGGTTTTGCAACCACCGCTCATGCGTTTAGATTATTTTTAAACGAAAATGGTTTAGAAGAAAAACTTCAATTGCTTATTAATTCTTTGGATAAAAAGGAATTTAAAAATTTATCAAGCGTTTCAGTAGCTGCTAAAGAATTAATATTAAAAGCCAATTTATCTGGTAAATTAAAAGAAGAAATTACATTATACTACACTGATTTATGTAAAAAATATAACCGAGAGCTCGACGTGGCTGTTAGAAGCAGCGCCACAGCCGAAGATTTACCACAGGCGAGTTTTGCTGGACAACACGAATCTTTTCTGAATGTAAAAGGTTTAAATGAGGTCCTCGAATCTGTTAAGAAATGTTTCGCGTCTCTTTACAATGCAAGAGCCATAAAATACCGAATAGACAATGGATTTGATCATGAAAAAATAGCTTTATCAGCTGGCATTCAGTTAATGGTTAGGTCAGATAAATCGAGCTCTGGTGTTTGTTTTACAATTGATCCTGATTCTGGTTTCAGCAACGTAATAGTTATAACTGGTTGTTGGGGGCTTGGCGAAAATTTAGTTCAGGGTATAGTTATCCCTGACGAATTTCATGTGTTTAAACAAACACTTGGTAAACAAAAAAAATCAATTATATCAAAAAAATTAGGATCTAAATTAAAAACAATGGTTTATTCTCTTGATGGCCATGGTACAGTTAATATGGATACTACATTAAGTATGCAACGCCAATGGGTTTTAAATGATTGGGAAATAGAAATGATTGCAAAATGGTCGCTTTTAATTGAAAAACATTATAAAGTACCAATGGATATTGAATGGGCAAAAGATGGTAATTCTGGAGATCTTTTTATTGTACAAGCAAGACCGGAAACAGTTCATTCATTTAAAAATCCTTTGTTACAGCAAGAATATAAATTAAAGAATAGAGGTCAGGAGCTTGTTTGCGGCAGTGCAGTTGGAACTTCAATAATTTCAGGTGTTGCACGAATTATTAACTCACCTGTTGATTCTAATAAGTTAAACAAAGGCGAAGTATTGATTACCGATATAACTAATCCTGATTGGGATCCTATTCTTAAAAAAGCTGCAGCAATTGTAACAAATAAAGGCGGTAGAACAAGTCATGCAGCAATTGTGGCTAGAGAGCTCGGAACAACCGCACTTGTAGGCACTATTAATGCTACCGATAAAATAAAAGATGGTGATATAATAACGGTAGATACCTCACAAGGTAAAACAGGATTTGTTTATTCAGGTAAAGCAGAATGGCAAGTTAACGAACTTGATTTTAGAAAAATTAAAATGCCAAAAGTAAATCCTATGTTAATTTTAGCTGACCCTGATAAGGCTTATAAATATTCTTTTTATCCTAACAAGGGGGTAGGTTTAATGAGGTTAGAGTTTGTGATCAGCAATACTATCCAAATACATCCTATGGCTTTGGTTAAATTTAATGAACTAAAAGATATACAGGTAAAAAAAGAAATAGAAGATTTAACGTTTCAATACAGTAATAAAGAAAATTATTTTATTGATAAATTATCTTATGCCGTAGCAACAATTGCGGCAGCTTTTTATCCTAAGGAAGTTATTGTTAGGATGAGCGATTTTAAATCAAATGAATACGCTAATCTTATAGGAGGTAAACAGTTTGAAACAGCTGAAGAAAATCCAATGATAGGTTTTAGAGGTGCTTCAAGGTATTACAATGAACGTTATAAAGAGGGATTTAAATTAGAGTGCAAGGCCATGAAAATTGTTAGGGATGAAATGGGGTTGACTAATGTAAAATTGATGATCCCTTTTTGCAGAACGGTTGATGAAGGTAAAAAAGTTTTATCCTTAATGGAGAGCTTCGGACTTAAACGAGGTAATAACGGTTTGCAAATTTATGTTATGTCAGAAATCCCAAGTAATGTAATTTTAGCTGAACAATTTGCTAATATATTTGATGGGTTTTCTATTGGCTCAAATGATTTAACTCAACTTACTTTAGGAATAGATAGAGACTCAAGTATTATTAATGATTTATTCAATGAAAACAATCCGGCAGTTAAAATTATGATTAAACAAGCCGTCACATCTGCTGTAAAATCTAATTCAAAAATAGGCTTGTGCGGTCAGGCTCCTAGCGATTATCCGGAATTTACAGAATTTTTAGTGAAGCTTGGCATAAACAGCATTTCATTTAACCCTGATGCTTTATTAAAAGGAATAGAAAATATGAACAATGCCGAAGTTAAGATGTTTGCTTTAGCTTAATTAAATTAGTTTCACGATAATAAACAACTCTTTATAACGAATGAATTCTAAGTAATTTTTTTTTATTTATAAGGTATCTTTATTACGCATAAAAAAGTCTCTTAATTCTGGAATTAGTTTTGATACTAAATTGTCATAAGTAGAATTATGTTTTTTGTACCAATCAATAATTAGAATGTATGATTTTGTTTCTATAAGCTCAGATAAATATAAATTATCCTCTGTCCAATCATACGATTTCACCGCAGCTGAATCACTTTTTCTAAATACATAAATACTTACGCCTTTATTTTGCTTTCCTTCGGTTGTTTTATAATTATATAATCTTATTTCAGCATTGGGTATATCTAACACATCATGAAAAGTTTTATTTATCTCAATATCAGGCGTCCAACTTTCTGTTAGTTTAGTGTTTATTTTAGATAACAGGTTTAAATGTGAATCAGAAAATTGTCCTGATGCAAAAAATGTCAAAATGCAGAATAAAATAACTATTGATGATTTCATATTATTGCCTAATTAAATATTTAATGGGTTTATTATTTTAAACATACATATTTCAATTTTAGGAACAAAATTATGTTGTTGTAATTAAATTAATTTTTTCTTTGAAAAATAAAAAAAACAACTATCATTGAACTCCGATAATTAAGGAGAAGATTGCTTTAATTCCAATGAATCAAGGAGTTTGGAGAATAAAAAAACCGGAATTCTCTAAATTTGAAGAGAAGTCCGGTCTAGTACCCCCATTGGGAAGAAATCCGAACTTTGGCTTAATACTCTTCAGAAATTGATCAAAAAATTAGGTAATAGAGCTTACAAGCCCTAAAAGTTTTAATATTAATTATGGAAATAAGAAAGTCTATTGGTGGATTTGCCGAAATTCAATGAAAACATAATAGAAAAAGTTAAACCAAATCATTAAGTGGATAAATTAAAAATTAATTAATTCACCAATAGGTACATTTAAGACTTTTGAAAGTTTATAGACAAAATATGCAGACGGTGTAATAGTTCCAGTTTCCAATCTTTGAATAACTTGCTTTTGATTTTTTCCTGAAAGTTTTGCAAGTTGTGTATGTGTTAAATTTCTTTCTAATCTTAATTTTGTAATTTGTTTTGCTAATTTCTTATTAAAAGTTTGCTTTTCCATAAAACTAAAATAACAAAAATGTTAGATTTTAATTATGTTATGAAAATTCTGCTTATGGGAAAATTCATGAAAATCGTTGAAAAGTGATATAAATCGACAAGAGACGTTTTTAAGCAGTAAAAATCGATTACCACCGCTTCTAATCATTTTTCATCGATTGTCAATGACTTTCAATGATTTTCAACGATTTTTTTATGTTTGTTTTTTTTTAAGATTTTTCTATCAGCAAAAAAATCTATTATCACTTTTAATAATATCTCAGGTTAAATGGAAAATTGTAAAGTACTATGGCTTTTTCATGGTTACCTTTTTAATTGTTAATTATAAATTAATGAAACTAACAAAGCTTATGGACGGGTCTTTATGTTTTATAAGAAAATTTATATTCTTATCCCAATTAAAGTTATGTCATCAACTTGTTCTAAATTACCTTTCCAATCTCCCAAAACTTTAATTAGCTTTTGCTTTTGAACACTCATTGAATCGTTTGCGATTGAAATAAGAAGTTCCTTCAATTTTTTATACATGAATTTTTTTCCTAAAGGTCCGCCGAATTGATCGGCAAATCCATCTGTTATGGCATAAACAACATCATTTTTTTGTAGCGATATCTCATGTTGAGTGAATGGGATATTATCCCTGTCATGTTTACCAACTGGCATCTTATCAGGACCGAATTCCAAAATTGTATTTTCTCTGACAATCCATACAGGGTTATTTGCAGCAGAGTAGGTGAGTTTACTATTTTTGAAATCAAATGAAATCAAACTGCAATCCATGCCGTCTTTACCTCCATCAATGCTCCCGTCTTTTTTCAATCGTTCGATAATGGTTTTGCGCGTGTGATTTAATATATCAGCTGGTTCAATTAAATTTTCAATTGCTTTTTCAAGGCTAGTAATATTCAACAGACTCATGATAGCACCTGGCACGCCGTGTCCTGTGCTATCAGCAATAACTAATGCAAATTGATCATTGTTTAATTTGCTTGCTAAATAAAAATCACCACTAACAACATCTTTTGGTTTGAAAAAAATGAAATACTCTTTTAAATTATCATCTAATAATTCCTTGGTAGCCAAAAAGCTCCTTTGGATTCTCTCAGCATAATTTATGCTGTCCTTAATTTCGTTGTGTTTTTCTTCAATTAAATGTTTTTGCTCTTTTATTTCAGAAGTCGCCTCGTCAATCTTCACTTCCAATTCTCTTTGTTTTACTTTTAATGCTCGTTCACGCGATTTTATATAAAAAACGATAGAACTAATAATAGTTATTAAAACTACTATTCTGAACCATAATGTTTGCCACCAAGGTGGACGCACTTCAAAACTGTATTCTAAGGGAACGCTCCAAACACCACTCCTATTTGCCCCTTTTACTTTAAAAACGTAGCGACCTGGGAGCAAATTTCCATAATGGGCTTCGTTTTCATTAGTGATGTTGCTCCAATGTTCATCCTGACCTTCTAAGATGTATTGGAATTTTATATGGTTGCGATCTGACAGATGGATTCCGTTGAATCCGAATGTAATATTGTTGTTAATGTAAGGTAAACTCAGATGAATTGGCAATCTAAACCAGTCACTTAAGCCATCAAATTTGATTTTACTAAGTTCAACACCATTGGATAAAACCGAATCCCGTGCATATTCTCTCAGCAATGTATTGCCCAAGGAATCGACGCTAACAGCCCCGAGATTACTCCAAAGAATATTTTGCTCGAATAGTTTCAAATTCGTAAGATTAATAATGGGTGCGGCTGTATCAATGATTTCATTTTCGGGTGTGTAACGCTTTACGCTTGTTCCCAGCCACCAAATGCGACCTTTAAGATCTTCGAATGCCGTTGAAATTTCAGAATCCATAAAAACATCGGCAGAAGTATAATTATAAAAAAAGCCAGTAAAGAAATTTGCATCTATGTTTTTAGTTTGCATCATCATATAGCTATTTAGTTTATTTAGCATAGCTCGCTTCACGCAAGATAACGAAGTTGATCCGTCATAATGTGTGCCTATCCAAATATTTCCTTGTTTATCTTTAATGAGGCATTTAACAATATTTCCTGGGAGACCATTTTCTTCAGTAAAATGTATCAGTTTTTTTTCTTCTTTATCCAATACCAAAAGACCATCATCAGTGCCAAACCACGTGTTTCCATATGAGTCAGAGGTTATCGAATTTATTTTATTGTTTATTAATTCTTCATTCTTATAATAGTTTTTAAATTGCTTACCATCATATTTGCTCACACCGTTTATCGTACCAAACCAAATTTCGTTTTGCTTACCTTCAAAAATACATTGGACATCATTATTGATTAGTCCAAATTCCTTTGTGAAGTATTTTAATCTTGCCCCATTAAAACAATAAGCGCCATCCGATGTTCCAATCCAAGTGTTTTTATGACTATCCTCTGTCACACACCAAGCAGGCCCACTAAGATTAATATGTAGAAGCGAATTATTCTTAACATTAAATTTATAAATGCCGTTATAAGAGGCAATCCAAGGGTCACCAGATTTATCTACTGTCATTCTTGTTGTAGAAATTGGGCCGAAAGCCTTCCTGCAATCGTAAACACTTCGTTCTCCGTTTTTATTCTGACAAAATAATTGACCGTCTATTTCGTTCCACAAGTTGCCAAAGGCATCAGAACTCATTATACCTCTTATTGGATATGATTTAAATATACTAGATGCATAGAGACATAAACCTTCTTCTGTGCCAACCCATATATTGCCATTGCGATCTTCAGTTATACAATTGACATTTGTTGTAATTAATCCATTTTCTTCATTGTAATGAGATAAATTATTGCCAGGGCTGATAACTGACAAACCATAGAAGAAACTGCATGCATATATATTTTTCTTTTTATCTATAAATATTTGATGAAGATTACTTAACAAATTTTCTTTCTCAATATAATGTGAAAGATGAAGACGGTCTTTATTGAATTTGTAGACTCCGTCATCACAAGCCAGCCATAAATTACCATCATTGTCTTCAGCAATAGAAGAAACTCTGTTTGCCATCATCATTCCTGAATCAAAAATCATAGGACAAATTCCTTGTTCAGGTGTATAATTAGTAAATTCTCCCGATTTATATTTAAATCGTGTCAAGCCCATAGATATTCCAAGCCAAAGATCTCCAGAGCTATCCTCTAGAATGCTTTGAATGCCATTGTTGGGCCTACCCAGCCCTCCTATACCTTGGTCAGCTGAATAGAACTCAAGGCTTTCCTGATTTGAATTAACTTTATATAATCCGCATTCAGTTCCCAACCAAATTATTCCATTCTTGTCTTCGATAATACAATCAACAGCATCCCTACAGAAATCTTTCGTTTCAGAAAAATATGTGAACAATTTACCATCAGAACTTAAAATTGAAATTCCTTTGTTTGTCCCGAACCATAAATTTCCTGTTTTGTCTTCATAAATACTCATCACCCAATCATCACTCAGCCCTTCTTTTACAGTATAATGAGAAAAGTTTTTGCCGTCAAATCTTGAGACTCCGCCACCTTGAGTGCCAAACCATAAATTTCCTTTTCTATCTTGGAGAAAACAGACTACTCTGCCGTTTTTTAATCCTTGCGAAACAGTGAAGTTGAAGAAGTTGGGTTGATTCTTATTTATTAAAGGAGTACCTGCTAATTTTACTTGAGGTAAACCAGCAAGAGCGATTTTCTTCTTTAAAGGTATATTTTTCGGAAGTTCATATTTTCCCTTGCCCATGACACAGACTTGTGGCGTTGGCAGTTTTGTGAGATCAATAATTTTCTTTGGACTTGAAAAAGAGCGGGAAGCGGGTTTGCTTATATCCGGTTTGGCTTTATCAATAATTATGGTTTTTGAGTTAACCGCATTAATGGGAATTAATCTTTTTATTTTTAGACTATCAATTGATATACTATTCGAATTAGCTTCGTAAATCTTTTGGCCAAACGAAGAGAGTGTTTTTTTATTTTTCTCGCTACAGGCTAAAGCGAGAATTGATACTAGCCAAATTATAATAAACCGCTTCATAAAGTATAAATGAATTTATTATTAAAGGAAAACAATAAGTGTCAGATAAGCAAAAGAAGAACTGATTTACTTCAGGCAAGTTCTCCAATTTTAATTTCTCTTATAATACAATACCCCCTAACGTTTCGCAAGCAGGTATAGTTTTTTGCTAATTTAAATATATTCATTTGACTATTATCCCGCAAAAAATTATTCCTGCTTGCTGTTATAGGTAGTTAATTCAATTGTAAATTTAATTTTATGTCATTAACGGTGTTGTCGTTCAAAACACATTGAATTTTAGAACTTGATGTTTTTAGAAAAAATTATTGCTCCAATTTAGCCAAATTGGCGCTGTCATTTTTATGTCAAGCATTTTGTTAGAAACCTTTTATTAATTGAATAAAATTGCTACAATACATAGCGGTTTTTAACATTTGTTTTCTATCATCGATTGTAAACGCCCTTCAGAAATTATGTTTAACCTTTAATTGTTTCAACCCATTGATTTTTGCAGGTTTTTTGAATATGGATTTAGATCCTTCATTGTATTGACCTGACAATTCATGTGTTTTTTTATTTGTCTTTGCTTTTAGCTGGTTTGCGAGTGTTAGTTTGGAACACTGTTTTTAGTTTTTACTGATCGATAGGAAAGGCAGTTTGAAAAATTGTTTGTTTTTTAGAACATAAAGTCGGGGAGGAAATTTTGAAAGCTTACTTGGCGTAACAGAATATTAAGCTTTGTAATTAAAATTTAAAAGAAAATTATCAAAAGTGAAACCTTTTATTTTTTGCATCGTTAGAAAATATTAAATAACAATGCATGAATAAACTTTACCTGACTTTTTATATACCCAATTATGATGCAGGTAAGTTTATATTCTCATCTTGTATGGTGTCTTTTCAAGCACTTACCTAATAGCAATTCTCTTCGTCTTATTGTTTTAAATGTCAGAGTTAATAAAAACTTAGTTTTATTACTTGCACTTACCCTTGCATTAAACCGATGGTGTTAGAATAACTAATTCAATTATTTTATTTATTCTAAAAAAACAAATTATGAAAAAATTAATTTTTTTATTACAGTTGGTATGCTGCCAAATGTATGCACAGATATATAATATTAATGTTAATGTATATCAACACTTTAGTTTTTCTAAAAAATACGAAACATTAAACGAGGCGACAAATAACAACGGTTTTAACTATGGTGTTTGTCGAGTAAACAAAGAAGGAATCACCACCAACTATATAATAAATTTAAACACTAACAAATTTATCTATTTTACAAAAGATAATAAAACCAATTCCATAATTATAAAGGATGAATATGTTATAACTAATTTAAACAAAACCGATGAAATTTTAAATGTTTTTTATTTATACCAAGAAGATAATAAAGAACCTGAATACAGATGTTTATTGTTAAACAGAACAGTTGGTGGTAAAATTGTTATGCACATTTTATGTAAAGATTTTACAAAAATTGACAATGAAGTTTACGGATGGTTTGACCCTGAAGTAGAAGTTAAATTAGACGGAAAAAATTTAAAATAATAATTAATCATACAAAATCACTATCAAATGAATATTAATGTTAAAATAACTTTTGTTCTAATGCTTATATCAATTATGATATCTAAAGCAAATCAATTTGTTAGCCTTGATTCGGTTACATCATCTACAAATGTTCTACTGTAATAATGTGGCTTCTTCTACAACAATAAATAATATACTATTCTAAATTTCAAGCGTCGGCCTCGGCCTTTTCAGCTCTAACATTTTTAAAGAATCCTGTTTAATTTTCATTTCCAATTCTTTTATGCGGATGGTAGTTTCTGTTTCTAAATCTTTGTGTTGTTTGTACCCTAATAAAAATTGCGTAACACTTAAAATAAAAAATAGCAATGTTAAAATTTTCCAGATATTATCTTTCATAAATATTAAAAAATTAATCAGATTATTTACAAAAATAACCAATAAATTATTAAGTTTTGTAATTAAAATTTAAAAGAAAATTATCAAAAGTGAAACCTTTTATTTTTTGCATCGTTAGAAAATATTAAATAACAATGCATGAATAAACTTTACCTGACTTTTTATATACACAATTATGATGCAGGTAAATTATTATATTTGTTTTGTTATAAATTTTTTCTTATATACTGATTATACTGTTATTTGGACTGAATCAAAATTCGATAACAATACATACAACTTCCTAAAAAAATATATTGAACCTGTTTTAATTTCAAGTATGTTAATGTCATTAACACTTGCTTTAAATCGATTTAAAATCTCCCAATTATAATCTTGTATTGCTAAAACAATTAAAGCTTTGTAATCTTTAAATCAAATTCAAATTAAGTGTTAATTACCAATACAATTGCTAATCATTTTAAAACGTTAAAAACAATTCAAATCATGAATTCTAATAAATATAAAATAGGTATAGTTTTTATTTTTATATCCACTTTTTTTTCAAGAGCTGATCAGTTGCAATGTCTTGATAGTACTACTGCCTATGAAGCTAAAAAAATATTGCTTAATCAAAAAAGTATAATTTATTATTGTGCTTGTTGTGAAAATGATTTACCTAAATACATACGATTAGATTCGATAATTATAAAAAAGGGAACATGTAATTACGAAATTAAAATTATAGGCCTAAATCGATACGATATAAAAACAACTATATATATAGATCTTGCCAATGTTTTTATAAAAAAGCATAACAAGGCTGTTAATCTTGGTATTGAAATGGATTTAAAATGTAATCCATGCACCCATCCTTTTACCTGGTTTGATTGCTGCATAAATAATCAAGATAAATTTTTACACAACATTTTTATTGAAGTTGATGAATTATATAGATGCAGCTTGTGTTAAATTCAATTTTATTTAAAACAACTACCGGCTGTAAAATATATAACCAATTAAACTTTTATAATTATGAAAACAAAAAATAAAATATCAAGTAAGTATGGCGTAATATTGATTGTAATTCTTTCAGCATATTTTAAAACTATAGCAAAGCAAATAACAAGAGATCCCGATAAACGTAAAGATTTTGCAAATGTTTTTTACAAGCCGCAATATACTTTGTTCGATTTATGGTCAGACGAGGCTATTTATCCTGATTCTGATGGTAATTATCATATTTATTACGCTACAAATGAAAACAAAGTACCTATAGAATTTACCGGAAATTCTCAAAGGCTATCAACCCTATTTGTGTATAAATTTAAAAACTATAACAATTGTAAAAATTGGTGTTTGGGCATAAGCTACGATTCACCAAAAAATTCTACACAATCGAAAAAGCAAGTTTATCCCTACATTTCAAAAGTTATTATTAGGGGTGTAAACGATGTAAATGCAAACTCACTAAACGCTGCTGCAGATATAGTTAGTGACTTCTTTGGTTACCCTGTAGACATTGATGTTAATATAACTCTAAACGAGGATTACTTTATAGATGGAACTCAAACAATAAATGGCGATAAATTTATAGATAATGCAAACGACAAAAATCTTACCATTTATGTAACCAATAAAAACATAAAGGCACTAAATATTAATTCGCGAGGCGTATCACGCATAAAAGGCAAAACGGTTTTATCACTTAATGGCGAATTTATGAAAGAAACCATTATACATGAGTTAGGACATGTATTTGGACTTTATCATTGCGATAATTTAGCATGCGTTATGGCTATTAATAACGATGATTACGATCTAGGCAAATTTTGTGATAAATGCATGAATAGTATAGCAAACAATTAAAAATAAATTCTTAATAGTTTACACTAAATTAAAAAGATGTTTAACCTTTAAAATATTAGCTATGAAAAATATAAAATTAATAGTGTTACTTGTAAATTTTATTGTATACACAACAAGCCTTAAGGCACAATATTACAAGGCGTCTCGTAAAAACAAATGTTTGCTATTATCTAATGCATACTCACTCAGTGAAATTCCGTTACTAACTAATTCTGTTGAATTTGGCCGACAATATTCACGGTTAATTTTTCATGGAGGTGCAGCAGTTTCTAATTCGATTTTAAAAAATGCCACCAGTGATGTTATACAAACAAACTATATTAAAACTCCTGTTTATAATGGTTTAATTGGTTTAGATTTAAATTTATTTAATTTTCCGATTTTAAATTTATCTCAAAGAACTTATTGTAAATATTTTGTTGGCGGTTTAAACATAGGTTTTGATACCTTTAAAAATTTACAAACTTCATTAGCAAATGATTATGGTTATAGAGCAAAAGCCTATTTATCGTTTAGCATTTTAAGAACAGGTTCGTATAAAAAAGATATTGGTTACCGACGATATATGCAGTTAGGCTATTGTTATACTGACAATAATATTTCTAGTAATAACACAACATACAATAGTTTAATGCTTAATTTTTTTATTGCAAAACAACGTCTTATAAAATTTGCTGATTGGTATTAAATGTAATTTACTTTTTAATATAACAAATTAAAATCTTTATAAATCTTAAACCATTAATTATGAAAACAAAAACAATCATCTTCGCAGTAATCATGTCATTTAACATGTTCGGGCAAACTGAAAAAATTTTCATCAATAACTTGCTCTCTGAGTTAACTGAGTTAAATGATGGCTTTGCATATAAACCCTGTAATCATGACTATGATAAAGTGTGTGAATATCATAATATAACAAAAGCAATTAGCCCTAAAGAATATATTGTACTTCATGCATTATCAACAAGAGATAAAAGTGAAGATTTTGGTATTGAAAAGAGAAGGTTTTTAGGCTATTTTAAAGGAAATGAAGAAACAATTGGAATAATTACATTGGCTGATAATAGTAATGATTCAATTAGTATTTTGGGTCGGCCTGAATTATTAGTATATAATAAAGACAGAAAAAAAATAGGTTCTTGTAGGATTGAAATAGAGGACGATGCTTGTAAAAATATGACAAAATTTAGTATAGTCAAGCAATCAATTTTAATTCATTATTCCTGCACCGATACGATAAAAAACGGATATGACTATGAAGGAAATGAAATTAACAATTACCCTGAGTTACATAAAAAACATAGTAAAATTAGCTTCAATCAAAATACTATTACCATTGATGAAGATACTGTTGTTTATAAAGAAACATTTACCGGAGAGTATGATGATAATTATAATCCAAAAATTTTATATGAAACGGTTTATGCCAATGGTAAAAAACGTAAAAGCAATTCATGGTCAAATACCAAAGAAATTATTAAGCCGGATGGTACAATCATAAAAGGATTAATTTGCGGCGATGATTTATGCCCTTATGTGTACCTAGGAAATTATGTTTTGTTGGCTCCTCAAGAAAATAACATAAATACTAGCATTAAAAAAGACGACCTATTAAAAATAAGCGGCCTAAAGGCCACAGGCGCATCGGTAATGAGTTATGAGTTGGTTTTTAAAATTGAAAGTACCAATTCGGAAAAGCCAGATAAGATACCTGCTAATTGCAAAACTCAAACTATAATTGATCCGGAATCAAAACTTGTAGATTATGAAGGCAACGGAAGTGAATTTTCAAATGATATAAAAAAAGCATTAGAATCCATAAAAGTGGGCAATAAATTATTTATTGATTTTAAATTTAAAACAGTTAAAGGTACTATAGAAAGGCATACTTTTGGCGCTGTAGTAAGATAGGGATTATATATCATTTTGAAGCCATAAGCCATTTTTAAAATTTATAAATCTTATTCTATATTAGATATATGAACTTGAAAACGAAACTATTTGCCGACAATAAAAATTTAAACAATAACAAAATGAAAGTTAGACTATTAATAATAATTGTATTGATAATTAATCAAACAATTGCACAAAATTGTAAGACAAAAATCGTTAGTTCAAGTACAAAGTCTTTATTGGGTGTTCAGACCGTTAATTTGAATATTATGAATCTGCATGATCAGGCCTTTGACAGGATTGACTATAAAGTAACCTCCTATGATGTTTATGGAAATAAACTAGGAACCGAAGATTTTTTTTGGCAGCCGGGACTAGTAACTCATCCAATAAAAAATGGAGAAACATTACACGACATTCAAAAATCTAAATTGTCAGGAGCTACACAAATAAAAGTTGAAATTAAAAAAGTACATTATGTTAATGGCAAGACATGTGGAGGATAGTGACATCTTATTTTTAAATGTGCTGACAGTTAGCAATTTTTATATAACAAGAAAAAAAAATATATTTATAAAGTAAAATTGGAAAAGAATTTTTATAAAGCATACAAACAATAACTAAAACAAAGCATAATGAAAAAAAGCATTTTAATTTTAGTTTTAACATTACCCTTTTTAATGTTATTAACACCAATGGCTTATGCTCAAGAAGTAACCATTGGCACCCAAGTGTGGATGACAAAAAACTTGAATGTGGACAAATTTCGCAACGGCGACCCAATACCGGAAGCAAAAACTATAGAGGAGTGGAAAAAAGCAAAAGAAAATAAACAACCGGCCTGGTGTTATTACGATACTGATCCGGCTAATGGGGCAAAATATGGTAAATTGTACAATTGGTATGCGGTGAATGATGCCCGTGGCCTTGCGCCAAAAGGTTGGCATATACCCACAGATGCAGAGTGGACCTTATTAACCGATCATTTAGGTGGTATGGATATTGCAGGCACAAAAATGAAAAGTACCAGCGGATGGTGGGATAATGGCAACGGCACCAACAGCAGCGGTTTTTCAGGTCTTCCGGGCGGTTACGGTATCTACGATGGGACATTCTACCACATTGGCAAGTACGGTCGCTGGTGGAGTTCGACTGAGCTTAATACAAGGGATGCCTGGGACCGCTACCTGAGTTACTTCAATGGCAGTGTGAACAGGCGCAACGACAATTTGGGAGGAGGGATGTCTGTTCGTTGTGTCAGCGATCAAAATTATCAGGATGATGCAAAAACCAAAAGAGATTTTGCTGTGTCAACTGCTGAAGCACAGTCTGAAGGAGGTGCTGCTAAGTCAACTGAAGTTTTCACCATTGTTGAAGAGCAGCCTGCGTTTCCTGGTGGCGTTTCCGAGTTAAATAAATTCATTCAAAAAAATCTAAAATATCCACAAGCGGCTATTGATGCTGGAATAAAAGGAAAGTGTTTTTTAAAGTTCATAGTGAATGAAACAGGAAAAATTAGTAATGTGGAAGTACTGAAGGGTATACGTCAAGATTGCGATAAAGAAGCCATTCGGGTAATAGAATCAATGCCTCTATGGCAACCAGCAAAGATGAGTGGACGTCCTGTAAAATGTTATTTTATATTTTCTGTACCTTTCAAATTACCTTGATAAGGGCGAAGGAGCTAATTGGCCAGAGGCGTTTACAAAGGTCGCAAACCAAAAAGCAAAGAGGGGTAGTTCATTTTTTATCAAAGAAAAAAAACAAGCCGGTAATATTCTTTTACTTTCTCCAAAATCTGAAAGAAATATATCGAATATAATTACATAATTTGCACTATTAAGTTATGCAATAAATAAAATTTGTCCAAGGGGACATTCATGTTTTTTTAAAAATTAAAATAGTTTTTTCACAAATTTTAACAGAATTGTTGGGTTTTATAAAGGTTTTAATTAAATTTGAATAATATTATTGAACATAACAACAAATATATTAATATGAAAAACACACTTGTTTGCTTGCTTGTATTTGCATTATTGTTTTTTTCTTGTTCAACAAACATAAAAAAAGAAGGATTGGTTTTTCAAAATGAGACTGGAGATTCATATAGGTTGCTTATTGAGGCTGATAGTGTTTTTATATTTGAGCAGCGCGGAAATAATCCTGAAGATCTTCCTATTAGAGGAAATATAGACGTCAATGGTAACATTTGTTTTGTGACACCTTTTGATTGGGAGAATGGTTGTAAGGCTTTTATTGTTAAGGGTGCACAGCTTATGGTAGATAAATATAATGCCAATGACGGGAAATCTATAAATGACATATATAATTTTAATCAAGATAAATCTACTGATAAGCTTAGCCAGCATTTTAAAAAATACGATAATTCAAATCAATCAGCAGACACTCAGGCCGATTGATCAATGGATGATGTTAGTGTTGAAGATGGTATTGTTCATATTGATTTAAATGGCAAAACTTTATTAATTCAGAAGCCTCAAATGCTTATGAAGTATTGTCAGGCTTTGGATCTATACACAAACGTAGGTAATGATCAATGGAGACTTCCGAATAAGGATGAATTAGAGTATATCTATAAACATAGAGAAAAATTAGGTCTTAACACCCAGCCGGGTATGAGCTATGATGAAATTAATAACATTATCAAAGTAGATGCACACCCAGGTGAAAAGTCAATAGTATGGTCGGCGGACTATACTAAGTTTAAGGACAGGCAAAGAGTTGAAGAATATAGTAAAAGTGGCAATTCATATGAAACAACGATAGAAAAAATAAGATATACTGTTACTGTTCTAAACATAGTGGAAGGAGAAATTCGGGAAATTAACGATGTGGTTTGTGGTATATATGGAGATATGGGGCTCGTTATTCTTGTAAAAAACAAATAGTTGTAAAAATAAATGATAAAAGGTTAAAAAATGCTTGGTTGTAAATGGCTTTCAGAATGTATCTTTGATTTATTGATAACAACTTTTTAAACTGAATTAACAAAACTAACTTAGTTGTAAATGGCTTTCAGAATGTATCTTTGATTTATTGATAACAACCGATGCTACTTCCTTACCTGATTCATCGTAGTTGTAAATGGCTTTCAGAATGTATCTTTGATTTATTGATAACAACGTTGGTAAAGCCTTTAAGCGTAAATCTCCAGTTGTAAATGGCTTTCAGAATGTATCTTTGATTTATTGATAACAACATATTTCATCGTTAATATCTTTAATTACAAGTTGTAAATGGCTTTCAGAATGTATCTTTGATTTATTGATAACAACTGTAAATCCTATGATATGAATCAGGGCAAAGTTGTAAATGGCTTTCAGAATGTATCTTTGATTTATTGATAACAACGAAGTTTAACGCATTGAAATTCGCCTGCGGTTGTAAATGGCTTTCAGAATGTATCTTTGATTTATTGATAACAACTTTAAAATGGGCAATATTTAATGAATCACAGTTGTAAATGGCTTTCAGAATGTATCTTTGATTTATTGATAACAACAATATCAACAGGTACTGTAAGCATAGATGTGTTGTAAATGGCTTTCAGAATGTATCTTTGATTTATTGATAACAACTGAGAGTGCATTCGCTAAACATAATGCAGAGTTGTAAATGGCTTTCAGAATGTATCTTTGATTTATTGATAACAACAATACTGCATAGGTAAATTTATCAGCTATGTTGTAAATGGCTTTCAGAATGTATCTTTGATTTATTGATAACAACTAATCCGTTATACATGCCAATTAACAAGCAGTTGTAAATGGCTTTCAGAATGTATCTTTGATTTATTGATAACAACCGGTTGTTACGTTTGCGGTATTCATTTATGTTGTAAATGGCTTTCAGAATGTATCTTTGATTTATTGATAACAACTATCTTCAATTATTTTTTTGTAATCTAGCAGTTGTAAATGGCTTTCAGAATGTATCTTTGATTTATTGATAACAACACTCCTAATAGTGCTACTCAAGGCTCTACAGTTGTAAATGGCTTTCAGAATGTATCTTTGATTTATTGATAACAACCTGAAGTTTACAAAGTAGTTATTGCTGCTTGTTGTAAATGGCTTTCAGAATGTATCTTTGATTTATTGATAACAACTTTTTATCGTGGTTTAAATTGGTTCAAGTTGTTGTAAATGGCTTTCAGAATGTATCTTTGATTTATTGATAACAACTAAGAAAGCTAATTGTATTTTAATCAATGGGTTGTAAATGGCTTTCAGAATGTATCTTTGATTTATTGATAACAACAAGTAACTTTTAAACCTTTATTCTAATGAAGTTGTAAATGGCTTTCAGAATGTATCTTTGATTTATTGATAACAACGACAAACTCCGATATAATAAACAAACTTCAGTTGTAAATGGCTTTCAGAATGTATCTTTGATTTATTGATAACAACCAAAATAGTAGAGTAGTTACTGCATGGTTGTTGTAAATGGCTTTCAGAATGTATCTTTGATTTATTGATAACAACCGTGTTTATATTCACGTTTACAATATTACAGTTGTAAATGGCTTTCAGAATGTATCTTTGATTTATTGATAACAACTTCCTAATTGTTTTGCATAATGTTTCTTAAGTTGTAAATGGCTTTCAGAATGTATCTTTGATTTATTGATAACAACACTTTTTTCAACCCAAAACAAAATCGTAAGTTGTAAATGGCTTTCAGAATGTATCTTTGATTTATTGATAACAACATACCCGGCAAAAAGCCAATTTTATAAAGGGATGTAGCCCATTTTTACAATCAAAAAATGTTATCAAATTTAAAAAGTCCGTTCAATAACGGGCTTTTTTTTATTCCTAAAACAGTTCCAATTGTTGAGGAACGTCAGGTGTTTCAGTCTTTTTTTGACCATAAAATATTTCCATACGTTCAAATTGTTTATCGGTGACCTGCAATATGCCTACCTTACCAAGTTCTGGAAGGTTTTTTATAACCCTTTTTTTATGAACTTCTGCATTTTCGGCACTTGGACTATGGCGCAAATACATACTGAACTGAAACATTGTAAAACCATCACGCATTAACGCCTTTCTGAAAAGCTGTGCAACTTTCCTTTCCTTAGTCGTTTCTGTTGGTAAATCGTACATAACAATTGTCCACATAACCCTATAAGCGTTTAGCCGGTTTGTTTGAGTACTCATATTTTTAATTCAGGATATAGCAATTTTCGATTTTCACCACAAAAACATTTCATTAAACTTTGTGCTGTTCGCTGTGTAGCAATCATTAAAGGACTGGTTTCACCGTTTATTGAAACGTCAATTACCGGTATTTTTAATAAATAGGCCTTATCTTCTCTAGTTAAATCTTCATTACCTTCCTCATTCAACATTTTATCATAAACCATTTTGTCAACGTATGGGCGATAAGGCTCCATTAAATCATCAGCTAAACAATAAGCATTATATTTATTCGCATGAAAAATGCCTAGTGTAGGTAATAAGCCTGCACCAACAATACTTCGAGCCATAATAGCTCTTAATACTGCATAACCATAATTAAGGTAATTGTTTGGAACAATTCCGGCTCTATCTCGCCTGAACCCAGGAATGTGATTAAATAATGTTTGCCAGTAATAAGCTGCTGCAGTGGCTTCACAATTTTCACTATCTCCGCTTTTTACGCTTTTAATTAGAGGTTCTAAATATCCACTACTTTTTTCGGCATAATCCAAAATCGATTTTTGATTTTTTATTTTTTGGACGATGGTTTGCGCCCATAATTGTTTTTTTAATGGTTCACTTGCCTCCAATTGCTCCCTGAAACGCATGTTTTGTAAAACATGACCGTCAAGATTTAGCATTAATCCGGTTGGGTGATGACTTTGATTGCAGGTTATTAAGGCTACATTATTTTGTAACAAAAAATCAATGGCTCCTTGTGAAATGGTTATTTGCTGATGATCTAGGATAACAATTCCAACATCCTCAATTGGAATAGAAGCTTTAATTTCAGGTTTTGTTTCAGCATCTTCAATTTTGGATACAGGTTGTTTAACCAATAACTGTTGGTTAGATAAACTTAAATACGACGGATTACCGAAATATAAAGTTCGTTTAATCATCAAACAATTTTACCTAATATATTAACCTTTATTTTTTTTGCATTAAAACTTCCTGCGCTGAATTGAATTGCGGTACCAACTTTTTTACCAGTTAAAGACTCATCTCTTACAGTATTAAATATATTCATAAACCAATAATTACCCGATGTGATTTTTTGTACTCTGTAATAAGAATTGATAAGGGCTTTATCAGGTACCTTCACAATTTCATTTTCTTGCAAAGTACATATCATTTTATGATTAGGCCCATTTGGCTTACTAAAAACAGGTAAACCAAGTTTAGAATTAGCTACTGCCTCCCAGAAAGTCACAACTTTAAATTCATATTGTTTTCCATTTTCGTCGGCACAAATAGTAACATGGTGGTTATTGCCGGGTTTAACTACAGATTTTGGTTTGTTTTTTTCTTTATCAAATTTTAAAACTTCATAGGCTGTAACTTCTGCATAACATCTAACACTTTTTACCGGTTTTCCGTTAAATAATATTGGATTGTTTTCAAGGTCCTTTAAGGCATTCGCCCCTTTTTCTTTAAACCTTTCCTTTACCAAATTTTTAATGGCTTTATCAATAATGTATTCAGCATCCTTTTCTTTAAATGATTCGTTTAATTTATATTTAATTGCAGAAGTATATTCATAAACTTTAACTTCAGTAAGTGCGTTTTTATGTTCCTCACTAATCCAAATTGGGTTTTTGTTAAGTTTATTAAAGGCAATAGCAGGATTGTTATCAAAAGCAGCAAGCCGCTCTTTAACTAATTTTTTATGCTTGCCGCTAACAATATTCTCAACATCCTCAATTTTAAATTTGGCATTTAATTTTACCGGTTTATCAACAACACGTTTAATCAATCCATATACACTTTCCTCATGAAGAGGCCCTCTTGGCTCAAGACGCAATTGATTACCTACCTTGTTTTTTCTACGGCTAACCACACGTTTTCCGGCTTTAAATGAAACAAGCGTGTTTTCTATTTTATTACTTAAAGTTTTAGTATCAAATAATTTAAAATCTTCAACGAGTTTTTTTAGTCCTTTATTATCAACCTCTTTTAAATTCTGAAACTTTTCTTTTTTCTGGTTTAAATTATTTAATCGTTGTATAATACTTTGCTTAGTACAAGCAACTACTAAAGCGTCAATGGCATGGTGACGGTGATCCATTCGCTTACTCCAATCCTTTATTCTTTCTTTTTTATCCTCGTTGATATAGGTAAGTCCGGCATTTTTATAACGTTCAAAATTTAAATCGTGAAGAATATTATCATAACCCCAATGGTGACGTAAATAATCAGTTACACTGCCACTTGTTATTTTTACATTATGACAAACTTGCTTAAGAATTTCTGAAGATTTACGTGTTATATATCGGGTTTCATTAAGTTGACGACTGATAAAATCTGCCGGTATTTTTTCAAAAGGCATTAACAGATAATCACGCTTTCTTTTGCTAAAACCAACACGATAAATGCCTTTTTCTTTAGGGTTCTTTTCTATAAACTGCTGATAAAAATAATTGACCTGTTTTACATATTCCTCTAAAGCAGCCTCTCCTTTATTTTTCATCCAGTCATAAGCAGTTTGAGCACCCTTTTTGATGTTTTCTTCCCGTTCACAAATTGTCCAGTTACTTAAACTATTATCAAACAATTGAGATTGAGGTATAATATGCTCTATATCTACTGCTTGTGCGTTTAAAAACTCAGACAGTCCAATAGTTTTTCCGGTATATAGCGAGTATCCTTTGGTTTCGTGCCACACTCTCCATTTTTTAATGCGGTGAGCGGTTGGCTTTAAGCCATATTTTTCAATTTCGGATGCAATTTCATCGTTTTCCGCACTACGTTTGTTGTTATAGCTATATGCATCATTTCTTTCATCTGCACTTTGTTGCAATTCTCTTGCTAATTCTATTCGGATTTCATCAGGCTTACCCATTGTAGGATCCTTCAAGATTGCGTTTACTAAATTTATTAATTGGTTTAATATTTTTTCTACAACTGGTTGACGTAATTCACCCTTTTTTAATAATGGTAATTGATTAAGTAAATCACGTTTTAAATTATCTTCCTTAGTTAAGGTGTCACTATGATTATGACCTGCTAAAGCACAAGCATCGCTATAAACATACCCATTCATTAAATAAGGTATAATTTTTCGTATCGCTTTGCAGCTTTTATTTCCATAATCATCACTTTTAAATACAACTTTAGTTAGTTCATATGCTGCTATTTCAGTTAATCCCAGTTTTTTAAGTGTATTGTTATTTAATAAAGCATTTAATAGTTCTTTCTTATCATCAATGCTATGAAGTAAATGCCAAATTATATAAAGTGGTTCTTTTTCTATTTCAGCGGATATTTGCAATAATTCAATTTCCTCACCGGTGTGCATATCAACCACCACTTTATCTGCGCTAAATTTTTTAGATTTTAATTTTGGTTGGTAGGCATTAATAGATTTTTTTAATATTTCATTAAAATCAACTGCTTCAAATTTTGGGTCAAACTTTGTTAAGCTATTAATTATTTTTTCCTCAAGGTTAGCTTGAATTAAAGCATTTATAATTCTGATTCTGGTATCATTTCCCTTTAATCCTGCTTTTTCTACCTGCTGATTAGTTCTATATGTTTTATCGAGTTTTAAAAGACTTCTTAATTCATTAATTCCTAGTTTCTCGTTATTATTTAAATATTCAAACAGAATATTTTTTTGTTCAATATTCGGTATTACTTTTTTGAATCCATTTTTGCTTTCTAATTGAATTGTATTTACACTTTCCCAAATTTTACACATCTGAGAAATCGGATTACTTCTTGCTGCAACCTTTGGACCAATGAATTTTTCAACTTGTTTATTATCCTTAATTACAATTACTTTTTTGCCTTCAAATTCGCAAATACTAACCAATCCCTTTTGAGATTTTAATGGTCTTTGATGATAAATAATTTCATCTCTTATTTTTTGCCTATTACTTTCTGTCAAAATTTCAGGATAAAATTGCATTTGTTTAGCCCAAATTAAATTAAACTCGTTAATATAATCCTCACGTGGATAAACTTCGTTTTTAATACTTAACGAAACAATTTTGTTGTCATTTTGCTTATAGTTATCTAAAAAATCTATATATATCTTTTGACCGATCGTTAAATTATTTTCCTTTAAAAAAGTGCTTCTCGTGCTAATTCCGCCTAAATATGCGCTTTCTTTACCTTTATTTTCTGTTTCATTTTTGGCATCTTCTTTCCTTGAACTTTTATAACCACGTTTTTGGTTTAAATGCAATAAAACTCGACCTATTTCTTTTAATTCTATTTTTTGACTTAACGCTTTATCTCTTAGAGAATAAAGGTCAATAGTTTTTAATTTTATAAGGTTTTCATCTGGCAACATGTTGAGAGCTTTCAACACCGCTGACAGAGATTTTCTTCTCAATTGGTATCTATCTAAATTTCGCCTTGCTCCACGTTTTAACGTCCGATCTTGATTAATAGTAATGGCTTGTCCTTTTTCAAATTTTGATTTACTATCAATATCAATTGGAATAATTCTTACACCTAAATCAACAATCTCTGACTTTTCATTTTCATTTTCTGCTTCATTAATAAAAGCCCAACCAATAGATGCTACACCTAGGTCTAATCCAAGAATTTTTTTCATACAAAAAGAAATTATATATCAATATTAAAAATATTTAGTAAAATTGCAAAACATTCTGAAAGCGATTTACAATAAGGACTTTAGTCCGTTGTGAAAACATCGAGCGCCTCGCCTCTCTGCGGGGCATTTTTTTAATGCTAAAATCTGTTACCTTATTTATTGCCAGACAAAACTTCTATTTTGTGATATTCAAGAATAGATCCACAGAAGTGTAGATTTATTAAAGGACTTTATTTTTGTTCTTTGTTTAACTTACCTATAAAGGTTAAATAAAAATTATCGACAAGTTTCGCCAAGCATTTTATATTAAAGGGGGGTTAATTCTTTATCAACATTGTTTTTTAAGTTTTGTTAATATTTTGTGCGTTGAAAACAGCCAGAGAACGGCAATCGTTCTGTATTTTTTTTTGCTAATGTCTTTTTTATTTTAAAAAATTTGTAAAAATTTTTTGACATGAATATAATAAAGAGAATACCAGAAGATGGTTTAAAAACAATTTGCATTTGTGGTTGTTCGGAGATGTTTTATAGTTTTAATTGTAAAAGAAAATTTAAAAACAATTATCACAAAAATCATTTCCATTATGTGAATAAACTCAATAGAATGCAAAGTCAACTATTACTTGATAAAGTAAACTATGAAAATTTTAAAGTAATAGATTTATTATATCAGGAAGGTGCAAGGATTGTTTCATCTGATTTATTGACAATAAGGGGGTATAATAGTAAAGTTAGTCCCATTCAAGGAGTCATAAACGGAAAAAACGTTTTAATTTATAATGATTATACACTTGAAAAAGAAGGAGATTATATTAAAATTCAAAAAAATAGTAAATGGAAAAATTAGTTAAACTACCAAACTGCTTTGAAATACTAGGTGTTCCTTATAGTCAGTTACCAAACAATTACACTGCACGACCTTTGCTTGATTATTTTCCAACACAGGCAAATATTTCAAGTCCAAAAGTTTCTATAGCTGCAATTGAAAAAATACAGCAAACAGCAAATTTTTTACCGGTAAAAACAACCACATGGTTTGAACGTAACTGGATATGGATTTTACTTGTAATTATTTTAATTGGTGCTGCAATCATTCTTTATTATGAGTTTGACGATAGTGAAATTCAAATAGTATCAGAAAAAATTTCTAACAAAGAACAAAAGACAACATAAAAGTTGTCTTTTGTTAAGATTATCCTTAATTTTATTTTCCAATATGAACTCAGAATTAAATTCCAAAAGTGGCTCTAACACCTCAATTATTAGTTCAGTAACTTTTAGAGGATTATTTAGTTTATTAATCCTTCTATTATGTTCTGACTTATTAAAAGAAAAAATTCTCCGAACACCTTTCGCTAAAGTAGGCGAGATTTACACTATTTCAATGAAAATTCCAAGTCAATCAGAGAAGCATTTTGATGGCTTAAAACAAGATGAAATAGTTATGATTAAATTAATGGCAAACATGATTGTTAAAAACGTAATCCGCACAACATAATATGAAAAAAGCTTACGATTACATTAGGATATCTGATGATGACCAAAGTCACTTTAGCATTGATGGGCAAAAGAAAATGAATCTAGATTTTGCATTCCGTAACAATATAGAAATTGTTAGAACATTTGTAGATGAAGGTTATTCAGCAAAAGATTTTAACAGGCCATCATGGAAGGATCTTGAAAAAGAGATTGCAAAAAATAAACACTCAATAGACTATTTGATAGTTTGGAAATATGATCGATTAATTAGGAATGCAGCAGAAGGTTTAAGCTTTCTTGAACGCATGGAAAAGAAATGGAATGTTGTTCTATTATCAGTGATGGAGAATTTTGGAATAGACCCATCATCACCCTATTTTTTTAAACACCGAGCAGACCTATTAGTATCAGCAGAATTCGAACGCCGTCTTATTTCTGACAGGACTAAAATGGGTAATTGGTCTGCTAAAGACTCAGGTAGGTTTATTGGAAGAGCGCCAATTGGATACCTAAATGCAAGAGATGCAGATGATAGACCAATTTTGATAATAGACCCAGACAAAAAACCAATAGTTGAAGCAGTATTTGAGGATGTATTGAACGGAATACCATATGTAAACATTAAGCAGAGACTTTGCCAAAAATGGGGCATTAAAATCAAAGGACATGATGCTATACAAAGAATAATTCTTAATAAAGTTTATGCAGGCTTTATTGATGTTCCTGCTTATCATGGTAAAAAGGCCTATATGAAAAAAGGAATACATGAGGCAATAATATCCGAAAAAGTATTCTGGGAAGCCTATTATAAATTAAAAAATGATATCAAACCGCAGGGGCCAAAAATAATTGACAATGAAGTTCCCCTCAGAGGCTGGATAATTTGTCAGAATTGCGGTAATTTACACACGGGAGGAAAATCAAAAGGTAGATCAGCATATTACTATTATTATCGATGTAAAAAATGTATTAACGAAAATTACAGTACAGTAAAAGTACATAAAGAGATTACTGAAATACTTCGAAATCTATCATTATCTGACAAATATGTTAAAGCATTAGCTATAGAAATTGAAAATAAACTAAACACAGAAATAGAAAATAAAAACAGAAAAATAAATCAAATCAAAAAAGAGTTGAAAATCATCAAATCAAAATTAGAATCACTTGAGGAAAAATACATAAGCAATTCTATTGCAAAAGAAACCTATGAGAAATGGTTCCCTCAATTTTCAAAAGAACTAAGTGAAAAAAATTCGGAAATTTCAGAGTTAGAGGATTTAAATAAGAATGATTTTAATAAATATTTAGAAGTTCTACCAGCATTAACAGACCTATCCGCAATCTATGAAGTAGGCGATGTAACTGATAAACAAATGTTCCTAAGTGGGATTTTCTGGGGTGGTTTTACTAAGGAAAAAGTGGGCGGTCGAACCGGAATGTTGAACCCAATGTTTGATGTTAATTACATGAAAATCAGTCATTTAATCAGAGTGGAGCAAACAAAAAAACCTGAGAATTTCTCAGGTTTTCCCTTTTGTACCCCGAGCCGGGGTCGAACCGGCACAACAGTGAAGTTACTGGTGTTTGAGACCAGCGCGTCTACCAATTCCGCCATCGGGGCTTTTTAAATTGGTGCGCAAAACTAAGTTTTGTTTTTAATATCACAAAATAAACCAACTAAAATCCCTTAAAATAATTATAAAATAATAAAAATAGCTATATTTGCCCTCCTTAAAAATGGAATCAAAAGTTAAATTATTTTCAGGTATTGCAACCGAAGTATTGGCTCAAAAAATAGCCGATTCATACGGTCAGGCAATAGGTAAAGTTGAGCATTATCGCTTTAGTGATGGTGAATTACAAGCTTCCTACGAAGAAAGTATTCGTGGTCAAAGCGTGTTTATTATTCAAAGCACCATGCCACCTGCCGATAATTTAATGGAAATGCTTTTACTCATAGATGCTGCTAAACGCGCTAGCGCCAGAAACATTGTTGCAGTAATTCCATATTTTGGTTATGCTAGGCAGGATAGGAAAGATAAACCTCGTGTGGCTATAGGTGCAAAATTAGTTGCAGATATGCTTGCAGTAGCGGGAGCAACTCGCGTTATGACAATGGATTTGCACGCTGATCAAATTCAAGGGTTTTTTAATGTTCCGGTTGATCATTTGTACGCTTCAACAATTTTTTTACCATACATTAAGTCATTAAATCTTGAAAATTTAACAATTGCCGCGCCGGATATGGGTGGTAGCAAGAGAGCCAATGGTTATGCCAAAAATT
>JBIJCO010000031.1:0-37844 GCA_044344665.1 Bacteroidia bacterium | reverse complement strand
GCCCATAAAAAATTACCCAAATTATCAAGCTTTAAAATATACATATCATCGCTTCCAGCAGAAGTTAAGTTATTCACCCCTTGGTTTGGATCAAAATCGACTGTACCACTAAAATTACCAACAATAATTTGGTTTCCGTTGGAATCGAAAATAATTTTCATAGCATAATCATTTCCTGTACCTCCAAAAGTTTTGTGACTATTATAAGTTGGTTGACTAAAAATTTTATTTGAAATAGTCAAACTTAATAGAATAATAGTACTCAACAGTATATTAAAATTTCTAATAGAGGTTCGCTTTTTAATCGAGCCAATACAATCAAAACTGTTGATTTTTCTCTCGAAACTTTGATGTATGTTTTTAAATACATCTGAAACTAAATTTTCTTTTTTCATTTGTTTTTATTTTTTTAGTCTACTCTGTCCCTTAATAGAGTTTATATAAAAAAATCAGCGTGGGACAGTTAACTCGCTGCAGTCAAGGTACTGAGATACCCACTATACAAACAAGATAAAGCCCACGCTTTGCGTGAGCATTTATGCTTATCACTTGTATAGTTAAAGATTCTCAGTTTTTGACTACAAGAAAAGCTAAACGCTAATTATATTATGTCAGCCCTAAAGGCGCTTTTTATTTCATTTATTTAAATTATTATTTATAAAAATACTGATTTTTATTTTTGTGATAATCTAAAACTATAGTTTTAATGTTAACCTTTAAGAAGTTGTAAATCTAAACGACTTATTAATGGAATTTGCCTAAATGTATTGGCTTAAAATTTTATTTGCAATCTAACATTTACCTGGCGGTTGGTAAGGTAATTGGGTATGGCGTATCGTATGCCCGTTACATCTTGTATCCAGGTATACGAAACCGTATTTTGAACTTGCAGTAAATTAAAAATTTCTAAATAAATCCACATGTCTTCTAAATGATTAAATACATTTTTGCTTTTAAATTCTCTTTTAGCTTTTAAAATATTATAGGCAAAACCGGCGTCAACTCGTCTATAAGCAGGCATTCTTAATAACTGTTGGTATCTTAAATGCGTTGGAGGACCAAATGGTAAGCCGCTTCCAAATTGTAAATTCAAATTAAATTTAAAAGCCGGATACTTTGGCAAATAATCCTGAAAAAACAGTCCGAATGTAACTAGCTGATCGGTTGGTCGGGGAATATAGCCTGGGTCAACTCGTTGACTATCTGTTTTAATCTGATCAAATGTGTAGCCTTTAATTATTTCTTCCCCGCTTTTATTGTAATAAATATAATGGATATTGTCTTTTGAATATTCATAAGTTCTTAGCAAACCAACTGTTGCCCAGCTTTCAACACCTTTCACAAACTCGCCGTTTATTCTTACATCGGTTCCTGTGGCATAACCTTTTGCGTTATTGTTTGCAAAATAGCGAATGCGCACGTTGTCAATTTCATAAGGAATTAGATTATTTATTTGTTTGAAATAACTGGAGACTATTAGCTTAAATGGCCGTTGCCACATTTTAAAAATATAATCTCCGGATAAAACAACATGAATTGATTGTTGCGCTTTTACATCTTTATTTATTTGCCCGTCAATGCCTCTTAACTCACGGTAAAAAGGTGGCTGGTAATAAATGCCTGTGCTGAATTTAAATAGCCAGTCGCGCTTCCAATTTGGCTTATACGACATTGTAAAACGAGGCGAGAATAAAAATTGTTGGTTAACTGTCCAGTAATTTCCTCTTATACCTGCAGTAAGACTGAATTCAGACGTGTCTTTTAACGTTTTTGAAAAATTATATTGCATGTATGCCTGTGAGCGATAACTAGGCAAGGAGATTTTTGTTTTGTACACATCCATTAAATTTATTTCTGTTGGACTGTATGGTACCAAAAATCCCGCTGAGTCAACAGTTCGCCATTCGCTTAACTTATCGTTTATTTTTTCAAATTGTTGACGGGCACCCCATAAAAACTCATTGTTGTTATTAATGTAATAGGTTCCTTTATGTTCAAAATTTACGACGGTTGCTGTTAAATAATTTCTGCCGTTATTTAAAAATGTGCCAATGCCTCTATTAAAAGCAACCTGACCAAAATTTGGTTTTCCAAGATCGGCTTCAAGCTGATCAATATAATATTGGCCTTGCACGGTGTATATCTCTTCTTCGTTTGCGTGATAGGCCGATGAAATGAATTTTAATTTTGTTTTAGTGTTTGGGCGGTAGGTGGCCGATAAGCCGCTCATAAATGTGGTGTATTGCATTAACTCCTGTCCGTCAAAATAAACGGTAAATCGTAAAGCGTTATTAACTGTTCCAAAATTAGTTTGTCTGTTGGTTGGAACTACCAGATATTTATTATTGGAAATGTTACCTAAATATTCGAGTTTTAATTTTGGATTTACATCAAAGGTTAAAAAAGTTTGCACGTCTAATGCACTTGGTCTATATTCTCCTTTTGTATCTAGTGCTTTTAATAAGTATGAATTAGTGCGGTATCTAGCGCCAATACTCCAAGCTAACAGACGATTATTGCTAATACCTTCAGCTTGTATATTTCCGCCCAAAAAACTACCTGAGGCATTTCCACCAAATTTTAAGGGTTTGCGGTAAGTAATGTCTAAAACGCTGCTTAATTTATCGCCATATCTTGCTTCAAATCCACCGGCAGAAAAACTAATGCTTTGAACCATGTTTGGATTGGCAAAACTTAAGCCTTCTTGTTGTCCGCTTCTTACAAGAAATGGTCTGTATACTTCTATATCGTTTACATAAACAAGGTTTTCATCAAAATTACCCCCTCTAACATTATAGCCGCTGCTAAGCTCGTTATTACTGCTAACGCCCATTTGCGTTTTTATGATATCTTCAATATTTCCGGTTGGTGTAGGAAGTTTATTATAAATTAAGGGGTCTAGTCTTACAACTTCCTCTCTTCTTGTTTTATTATCGATGACTTCAACTTCAACTAGATTATTTTTGAATTTTAAGGTTGGCGAATACGTAATTAAGTCGTTAGTTTTTGCTTTAAGCGTGTAGGTTAATGCAGAAAAATTAATATCAAAAAACACGACTGAAATTGGATTTTCGGCATCTATTGTAAGCAAATAAAACCCTTTTTCATCAGTAAACGTTGCCTGATTGGGATTTTCTTTAACTCCCACGGTAACGCCTTCAAGTGGTTCTCCATCAGCGCTTTTAATAATACCTTTTAAGGTAGCTGTTTGCGATTTAATTACAAAGCCAAACATTACCAATAATAAAGCGGTATGGTATTTTAGAGTTTTCAGAATTTAAATTAAATAACGAATATACTGAGATAATATTATTTGATGAATAGTTTATTTATTATATGCCGAATTGTTAATCAGGCATTGGTTATAATATTGTATGAACATCTTAAAATCTTTATTAGCAGTTTGCTCAATTTCTGGATATTTATTTAATAGCGAATTACAGCAAACACTATCTCGCTTATAGTTAAATACTGTTTTTAAATCAGGAATGGAGTAGGTAAACACCATAGAATCGTTATAAACATAATACGTACTGTTGGCATAATAATAACTTTTGCGGTTTGTACTATCTAAAAACGATTTTCCAAAAGCAAAAAAGGGTTTATTGTAACCCAATAAATTGAGGGCGCTAGGTAAAATATCTATCTGCGAAAAAATACGGTTGTTTTCAGCTTTTAGAGAATTATCGCTTTTAAAAAATAGAATTGGGATACTTAAATTTCCTGCAAAATTGCTAAAAAAAGGATGTTCTGAAATACTTGCGTGGTCGGCACTTATGACAAACAAAGTGTTGTTATACCAGTTTTGTTTTTTTGCAGTTTCAAAAAATTTCATCAAAGCATAATCGGCATAACGAATAGATTCTGAGTTTTCAAGCGGGCCTTTTTGGAATTTATTTTTGTATTTGTCTGGCACAAAATAAGGGTGATGTGAGCTTAAGGTAAATATGGCAGCATGAAATGGTGTATTAAATTCATTTATTTTTTTGATAGAATATTGTAAAAAAGGTTCGTCCCAAATTCCCCAAAAACCATCAAAATCTACGTTGTTATTGTATTCGTTTTTTCCAAAATAATTATTGTAACCTGCAGACGGCGCCCAGTCATCAAAATTCATGGTCCCGTTTATTCCGCCATGAAAAAAAGCTGTTTTGTATCCTTCTGTACTTAATAAGTTTGCAAGTGAGGTTTGTTGGTTGTTGGCATAAATTGAATTAATAAAAGGGTTTTCCATTAATGAGGGTAATCCAGATAGGATAGCAGGTATGCCTTCTATTGATTTAGAACCATTTGAATACGCATTGGTAAATACCAACGAGTTATTCATTAAACTATCTAAAAAAGGTGTTATGCTTTTTACCTTTCCAAGCTTGGTGTATTCTTTTGCAAAACTTTCTAAAATTAACACCACCACATTCATTTTTTTAAAACTCGAGTCTTTGTAATGATGGATTGTTTTAATGTTTGCGTCTACGATGGAATTACCATAAAATTTATAATTTACAACTGCTTTTTGGCTTACAGATTTAATTAGCGTAAACGGTGTGTTTAACACAATTGGCACCTCTTCAGGAGAAGTTACAGAACCTGCATTAACTATATCTATAGGTATTCTCTGAAAACCACCTCTAATTCCCAATACCACACAGCCGCTGAAAAGTAAGAATATTAGTAATATAAGGGCGTATTCTTTTAAACTTGTAAAAACATATTTTTTTATTTCAATTGGTTTTTGGCGTTTGTATAATTTATATAAGGCAAACATGATTAAGAAATATAACATTAAAACCCACCAAAAATCTTTAAGATATTGTGGCAGTAGTCTGCTTATATCTGTTTGGCCTCCAATTTGTTCAAATAAATCGGCGCTCGAACGTTTTTTTATAAATCTGAAATAACCAATGTCTATGCAGTTAGCTAAAACAAAAATAGAATTACTAGTAATAAATACCCAACGTAATAAATTTTGGTATGCTTTTGCATTAAAGTAATTACTTGGTATGATAGATAAAAAAATAAATAATGAATTTCCGACAAAAATGCTGAATGTATCAAATCTTAAACCGTAAAAAGCATCTTGAATAAAATATGTGAGTGTAACCGATGGAAATAAACTAGCATTACCGAGGTAAAATAGCAATCTGCAAATAAAATAAATGAAATAGCAAACCAATAATCTTTTAATTAGAAACAAAAGTTGGTTTAGATAATTAAGAATCACTTTAAGGTTTTATTAAAATCAAAAAAATGTAAATTAGTAAAATATTGAACACAAATATAAAACAAGATATTCAACAGGTTTTAAAAAAGTATTGGGGTTACGATAGTTTCAGACCTTTGCAGGAGGATATTATTCTTTCGGTACTATTAAAACAAGACACATTGGCTTTAATGCCAACAGGTGGTGGAAAATCTATTTGTTTTCAAATTCCGGGTTTAATATTTGGAGGTACAACTTTGGTAATATCACCCTTAATTTCTTTAATGAACGATCAGGTTCAAAATTTAAGAAAAAAAGGAATTTCTGCTGTGGCTATTAGTGCATCTATGAATTTTAAAGAAATTGATGTAGCGCTTAACAACGCAGCTTTGGGGCATGTACAATTTTTGTATGTGTCGCCTGAACGCATGCAAAATGAAGAGTTTCGAAATAAATTAGCGTATTTACCAATTACTCTAATAGCGGTAGATGAAGCACATTGTATTTCGCAATGGGGGTATGATTTTAGACCGAGTTATTTAAAAGTTGTCGAGATAAGGACTTTGTTTTCCGATGTCCCTGTTATAGCTTTAACCGCTAGTGCAACAAAATTTGTGGCCGACGATATTCAGGTACAGCTTAAATTCAAAAAACAACATGTTTTAAGACAATCGTTTTCAAGAAGAAATTTGCGTTACGTTGTTCAGCAGGAGGAAGATAAAATTACCAGATTAATTAAGCTTATTTTAAATATTGGCGGTTCTGGCATTGTGTATATGCGAAACCGAAAGAAAACAGAAGAGTTGGCCATGATATTGCGCTCAAAAAAGATTTCTGCATTGCCTTATCATGCGGGTTTAAAATTTGAGGACAGAGAAAATAGTCAAACTCAATGGTTACAAAATAAAACGCAGGTAATTTGCGCTACAAATGCGTTTGGAATGGGTATTGATAAACCGGATGTTCGATTCGTTGTGCATTTAGATTTGCCTGAAAGTTTGGAAGCTTATTTTCAAGAAGCGGGTAGGGCAGGCAGAAATGGAAAAACAGCTTATTCAACAATTTTTTATACCAAAGCAGATCAACAAAGATTACTTGATAATTTTAAATTTGCTTTTCCTGAACTTGATTATATTAAAAATACTTATCAAGCAATTTGTAATTATTTTCAGGTAGCAATTGAGTCAGGTCAGGGATTGAGTGTAGAATTTGATATTGATAAAATTTGCAGTTCATATAATTTGCTTCCGGTTTTGGTATATAACAGCATAAAATTTCTAGAGAAAGAAAATTATCTATCATATTTTGATGTTGGTTTTGAAGCATCAAAAGTTCTACTTCTTGCCGATAAAGAATTACTTTATAATTTTCAAATTAAATTTCAGAAATATGAACCTTTAATTAAAACATTGTTAAGAAGCTATGGTGGCTTGTTTGAGAATTATGTTTATATAAATGAAAAAGAACTGGCCTATCGAATAAAAACAAGCCCCAAGGAGTTAAGCGAACAACTGGCATTTTTAGATAAACAAGGTCTGTTATCTTTTATACCGCAATCTGTCTTGCCAAAAGTGATTTTTTTGCAAAACAGGGTAAATGCTAAATATCTTGAGTTTAACCCGGAAAACTATCAAAAGTTAAAACAACGTTATTTAGACAGAATAAATTCGGTAATTAATTACTCTAACGAAAATAATATTTGCAGGCAAACTCAATTATTAATTTATTTTAATGAAATTAATTATACAGATTGTGGTTATTGTGATGTTTGTTTGAGTAAGCGGCCAAAGGATTATGATAATATAAAACATAAACTATTTGAAGTTTTAACTGAACAACCGCTATCTTTAAATGATTTGAAAGAAAAAATGATGGCGTTTAATAATGAAACATGGGTAAAAGCACTAAACGAATTATTAGATGACGGTAAGATAAGCGAAAACAGTTCACTTTTTTACATAAGAAAATAGTACTAAATGCAATAAGTAAAAAGATTTATTTTACAATATTCTTTTAATGACTCTTAAAGTATGAGAATATTTTTTGTTATCTGAACTAAAAATGCCGTAGTGGTCAAATTTATCTATTTTAACTGTGCCACTTGCATGAATAATTTGTTCGTTGTTTAACAGGATGCCCACGTGCACAATATTTCCTTCTTCGTTATCAAAAAAAGCCAAATCGCCGGCCTCAGCCTCTTCAACAAAACTTAATGGTGTACCTAATTCTACCTGTTGAGAAGCATCGCGGGGTAATTTATAACCATTTACTTTATAAACTAATTGGGTAAAGCCACTGCAATCAATACCAAACGGACTCTTGCCACCCCATAAATAGGGCGCATTAATAAATAAGTATGCAGATGAAATAAGATCATTAGCTGTTTTTTTCTCGTTTGATTTTGCAATACGGCCATCAAAATCAAAGCAAAACGATTCAATGTTTATGGTGTTTTTTTCAAGAAGCGGTAATGTTGCGCCAAATGAAATTGGGAAATTGATTTGAGATTTTTTATTGGTAATTATTTGTATTAATTCGCTTGAATAAAATTGTTCTTGTTTTTGCAAACGCGAAAAAATAGTTTCAGATATTTTAAAATATTGTTTAATATTAATCCAACATTCATAATTGTCAAAGGCTGTTACTATCTTTAGCCAATCTTCAGTAGTTTCAATTACGGTGTAGTGTTCGCCAAATAACAATTGAGTTACCATTTCGCTGGTATTTGTAGCCTCTTTTCTGCAGGGTATAACGCTCAATAAACAGATGCCGTATTGCATGGTTGTAAAAGTAAATAAATTACCTTACATCTCATAAAGTAATAGCGGTTGGGTTTTAAATAATTAAAACCAATCATGAGGTTTGTTTTAAGTTTATTGTTTTTAAAACTTGTTAATGATTACGTAACATAATTTTTTTTGTTATGAATTTAAATTATGTCTAATTTAGAAACATAGTTATGAGTCAGGATACAAAAGACACCGTCAACAAAATTTTAACTGAATATTTAGAGAAGCAGCAACAACGAAAAACCTCTGAGCGTTTTGCTATTTTAAATGAAATTTATTCTCACGATGGGCATTTTGATATTGAGCAACTTTACCTAATGATGAAGAATAAAAAGTACAGGGTTAGCAGGGCTACTTTGTATAATAATATCGAAATTCTTTTAGGTGCAGGTTTAGTAATTAAGCATCAGTTTGGAAAAAATATGGCTCAGTTTGAAAAAGCCTATAACTATAAACAGCACGATCATTTAATTTGCAATGACTGCGGACAGGTTTTTGAGTTTTGTGATCCAAGAATACAGCAAATACAAAAAACTGCTGAAAAAATGTTGGACTTTGAAATAGCTAACCATTCACTTAATTTTTTTGCTAAATGCAATAAGCTAAAAGAAACAGGGTTTTGCAATAATTTAAAAAACAATAATTAATTATGGTGTTTGATTATACAGTTAGTGTTAATGAAGATTATGCTATTATTAAAATAAGTGGTAATTTAATTGAAAAAGGGCAAGCGGTTACTTTGATAGAAAAAACAGACGAGTTGGTTTCTAAAAATTGCAATAAATGGGTAATAGATATGGAGAATTTAAGTTATATGAACAGCAGTGGTTTAAATACTTTAATTCAACTTTTAACAAAAGCTCGTGTCGCCGGAGGAGAAGCCGTTTTATGTAACATGAATAAAAAAATCAATGAGTTGATTTTAATTACCAAATTAAATTTACTGTTTAAAGTTACACAAACATCAGATGAAGCAATAAAGTTATTGGAGGTTTAATTTTTTTATTGGCTATAAATTTCTGCCAGATAGGTATTTAGACTTTTTAATGAAATAGGTTTCTCTATAAAAATACGCTTGTCTTTTAATTTTATTAAGGTTGCAGGTAATGCCCCTGTCCATTTTTCATCAACTTTATTAATAAAATCATTGCCGTTAATCTCGTCTAAAACAACACACTCTAGTTTAATTTTATTTTTTAGTAAAAACGGATTTAATTTTTTTTCGATATCATCTATAAAATCTAAACTAACTAATAGTATTTTCAAATTCTGTTTATTTGAATTAAGATACAGGCTATCAAAGCTTGGTAATTCTTTAACGCAGGGTTTACACCAGGTTGCCCAAAAGTTTATTATGTAAGTAGTGTCAGAATTATTAATTCGTGAAAGCAAATCGTTTATTTTATAAACATGACTTACAGATTGCGATTTTACAAAGATAACGCCAATTAAAAAATTAAATATTATTACGTTTCTTAAAGTCATATTCTTCATTTAACAATTTAATTTCCTGAATTAATCGTAGTATTTCTAAACTGTCTGTACCGTCATAAAAACCTCTTATGTGTCCTTCTTTATCAATTAACGCGAAATTTTGGGTGTGAATAAAATCAGTTTCGTCTCCTTTGCCTTCTTCTGCATTAAGCAAGTATCCTTTCCTGGCGAGTTTATATAAATCAGATTTGTTACCAGTTAAAAAATGCCATTTATTATCATTTACACCATGTTTTTCAGCATATTGTCTTAAAATAGGAACGCTGTCGTTTTGGGGATCAACTGTATGAGATAGAATTAAAAAATCAGAATCGTTTTTAAATTCATTGTAAACCTTTTCCAAGTTGGTATTCATTACCGGACAAATACTCTGACAGGTCGTAAAAAAGTATTCGGTTACATAAATTTTATTTTTTACGGTTTCTTGATTTACTTTTTTGTTGTATTGATTGGTAAATTCAAAATCAGGAATGTAATGATAAGTTGTATCATTTAACTTTAAAGCATTTTTTGGCCCGAAATAAGCCAGATACCTAATAGGTGTATTTTCTTTTTTCTCTAAAAAAAACCATCCAACAAAAATTACGGGGATTAAAACTAAAAACCAGTAATAATTAAATTTAATTTTCATGGAATAAAGTTACAGACTTAATATGTTATTTTACAATGAACTATTTACTTGAGGGTGTTTGCAGGTGATAACGGTAATTTGAATTAAAATTAATTAAAGGTTCTTCCTCAAAAATGCCAAAAACACTGCTTCCACTACCGCTCATGCTGGCGTATAATGCTTCATTGGCATAAAGTTGTTTTTTTAAGTTTTTAATTTCAGGGTATTTAATAAAAATGGTTTCTTCAAAATCATTAAATAAACAAGATTTCCATTCGTTTATTGGAACTTTTTCAATAATAGTTTCAACGTTTATTTTTGGCGTTTTTGGAATAATGCCGTCATATGCCTCTTTAGTATTACTGTTTATATGAGGGAAAACCAATAAAATATAATACTTTGAAAGATTTACTGTTATGTCTGAAAATTCGTCCCCCTTGCCCTTTGCCATAACTGCATTATTTTTAATGAAAAAAGAACAGTCGCTCCCTAATTTAGAGGCTATTTCATGTTGGTTGCTATAAGATAAACCTAATTTAAATTTATCATTTAGCATTGTAATAAAAAATGCGGCATCCGCGCTTCCGCCACCTAAACCGGCTCCCATTGGAAGGTTTTTGTGCAAATGAACTTTAATTGGAGGAACTGGATGTTTTTCAGTAATTAATTTATAGGCCTTATAAATGAGATTGTCTTCGGGTTTTCCCGAAATAATCAGTCCACTTTGCGAAAATTCAAATTCCTGTGTTGGGCTTTTGTTTTCTATAACTTCGAGTGCGTCGCACCAGTTTACTGGGTAAAAAACGGTCTCTATGTCATGAAAACCATCGTTGCGTTTTTTGGTTACATTTAAGCCAAGGTTTATTTTACAATTCGGAAAAACAAGCATTATTTAACAATTTTTGTTGGTTCAAATATTTTTGCTAAATTGCAACAAATTATTTCAAAACCATTTAATAAAATGAAAAAAATTACTTTAGGATTTTCAATTTTAGCAATTGCAGCTACTTTATTTACAGGTTGTAACAAAAAAACTAATCCGGAGCCAATTGCAGATAAAGAATTTCAAAGCTCCGTAGATGTGTCTTACGCCAATTCACTTGTTACAGAAGTTGATATGATTTGTGGTTTTTTGGGCGAGACAGCATTTCCTAAATTTTTTGTAAATGCGCCCGGTTCTCAAACTGTTGCAATAAATAATAGTACGAATCTATACTCAATCACTTGGCCGGCAAATACCAAATGTATGGACGGTAAAATAAGAACTGGATCAATATCTCTAGCTGTTGCTCCAAGTACAATTGGCATTAATTATTACCGTGATGCAAATTTTACTTCTACGGTAACTTTAACAAATTATCGCGTTGATGGTTGGAAATTAATAGACTCAGTTAAGTTGGTAATTAAAAACAATAACACTAATTTTTTCACATATGACATTGATAAATTAACTTGGACAATGAGTGGAATAGTTAAGTTAGTAAGTGATTCCCTTCCAGTTAAAACAATGGTTTGGGATGGCAGTCTTACTAAGCGTATAGTTAGTGCAACAAAACCTAGCTCAATAACAGCAATTTCATGGACTAACGCTGTAGTTTCCTATGATGGTTCATTTAAGGGGTACACCCCTAGTGAAGTAGCTTACACTTACTCAATTAATCCAGAAAAACCTTTAATCAGAAATTTTACCTGCTCTCCAGATAAAGTATTAGGAGTTTCTTCAACTCCTTCAGTAGCAATTATCAACTCTGAGTTTCATCCGTTTATTGATGGGGTTGCATCATTTACTACAGCTTCATTATATCCAAGGTCAATTAATTATGGTACCGATGAATATGGTGCTTTAGTTACACCTTGCGATAATAGTGGTAGTGTTACTATAAAAGGTATTTCATACAAAATAGATTTTAAGAAATAAAAATAGTAAACCAAACTTTTAATAAAAGCTGCTTCTTCAAAAGCAGCTTTTTTATTTATGATAAAGGCTTTATTTTTTCATTTAATTTTTAATAATTTGTCTTTTATATACTTGTTCAAAATCTTATCCCAATGAAGTTTATTTTTTGTTTAGTTTTTAACTTAATTATAAGTTATTGTATAGCTCAAGTTACAATGGTTACTAATCTTCCTGAATCCGTAAAGCCGGATATAAAATTAAATGTTCAGATTAAGATTAATAAGGGCTCTTTATCTGGTTTTTCAAAATATGAATTAGATTTGCCGCAAGGTTTTATAGCCGAAACAGGTTATGATAAAAACAGTTATTTTACGTTTGAAAAACAAAGAGTAAAAATAGTTTGGGTAAAATTACCGCAAGAAGAGGAATTTGTTGTTGCGTTTAAATTAAAAACAATTAAATCAATAGGCACTTATTCTTTAGAACATAAATTTTCGTATGTAGATGCCGGTGTAAAAAAAGAGATTATTGGCAATCAAATAGAATTAAAAGTTGCTGCAGACGGTGTAAGTAAAACCTTAAGTTATTTAAGTGAAATAGAACATAAGTCATCGGTGGAAAAAACTGTTGTGCCAACACCAGAAAAAAATAATTTATCAAATTCATTTAACGCACCTGTGGCTGCAGCAAAAACTTCAACATCTTATCCGCCACCGCCAAAACAAAACACCTCAATTCCAGTAAAACCCGGTTTAAATAATGGTGTCACAACTACAACTCAAAACGGCATAATTTATTTGATACAAATTGGTACGTTTGGAGCAGATCCGGGAAAATCAAAGTACGCTACTTTAGGTAAAGTAACTATTGAAAAAGTTGTCAATTCTTATAAAGTTTTAATTGGCGATTTTAGTACTAAGGAAGAAGCTCAAAAAAAGCGTGAAGAATTAATTAGTAAGGGCTATAATGGCTTTATTGTTTCATACCAAAACGGCCAACGGGTAAAATAAAATTTCAATTAATTGTGTCAGCTTGTCACCAATAATGTGTCAAAATTATATTCTTTAGCACATTTTGACTAATTTTTTATATAAAACTGAATTGGTATGATTTATGCCAATTTTATCGAAAATAAATTAAAACAATAATATATGGCAAAATCAAATGTAAATGTAAAGCCTTTAGCAGACAGAGTTTTAGTAGAACCTGCTGCGGCTGAGACAAAAACTAGTGGTGGAATTATTATTCCTGATACTGCAAAAGAAAAACCAATGCGTGGTAAAATAGTAGCAATAGGCAATGGTAAGCCTGATGAGCCAATGACCGTTAAAGTTGGCGATACTGTTTTATACGGAAAATATGCCGGAACAGAATTAAGTATTGATGGCAAAGATTATCTTATAATGAAAGAAAGCGATATTTACGCTATTGTTTAATTGTAAGTTTTAAATGAGCAGGTAATTAAAAAAATAAAAACGATTAATAAAAAATAAAATGGCAAAAGATATAACCTTTAATATAGAAGCCCGCGATGCTTTAAAACGCGGAGTAGATGCGTTAGCAAACGCTGTAAAAGTAACTTTAGGACCAAAAGGTCGTAACGTAATTATTGATAAAAAATTTGGTTCGCCTCAAATAACTAAAGACGGAGTTACTGTAGCAAAAGAAATTGAATTAAGTCATCCTGTTGAAAATATGGGAGCTCAGTTATTAAAAGAGGTTGCTTCAAAAACAGCTGATGTTGCCGGCGATGGCACAACTACAGCTACTGTTTTAGGACAAGCAATTGTTACAGCAGGTTTAAAAAATGTTGCTGCAGGTGCAAATCCAATGGATTTAAAACGTGGTATTGATAAAGCTGTTAAAGCAGTTGTTGAAAATTTAAAAAAGCAATCGCAAACAATCGGAAACGAAAACAAAAAAATAGAACAAGTTGCTACTATTTCTGCAAATAATGATAACACCATAGGGAAATTAATTGCTGAGGCAATGGGTAAGGTTAAAAAAGAAGGTGTAATTACTGTTGAAGAAGCAAAAGGTACTGAAACAACTGTTGAGGTTGTAGAAGGTATGCAGTTTGATCGTGGCTATATCTCTCCTTATTTTGTAACTAATGTTGATAAAATGGAAGTAGTGATGGAGAGTCCTTATGTTTTAATCTACGAAAAGAAAATTTCTGCAATGAAAGAATTATTACCAATTCTTGAAAAAGCAGTACAAACTGGTAAACCTTTATTAATTATTGCTGAAGATCTTGATGGTGAAGCATTACAAACTTTGGTAGTAAATCGTTTACGTGCAAATTTAAAAATATGTGCTGTTAAAGCTCCGGGATTTGGCGATCGCAGAAAAGCAATGTTAGAAGATATTGCTATTTTAACTGGTGGTACTTATATCAGTGAGGAACAAGGACGCAGATTAGAAGATATGCAAATTTCTGATTTAGGTAAAGCCGAAAAAATTACAATAGATAAAGACAATACAACTATCGTAAATGGTGCTGGTAAAAAATCAGAAATTACATCTCGCGTAAATCAAATCAAAGCACAAATTGAATCAACTACATCTGATTATGATAAAGAAAAGTTACAAGAAAGATTAGCAAAATTAGCAGGTGGGGTTGCTGTTCTTTATATTGGTGCAGCTAGTGAAGTTGAAATGAAAGAGAAAAAAGACCGTGTTGACGATGCGTTAGCTGCTACCCGCGCCGCTGTTGAAGAAGGAATTGTTCCTGGTGGCGGTACAGCCTATATTCGTGCGGTTTCTGCTTTAGAAAAATTAAAAGGCATTAACGAAGACGAAAATACCGGTATTGCAATTGTAAAACGTGCATTAGAAGAGCCTTTACGTCAAATCTGCACCAATTGTGGTATTGAGGGCTCAATTGTTGTACAAAAAGTTAAAGAAGGAAAAGATGATTTCGGTTTTAATGCAAGAACAGAAGTGTTTGAAAATTTATTAAAAGCAGGAGTTATTGATCCAACTAAGGTAAGTCGTGTAGCTCTTGAAAATGCAGCTTCTGTAGCGGCTATGCTATTAACTACAGATTGCGTGTTGGCAGAAAAGAAAGAAGAGAAACCATCAATGCCAGGAGCACCTGATATGGGCGGTATGGGCGGAATGATGTAAACCGGGAGTATATAGCTTAAGATAAAAAACCCCTTGAATTAATATATTCAAGGGGTTTTTATTTTGTATATGTTAATTTTTTAAGTCGCGATTATCTAATTCTAAGTTTATAATATGTTTTTAATGAATTCAAATTTTTAGTCATTTGGCATCAAAATTTAAATGAGCAAAACCGGCAGGTTATTTTAGTTACTTGTGGTTATTTAATAGAATTGTTTAATCCCTTATTAACTCTGAAAGCAATAGTATTTGCTATGTTTGCGAAATGTTTTTCAATAATTTTTTTAGGGTTATTTAAATTTGTTTCAAATTCATCTTCGGCAATACCCGAATTAATTTCTACGGCATCGTATCTGTAAACCGTGTAATGAACTGTAATTTTTCTATTCCCGTTAGTTTCGGCTAATTCTGCCGGACCTTTGCTGGCAGCTGTTTTTATATCTAATTGATTAATAAAAACAAATAAATCGGTTTTATATTTACCATACAAAATAGGAACCACTTTAGCATTAGTTAATTTGGCATTCATAAAACGTGAGTCAGAATTACTCTCAACATTTAGCTGACCTTTTTCTATTTGTTTTTCTTTTTTTTCTTTTTTTGGAGGCTGGTAATTTTCCTGATTAGGAACTTTTTGAAATTCGTAGGTTAGATATTGATAGATTCCTTCTAAATCTTTTTTGTATTTAACAGTATCTTCCATCAAATCAACAACATTAAATTTAGTTGCTTTAAATGCTTTATTTAACTGCTCATTTAATCCATCTCTGAATTTATATTTTATTTGTTTGGCAGTTAATTTTGTTTCAGCATTAATATATCTATCTATTTCACTTAAGTATAACCGATTTTCAAAAGGAATAATCATTACTTTATGAGTTGTAGCAACATCCCTGCTTGTATTGGTTTTTACAATAGTTGTTGTTTGTGAATTAGATACCAAGCCATAAAACAACATGCATAAAATAAAAATAAGTTGTTTTACTTTCATAATTAAATTATAATTTGTTTGCAAGTAAACTGAAATTAAATAACAAATTTTTAATCTCTTAACCAATCGGTATTGGCATAAATCATTAAGCCTAATACAATAAACAAACCTACATTGTTGGCATAATAAATTACTTTATCCGGTACTTTTTTGCCGGTAATCATTTCCCATAAAATAAACATAATGTAACCACCGTCTAACATTGGAATGGGTAAAAAATTCATAAATGCTAGGGCTAAAGATAAAAAGCCGGTAAACATCCAAAACGCTTGCCAATCCCAAGTAGGGTTCATTTGTTGAACCATTGTGTAAAAGCCTCCTACCTGTTTGTGCGCTTCTTTAACTGTAAATATTACAACAAACTGTTTGGCTTGCATTACAATTTGTTCCATGCCATCTTTTACACCTTGAACAAACGCTTGGCCAATACTAAATTTTTGCTCAACTATTTTAAAGTTTGTTTCTGCGCCAGGCCAAAATCCTATTGTGCCTGTTTCGCTTACCTGACATTTTGTTGTAATTGTATCTTTTCCTCTAAGTATGGTTAGGTCAGTTTTTTTAGTTTTGTTAGCTATTAATTCTTTTTTTAATTCATCGTAAAATTTAACAGGAACGTTGTTTACTGCAATAATTTTATCTTTCTTTTTTATATCAGCGTTAGCAGCAAAACTTGTACTATCAATTCCTAACACTATAGGTACAAAACGAGGTTCAACAAATTTTGATTTTTTTAATCGTTTTAAAATTCTAGATCGGTGGTTGTCGTTAACCGAGATATTGAATTTTGTTCCGTCAGCGTGCACTCCTTCAATGCTTAAAACGCCGTTCATTATTATTTCTACAGGAATTCGATTAATTGATTTTACAGGATTACCATCTAAGGAAGTTATGTAATCTCCGTTTCTTAACCCCATTTCATAGGCAGAACTATCTACCATTAAACCATATGGTAAGTTCGTAATTGGCAATGTTTCTTTACCCCAAACAAATAAGGCCATCCAAAAAATAAAAATACCTAGTACAAAATTTACTATTATGCCACCCATCATTACTAATAAACGTTGCCATGCCGGCTTGCTTCTGAGCTCCCAAGGTTGAGCAGGTGCATCAATAATAGATTTGTCCATTTGTTCATCTACCATGCCTGCAATTTGAACGTATCCTCCAAACGGAAACCAACCAATTCCATATTCGGTATCACCAATTTTCTTTTTAAATAAAGGAAAATTCATAACGTTGGCAAATGGAAAAAGAAAATCAAAGAATAAATAAAATTTATCTACACGGCATTTAAATTTTTTTGCAAACCAGAAATGACCGAATTCGTGAAGGGTAACTAATATTGTAAGACTAAGAAAAAGTTGAGCAATTTTTATGAACATAATTGATTAAATATATTTTACTAAGATACTAAGATTATTGGGTTTGAATATGGATTTAATATAATTTAAAATAAAAACAATGATGAAAATTGAAGGATAATAAACGCTAACAATGCTTACTTTATAAATTCTCCTGCTATTATTCTTGCCTCATTATCGCACTCAATATATTGCTGGTAACTTGGGTATTCGATGTAACTAATTTTTTCTAGTGTATTACTTACAAGGTCACTCATATTTAAAAAACCAATTTTGTCTTCCAGAAATGCCTGCACTGCAATTTCGTTGGCTGCATTTAATACGCAAGGCATGTTGCCCCCTTTTTCTAATGCTTTGTACGCCAATTTTAAATTTGCAAATGTTTCCAAATCAGGTTTTTCAAAAGATAATTGCGGGTAATTAAAAAAATCAAATCTTTTAAAATTGTTTTTTATTCTTTGCGGATAACCCATGGCATATTGAATAGGTAGCTTCATATCCGGTAAGCCCATTTGCGCTTTCATGCTGCCGTCTTCAAACTGAACTATGCTATGCACAATACTTTGTGGATGAACAATAACATCAATTTGAGAAGGGTTTAAATTAAATAGCCATTTAGCTTCGATTACTTCGAGTCCCTTATTCATAAGGCTCGCTGAATCTATGGTAATTTTAGCTCCCATTGTCCAGTTTGGATGCTTGAGTGCTTGAGCTTTAGTAACGTTTAACAAATCGTTCCTGTTTTTTCCTCTAAAAGGCCCGCCACTGGCTGTTAAGTATATTTTCTCAATCTTATTTTCCCATTCGCCTGCTAAACACTGAAATATGGCGGAGTGTTCGCTGTCTACCGGATAAATATTTACACCGTTTTCAAGCGCAAGCCTGGTTACCAGTTCGCCCGCTACAACTAATGTTTCTTTATTGGCCAGCGCAATTGGTTTTTTATGTTTAATGGCATTAATTGTTGAGGCAAGGCCGGCATAGCCAACTATGCTAGCTAAAACCATGTCAATGGTTTCCATTTCTACAATTTGTTCAACTGCTTTGTTACCGCTATAAACTTTTATATCAGTAGATGCCAATGCGGTTTTTACTTTATGATAATGCGCTTCATTTGCAATAACCACAGCATTTGGATTAAATTCCAAAGCCTGATTAATTAATAAATCGGCATTTGAGTTAGCCACTAAAACTTCGGCTTCAAAAAAATCAGGATTTTCTTTAATTACCTCTAAAGCTTGTGTGCCAATGCTTCCTGTGCTGCCAATAATGGCTATTCGTTTTTTCTCTTTCATTTATTACAATACAATTATCAACAATTTTTTTTGGCTTGTAAAACTATTTTTTGCACAATAAATAATCAATTGTAATTTTGAGGCATCTTAAGGGGTGCTTAAGAGATTTTAAAATTTAAAATTTCTTCAGGCTGAGATCATACCCGTTAGTAAAACAACGCCAAACGTTTTTTACTATACACCTGAACAGGATAATGCCTGCGGAGGGAAAAAATTAAAAATAACACATGCCCCAAGTGTTGTTATGTTTAATTATAAAAAAAAATAAAAGAATGAAAAAAAAGATTATTACAAAGATGTTCTTTGTGGCAGCATTAATCAGTGTATCAAAGCTTAATGCCCAACACAATTTATCGGGTACTGTTAAAACAACAAAGGGAGAGGTGGTTCCATTTGCGGTTATCGGAATTAAAAACTCTCAATTGTCAGCTGTAACCAATGAAGATGGTTTTTTTAAGTTTAAAAATTTAAAGGACAATAAGTATATTTTGGTAACAAAGTCATTAGGTTATTCGGAGAAATTTGATACAGTTAATTTAAATGCCGATTTAGTTCTTGACCTACAACTTTTAGAATCTAACAAGCAATTGGATGAGGTGGTGGTTAATGCTACACGAGTAAATAAAAACAGCGGAATGGCATTTAGCAATGTTGATAATGAAACTTTAAAAAAGCAAAATTTAGGACAGGATGCTCCGTTTATGTTAAATCAGCTACCAAGCGTTGTGGTTAATTCAGATGCAGGAGCAGGAGTGGGTTATACTGGATTAAGAATTCGCGGTTCGGATGGTACGCGCATAAATGTTACTATAAACGGTGTTCCTGTAAATGACGCTGAATCACAAGGGACATTTTTTGTAAATATGCCTGATTTCGTTTCAAGTACCAATAATATTCAGGTTCAGAGAGGGGTAGGAGCTTCAAGCAATGGAGCCGGAGCTTTTGGTGCTAGTATTAATTTTCAAACTAATGAGTTAAAAGATAAAGCTTATGCTAATTCAATTACTACAGCGGGTTCTTATAATACGTTAAGACAAACTCTCATGGCAGGCACTGGATTATTAAATAATAAATTTACGTTTGATGCCAGGGCCTCAAGTATAACAAGCGATGGTTATATTGACCGATCAAGTTCTAATTTACAATCTTATTATTTAGCGGGCGGTTATTATGGTAAAAAATCTGTATTAAAATTTATTAATTTTTCGGGCCAGGAAAAAACTTATCAGGCTTGGTACTATGTTCCTGAAGATTCTCTAAATAAAGGAAACAGAACTTATAATCCGGCCGGAGAATATTATGATTTAAATGGAAAAATTAAATATTATGATAATGAAACGGATAATTACAAACAAAATAATTTTCAGTTACATTTTATTCATCAGGTAAATTCTAAAATTAGTTTTAATGTTACCGGACATTACACTAAAGGAAAGGGTTATTATGAGCAATACAAGCAAAACCAGTTATTAGCTGATTATACTATAGAGAATGTTTTCACACCAAAAGGAGATACTATTTCTTCATCAAACCTTATTCGCCGTTTGTGGTTAAACAACGATTTTGCTGGCGGCATATTTAATGTAAATTATACACCATTTTCTAAACTTGCTTTTACTTTGGGAGGTGGTTATAATACATACTTTGGTAGGCATTTTGGCAACGTAATTTGGTCGCAGTTTTCATCTAATAGTTCTATTAATCAAGAATATTATTTTAATACAGCCAATAAAAACGATGGTAATATTTATCTTAAAACAAATTATAAACCGATTTCTAATTTAAATGTATTTGTTGATTTGCAGTTAAGAAATGTAAACTATAGATTCCTAGGTTTTGACGACTCATTAGCATCTAAAATGCAAAATCAAACGTATACGTTTTTTAATCCAAAATTTGGTGTCAGTTACGATGTAAATTCAAATTTAAATGCCTATGCTTCTTTGTCAATAGCTAATAAAGAACCTAACCGAGACGATTTTGTTAAAAGCACGCCTGTGAGTCGACCAAAACCTGAACAATTAGCAGATATTGAAGCTGGATTAAAATATAACCAAACTAATAATTATTTCGCCGTTAATTTTTATAACATGCAATATAAAAACCAATTGGTTTTAAACGGTCAAATAAATAATGTTGGAGCCTATAATCGAGTGAATGTTGCTAGCAGTTATAGAAGAGGAATTGAGTTTGAAGCTAATGCCGAAATTATAAGGTTTCTTTCGATTGGTGGAAATGTAACGTTTTCACAGAATAAGATAACTAATTTTGTTGAATATATTGATAGTAGTAATGCTGATTACACTATATACACTCAATACAAAAAGGAATATAAAAATTCAGATATTTCATTTTCGCCAGATATAATATCGTCTGCATTTTTACTTATTAAACCTGTAAAAAACATGGAAATTTCGTTTATTAATAAATATGTTGGTCGGCAATTTTTAGATAACACAAGTAATATAAAGCGTAGTATAAATCCTTACAATGTAGTTGACCTTAGATTTAATTACACAATTAACACGAAATTAATTCCTGAAATAACTTTTATGTTTAGTATTTACAATTTGTTAAATACTAATTACGAAACAAATGGCTATACATTTAGCTATTACACTGATGCCGCTCTTAATACCTTTAATTATAAGGCCCCAGCCGCACCACTAAATTATTTGGGAGGAATCAGTTTAAAGTTTTAATACAAAATTCTCTATTCTTGCAGCAAATTAGTGTACTTAATGATTTAAGAAATTATTTTAAATCATTAAGTATGTTGGTTGCTTCGTGAATGTAAATATCTTTTGTAACGTTTTTTAACCATTTGTTCTCTCGGTTAATGCGCGTTGTGTCTTTACCAAATTTATCTAAATCTTCTTTTAATAGCATACCTGAAAAGCCGTTTATTTCTTTTTTTAAATCGTCGTACTTTTTATTTTGTTCGCGAAATTGTTTTTGTTCTGCTCTGAATTTTTCTTTGTTTAAACTGTATTTTGTATCGTCTTTTTTGGCTTTTATTTCTTTTGCCTGAGCTTCTATTAAGTTAAATTGTGAACTTTTTTTAATACGGGTTTGACTGTTTTTTAATACAGAAGTGTAATTAATGTTTTTAAATGCGGTATAATCCACTTTTGGAATTTCATCCCAAGGCATAGGATTATCCATTTCTTTTTCTCCAAGGTCAATAAACGCATATGGGTCGGGTAATAATACATCGGGCGTTACACCTTTAAGTTGAGTTGCACCACCGTTAATACGATAAAATTTTTGTTGGGTTATTTTAACTTGTCCAATTGGTTTTATGGTATCAAATTGCGGTAGTAAAAAATTATCTAAATCAACAAAAGACTGAACAGTGCCTTTTCCAAAGCTTGGTGTTCCAATAATTACGCCACGTTTATAATCTTGAATAGCTGCAGCCAAAATTTCGCTGGCGCTGGCGCTATTGTGATTAATTAAGATTGTTAGAGGACCATCCCATACAACGTCTGGAATTTTGTCGTCCATGGTATAACGCATATTGTTTTTACCCTGAACCTGAACCACAGGACCTTTTGGGAAAAACAATCCGGCCATAACTACAACTTCTTGTAATGATCCGCCGCCATTGTCGCGAAGGTCAACAATTAATCCTTTGATGTTTTGTTTTTTTAATTTTTCAATTTCTTTACGCATATCATTGGCACATCCGCGAGCTCCTGTTCTGGTAAAGTCTGTGTAAAATGATGGTAAATAAATGTAGCCTATTTTGTTTTTGTTTTCGAGTAATGCACTTTTAGCAAAAGTTTCTTCAATTTCAATTACATCTCTAATAATTGAAATAACTTTTGTGCTGTTATCTGTTTTTTTAACCGTTAATCTAACTTCGGTGCCTTTTTTTCCTTTAATAAATTCAATGGCTTCGTCAATTTCCAAATTAGTAACATCTACTGGTTCGCCACTACCTTGAGCAACTTTAATTATTTGATCGCCAGCTTTTAACTCGCCTTGCTTGTAACTTGGGCTGCCTACAATAATTTCGCTTACGGTTAAAAGGCCATCTTTTGTTTGCAAACGTGCACCAATACCTTCAAACTGTCCGCTCATTAATTGGTCAAACTTCTTTTTTTCTTTTGGTGCAAAGTATTCAGTATGTGGGTCATAAACAGCGGTAATAGCATTGGCAAAAGTTGAAAAACGTTCACGTGGTGTGGTTTTATTTATACGCTTTAACCAATCTTCATTAGCTTTTAATGTTTTTCTTCTAGCTTCAACTTCAAGCGAATCAAATGATTTTATTTTGTAGGTAGTGTCTTTTTTCTCAATAGCTTTTTCTTGTTTATCAAGCATTTCATCTAGTCTCGCCAATACTTGATATTTAATCATTTTGCGCCATTCATTCATTAAATCTGTTTCGTTTTTTGCAAACGTAGTTTTTTCATAGTCTGTTTCGTACTCTTCAATTGAATTAAATTCAAGAGGTTTTGCCAAAAGAAGTTTACTCCAATTTTCTTTTTCTTTTACCCTTTTGGTAAACACTTCAATAGATTTAGAATAAAAATCATGTTTTTGATTTAAGAGTTGATTATCAATGTCGCGTCGGTATTTTGCCAGTTCATCGATATCGCTTTGTAATAAAAATTTCTTTGTATAATCTAAGCGCTTAATATAAATATCAAATAACTTTTCGCTAAACGTATCATCAATTTTTACGGGCGAATAATGATTTTGGTTTAAGCTTCCAAAAAGTAATTCAAAAATAATATCGTTTTTATCGAATAAATATTTAACCCCGGTAAAAGAACAAATTACTATAATAGCAGTAAATAGAAAGGTTTTTGCGGTTATTTTGGAAATATTTTTTTGCATATCTACAAATTTAATTTTTTAAAGTGTAATAACACATTATGCAATCATAAATTTTGCCATACCGGGTAAAACTTGTTTAAATATTGTTAAAAGTGCTCGTTATAAGAATGTTATATTTAGCAAGTAATTATTCAGCTTATGATAGATTTTTCGCGTGCACAGCTTACACATTTTTGTGTTCATTTTGTAGGAAATAAAGGTTTAGGTGAAGAATTGACTTTAAGCGATAAGGCTTTTCAATTTAAAGATGATTTTGTAAAAGAAACTGTTTTGCGGTACTTTTTAACTCCGTTTAAAACCGATATTTATTATCAGTTTAAGGGAAAGGTTGATGTGTCTTTAGCCAGTGTTGCAAATGCTTGCGAAGATTTATTTTTAAGTCAGAAGGACTTTGTGAATCAAAGCCAGCAAATAGCAAAGCATTTGTATAACCAAAGTATGCACCCTAAAATAAAAGGCGGAGAATTTTACGTTTGTTTATTTAAAGATGCTATGGTTGATGGTGAATTATGCGATGCTGTGGGTTTATTTAAAACAGAAAATAAAGAAACGTATTTAAAAGTTTATCAGCATGTAGATGAATTTGAACTTGATTGTGATAATGGCATAAATATTAATAAACTGGATAAAGGTTGTTTAGTTTTTAATATTGATAAAAAGAATGGCTACAAGCTAAGTGTTATAGATACAAACAATAAAAATGCAGAATGCGCTTTGTATTGGGAGGAGGATTTTTTAAATGCAGTTATAAAGCCAAATGGTTATTATCACACTAAAAATTTTATTGATGCATCGCGTGGTTTTTGTGAGGAAATTTTAACCGAGGCAAATAATGTAAATAAGCAAGATCAAATGATGATGCTAAACCGCAGTACTTCTTACTTTAAAGAAAAAGATAAATTCAATATAAAAGATTTTGAGAAAGAAGTTTTGGTTGAACCTGAATTAATAGGTGCGTTTAATGATTACAGGCAGGATTTTAATCGGAAAATGGATTTAACGGCAATTGACGAATTTGATGTTTCGCAAACTGCTGTAAAAAAGAATCAGAAATATATGCGAAGCGTGGTTAAACTCGATAAGAATTTTCATATTTACATCCATTCTCGTCATGATTACGTTGAGCGCGGTTATGACGACGACAGAGGGTTAAAGTATTACAAGTTGTATTACGTAAACGAAGATCAGGGATAGCTTATTAATTTTCTGATTTCTTTTTTACTATTAAAATCATATTGTTTTCTAATGGCAAGTAACCATACTCGTAACAATAAATATATGTGTGGTTGTTTTTTGTAGTTGTTTGGTTAGTGCAATAAGCAAAATTAAACCCCTTATCAACTAATTTTTGTTTAGATATTTTGGTAGTGTCGCCTTGCAAATTTTCTTCCAATATTCTTCTGTTTTTGCGTAAGGCATTATTAATGTTTCTTACAAAATTATTACTATCGCTATTTATTTTATTATTAAATGCATTGCGACACAAATCGCTACAAAACTTTTTATCGATGCGGCCTTTTATTAATTCACCACATTCAGGGCAGGCACGTTTTTCCATAGTTTAAGCTATAATTTTTAAAGTGTTTTTAACCATTTTGGCTTTTTGTTTTGCTTTTAGCACATCACTATCAACAATTGTAGCGTGTCCCATTTTACGAAATGGTTTGGTTATTGTTTTACCATATAGGTGAACATAAACACCACTAAATTTTAAAACATCTTCAAGTCCTTGATAAATCGCTGCACCTTCGTAACCAAAATCTCCTAGCAAGTTTACCATTACGCCGGCTTTTACAATAGAAGTATCTCCAAGCGGTAAGTTTAAAATGGCGCGCCATTGTTGTTCAAATTGTGAAGTTATATTACCTTCAATTGTATGATGTCCGCTGTTGTGGGTTCGAGGTGCAATTTCATTAACAAGTACTTTTCCATCTTTAGTTAAAAATAGTTCAACGGCTAAAAGCCCAACTATTTTTAATTTTTCGGCAATATCAGCAGCTAATTTTAATGCTTCTTTTTCTATGCTTTTTTTAATGTTTGCGGGGCTAAATAAAAATTCAACCAGATTGGCTTCGGCATTAAATTCACATTCAACCACCGGAAAGCATTTAACTTCCCCGCCTTCGCTACGTGCAACAATGACTGATAGTTCTTTGTCAAAATCAACCAATCGTTCCAATACTGATGGCTCATCAAAAGCTTTATCTATATGGTGAGGGTTAACTAATTTTACTACACCTTTGCCATCGTAGCCACCTTTGCGCATTTTTTGAAAAAAAGGAAAGTAATTAGCGTATTTAGAAATTTGTTTTTTATTATCTACTAAAAAAAAATCAGGACTAGGAATATTATTGCGCTGATAAAACATTTTTTGCAAGCCTTTATCTTGAATCATCTCAATAATATGAGGTTGCGGGTATACTTTTTTGCCTTCTTTCTCGAGGGCTTTAAGCGCTTCTACATTAACATTCTCAATTTCTATTGTAATAAGGTCTTTATCTTTTCCAAAATCATAAACAGTATCAAAATCATTTAAATTTCCTAGAGCGAATTTTTTAACCAGATGTTTACATGGTGCATTTTTATCGGGATCAAGTACAGAGATATTTAAATTTAAGTTAATTGCATGTTGAATAAGCATTCTACCCAATTGCCCGCCGCCTAAAATGCCAATATTAATTTGTTGAATGGTTTTATTCATGTATAAAAGTTTGAACTATAAAGATAAATAAACTAATATTATACTCTTAAATATATTTAAAATACATGAAAAAACTGGGAATATTTTCTTTTTTAATTGTAATGAAAATTGCTATTGCGCAAAATGGATTCAAATGTGGTCAAGACATGGCTAATGACTATTTATTTAGTCAAGATAAAACGGCAAAACAACGCTTTGAAAAATTACTAGAAGATGCAGATAAGTTATCTAATATAAAATTAAACAGTAACTATAGCGCAACCACGTTTACTATTCCGGTTGTATTTCATGTGTTACATTTAGGAGGAACTGAGAATATCAGCGATGCGCAGATACAAGATGCCGTTACCATTTTGAATAGAGATTTCCGGAAAAAAAATGCGGATACTTTAAGTATTATTTCTCAGTTTAAAAATTTAGCTGCCGATTGTGATATAGAATTTAGATTGGCAACACTTGATGAAAACGGAAACTGCACAAATGGCATTACTCGTCATTATACAGCAAATACTAACTGGACAACAAGCTTTAGCAATTATCTATATACCTGGGATCGAACAAAATACTTAAATATTTATGTTGTAAAAACCATGCAAAATGGAGCAGCAGGTTACACCTATTTACCAGGTCAGGTTAGTCCGATTATTGATGCAATTGTTATCTTACATAATTACGTTGGAAGTATTGGTACCTCAAATAGTTTTGGTTCAAGGTCTTTAACGCATGAAGTAGGGCATTGGTTCAATCTTCAACATGTTTGGGGAAGTACTAACCAACCGGGCGTTGCTTGCGGTAATGATGGCGTTTCTGATACGCCAATTACTAAAGGTCACTCGTTTTGTAATTTAAATTCATCGGCATGTACAGCCGGTGTAATAGAGAATGTGCAAAATTATATGGAGTATGCTTATTGTTCAAGAATGTTTACGATAGGTCAAAAAAACCGAATGCAAAATTGTATTAATTCGGGAGTTGCTGGTCGGGATAATTTATCGAGTATTAGTAATTTAATTGCTACCGGGGTAATTAACCCAAATTCTAATTGTGCGCCAAAAGCAGAATTTACTGCAAATTCTATTACTTGTGTTGGCAATAATTTTAATTTAACTGACTATAGTTATAACGGCTCGGTTACAAATTGGTTATGGAGCAGTCCGTCAGCTATTAATACCTCTACACTTCAAAATGGTGTATTAACGTTTACAAATTCAGGGCTTGCATCTATAAAGTTAAAAGTTGGAAATGCTTTTGGAGAAGATTCCATAATAAAACAATCGTTAATAGTACTAGCCGGCTTAAATAGTGGGACATTAAATTTAGTTCAAGGTTTCGAAAGTAGTTTTCCTGATAATAATTGGCTAAAATCTACACCTCAATTTGGTTGTTCGTTTGCCACATATACCAATTCTTCTGCCAGCGGAACTAATTGTGCTTGGGTAAATAATTATTATGACAACCCAACCGGTTCAGTTAGTATATACAGTCCTTTATATAATTTACAAAACTTATTAAATGCTCCCCAACTTTCTTTTAAGTATGCTTATGCTCAAAGATTAGCAGCAGATAATGATGCGTTTAAAGTTTATGTTTCTTCTAATTGTGGAGGTAGTTGGACACAACTTTTCTCTAAGAACGGTTCTCAATTAAGCACAACAGGCGCATTGGTTGCTTCGCCTTTTTTAAATCCTTCTCAATCGCAATGGGTAACCGAAAATATTAATTTGGCAGCTTATTCAGGAAATCAAAAGGTGGCAATTAAGTTTGAGTTTATTCCATATACGCCATCACTTGGAAATAATTTTTTTATTGATGATATAAATATTTCAGGAATTGTATCGGTAGAAGAAAACAAATCTGATTTGAATAATTTACAGGTTTATCCAAATCCTGTTACAGACAATTTAATTGTTAAGTGCGATGATTTACAAAAAATAAAATCGTTGATGTTATTTGATATAGTTGGAAAAGAGCTTGCTGTGAGTATAGAAAAGCAGTCAGATTATTTTCAACTGTTAGTTAAAACTTTACCTAAAGGAATTTATTTTTTGAAAATATTTTCTTCTGAAGGAAGTAAAACAATAAAACTATTTAAGGAATATTAAATCACCCAATAAATTCTTAAATCATTGGTGTTTTTTACATTTTCTATTTCTGTTTTTTTCCTAATTTTGATTAGTTGAGAAAAACATTAACCATATTCTTTTTATTTGTTTATTTAATTTCGCTTACTGAGTTTAATCAGCTAATCAAATTACCTTTACTTATAGAGCACTATCTTGAGCATAAAGAAAAAGATGATAGTTTATCTCTTTGGAAATTTTTAAACATGCATTATGTCTACAATAATGCAAAAGATTCTGACTATGCAAAAGATACAAAGCTTCCTTTTAAGTCACATAATGCATTTGTAAGCTCAATTATAATAGCTTATATACCAAGTAATAGTTCTTCTATTGATTCTAAACCGGTTTATTCACAACAAAATAATTATTCTGATTTTGTTGAAGACCTCAATGCTTCAGCATACTTTTCTTCTATCTGGCAACCGCCTAAAGCTTGCTAATTATCATTTTATTTATTGAATTTCATAAGTACTTATGTATTTGTGATTTTTATTAATGTATTGTTATTACAAAAATTAATAGTTAAAAATGTTACAAAAAATAATAGAATTTTCTGTCAAGAATAAACTCATAATAGGCCTGTTTGTAATTGCCTTAATAGGTTATGGAAGCTACGAAACCTCAAGATTGCCAATTGACGCTGTACCCGATATTACCAATAATCAGGTTCAGGTTATTACGGTAGCTCCCTCACTAGGAGCTACAGATATTGAGCGCTTAATTACATTTCCAATTGAATTGGCAAACAGTAACATTTCTGGTTTGCACGAAATAAGAAGTTTTTCAAGGTTTGGATTATCCCTTGTTACAATTGTGTTTGATGACGGCGTAGATATTTATTGGGCTCGCCAGCAAGTAACAGAAAAATTACAGCAAGTAAAAGACGAAATACCACAGGGTATTGCTAATATTTCTTTGGGGCCCGTAAGCACAGGTTTAGGTGAGATTTATCAATACACCGTTAGAGCAAAAAAAGGGTACGAAAATAAATATTCTGCTATGGAATTACGAACAATTCAAGACTGGATGGTTAGGCGGCAATTGTTAGGGGTAAAAGGTGTTGCGGAAGTTAGCAGTTTTGGAGGAAAATTAAAGCAATATGAAATAGCCGTTGATCCTAATAAATTAAAATCGTATAACATTACAATTACTGATGTATTTAAAGCTTTAGAAAATAACAATCAAAATACCGGGGGCGCTTATATCGAAAAAGGACCTACAGTTTTATTTATAAGAAGCGAAGGGCTGGTTGGAAACATAAACGACATTAAATCTATTTTTATAAAAAAAACACCTGATGGTAAACCAATAGTAGTTGGCGATATTGTTGACGTTCGTTTAGGGAATGCTATAAGGTATGGCGCCATGTGTTATAATGATGAGGGCGAAGTTTCCGGCGCAGTTGTTATGATGCTTAAGGGAGAAAACAGTAGCAATGTTATTAAAAATGTAAAAGAACGTGTATCGCAAATTCAAAAAACTTTACCCGATGGGGTTATTATTGAGCCTTTTTTAGATCGTACAAAAATGGTAAATAATGCAATTGGTACCGTGTCAACTAATTTAATAGAAGGCGCTTTAATTGTATTATTTGTTCTGATTTTGTTTTTGGGAAATTTAAGAGCCGGATTTTTAGTGGCTTCTGTTATTCCTTTAGCTATGTTGTTTGCTGTTATTATGATGAATTTATTTGGAGTTATAGGCAACTTAATGAGTTTAGGAGCTCTTGATTTCGGATTAATTGTTGACGGAGCAGTTTTTATTGTAGAAGCTGTTTTGCATCAACTTTCACATAGCAAGCAGTTTGCTCTGGTAAATTTATTATCGCAAAAACAAATGGATGAAGAGGTTTCTTTAGCATCAAAAAAAATGGCAAGGAGTGTAGTGTTTGGTCAAATTATTATTTTGATTGTTTACTTGCCAACTTTTGCATTACAAGGTATTGAAGGGAAAATGTTTATTCCCATGGCTCAAACAGTTGCATTTGCATTGCTGGGAGCGTTTATTCTATCGCTCACATATGTTCCTATGATGAGCTCTTTAATAATGAGTAAACAATTAAATCATAAAAGAACAATTTCAGATAAAATGATGGCTTTTTTTGAACAACACTATCAAAAAGCTTTAGATAAAGCATTAAACAAACCAAGATTAATTATGATTTCAACTTTAGTTTTATTTTTTATTTCATTGTTTGTGTTTTCTAAAATGGGAGGTGAATTTATTCCCGCGCTTGAAGAGGGTGATTTTGCTGTAGAAACAAGAGTTTTAACAGGAAGTAATATTAGCACCAGTATTGAAAGCACTCAAAAAGCGGCGCATATTTTAAAAACACAGTTTCCGGAAGTTGAACAAGTTGTTACTAAAATAGGAAGTGGAGAAATTCCTACTGATCCCATGCCTATGGAAGCAGCAGACATGATGGTTATATTAAAGGATAAAGAAGAATGGACTTCTGCAAAAACATTTCCTGAACTATCAGATAAAATGAGTAAGGCAGTTTCCGAAGTTCCGGGAATTACAACCAGTTTTCAATTTCCAGTTCAAATGCGCTTTAATGAATTAATGACTGGTGCCAAACAAGATGTGGTGTGTAAAATTTTTGGCGAAAACATGGATACATTAGCCAAATATGCGCAAAAACTAGGGCAGCTGGTTAGCGGAGTTGATGGGACAAAAAACCTTTATGTTGAGCCTGTAATTGGTATGCCCGAAATTATTATTAAATACAATCGTGCAGTTATTTCGCAATATGGATTAAATATTAGCGATATTAATAATATAATAAATACAGGTTTAGCCGGACAAATAGCAGGAGTGGTTTACGAAGGAGAAAAACATTTTGATATGGTGGTTAGACTTGATGCCGAAAAACGAAAAAATCTTGATGACGTAAAAAATTTATTGATTCCTTTAGAAAATGGCGCGCAAATTCCTTTACGACAATTAGCAAGTGTAGATATAAAAAATGGGCCAAACCAAATTCAACGCGAGGATGCCAAACGACGTATTATAGTGGGGTTTAATATTCACGAAAGAGATGTCCAAACTGTTGTAACTGATTTACAAAAAAAAGTAAACAATAATATGAAATTTCCGCCGGGTTATTATATTACTTATGGTGGCGCATTTGAAAATTTAAATGCAGCTAAAGCAAGATTAAGTTTAACTGTTCCAATTTCATTGTTTTTAATTTTTATTCTACTTTATTTCTCGTTTAATTCAATTAAGCAGGGTTTATTAATTTATTCAGCTATTCCACTGTCTGCTATTGGCGGTATATTTGCCCTCGCATGGCGAGATATGCCGTTCAGTATTTCGGCAGGTGTTGGCTTTATAGCACTTTTTGGGGTTGCAGTATTAAATGGCATAGTTTTAATAGCAGAGTTTAACCGATTAAAACAAGAGGGTTATGAGGATACTCGAAGAATAGTTTTGATGGGAACTAAAATAAGATTACGCCCTGTTTTAATGACTGGTATTGTGGCATCTTTAGGTTTTTTACCAATGGCAATAAGTAATGGGGCAGGGGCAGAAGTTCAGAGACCGCTAGCAACTGTTGTTATTGGAGGACTGTTAATTGCAACATTTTTAACCCTTTTTGTACTGCCAATTTTGTATGTTCTATTTGAAGGTTTTTCCAGGAAAAATAAAAAAATAGTAATTAATAAAAGTGCACTAATAATTTCTTTCCTATTTGTTTTTAGTAATAATCAAACATTAAAAGCTCAAACGACAATTAGTTTAAATGTTGCTATTGATTCTGCTTTAAAAAATAATCTTTTATTAAAATCCGAAAAACAAAAATTAGACTATCAAAAAAAATTAATTAATACTTCAAGCGACATTCCACAAACAAATGTTGTAGGTGAGTACGGACAAATAAACAGTATATATACAGATAATAGAATTGGTGTTTCACAATCAATCAGTTTTCCTACAGTATATTCTAATCAAAAAAAATTATTAAAAGAAGAATGGAAAGTATCATTGTTACAAGTCGAATTAAAAGAAGCGGATATAAAAAAATCTGTAACTCAGTTATTTTACACCTTGCTTTATTTGAATGAAAAAGAAAAGTTACTGTTTAAAAGCGACAGTATTTACGCTGCATTTTTAACTAAAGCAGAGTTGCGTTTTGCAAAAGGAGAAAGTAATATTTTAGAAAAAACAACTTCCGAAAATCAACGAGCTTTAATTAAGTTTCAATTGCATCAACTTACATTAGAAAAAGAAAAGATAAAAATTCAATTTCAATTACTTCTTAATACCGAAACAAAATTTGAGCCAATGGCAAACAATTTTAAACTAGATGCAATTCTCCCGTCTAACGTAAATAGTTTAAATGAACATCCTAGTTTAAAAATAATGCAGCAACAAAAACAAGTTAGTTTTGCTTCAACAAAGCTCGAAAAATCTAAGTTTTTGCCGGATATTAATGTTGGTTATTTTAACATGACTATGCAGGGAAATGGTTCGGATGATGTTTTGTACGATCGCTCAAAACGTTTTCAATCATTACAATTTGGTTTAGGTATTCCTTTATTTTTTAATTCTCAAAAGGCAAAAGTTTCTGTTGCCAAAATAGGTCTGAGTATAGCTGAAACAAATTATACTCAAGAAGTTAATCAATTTAAAAAACAATACGAAATTTTATTGCTGGAATATAAAAACCAGTTAGATATAATTAAATATTTTGAGGAAATAGGATTGGCAAATGCTGATTTAATTAATTCGTCAGTAGACAAGCAATTTTCAAATGGTGAAATTAATTATCTGGAGTGGGTAATGTTAACCAATCAAGCCATTGAATTAAAAAGTAATTATATAGACGCTGTAAAAACATTAAATGATAATGTTATAGAACTTAATTATTTAATCTCAACTACTAAATAAAATGGCAAATAATAAATCATCTTTGATTAAAACGCAGCAGTTGTTGGTTGTAATATCAGTTTTATTATTTGTTATTAAAATAATTGCCTGGTATTTAACGTCGTCAATTTCGATTTTAACCGATGCCTTGGAAAGTACAGTTAATGTTATTTCCGGTTTTATTGGGTTATATAGTATTAATTTATCGTCAAAGCCAAAATACAAAGAGCATCCATATGGTCATGGAAAAATTGAATTTATTACATCCGCGTTTGAGGGAGTTTTAATAACTGTAGCCGGATTAATAATTATTTACGAAAGCATTAATAATTTTATTCACCCTCATGAAATAAAAAAGCTAGATTATGGCTTGGTTCTTATTGCGTTTTCAGGTTTAATAAATTATATAGTTGGCCATATTTGTGTTAAAAAAGGATTAAAAGAAAATTCACCTGTATTGGTTTCAGGAGGTAAGCATCTTAAATCAGATACCTATTCAACACTTGTTTTATTAATTGGAATTGGTTTAATATTAGTAACCGGTTTTAAATGGATTGATAGTTTAGCTGCTATTGTATTTGCTTTTATTATTATTTTTTCGGGATATAAAATTATTCGTAAATCAATTTCAGGTATGATGGATGAGGCCGACCATCAAATTATAGAACAAGTAAAAAATGTTTTAAACGCTAATAAATCTAACAACTGGATTGATGTTCACAATATGCGAATTATTAATTATGCCGGCTTTTATCACATTGACTGTCATTTAACTGTTCCCTTTTTTTTGAACATTGTTCAAGGCCATCGGTTGGTTGATGATTTAACAGCTATGCTTTCGTCTCATTTTGACGATAGAGTAGAGTTTTTTATTCACGTAGATGCTTGTCAGTTTTATCAATGTAAACTTTGTAAAGTAAGTGAATGCGAATTCAGAAAGGAAAATTTTGTTCGCGAGATAGAATGGACAACCGATAATTTAATTTCTAATAATAAGCATAAATTTTAAACAAATGAAAAATATAATAATTATAGCTATCATTTTAAGTATAGTGTCGGCTTGTGGTCCAAAACAAAGCACTGATAAAACAAATGAGTTAGGTGAATTAGCAGAAGAAATGGTAGTTTTAACAACAGCTCAGTTAAAAAATGCTGCTATTACCTTAGGAGACATTGAACAACACGAACTGTCTTCACTTATAAAAGTAAATGGTAAAATTGACGTTCCGCCTCAAAACATGGTGTCAGTGAGTATGCCTTTGGGAGGTTATTTAAAAACAACAAAACTACTTCCAGGGATGCGTCTTGCAAAGGGCGAAATTATTGCCACAATGGAAGACCTTCAGTATATACAATTACAACAAGAGTATCTAATTACTAAATCAAAATTGCAATTTGCTGAAATAGAGTTTAATCGACAAAAAGAGCTTAACCAAAGCAAAGCTGTTAGCGATAAAGTTTTTCAACAAACACAAATAGATTATAATTCCGAAAAAATTTCGTTAAGTGCACTAGCTGAAAAATTAAAATTGATAAATATTAATCCACAAAATTTAAAAGAATCAAATATCTCAAAAGGTGTAAATATGTATTCTCCCATTGATGGATTTGTTTCTAAGGTAAACGTAAACATTGGTAAATATGTAAACCCTGCAGATGTTTTGTTTGAACTGGTTAATACATCTGATATACATTTAAATTTAAAAGTATTTGAGAAAGATCTTGAAAAATTATCTATTGGTCAAAAAGTAATTGCTTATACTAATCTTGGTGATAAAAAACATATCTGCGAAATTATTTTAATCAATCAGGATATTTCTGATGACGGAACTGCTGAAGTTCATTGTCATTTTAAAAATTATGACAAAACTTTGTTGCCGGGTATGTATATGAATGCGGAAATAGAAATTAATAACACTAATAGTTTTGTTTTACCTGAAGATGCTGTGGTTGTTTTTGAAGGAAAAGAATATGTATTTATCTCAGAAAAAGAAAATGAATTTATTTTGAACAGAGTTGAATCCGGAAAAAAAGAAAATAATATAGTTGAAATTTTGAATGGAAAATTATTTGAAAATAAACAGATTGTTATTAAAGGAGCCTACACTTTGCTTATGGCATTGAAAAACAAAACTGATGAGTAAACTATTATATCTCTTGTGTTACAAAATTTATTTCGTTTAAAATGAATTTAAAATGTAATTTAGTTTTGTCAGGAGGTGGAGCAAGAGGCTATGCGCATATTGGAGTTATAAAAGCTATTCTAGAAACAGGTATTGAAATAAATGAAATAAGTGCGTCAAGTTCAGGAGCATTATTAGGTGCGTTTATTTGCGACGGCTTTTCTCCTTATGAAATAGAAGAAATTATTTTAAAACACGAGCCTCAATTAAAATTTAATTATACAGGTTTTTGGGATAATTTATTAACCTTTAATTCGTTTTCCGATATCTTAAAAAAAAATCTTCGAACTAAAAATATTGAAGGTTTAAAAATACCTCTGCATATTTCAGTTACAAATTTAAATGATGGCACATATGAAATTTTTAATAGAGGTAATTTAGTTAATTTGTTATCAGCTTCGTCGGCAATTCCTGTCTTGTTAGCGCCTGTATTGATAAATAATATTCCATATGCCGATGGGGGAATGAGCAATAATTTACCGATAGAACCATTTAATTTAAAGTCCGAAAAAATAATAGCCAGTCATGTTAATCCAATTCCTGAATATGATGAAAATTTAAATATGATTCAAAATATGGATAGATCAATTCATATTATTATGCGAAATAATATTTTAAATGCTATTGATAAATGTGATGTGTTTATTGAGCCACCAGCGCTAAAAAAATATCATCTTTTCGAATCAAAAGTGGCTAAAGAATTAATTGATATAGGTTATTCTTATTCTAAAAACGAAATTGATTTGTCAATCTTAAATAAAAATTAATGAAACTAAAATTTATTGGTGCTGCAGAAGGTGTAACTGGAAGCAAACATATGGTTATAACAAATACAGGTAAACAGTTTTTACTTGATTGTGGTTTATATCAAGGCATGGGAAAAGAAACCAATGAAATGAACCGAAGTTTGGGAGTTAATCCAACAGAAATTGAAGCAGTTTTATTATCGCATGCACATATTGATCATTCTGGAAATTTGCCGTTGATGGTTAAACAAGGATTTAATGGTAAAATATATTGTACAACAGCAACTTTTGATGTGTGTAAAATTTTATTGATAGACAGTGCCCATATTCATGAAGGTGATGTGTCTTATATTAATAAACACAGAAGTAAAAAAGGATTACCACTTATAAAGCCTTTATATACTGTTCACGATACCGAAAAGTGTTTAAAACAGTTTAAACCTTTAAACTTTAATACCGAATTTTATTTGAATGATGAACTGTCGTTTAATTTTTCGGAGAATGGTCATATAATTGGCAGTTCAGCCATTAACATTACATCTCACGAAACTCAAGAAAAAATAAAACTTTCGTTTACCGGCGATATTGGTCGCTACACCGATCCAATTTTAAAATCTCCTTCTGTTTTTGCGAAGGCAGATTATATAATTTGTGAATCAACTTATGGGAACAGAATTCATAATACGATTGAAGATTCTGAATCTGAAATTTTAAAAATTGTAAAAAATACCTGTCTGGATAAAAAAGGAAAATTGATAATTCCGGCATTTAGTTTAGGGAGAACACAAGAAATTTTGTTTATACTCAATAAATTATATAATAAAAAACTACTGCCTGAAATTAGAATTTTTGTGGATAGTCCATTATCTGCTAAGGCAACTGAAGTTGTAAACAAGCATCATGAATGTTTTAACGATGAGTTAAAATTATATCTGAAAAATGATGAAGACCCGTTTAGATTTCCTAATTTAAAATATATTCAGGATACATCAGAATCAATAGCGTTAAATAAAATAGATGATCCTTGTATTATTATTTCTGCCTCGGGCATGTGCGATGCAGGACGAGTAAAACATCATTTAAGAAACACGATTTCCGATTCAAAAAATACAGTTTTAATTACGGGTTATTGTGCGCCAAAAACTTTAGGGGCTCAATTAACAAATAGCGAGAAGCGCGTACATATTTTTGGCGATTTTTTTGATGTGAAAGCCACTGTTGAAATAATGCACTCATTGAGTGCACATGCAGATTATCTCGAAATGATTCGTTATTTATCTTGTCAAGATAAGGAAAAAGTAAAAAAAATATTTTTGGTACATGGAGAAATGGATGCTAAAATTGCGTTTCGTGAAAAATTAATTTCTGAGGGTTATCATCATGTTATGATTCCATTAAAAGGTGAGTCAAGTGTTTTAAGTTGATGCAATTATTGCCTATTTGAATTAACTTCTTTAAATAGTTTTAACCCCTCTTCTTTAACTGCTTGTATTCTTTTAAGGCTTACCCCTGCTTTTAATAAAATGGCTTCATTACTATAAATGTCTTTTGCCAAAACCATATCGTGCTAAAATAGCCATTGTTTTTCATGTTTGCTTAAAG
>JBIJCO010000030.1:0-38590 GCA_044344665.1 Bacteroidia bacterium | reverse complement strand
CTCTTAGAATGTTGGCAATTTGATCTGGATTGAATCGTTTTTTCTTCATTTTTTATTAGGTTAATTTATTAGTTTTTTTCTACTAATAAATAGTCCTAATTTTTGGGGAGCTTACAATACAACGATTCTAATTATAATTTTGAAAAAGAAATCGAATTCATTAATTGTGATGAGTTCAGCTTTAATGGTACAAGTATAGAGATGCTTGAAAATGAGCATTGGTTTTATACAAAAGCACTTATTAAAAGCAGGCAAAAATTTTCCACAAAGGATTATCCATTTGACTCCCAGCAGGTAATATTTAGTATTGAATCATCTGAATATACAACAGATGATTTTGTTTTTAAACCAGACTTAAATGGTTCAAAACTCGATTCAATTGTTTATTTACAATTTAATGATTGGGCAATAAACAACGTGACGTTTAAATCTAACTCAAAACTATATGAGACATCTTTTGGTGATCCAACAGTATCCAACAGTTCCTCGCCTCGATTTGACATAGTTGTTACCATAAGTCGCACCGGATCATGGCTAATTTTATTCAAACTTATAACAGGAATTATAGTAGCATTCTTGATATCATCTTGTGTTTTTTGGATAAAACCAACTAATACGGACCCGCGCTTTGGATTGTGCGTTGGGGGTTTATTTGCCGCAATAGGTAATAAATACATTGTAGAGAGTATTATACCATCAACAAATGAGCTCACCTTACTTGACTATTTACATAATGTTACCTTTATCTCAATATTTTTAATAATTATCTTATCTGTAATTTCTCTTCGCTTATTTGAGCAGGATAAAGAAAAAATGAAAAAATTATCAGAGAAAATAGATTTGATATCGTATTTTTCAATAACGGTATCCTACTTCTCAATTTTAACTTATTTTATTCTCAAATTTTCATAAGAATTATGAGGTTGTCATCAATAGACATAATTCGCGGATTTGTAATTCTGATTATGATATTTGCTAACGCTTATCCATATCTATATCCATTTGATTACTGTCCTAAATTACTCAGACTTCTATTTTCCTCAGCCGCACCAGTTTTTATTTTCCTAAGTGGCGCTTCTTTAAGGTTAGCTCAGGAAAATGGAAAGGAAATTAAATCACTAATTTTAAGAGCATTTCAAATTTTATTCTTTGCCATTATTATCGACACACTTATATGGTCTATTTCACCATTTAATACAATGGATGTTTTGTATTTAATTTCTTATTCTTTACTATTAACAATTTTCATTATCAGCTTGAATGATAAAATCAAATTAATTATCGCCACTGTAATTATCATTTTCATAGCTGTTAGTAATAACTATTACGATTTCGAATTAAACGAAATACCACTTAACGAATTTTATTTGCAAAACTCTCTATCTCTAAATTGGCATCATGTTTTTATTGATGGTTGGTTTCCTGTTTTTCCTTGGGCAGGATTCACCATTTTAGGATATCTTATTTGTAAAAACAGGTTAATCCTGTCAAAATATTCGAAGTACTTTTTGTTTTTGGGTATTTCTTTTATGTTCGGATTTTCACTGCTCTATAATTTTGCATTGATTAGTTCGAATCCTATTCGGGATGGTTACACTGAAATATTTTATCCTGTTTCAATAGCTTTCTTGTTCTATGTTTTCGGATTGTTTTTTGTAATTATTTCCTTTTTCAATTTTAACTTAAAGGGGTTTGGTCTAATTAGTTTACTCGGAAAGTTTTCACTACCTATATATTTTACTCACATATTTTTAATTAAATTCTACATCCCATTTTTTTTACAATCAGCAGATCATTTTAATAAATTCATTTTTTTAAGTGGTATTTTATCTCTATATTTAATAATATTTGTTTATGTATTTTTAATTAAAAGTTTAATAAAAAAAATAAAAAAAAATAAATTTATAGCGTTTTTAATAGGTGTATAACTCACAAAACCATCCTTTAACAGCATACAAGCGTAAGTGAGAGGTTATAGATGGCTAAATTTAGGCTTCGCTTTTTGATTTTTAGAAAGAAAGTTATTATCTTTGAATAAAAATTTATCCGTATTGCCTAAGGCTTCTGCACGAAGCTTTATTGGCAAGTTAAAAAAAGGACAAAACAATATGACACAGACAAGAAAATCAACATCACGCTGGTTTTGCAGTCCTTAAAAGCTGACAAAACTCATTGACTTTTCTGACAAGTAATTAAACATCGAATTAATTTTTTTAAACAAATAAATAAAGTAAAATGAAAAATCTCAAACAAACATTTAAAATTTCAGCAATGGCAATAATTGCTATTTTAATGACCGCTTGTGGCGGTGGTGGTAAAGACATTGATGCAGTTAAGTTAATGCCTGTTAAAATGGGTAAAGAATTCCAATATATTGATGCAGAGGGAAAAATTATAATTAACCCACAATTTTCAGAAGCTACAATTTTTAGAAATGGTTTGGCTTTGGTTCAAACTTCTGGCGAAAAACCTCAATGGGGTTTTATTGGAGAAGATGGTAAGTTCGCAATAATTGCAAATTATAAAAGTGCAACTGTTTTTAGTGATAATATGGCTTGGGTAGTAAGTGAAAATGCTGCACCATCTTGTATTAATACTAAAGGGGAAGTAAAATTCACTTTAACAAACGCAGAGGAAGTGAAAATTTTCTCAGACGGTTTGGCAGCTTTTAAAGAAATTAATGAAACTGGTGAAGAAAAATGGGGATTTGTAGATAAGGAAGGAAAAGTTAAAATTAATGCTCAATTTTCTAATGCAGGAAGTTTTGTAGATGGAAAATGCCCAGTAAGTAATAATGATGGCAAATGGGGTTATATCGACAAAGATGGAAAGTTGGTTATTAATCATCAATTTGACAATGCAGAATCATTTTTCAATGGTTCAGCAGTAGTTAAATCGGGAGACAAAGCTGGATTAATTGACGCAACTGGCAAGTATCTAATCAATCCTCAATTCTCAGATATGCAAAGTGATGGTGATTTATTTTTAGTTGAGCAAGATGGAAAATTTGGATGGACGGATAAAGAAGGGAAAATAATAATTAATCCTCAGTTTAGCAAAGCATTTCCTTTTACAAATGGTAATTTAGCATCTGTTCAATCAGGAAAAAGTTACGGGTTTATTGATAAAGAAGGAAAAATAGTTGTTAACCCACAGTTTGATATGGCTTTACCATTCAACGGTAAACTTGCACTTGTTGTAAGTTCTAACAAAATTGGATTTATTGACAATGAAGGGAAATATGTTATAAACCCACAATTTGACGATGTTTCAAGAGACCTTGTTGAGTATTTTAAAACAGGGGGATCTTCGTTTAGTAGTGTAAAAACAGATTTTTTTAATATTGGTGCAATAACTTCGCGCATTAATACGGATGCTCCAGAAGGTCTATCATTTAATTCGACAATGTCAGAAGTTCTTACAAAGTTTAAAAAATCTCAAGAGGATTTTAGTAAATATAGTCAAGAGCATATGGTGATTTCATCAGAAAAGATAACTAATGACGCAACCCTAAATTTTTATGTATTAGGTAGTCCTTGGGTTTTGAATGGATATTATGACTATGCCTTTGACGCTGGACTAAATCCTACTGGTTTTGCTTATATAATCAACCTTTCAGGTAAAGGTTATGGTAAAGAAGATGCCGTAAAAACTGCAATTGAAACTTCGCTGACAGGTTATACGAAAGACGCAACTATGTCGAATGAAACCACATCTATATTTAAAAATGCCAAACAATATGTTAGTATATTTACAAAAAACGGAAATGTTGTGATTTCAATAAAATCTCTAGCTACAGGAAGTGATGTTATGCCAGAAGGTGCATCAGTAGAAATAGGACATTAATAAAAACCAGCCCATAACTGCGCCTACTCCCAATTAGGGCGGGATTATGGGTTATGTATACACTTGTGCTTCTATCAAACTTTGGTGTTAATTGAAAGTGTAGTACTTTTAATGCCCCACATTTGGCTGTCTGAAAAGCGCTAGCACTAGTTTATACAACCAAATATTGACTAAAAATCGATACATTTTAAAATCTAAAATATGAGAATTATATTATTTTTATTTTTATTCTCTAAAACAACAATAGCAAATTGTCAAATTATTGAAAAGTTTGAATCTTTAAAACTAATTTTCATTGGGGATATAATGGGACATGATTCTCAAATTAGTTCTGCGTTTGACAATAAGACAAATACTTACAATTATGAAAGCGTCTTTAAAAGAGTATCACCTATTATTAAGAATGCTGATTTTGCAATTGCGAATCTTGAAGTTACTTTAGCAGGAAAGCCATATACCGGATATCCTCAATTTTCTTCCCCTGATGAATTGGTCGTCGCTTGCAAAAATAATGGAATAGATATATTGGTTACTTCTAATAATCACTCTTGTGATAAAGGCAAAAATGGAATATTGAGAACTATTAATGTTTTAGATTCTTTAAAAATTAGACATACTGGAACTTTTAAGGACTCAATTGATAGAGTAAATAACAATTTGTTAATAGTAAATAAAAATAATATAAGATTAGGTTTACTTAATTATACTTATGGTACTAATGGTATTCCAACACCAAAACCAACTATTGTAAATAGAATTGATACATTAATTATGCTGACAGATATAAAAAAAGCTAAGAATTCTATATTAGATAAACTTATTGTAGTTATTCATTGGGGGAACGAATATCAATCAGCGCCATCTGACAAGCAAATACAATTAGCAGGATTTCTTTTTAGAAATGGAGTCGACATAATAATTGGTTCTCATCCACATGTATTACAAAAGATGGAGTTTACTGAAAAATCTAACGAAACAAATGAACACTTAATAGCTTATTCTCTTGGCAATTTTGTATCTGATCAAAGGTCAAGAAAAAGAGATGGAGGAGCTATATTTCAGTTGAATATTGAAAAAAAAGGTGATGAAGTTAAAATTACCAACTGTGGATATTATTTGACTTGGGTATATAAACCGGTAATTAATAACAAAGTAAAATTTGAGATTCTTCCCTGCTCAATAATTGAATCAGAACTAAATATTGAACTAGATTCCATCTCAGAAGAGAAAATGAGACTATTTTTATTAGACTCTAGAACTTTATTAAAAACAGAAAATAAAAATGTAAATGAAGTTAGAATGTTAAAATAAAGAAACGAATGCTAATATTAAATATAGGCAATTTGTTATTATTACTGATTTGAGTATTATAGGATCTAATAAAACATAGAATGGTTTGATACGTTGGGGTTTCGAAATACCAAACGAACCATGTTATTATTGTTATACCATTACTTAATATACATTAGTCCAATTAGGGCGTAAAAAAATATAGTCATATCTACAGATACTTTTAACCTTTTGCTCTGTAAGCATAGTTATTTGGTTTATAATAATTTCACTAACATTATCAAGCGTTCGATGAAGCTTACCTGAAAAAGCACGTTTCATTTTTTGCCATATTTTTTCAGCAGGGTTTAGCTCCGGAGAGTATGGTGGAATAAAAAGCAAAGCAATGTTTTCAGGAATAATTAAATTCTGCCCTTTATGGAAAGCTCCGTTATCAAGCATTATGATTTTAAATTCATCAAGTGATTGCTTTGAGAACTCATTTAAAAATACTTGAAAAGTATTTGAATTACAATGGGGCAATTCTAATTCAAAATGATTTCCTGTAACTGGAGAGAATGCGCCAAACAAGTAGGTGGATTTGAACACTTGCTGAAATAAACAAATCGGCTTAACGCCCTTTGCTGTCAATCCCTTACCATTTCTGGTAAACAATCCAAATCTGCTTTCATCCTGACAATAAAAATCTATTTTTTTGTAGCCTTGGGCTTTTTCAATGACAATGCTTTGGCAGATCTGCTGGAAGTTTTTTTAAAAGTCTCTACCGCTTGAACGTTCTTTTTTGTATGACTTTTTCTGGCTGTTTTTATTTTAGCCTTATACTTTCTTACCACAAATCCGTGAAAGGTTTTATAATTTAGATCGGTTTTAAAACTCTTATTAAACCAGTCTAACAACTCAACAAACCCTGTCATTCCATTCATAGGGTTATTTAACTGGTCTTTCAAGGCAAGTTCTTGCTCAACTGTTATTTTGCTTGGTTTAAAGCCAGTCTTTGAGTGCGACATGAGCAATTTAATCCCTCCTTCAATATAAAGTGCTCTCCATGTTTGAACGCTATTGTGGTTAACTCCAATTTCATCAGCGACAAGACGCTTGGATATTCCACTATCTTCATTACGTTTAAAGATTAACAATGCTTGAATACGTTTTGCTATCATAGGATGGCTGGTTTTCATCAATTTCTTGAGTTCGCTTTCGCTCTGCTTTATCTTAAAGGTTTTAGGTGCTGACATCTGTTTTTTATACAAAAATAACTTATTATAATTTAGTCCAATTATTATATAAAAATATTTATCAACTTTATTGGACTAATTTATAACAAGCAATGGTATTACTTATAATCCGTAAAAAATTATTCATGCTTACAAAAACAAAATCTATTTCAAAAGTTTAATAGATTTTTATTTGGAATACAATAATCAAAACCAAATGGTTTTCATTAAAAATAACAATTTGAAATAATCAAACTATAAATTAATCTTAAAATTATTTTTTTTGAAATATAGTGTTTTAAAACCTGCGGATAAAATAAAAAAATAAATGAAAAACGGCAAAAACTTGACTGAAAAGAATTTAGAATTTATTATTCATAATAAAAACTAATAAGATTTATTGTTTGTTTTATGTCAACTGAACCCATATAGTCATTCCTCAATTGTCCATTACTATTATAAGCTTGAAAAAAATCTTGACAACCTGTATCTAAATTAATTAAATAATCTACTGTTTTCATATCTTCTTTTTGTTTCAAATATTTCTTGGTATTTTTGGCACCATCAATTAATGTGATATATGAAGGTATATGTATAATATACTCGTACTTATTTCCTTCTTCATCAGTACATCCGGCTAGGAATCTTCTTTCTCTGGCATTGTTACTACTGTTGTTATATATCGCTAACTCATCTTTATATATTAATAAATGAGTTTGAAAAACTGTTGCTTTATTGTTTTGAGCCCATGACGTGAATGAATTTTTTTCTAATGAATTATTCAAATTATAATTTTTGTTAGCTATTTTTAATTCTCCTAATTTTGTATTTCCAACTACAATTTCTCCGCTAGCAAAAACAATAACAACACCATCCATCTTTGCAACTGTGTTGTTAATAATATTGCCTTGATCTATGGTTAAACTAACTGGGGTAGCATATGGATTACATTCTTTCATATATGTACCAGAACAAACAGTAACAATATTTTTACCTATAGACCATGAAGAATATCTATCTGGTACAGATTTACCATCAACATCTTTTACGGCAAAATATCTTGCTTTTATGTGATTATCACGCTTTTCCATTTTTATTATTTTAAATGTTAAGCCATCAAATACAGGAGAAGCAAAAGTTACATAATCAGGGTCATATTTATTAGTTAAAAAACTTGATAAACTGATGATTATAAAAGTGTAAAATAAATTCTTCATTTTATTTTGTTCTTATTTTAATTTTTAGAAATATAAATATAAAGAAATATACGTAAGAAAAAATTGTAAAAATAAAAAAAACAAAAAAACAAAATTTTACTAAATAAGAGGTTTCATTCATTATTCTAGAATAAATATAGTACCATTTACCTTTTAATATATTATCAATTAATTTTTCGAAATTGGAAAATTTAATTCCAATAGAATACTTTTTTGATTCTAATTGATTGACAATAAAATTAAACCTTTTGTCGTATTTTAAATTTGGGTCTCTTTCTGATGCTTTAATCAGAGCATTACCAGCTTTATTCATCCAAAAATCATATATAGATGGATAAATTATTGAAAATGTCGAAGTATCAGTTTTTTTATAGTATTTAAATTCTTCAACCCAAAAAATTAAATTTTTAATAATATCTGGATTATAATCCAAACTATCAAATTGATATTTAAGTAAAGAATCGGTAGAATATGAAAATAAAATTTCAATAATGTTTTTAGTTGAATCATTGTTAGCCTTAATTAGATAATAATATTTTTCAATATTCTCAGGACTTTCATAAGCCATATTATTTAAATAGGAACTAAATGAAATTTTTTTGAGATCAGTGATTTTTTTATTTTTATTCTTTTTAAATAAATAATTGTTATTTGAAAAATTATTTTCATTTTCAATAATAGGTAGGATAAAAAAAAACAAAACTTGTATTATTAATACTATTAAAAGTAGAATAAAGTTAAACGATAAATTTTTGTTAAACATTATTAATAAAATAAATCCAGATTAAATAGCAATCTTGCTGATGTATAATTATTACCATTAGAAAATGAAATTATTTCGGATTGAAACTTAATCATTGACTGAATCCAAATGGAAAATCCTGCACCCATAGCAGGATAATGATTCTTTAAAATTTGGTCATAATACAGACTGTTTATTGACATTAAATATAAATCATAAGTAACCCCTCTAAATAATCCAAGTGTATTTCTGCTTGCGTATCTTCCAAACCTAAAACCAAATTTATTTTTTTCTAAATTAAAATTTTGTTTAAAAGAAATCTTATCAGACAAAGTAACTGCTTTAGGCAAAAATTCAGTATTTAAATCTATATTGTTTCTTTCAATTTCATATGAATAATAAAACCTAAATCCCCTTAATCCTAATGTAATTTCAGTTCCAAAATTCATATAAGAGATATTGTTAAACTTTGTAACTTTAAAGGCACCTATTGAATCTTTAATATTGCTTTTATAACTATTATAGCCAAAGTTTGCCATACCACCCTTGTAAAAAAAGCCAATACTGGTAGATATTGGATTTTTAGATTGACTTGAATGTTTTTCATACAAAATTGGGTGAAAAGAAACTCCCCATGAAAGTCCTTTTAATGATATATCCATTTTTGATGATGAATCAGCTTTAATGCTATCTAAGGAACTGTTTAAAAAATAAATACTATTATTTTGATTAAATAAACCAACAGAAGCTCCAAAATGAAATAATTTAGGTTTATATATATTTTGATCGTGTCGATAATATACATAATCAATTTTCCTTTTTAAATTTTGGCTTGATAAACCTCCTATAGTTAGAAAAGTGGTTGCATTTGAGTTAGCGTCGCAAGTTCCTTTTTCTGCAGTAACTTTATACGTTCTGTTTTTTTTTGAAGAAACTACTATTTCCTTACCCTTTCCTAATAATGTATAATTAGATGTGTTTCTTTTTGAATTAACATACCAGACCCACACAGCACCATCACCAAGAATACCTTCTACTTCTAATCTAGTTTTCTTTTTATCAAAACTATATGAATTTATTCGTGAAACTTGTGATGAGGATAAACCATTTATAGCAATTGTTAAAAAGTCAGTTTTATTACACAAACCTTCTGCCCGAACTTTTATTAGTTGATTACCCTCAAAAATATTGGTGCTTAATACGCTACCTTTACCTAAAATAGCGTTATCTTTATTATACCAAAACCAATTTGCTTTTGAACCAAGAACCCCACCTTCAATTTTTAAATCTACTTTTTCATTAGTACAAACTTGCTCCTGTCCTATAATTTTATTTGCTATAACTGAATTTTTTGCAACATCCACTTCATATGATAGTGGATTGGTAAAATTCTCAACTCCTTCTGCTCTAACATAATAGGTTGTTTTCGTTTTCGGAAAAACTATAATTTTCTCACCAGATCCAATAGATTTAGAATTTAAATTGTTTTCATACCAAACCCAATTAGCACCCAATCCCAGTTTCCCACCTTGGACAGTTAATACAGATGACTTTCCTGAACAAATTAATGGATTTCCAATAATTTTGTCAGCAACTTTACTTTTTGTATCTACTTTAACTGTAATAGATTTACATTCAGTTTCAAAATCTAATTTTACATCCTGTGCTTTAACAAAATAAGTCGTAGTTTGTGTTGGTTTATGATTATTTAATGATAATCCTGTTCCTAAATATGTTCCATTACAACTATCTTTATACCACATCCATTTTACACCATCAGATAGTACATCTCCAATTACTGTTAAATTTAGAGTTTCACCTAACATAATTTGATTATTTCCAGAAATACTTTTTGGAGGTTTAGGATACTTACTTTTTGACTCATGAATATTAATATTCGATCTTTTAAGATTATAAAAAAAAGTAGTTTGAGATGATGATTTTGAGTACAATCGTTTAACATCATTAAACTGAAAATCTTTAGATTCAATAAACTCTCCCATATTTTTATCAGATATATCAACAGATATTGTTTTAGAGAAAATTTCATTATTACAGTTAATAAAATCAAAAGAAAAAGTTATGTATTGACTAGGCTGATTATTGGATTTCTCTAAAATCTTAAATTTATATTCTGAAAAAACAGTAGAATTCTGATTACAAGAATTAGAATCAATTTTCATGTAAATTTTCAATCTTAAATCTGAATCTTGATAAAGATCTTCTCCAGTTCTCCAACTAGGTATTTTTTGGGAAAACCCCTTTGAGGAAAATAATAGCAAGAATACTAAAATTTGAAAAGTGTTATATTTTAAATAATTAAAATTCATTTTTTTATTTATCTTGGTAAAGCAATAATAGAATAAAAATAATCATTATCTTCATCCTTAAACAACTCTTTTGATCCTGAATTTTTGGATAATACATTTGAACAACTTTCACAATAGCCATTAGATTTTGGACCAAAAAACAAACCAATTTTAGAAAAATTAGCAGATGTGTTTGGAATTAAATCACATGAAAATGTAAAATTTGAAATATCTAAATTTGAATTTTCAGGCTGATAATTTAAGTTCTCCATTAGTTTTTTACTTTGCTTATCCAATTTACTTCTTAAATCAGTTAGGTTTTTCCCATTAACGATCAGCCTTTTTTGCTGAGGAATATTTTGAACTGCAACAGGGTCATTTTTTACTTTTAGGGACGGATTAGAATTAGCAATATCCTGGCAAGCAATTAAAGGCAATGATGTAATTCTTGAAAAATAAAAACTTAATTTTGTATTACCATAATTTTCAATTCTTTCTCCACTTAAACTTCCATCTTCACCAATAGTTCCCTTTAATGAAGGGGAATTTGGATTATTTACTTCCAATTCATCTAAAACAAATTTTCCATTTTTATCTAAGGTTCCTTTGATATTTATTTTTTTCAGCGAATCACAGAAATCATAAAAATACCCATTTAAATCACCATCTTTTGCAGACAGATATAAAATTAAATTAGTTTTAGAGGCAATATTTCCCTGAAATCTACTTGTAAAGTCCTTTGTTTTATTTCTAAAGAAAATAAAGTATATAATTAAGCCCAACAAAAATATTACTGCTAATGCAATAATTTTTTCTTTCCAAAATCTTTCTTTATGGTTTGATCTAAAAGATTTTAATACTTCTTGACTATTAATAGAATTTTGGTTACTCATAAGTTAATTTTTAAAAATTAAATATAACAAGTTTAATTATTGTTTTTTGTTTTATCTATTTTTTATCTTTTTTAGGATTCACTCTTTCGGGATCATTCTTTTGAATTTTCGGAACTGTAGTTTCGGTATTAGTTAAATTAATTTGATGCTTTTTAAAAAATACTTCGTCAAATTCAAATATTCCATAACCTTCAATATTTAATTTAGACTCATCAAATTGTTCAAATGTAATATTGGTTATTTTCTGATTTTTAATGTTATTGATATATAATAAAAAACTTGTGAAATTTTTCAGTTTTTCTTTATCACTTATAATACTATCTATAAAACTAATAGCAATTTCATTAAAATCAGGTTTTGAATTTTGAATATTCTGAGTCTTAAGGTTGTTAGTATTTGAAATAACTAATTCTTTTTTTTGATTATCTCTTTTAAAAATATTGAATAGAAGGGATATTAACAGCAGAATTGATAGCGCCCCAATAATTGTGGTTAAAAATTTTTTCTTTTTTAATACGAGTTGATATCTGTTTTTTAATTGATTAAACTCGTCTCTTATTAACTCGTTTTGATAATTAGCAGCATTATTATAATTTGTAGCATTACTATTTGAACCATAGTTATTTTTGATTTGTTTAAGTTTTTGTTCCTCTATTTTTTTAATTTCGTTTTGTTCTCTTAAACTAGTTAATGTGTTTTTTTCGTCAATATACCAAACATTAAATTTTTCAGAATTATTTTCAAATACTCTTTTAAGATGATCTTTATCAGCAGTTAGGTATATACGATCATAGGTATCCGGAACTCTTGAAAAAGTAATTTCATTTATTTCGTTAACATAAAACCCAATTGAAGAATTTTTCGAGGTGGAATTAGCTCTAAATTGTATTTTATCAATTAATGAAAATGAATTTGTGTTTTTAAATTCTTCAAAAATGTTATTTACTATGTTTGAAAAATTTCCACTATTAAATTTATTATTTGTTAACGCTTTTTCTTGGAAAATTAATAATAGATTTTTTAATAAAATATAATTTTTTTTATTTAAAGCTAAATCATCAAAAGATAAAAAAGCAACACCAATATTGCTTCCTTCTATTCTTGAACTGAAAGAAGACTGTGCAAAGGCATAATATTTTAATAAACTAATATTTTTTCCGTTTACATTTAATCTGTACTTTGCTAAAATCGGCTTATTATCAGACCTGTCAATCGAAAAAATTTTTGATTCAAAATTTTCAAAATCAGGGAATTGTTTATCAAACAGTTTATAAATTCCGTTTTCATCATAAACATCATAATTAAAACCTTCAGAACTACCAAAAAAAATTAATAAATCAGACATAATTTAACTAAATAATTTTTCCCACCATGTTTTTTCATCCAATTCTCTACCTGAACAAACCTGGTATATTTTTTTCCAGAATCTTTCAGGTGACATTTTATCAATTACTGATAAATTAGCTGAAATAGTCCCATCGCTTTCATTAAATGTTTCAAGTACTTTTCCAACAGAATATTTTCCCCATACAATAGGTTGATTTTTAATTATCGAATATAATGAAGGCCGATTTTGTTTAATGAAATTTTCTACTGTTAACTTATCATCAGAATTTTTATCCCATTGAGACACAACAATGAAAAATTTTGAGTGTTTCACTAATTCAGGTTCATCAACAAGTAAGTAATTAAAAAAATCAGAATGCAAATTATCCTCTTCTTTATGCGCTTCCGAGATAGATAGACTTTTTTTCTTTGGAGGAGAAAATGGGGTTATTAACACAAAAATAATTGGTGATCGATCTATTCCTAAACCATTGAAAATAGATTTTATCTTACTTGAGAATTCCCCTCTAACAGCAGTCCTAATTTTCATTACATCTTCACCTGCCAAATCTAAAAAAGCAAGATTTAATGTTCGTAATTTAATATTAGTTGGTTTTATATTTATCCCAAAAACATCTAATGTACCTGTAATTGTTCTTCCTGGTAAATTACCGCCTCTTATAAAATTGTTATCTAGATCATCTGCTACCTTAAATCCACTATTAAAGGGAAACTGTCTTTGCCGTGTTATCGAGAAAAGAGGGCTTGTAGTATTTTTTGCATAAGAAAGAATTGAAGCCAACCAAAGGGTTTTACCAGCATTAGGAAACCCAATAGGTATAACCGTAGTATAATTTAATGATTTTAGATCAGAGAAAACGGTAGCTATTTCATGGCCACTTAACTCACTAATATTCTGATTATTTTCTGAAAAATTATTTAACATATTACTTTTATTTTAATTTTAAAAACTATCAGGTTTTGAAGAAAAAAATCCGCCATCATTTGAGCTATCTTCACCTTCTTTTTTACGTAATAATAAATAAATGGCAAGTGGCACTACTAAGTCAATAAAAAGACAAAGAATAATAATTGCCCATGTACTGATTTGATTAATTCTTTTACCAATTGTTAATATAGTATTTTGAATTTCTCCAAGTCTATTGGCATTTGGATACAAATCTTTTGGTAATTCTTTAATTGTTTCTTTACCTGTTCCCTCGTTAACATTTATTGCACTACTATTAATTTTTTCGACAACACTTTTTACAGTTTTAACATCTGGATGAAATTTAATAGAATCTAAATTCATAGGAGTATCATCAATAGCTATTTTTTCCAATTCGGGAACAGCATTCTTTTGTAAAGAATCTAAAGTTTTTAACCCAGCAGCATACCTGATGCCTTTAAGTACACCATCACCCATATTTGCAAGTAACCACTTTTCAACTTCTTTATCTAGTTTTTCTTTCCAATCGTTAATCTGTTGTTCGTCTAATAAAACGTCATTAGGAGGTGGAATTTTAGTACCAGTAACTTCATTAAAATCTAAGAGTGCATTTTTAGCTTTTTCACCAAATCCATGATTGGATTTAATTTGAAAAATAATTTCATCTGAATATTCTGTAATCTTATTAAATTTACTTAATGCTTCATTTGTAAATTTTGTTGATTTACCGGCATATCTATCAATTGTGTCTTTAAGTGCTGCAGCCTCTTCTTTTACTAATGTTCTAGCCATGTAAGATGGATAGAAGTAATTTAAATTACAGATAAAAAAAATAATTCCACAAACAATATAAAAAATCAATGCCATTTTTTTTCCATTTACGGCATACCAATATGTTATAAGCATTAATAGAAGCACTATGCCAGCAATTGCTAAGCCACCCCATTCAGAACCAAAAGGCTTCATTTCTTTTAACCCTAAATGGGTATGCCAAAAACCTACGGCAAATACAATTAAACTAAGCAACCATGCTACAATTTGAACTATGCCAGGTACACCTTTCTTTTCTTCCATAAAAAATATTAATTGTTAAAAAATTTAACAAATTTAAAAAAATAGTTATGTTTTCTTACTTTTTTTTTCACTTATTGAGAGAATTGGTCCCAATTCGCCACCCAAATCCTGAGGTCTTAAATCATGTAAATACAATTTTGATATTGCTCCATCTAAAAATAAAGCATCTTTGCATTGAAAAAAATCCTTAAATACCTCGGCAAAGGAATAAAAATTAACATCATCAGAATAAGCAATAATAATTTTTGACTTATTAATTATTCCAATTCCGTTTCTTACTTTATTATTCGTTGAGTACTTAGTAAAAACAGGGTGAAACTTATTTTCTTTTACCAACATTGGGCCTGACTGGGTAGCATATTTTATTTCTTTCATTTTTTTTGAATACTCTCTTTTAAATAAGAAAGTTTCTTTTATAAATGCCTGATTAGCCGTATCTATAAAAAAAACTCCATTTGGCATTAAATAAAAATTATCATCGTTAGGATCTTTACAATTGAGTGCAACTAACTCTTTATTATTTTCAATGAATAAACCAAGTGGTTTAAAATTAGATTCAAACATGCCAGCATTAGTTACAGCAAGTGGCTTTATTTTTTTTTCTTTTAATTCTTTAACAACTGAATTTATAGTGTTGCTATAATATTTTGTGGAATCTTTTTTAACATGTAACCTTATTTCATGTTTGTTTAAATCAGCTAAGAAAATATAAATTGTTTTGCCTTTGTAAGATAATTTAAAGCTTCCTGTTTTATTTGATAAAGATTTTTGTATATATACTAAAGCATCATATTTTTTCTGTATAAATTTGTCTCTTTGTTTTTTTAATTTATCAATTTCATTGTTGTTTTTTTGCTTTGTTAATTCTAGATTTCTGTTAAGTATTTCCACTAAGCTAGTATATTGTTCTTCGATATTTTTATTATTGAATTCTTTAACTAAAAAACTTAAATCAGTTTTGTAATTAGTAATTTTGGAAATACTTTTTACTAATTCAGCAATTGTTTTTTCTTTATTTTGTTTTGCAGAATCTAAATCGTCTGAAAATTGATTTGCCTCTTCATAATCTTTTATAGCCAAGGCCAAACTATCAATTTGAATTGTAGGATTAACATTTCTTAGATTTAATTTTGAAGCAAAAACTTCAGAAAACTGATAGAATATAATAAAGATTAATAAAGCTAATAAGGGTAATATGGTTTTAGATTGTTTTTTAATCATGATTTTGGTTTTTTGGTTTATTCAAAGTAATAAATTAATAAATCTTTGGCATTTTTTGGCTCTGCAGAACCCGAAATATCATTTCTTACATTTCCATTTTTATCATAAAATTTAAATATATCAAACATTCCTGTTTCTAAATTTATCATAAGTATTATTTCTCTAATATTATTAAATGCTTTTAGTAATTTTATCTAAATTCACAAAAATTAATAAAGTTAATGGTTTTTTCAAGCTTAATATTTATATATATATTCTTACCATTATGTTTATTGCTCCATTATAGTACTAAGAATAATTTATTTCGAAATTTTTCATTAACAGTATTTTCTCTTATATTTTATGCTTGGGGAGAGCCGTTATGGATTTTCTTATTATTATTTAGCTCATTTTTTGATTATTTTAACGGCTTATTGATTGAAAAATATAAGGGAGATAAAAAGTCAAAAATTATATTAACTCTCTCAATAATTGGAAATATTGGGATACTTATTGCATTTAAGTATGGCGGTTTTATATGGGATAATATTAATTTTTTGATAAATCTCCCATTTCCTAAACCCACCAATACATTACCTATAGGCATTTCATTTTACACATTTCAAACTGTTTCATACACAATTGATGTTTACCGAGGAGAAGTAAAAGCCCAAAAAAATGTGATCAATTTTTTAATGTTTGTTAGTTTGTTTCATCAACTTGTTGCCGGGCCAATAGTCCGTTATCAAACTATTGAATCTGAAATGGAAAACAGAAAATTTGATTGGGAAGATATAAGCTATGGTATATGGCGATTTTGCTTAGGAATGTTTAAAAAAGTTTTAATAGCAAATATGGCGGGTGAGCTTGTTAATAAATATCTGGAACTTGGGTTTAACGATTTATCTTCTTTAGAAGCTTGGTTTGGAATAACTATGTTTTCTGTTCAAATTTATTTTGATTTTTCTGGTTATTCTGATATGGCGATTGGCTTAGGAAGAATGTTTGGATTTCATTACGATGAAAATTTTAAACATCCTTATGCAGCAATTTCAGTGGCTGATTTTTACCGCCGTTGGCATATTTCCTTAGGTAAATTTTTTAGAGATTATGTTTATATTCCTTTAGGAGGAAATAGAAAATACCAACTAAGAAATATTATGATAGTTTGGCTGCTCACGGGCTTGTGGCATGGCGCAAGTTGGAATTTTGTTTTTTGGGGATTTTATTTCGGTTGTTTTATGATAATTGAAAAACTTTTAGAAAAAATTTTAAATAAAACGCCAAGAATAATTAGACATTTATACACAATTATATTAATTGTATTTAGTAGATCAATTTTTTATTTTGTTGACTTTAAACAATTAAAAATTTTTATTGTAAAACTTTTTAATACTACTAATCCAGTTAAAGATGGTTTTTATTCAGATATTTATGATCATATTTTTTGGTTCATATTAGTAATTTTGATGTGTGTTCCTTGGGATGAAATATTTTCAAAGCAGCATAAAATTTATATAGCAACTCAAAACGTATTTAAATACACGCTCCCAGTTTTAAACTTTATTTTATTATCACTATCTATTCTATTACTTGTTGATTCAACCTATAACCCATTTATTTACTTTAGATTTTGAAAAACATCAGTAAAATAAACATAATTATTTTTTGTAGCACTATTTTCTGTTGTGGGCTATCGTACTTTGTAATACCTAAAAAAGCAATTTCGTTGTCAGAAAAAAGGATATTATCCAGTTTGCCAAGGTTTACTCTTACATCTTATTTAAACGGTAATTGGTCTGATAGTATAGATATGTACTTAAATGATCAATCTCCTTTTCGAAACGAAATGGTAAAAATCGCTTCGCAAATAAAATATTCTATGGGAATTCATATTCGTAACCAAGAAAGAATTGTTGAAGTAAAGAGACCTAAAAAAACAGCAGTTAAATCAATTACTAAATCTGATACTTTGATACCAAAAGAAAATCTACATGAAGATATTGAAGAGTCTTACACAGGCGGTATGTTAATTATAAATGGTAGTGTTTTTACATTAAATAGTGGCAGTCAAAAAATGGGTAGAGTATTTGCTGCAATGTTAAATAAATATGCTAAAGAATTACAAGGCTTTACAAGAGTTTTTTCTGCAGTACCTCCTTTATCTTCGGCCTTTATTCCGGCAGAGAAATATAAAAGTTATAACACGAAAAATCAACAAACCCTTTTAGCAATTGGAGAATCTTTAACTAATGGAGCACTTTTTTGTGATGTACTTGGAGAACTCAATAAACATAGGGATAGAAAATTATTTTTTAGTACCGATCATCACTGGACTCCTTTAGGTGCCTACTACGGATACGTTGCTTTTTGCAACAAGGCCGGATTTGAAGCAATTCCATTAGAACAAATGGAGCGTAAAGTAAAATATAATTTTTTGGGAACACTATATGAGTTAACAAGAGATAAAAGTGTGCAAGATAATCCTGACACAATGGAATATTATATTCCAAATGTTAAAACTATTGCTATTTCTTACGGAGCGTCTGATTTTAAAAATCCAAAAAAAACTGCAGTTTTTTGTAATGGATGCTCTGGAGGGAATAGCTATTCAACTTTTCTTTGTGGTGATCATCCTTTAATTAAAATAAAAACTGATGTTAAAAACGGTAAAAAAGCAATTGTAATTAAAAATTCTTACGGTAATGCATTTTCTGTATTTTTAATAAGTCACTACGAGGAAATTTATGTGATGGATTTTCGTTATTCTGAACATAATATATTAAATATTATTAGAGATAATAATATTAACGATTTGATATTTGCTGTTGGTATGTATGGAGCAATAGCCGACGGGACAATTAAAAGAATGTATAACTTAGGCTTTAATAATGGTTTGGTTAAAAAGAAAAAAGTAGAGCCAGTTGATTCAATATATAAAACTGAAATAAAAAAAATTGATACATTAAATATAGAAAAACAATAAATAATTAAAAGTGAATAAAAAATCTATATATAACTGCTTAGTTTTATTTTTTTGTATTTATTGTTGCAATATATCATTTGCTCAAACTTCAATAAATTTTAGCGAATTGGAAATTGACACAACGTTTCGTCAAATAAATTTTTATGACATAGAAACTGCTAAGAATTTCAAAAGTAAATTTGAAAAATCAGACACACAAAAATTAGTGATTTTTCATTTTGGTGGTAGTCATGTGCAACCAGAAATATTAACATCTGAAACAAGAGATAATTTCTCAAAAGTATTTTCAACAGGTGGGAGAGGAATGATTTTTCCATATTCAGTGGCAAAAACCTATTCTTCCATAAACTACTCTGTTATGCATACAGGTGAATGGAAATATGGTAAAAGTTTTCAATTTCCACCTAAAATTCCATTGGGAATATGCGGTATGGCTGTTGAGACAATTGAAAATAATGCATCCATTCAATTTAATTTTAAAAAAAAATTAGAAAAAAACTCTTATAAATTATTGTTTTTAATAGAATCAGATTCTTTAACGCCAAGTTTTCAAGTGATAATTGATTCTACAATATTTGAGTTTGATAAAAAAGATATTTCTAATAATAAACAGAAACATCATTTTCAAATAAATTATTTGGGCGCAATTAACCATATTAAAATAAAAATTTGCGATTCAACTACTTTATTAAAAAATTTTAGGTTTTACGGTATTGATGTTGAGTTAAATCAGCCGAATGGAATTGTCTATCATTCTCTTGGTGTTGGAGCTGCTCCATTTAAATCGTTATTAAATATTTCTAAAATAGAAGAACATGCTGATATATTAAAGCCAGATATTGTATTACTAGATTTTGGAACAAATGATATACTTTATAAAAATGCAATTGCAGAAGATTTAATAGAACAAATCGAAAGTACAATTTTAAGATTTAGAAAAATTAATCCTGATATCAGTATTATTTTCACTTCAACACAAGATTTAGTTTACAAAAAAAAAACTATAACGGCAGCAATTACATTTAGAAATATTATAGACTCATTGGCAAAAATAAATAAATGTATGTTTTGGAATTGGTATGATTTATCTGGAGGAATAGGAACAATTCGAAAATGGCATAGCTTAGGCTATGCTCAAAAAGACAATATTCATCTAACTATGATTGGCTATAAATTAAAAGGACAATTATTATTTGAATCGTTTATATATACCTTAAATAAAATAAAACAAAACCCTGAACTCACTAGTTTTACTAATCCCTTAAAACAATATGTAAACATTGAAATAGCTACTCAATCAGTTAACTCAAAAATAACAGCAAATAATAAAGGAATATCAAAATCAGAGAAGTTATATAAAGTTAAGAAGGGTGACACATTATTAAAAATTGCGAAGAAACAAAAGGTCTCTGTTAAGAGACTAAAAAAACTTAACGGTTTAAAAAATGATAAAATCAGTATAGGTCAAATATTAAATATTAATTAATTAATAAATTTATGAGTATTTTTTGATTAATGTTTCCAAAAACACAATTTTGAAGTACTCAAGAAAACAAAAATATACAATAAAAAAGATTGATTTAAACACTAATGACTAAAGTGGCTACCATCCCGAATCAAGTTCGGGACAAGTTATGACAAATAAAAAACACATAACAAAAAACCTATGAAAATTCTATTTTATTTATTTTGTTTCTCTATTTCTATAAATTTGTTTTCACAAGCAGATTATTTTAAAAAATATCAAAAAATTGCAGATAGTCTTGGTAAAGAATATAAAATTCCCTCATGTTTAATTTTAGGGGTGGGTTATCTAGAATCTGGTGGAGGTAAAAGTAAAATTGCAAAAGTTTTAAATAACCATTTCGGGATTGTTGGAAAAAATAATTTATATAATAATGGCAATTTTAAAAGCAAGTATAAATACTATAAAAGTGTTACTGATTCCTATATTGGTTTTTGTAATTTGGTAGCGTCAAAAACATATTATTCAGAATTAAAAGGTAATACAAATATCGAAAAATGGGCAAATGCAATTGCTTCAAAAGGTTATGCAAAAAATGCGGATGCTTGGAGTAATTACGTAATAAAATTGACAAGTAAACAATGTTTGGATTATACTTCAAAATAAAAACGACTTTAGAAATATTAATAATTTTTTTAAGTTAATTTTTTTTTGGGATTATTATTTTTTGACCAATATTTAAAATTGTTTTTTGATTAATATGATTAATTTTAAATATAGAATTTTTACTTATATGGTACATATTACTTAACTTACCTATTGTATCTCCTTTTTTTATAACGTGTATTTTATTTTTTGAAATAAACTTTTTCTCTGGTAGAATTTGGATTTCTGTTTTGGTTTCGTTTTTTATTGTATTTTTTGTATCATTACTTAATACTTTTGTCAATGTCTCAATAATTGTATCTTGAAGTAAACTAATGTTAATTGTATCTTTAAAATTTACTTTATTATAGGCGTCTAATAGGGATAAACTAAAAAGTTTTCCTTGCAAGGAATAACCCGAGGATGTAAAATGTAATTTATCTTTTAATGTTAAATTATATTTCTGCCAATTATAAAGTGACCCCCATCCACCCATTTCCGTGTTAAGATCAAAAATAGTTAACTGGTATTCATTAGCAATTTTTTTTAATTGGTTGTTCACTGAAATTTGGAAAGGAGGTGTTTTGCCCATGCTTCTGGTATCTGGAGCAGTTGTAAAGATTATTCCTGTTTCAGACAGTTGCTCAATTAGCTTTTTTATGAATGAAGAAGTAATATTATAATATGATACAGAATCAAATGAATTATCATATGCTTCATTTGTTCCAAACGAAAATATTATTAAATCTGGCTTAAGGTAAACTATCTGTTCCAGATTAAAGTTAGCATATTTAATAAAATGAGTGAATTGAGCTCCAACAACTCCTAAATGATGGTAATTTATTCCTGAAGTATTTTCATTTAATAGTTCAAAACCCAAAAATTCAAAATGATGTTGATTTTGTTCGTTTTTTTTTGCTACAAAATTAAATTCTTTTTGAGGCATTTTACTTTTAAAATTACTAACCGCCCAACCTGATTTTGATTTATATTGATTTGCAGATTGAAACTTGTTATTAATTTCAATGTTAAAAGTAGATGAATCATATGTGTGCCATATATTTAAATCGGTAAAATTTAGAATTGGAAATTTTTCTTTAATTTCAAAATGAATTGAAGCATTTTCATTTTGGGTTGTTAAACCATAACCAAGCAATCCTAATTTAAAATCATTCCTTGGCGAAAGAATTTTGTAAGAATTCCAATTTCCTTCTGATTTTGAAACCAATCCTCTGGGCCCATAACTTTTTGCTAGAGAGTATGGAAAAATTGCTCCAATTCCTGCAAATCCAAAATAAGATTGAAGTTGCCGTCTTATCTCCCCACTAAAAAAATCACCTTGAACATGACTATCGCCAATATGTAAAATAGTAAAAGTTTTATTTTTTTCTAGTTTATCATTTTTAAGTTGATTTAGTTTTTGTAAAACAATTTTTAAATTTTTATTAATTAGCAAAGCTTTTGGTTTATAAATAATAATAGAGTCGTATAACCCAAATGGTGAAACACTTTTAGAAAAAATAGAAAAAACAATTAAAAAAATAAATCTCCTCAAAATTGAAAATAAATAAAGGGTTGAACAATCTCGTCTTTGAACTGAATAACTAATTGAAATACAAAAAACAATAAGAAAATCCAAACAAAAATAGGTAGTTTTTGAGTAATTAAAAATAACTTTTCTTTTAATTTAAATGGTGTAAACACTATTAAGGTGGCAAATAATAAAATTATGCAAAATTCAGTTCGGGAATACCAAAAGCCCGGTAAATCGTAAAATGTAAAAGAAGTAAAAATTTTTTTAATGTTTTCAAATGCACCATCAAACGAATTAGATCTGAAAAAAATCCAACATAGCGAAACGAAATTAAATGTAAGTAATAATCCTAATCCATTTAAAAATAAATTTTTGTTCTCTGAAGGAAATTGCTTAATCCATAGTTTGTGTATTATTAAAGCAATGCCGTGAAAAATGCCCCAAGCGATGAACCGCCAGTTTGCTCCATGCCAGAAACCACCAATTAACATAGTTAGAAATAAGAATAAATACATGTTAAAAATACCTTTTCTATTTCCTCCCATAGGGATATATATATAATCTCGAAGCCAGTTGCTTAGTGAAATGTGCCAATTTCTCCAGAAATCGGAAATATTAACTGATTGATATGGATTTTTAAAATTTTCTTTTAAACGATAACCTAAAATTAATGCTAAGCCTATCGCAATATCAGAGTAACCAGAGAAATCAAAATAAATTTGAAAACTATAAGCATACATCGAAATCAAATTTTCAGCGCCTGTATAGATTTGAGGTAATTCATGAACCATATCAACATACTTACTCAAGTAATCCGCGATGAATAATTTCTTTATTAAACCAATCATAATTCTGAGTAGGGCTTCTTTATATAGTGTCGAGTTTAGAAATTGTGTATAATTAATTTGAGGTAAAAAATCTTTTGCCCTTACAATTGGTCCAGCAACAAGGTGAGGAAAAAAAGTCATGTAAAACGTATAATCAATAAAATTTTCAGAGGGTTTAATTTCCTTTCGGTAAACATCAATAATGTAGCTGATGGATTGAAAAGTGTAAAATGAAATTCCGATAGGCAAAAATAAATTCTGATTTGAAAAATTAGTCCCTAATAGTTGATTAAAATTATGAATGAAAAAATTTGCATATTTAAAATAAAGTAAAAAAGATAGGCTAAATGAAAGTGCGAACCACAAATATATTTTTTTCCATTTTCCTTCTTTATTGTTTATTGAAGAGGCAAAATAATAATCGCTCAAAATCATTAACAAAAAAAATAAAAGAAATGGTCCACTCGATTTGTAATAAAAAAAGAGACTAAATGAGATAATATAAATTTTTTTACAATAATGATATTTTATTATGAAAGCATAAAATAAAAGAAAAATACCAAATACAAATAAGAAAGAGAATTCTGTAAAGAACCAAGGTTCATATAAAGAGTAATTAAAGAAATTTTCCAATGTTACAGCATTGAAAGTGTCATCTATTATTTGCTTAAATAAATTAATATCCACGGAATTTTGCAGCGTTTAGAATCAGTATTTTTGATTTAAATGGATAAGATTTTTTATTTGGTTTTAACATGGAAATTTTATGTTTTGCTTTCAAATTTATCCAATTAGCAATGCTATCCATCCATAATTTATAGCCATTTCCACTTGGATGTCTACCATCAGAGCCTTTTGGTAAATTCATTCCTTTTGTAGAAAAAAAGCAGCCAGAATCATTTACTGATTCGAATATCTTATTAATACCTTTATCTTCTATATAATTTGCAGGACCAATCCAAATATATTGAAAACGTTTAATCTTAGATAATAATCGAATTGCTGCATCTTTTCTTTTATTTAGATCTTTTGCATACATTTCATTTAGGCCAACAACAAAAAACAAATAAGTAGGCTCAAATTTTTTAAGTAATTTTTCTATTGTATCAGAGTAGCCGAAATTATAAATTGTTGCTGAATTCCAAACGAGTGAAGCTACGAGTTCATGATTATTTTGGATGCAATAATTATTTAATTGATGAGTTAAGCCGCCACACTCAGAATCGCCCATTATCATAACTTTGTGTTTGACAGAATCACTATTAAGATTACGTCGTTGATGAAAAATTGTGGATGAATCTCTTGAAAAAAAATTTACAGACTTAATAGAATCAATTAATAAATTACCATTTTTTGTAATTATTATTGTATCTTTTAAAAATGCAGAATTAATGTTAAAAGTACCTGAATCTAATTTATTTGATGATTTTTCCTCATTTAAATTTTGATTTTTTAATACAAGTTTTTTTGCTTCAAATCCTGCAATTGTATAACTATAAGGTGAATAAGAATAAATATAAATTAAGACAACAGGGGCAATAAAACTGCAACCCATTAAAAATATTAAGAAACCATTTTTAGTGCGAAATTCTTTAGTTTCCTTTTGATTTTTGCTAGAATGTTTTTTTAATTTAAATCTCAATCTAATTTATAGTTTTCGGACTATTCATTTATTTATAAAGTAAAAATAAGCAAACATTCCTCGATTTCACAATCAATTTTAATCATTTATGCACTTTTGAAGTTTATAATACATGCATTATTTTTTTAAAAAAATATAAATTTCATTTAATTTATAAAAAAATTATATAACAAATTCAATAAAAACTTTTTCAAAAAATATTTAATAAAATAAAAATTAAGATCGATAGTTAAATAAATAACAATCAGTATCGAGTTTTATTATTTGCCTTATATGAAGTTTAAATTTCTCTTTTTTAATTGTCAATTATAAATAATTTTTTGATCGACGTTTTAAATTTTTTTGATAATAAGCAGAGGTCACCACTTTTTTTACCATGAAATAACAATCCTTGATATTATAATTGAATCATTAATTTTTTTCGTTTATGACTCCTTGGATGGGACTAATTTCAATATTAAATCCCCCTATAGTCAATAAATCAGATGACACAATACTTGCAACTTACTGATATAAAAAATCTATTACTTTAAAATTTTCATAGTTTACCTTGTAAGCTCCCTAAGAATTAGGACTATTTATTAATAGAAAAAAACTAATAAATTAACCTAATAAAAAATGAAGAAAAAACGATTCAATCCAGATCAAATTGCCAACATTCATAGAGAATTCGATAATGGCAAATCAGTAGAAGAAATTACCCGAGGCGCGACCTATTAGCTTAGGTCTGGGTAACTTATGGAGATTGGCGGTTGATCATCCTGAAAGTCAAACCTTTCCTTGTATTCACCGTGCGCCAGAGGAGAAGAGTAAACAGAAAAGGCTATTGATGATCTGTTGAATATGTTATCCAATAAACAAAAACAAATCGATTAAGTATAAAATTGTTTCAATTACATGAAACATTCTAACTTCTCAAGCCTTTTAAAATCATCCATAATTTCTATAAATCCAACTCTTCAGTTAGAAATGGGAAAACCTGCTAAATCTTCAGGTTTTTTCATACAATCATATCATGGTAAAGATTTAAATTTCTTTTAATTAATATAAAACAATGGGTTAAAGATTGTTGGTTCGATTATCCTATCACCTCTTCTGTTAAAACTGCCAAAGAAAATTCCACCTAAGAACATTTTTTTTAGCGATAAATAAAATAATTTTTTAACGAGAATATATTGCCGCTCATACCAATTTTAAGTACATGCCAGAAAAATTAATGCTTTTTGTTTAATTTCATAATCAAAATAAATTCAAGCATTAAAAATATCACCAAATGAAAAAAATAAAATTTGCTTACTTCCTCTGTATGGCATTATTTACAAATGTATTTACATCTGCCTCTCAAAACCTCGATAACATTGTTACCAAACACATCGATGCTATTGGGGGAAGAGATAATTGGAATAAGTTAAAAACCATGCGCACCGAAAGCAGCATGAAATCCAATGGGGCAGAAATTGTTTTTAAAGGCACTTCAGTAAAAAATAAAGGTATTCGCTCTGATGTTATGTTAATGGGTATGAGCGGCTGGAGTATCGTCACCAAGGAAGGTGGTTGGAGTATGTACCCATGGGCAGGTCAAACAAAAGCCGAGGCTATGACTGCAGATGATTTAAAAATGGCGGTTGAAGAGCTTGACATGCTTGAGGATTTTTTAACGTATAAAGAAAAAGGGAAAAGTATTGACTTCTATGGCATGGAAGACGTTGATGGCACAGAGTGTTATAAAATTAAAATGATTGATAAAAACCAAAAAGAAAGCACCTATTTTATTGATCCAGATACTTACATGACCATAAAAATTACCACCAAAGTAAAATCTAACGGTCAGGAAAATGAATATTCAACTTTTTACTCTAATTACGAGAAACTACCTGAAGGCATTGTAATGCCTATGTCGAACACTAACGGTTGGAGCGAAAACCGCGTTAACAAAATTGAAATTAATGTTCCTGTGGATGAAAAAATATTTATCCCTGCCAAATAAACAAAACCATTTACAATGAAAAAGTTATTTTATTTAATTACTGCGTTCGGAGTATATAGTCTGCACGCCCAATCGCCTGTAAATTCAGCCATGTTTGGCACTATGGAAACTCGTCAATTAGGACCAGGAACAATGAGTGGACGCATTACTGCTATAGAAGGAGTTTTAAACGATGAAGGTAATACCATTTATGTTGGTTCAGCAGGGGGTGGTGTTTGGAAATCAAGTAATGCCGGAACCTCCTTCAAATCTGTGTTCGATAAACATTGCCAATCAATAGGAGCAATTGCCATCAATCAAAAAAATCCTAGCATTGTTTATGTTGGTTCTGGCGAAAGTAATATGCGCAACTCCGTTTCTATTGGCGACGGTATGTATAAGAGTACTGATAGCGGTGATAACTGGAAAAAAATTGGTCTCGATAGCTCAGAACACATTTCACGTATCATCATTCATCCAAATAATCCTGAAATCATTTATATTGCAGTACCCGGAGCACTATGGAGCGACAGTAAACACCGTGGAGTTTATAAATCCATAAATGGTGGTCAATCATGGGAAAAAATATTATATATCGACAATAAAACCGGTTGTGCTGAATTGTTGATGGACCCAAATAACCCGGAAACTATGTTTGCATCTATGTGGCAGTTTCGCAGACAACCATTTAGTTTTAATTCTGGAGGTAACGGTTCGGGGCTTTACAAAACAACCGACGGTGGAAAAACCTGGCACGAAATTAAAAATGGATTGCCTGATAAACCATTCGGACGTATCGCCATTAACCTTGCACCAAGCGATCCAAAACAAATGCTGGCAATAGTTGAAAGTAAACAAACCGGACTTTACATTTCATCTGATGGCGGAGAAACATGGAAAAGCCAGAGTGCTACAATGAATACATGTGCTCGCCCATTTTATTTCAGCACGATAGTTGTCGATCCAAAAGATTCTAAACGAGTTTATCGACCGGCCTTTCAATTTGCTTACAGTAGCGATGGTGGTTATTCATTTACCGAAGCAAGTTCGGATGGAGGTTGGGTGCACTCAGACATGCACGCTTTATGGATTAATCCATTTCATACCAACATCATGTATTTGGGCACTGATGGTGGTGTTTATAGCAGTATCGATAAAGGAGTAACATGGCGTTTTAACCATGCCTTGCCTGTTGGGCAATTTTATCATGCTACCTTTGACCTAAAAGAACCTTATAATATTTATGGTGGCTTGCAAGACAATGGTAGTTGGATAGCACCAAGCGCAGCGCCTGGCGGTATTGGCAATGGAAATTGGACAAGAGTTGGCGGCGGCGACGGATTTTGGACTGTTCCCGACATTGATGGAAAAACAGCATATTCAGAATATCAAGGAGGTAATATGGTACGCGTGGACTTGAAAACAGGGAAGATGGAAAACATTCAACCACAAAAAACAAGTCAAGAAGATAAACTGCGTTGGAATTGGAACACACCAATTGTAACCGGAGCCAAAAATGCTAATAATTTATACGTTGGTGCCCAATACCTTTATAAGTCAAATGATCAAGGAAGAAACTGGAAACGCATTTCAGGTGATTTAACCACCAATGATAAAAATAAACAGAAGCAAGAAGAAAGTGGAGGGTTAAGTGAAGACAATACTTCTGCTGAAAATCATTGCACCATTTTTAATATTGCTGAATCACCTTTAGATGAAAATATTATTTGGGTAGGCACCGATGATGGTAATCTGCAATTTACAACAAACGGAGGAAAAACATGGACCAATGTGAGCATAAATGCTGCCAAGTGCGGCATTGCTAAACAGGCATGGATAAGTAGCATAGAGCCGTCTCATTTTGATAAAAACACAGTTTATGTGAGTTTTGAAAACCATATGTATGGCGATCATCAAACTTATGTTGCCAAGTCTATTGATATGGGAAAAACTTTTACACGTTTGAATCACAAAATATTTACCGGGTTTGCACATAAAATAAAGGAAGATTTGGTGAACAAGAATTTACTTTTTCTTGGCACCGAGATGGGATTGTTTGCCACTTTGGATGGAGGGGAGAATTGGTTTAGAATGAAAAACAATATTCCTGAATATGTATTGGCACGAGACATACAAATACATCCCAAAACACACGATTTAATTGTAGCTTCACATGGGAGGGGTATTTTTATTTTAGATGACATTCGCACGATACGAAATTTAAACAAAGATATTTGGGAGAAAGATGTTTTTGTATTTCAAACACCTGATATCATTTTAAATAATGGCAAATTGGGCTGGGGCGGGCCTGAAATTTCAGGTGGCTGGTGGGCAGATAATCCGGCCGATCACCCAAGTTTTGATTATTTCTTTAAACAACGTTTAAATTCAGGAAAAGTAACCATTGAAGTTTATAACGACAAAAATGAGCTAATGCAAAGTTTACCCGGCACTATTCGTCGGGGTATTAATAAAGTTAGTTGGAATTTACGCAGTACCCCACCGCGGGTTGCCGAAGGCGCAAAAAAAATGGATGGCGCAGGCTTCACCGCCCCAATGGTTTTACCGGGTACTTATACCTTAAAATTAATCGTTAATGATAAAGTGTATACCTCCACATTTAACTGCGTGCACGATACTGCAAATAAAGATCTTAATTTAGACCAACGTAAATTAGTTTACGAAAAAGCCATGTTTATTCAACAGCTATACAACAAGATAAACAGAAGCATTGATACCATTAATTATTACCAGAGTCTTTTAAAATCCGATTCAGCAGCATATGCTAAACGCAAGCATGCTATTGCTTTTTATTCAGACTTGGAAAAACAGAAGGGAGAGTTGATGGGCATCATCAAAACTTCCATTTTTGCCGACGAAAAACGTTTAAGAGAAAAAGTATCAGAGTTATACAGCACCTTCTGCTATATGGAATGTGCACCAAACCAAACACAGTTAGACGCGATTACTGATTTGCAAAACGATTACACTAAAATTTCAGCTGATGTAACAAATGTACTTAATAAGCATCTTCCTAAAAACCCCGAGATTAAGGAGAAGAAAGGGATAGATTAAATAATAACTACAATTTTTTACTTTTATTTACTTTAATAAAAACATTTAAATAAATTAAACTGATATAATAATTATGAAAAAATATAAATTCTTACTAATCATCATATCATTAGTTTTTAAATTTTCGATTATTGCCAAGATAAATCCTTCGAAGCTTCTAGTAGATAATAAAAATCAGTATTTGTTTTCAGAGAACAAAGGGCAAGTTTATGATCAAAATTTAAAGCATAGAAATGACGTATTAATTATTGGTAAAACCAATGATTATACATTTTTTTTTAGATCAAATGGTATCAGTTATCAATTCCTGAAGCAACAAGAAAAAGCAAACAATAAAATCCTGATTCAGCGCGTAGACGTAAATTGGTTAAACTGTAACAAGAATGCTACTTTATCTAAGTATGGACAAAGCACAGAGAGTTTTAATTATTACAACGATGTATCCCCTAATGGAATTAAAGGAGTATTTAATTACGAAAAAATTAAATATAATAATTTGTATAACGATATTGATATGGTTTGGTACAATATCAACAATCAACTCAAATATGATTTTATTGTCAAACCTTATGCTGACTTATCTCAAATAAAACTTGAGATTAATGGGGCAGAAAAAATAAGTGTTAATAAAGAAGGGCAATTAATTATTAAAACCGCACATGGAACTCTCATTGAAGATCAGCCAATTGTTATGCAAGAGGGAAAAAAATTAAATGCTGCATGGATCATTGAGGGAAAAAATATTGTTTCATATTTAATTCTAGGCAGAGATTTATCAAAAGAACTAATAATCGATCCTGTAATAAGAGCATGGGGAACATATTATGGCGACAACTTGTTTCAATTAAGTCAATCTGTAATTACTGACTCTGGGAATAACGTTTATATTTCTGGCAGAAGTGATAATTCTTCATTGGGAATCATAGCAACTTCAGGCGCGTTTCAAACTATTTTTGGTGGCGGATCCAGTGATCTTTTTATAGTTAAATTTGATTCAAATGGAAATCGCCTATGGGGCACCTATTGCGGAGGAGCCGCAAATGAACAAGATAATAAAATGTGCATTAGTTCTACTAATGAGATTTATATTGTAGGTACAGTTAATGCGGCAGGTTCTGCTATTGCAACTCCTGGTTCTCATCAAAGCACTTATGCTGGTTCAACTGATGGCTTTTTAATGAAATTTGACTCTAATGGGATAAAAATTTGGGGGACTTATTATGGTGGGACTGATTTCGATAATACAAAAACATGTGCTGTCGATAATTCAGGAGATGTATACATAGGTGGCGCCACATCTTCTACTCTTAGCTCGGCTATCTCAAGCCCTGGTTCGCACCAGGCTAACTTTTCAGGAAATCTTGATGGTTTTATCGCTAAATTTAGTTCAAATGGCGTAAGATTATGGGGCACTTATTATGGAGGGGTAAATAATGAATGGGTTCATAGCCTTTCAACTGATAATTTTGGTAATCTTTTTGCGTGTGGAGAAACCACATCTTGGGCATTTAATTCGCAAATAGCAACTCCTGGATCGCATCAACAAGTTTATACCTCAAGTGTATGTGACGCGTTTTTAGTTAAATTTAATTCATCTGGTATCAGACAGTGGGGCACCTTCTATGGTGGAATTGGAGAAGATATAGCTTATGATTGTGATGTAGATGGGTCTGGAAATGTTTACATGGTTGGCATGACATCTACTAATACCAATACTTTTATCGCCTCTCCAGGTTACCAAGGCACTCATGGAGGTGGTACATATGATGCGTTTTTTTGTAAATTTTCGAACTCTGGTGTACGTCAATGGGGCTCTTATTATGGAGGAAATCAATCTGATGATGCCTTTGATTGCGAGGTAGACGTATCAGGAAACTTATATTTTGTTGGAAATACAAATACAACAGCGCCAGGCGTTTTTGCTACTGCTGGTAGTCACCAAATTTTAGCAAGCTCCACACCTGATTCTTATATAGTTAAATTTACAACAAACTGTACAAGAGTTTGGGGCAGCTATTATGGAGGAACAGGTTCAGATGTATCGAGAGGAATTGCTTTGAGTTCTATAGGTGATTTATATATAACTGGTAACACTAACTCAATAAATACTAATGCGATTTCAACCAGTAATTCTCATCAACCGCTTGCTGGTGGAGGACAAGACTCTTTCTTAGCCAAGTTTTTTGAGTGCAACAACCCTTCAGCACCTCCAAGCACAACCCCTCCAGCAAACCAATCAATTTGTTCAGGGAAGACAGGTACGCTCAGCGTATCCTCCACTCCTACTGTTAATTGGCATAGTGCACCTAGTGGTGGTAGTTTAATATACATTGGAAATCCATATATTATCCCATCAAATTCATCTCCTGGTAACTACACATTATACGCGAGCACAAATTCAACTTGCGGTGTAAGTTTAACAAGAACTCCTATAACTTTTACGGTTAATGTCACGCCAACTGTTAATGCATCTGTTATTGGTTCAAATACAATTTGCCAAGGTTCAACTGTTATTGTTAACGCAAGCGGAGCAAATTCCTATACTTGGAATTCATCAATAGTTGGAAATTTTGCTCAATTCACTCCTATTGCATCAACAGGATTTAGTGTAGTAGGAACAAATACCCTCGGCGGATGCACAGCCTCATCGGTTGTTCAGGTAACTGTTTACACTACGCCAACTATTTCCGTTAATAGTGGTAGCATTTGTCTAGGAAAAAGTTTTACAATTACCCCTAGTGGTGGTGCAACTTATACAATTGCTGGTGGCAACTTCATTGTTAATCCATTATCTAATGCCACTTATACCGTAAATGGCAGCAGTACAAATGGTTGTATTAGTGTTAATACAGCCACTTCAACAGTAACAGTAAATGATTTGCCTTTTTTTAGTATTTACAACTTAGAAAATGTTGCCTCCATTTGTTCTGGAGCAACAACATCTTTGTATGTAGTCAGCGGTACAATTAGCCCAGCTGTTAGTTATACCTGGAATAATGGATCAACAAATCCTACAATAACTATTAGCCCGACAGTTAGTACAAATTATTCTGTAACAGCTACAGCTGCCAATGGATGCACTAACACATCAACTTATTTACAAAACGTTCAGATTTGTGCAAATATTGAGTCTTGGTTAACTGATGAGAAACTTAAAATTGATGTATTCCCTAACCCAAGTAATGGCTTGTTTAATATTGTTATTTATCCTAAACAAAGAAAAACCCTTGTAAAGCTGATAGATTTACTAGGTAAAGTTTTACAAAACAATAGCTTTACGGCAGATAAATTCCAATTAGATTTAAACAATTACCCAAATGGCATATACATTTTAGAAGTAATAAGCGGAGATAAGAGTGAAATAATTAGATTAATTAAAGATTGATAAATTGTAAACCAACATTCAACACTCCATAAATATAATTGCCATAAAAAATAATTTACTTTTAATATTTGTAATTTATTTTATCTCTGTAAAATAAATTATATTAAAATTATTTTGTCTTATTGTGCGACGAAACAATTTAATAAAATATAAATTTCATAAAAAAACTATAGACCTTAAAAATCTATTTTTTTCCAAGCTAAAATCTATATAGTTTAATCTGGTTTTAAAATAAAGCTCTATGTATTCTGTTTAACCGAACATTTAACTACCTCAATGCAATTTGTTCTCGAATTTTGACAAATAAAGTCATAAAATACAGTTTCTACAGAAATTTTTCAGTCACAAAAACAAATTAAGTAATCAATGTAAAAATTTAGATTCTTCTCTAATTAATGAATTGGATTAAAGAAATAATACTTGAATTAATCAACTACATATTCATTTACTAAAAAAATTGTAACTTCGGATTCGAAACGTAATTTAACTTTTTTATGGAAAATTTTGATGTAGCCATCATTGGTGGAGGCCCAGGAGGATATGTAGCCGCAATAAGATGCGCCCAATTAGGAATGAAAACAGCTTTAATAGAAAAATACAGTTCTCTAGGAGGTACGTGCTTAAACGTAGGTTGCATTCCGTCTAAGGCTCTGCTCGACTCAAGCGAACATTACTTTAATGCCCTTCATACATTTAAAGAACACGGCATAGATATTAACTCGCCAAAAGTAAACATCAAGCAAATGATCGAGCGTAAACGTGGCGTTGTAAAAATGACCGTTGAGGGTATTAATTTTTTAATGAAAAAAAATAAAATTACCGTGTTTACAGGCCATGGTTCTTTTATCTCAAAAAACAACATTGAAATTAACAAGGCAGACGGCACAAAAGAACAAATACAAGCCGCAAAGACTATTATAGCAACCGGCTCAAAACCATCGTCATTACCAGGCATTAATATCGATAAAAAAAGAATTATTACCTCCACAGAAGCATTAGAATTAAATGAAGTTCCAAAACATTTAATAATTATAGGCGGCGGCGTAATTGGGCTAGAATTAGGAAGCGTTTACGGACGATTAGGAAGCAAGGTAACTGTGGTTGAATTTATGGACAGAATTATTCCGAGTATGGATGGTTCGCTTAGTAAAGAATTACAACGTGTACTCAAAAAGAATTTAGGTTTCGAATTTTTATTTAAACATAAAGTTACTGGCACAAAATCAAGCGCTAAAGAAGTAACCGTTAGTGCCATTAACGGAAAAGATGAAAACATTGAAATTAAAGGCGATTATTGTTTAGTTGCTGTTGGAAGAAAACCATTTACAGAAAATTTAGGTTTAGACAAAGCGGGCGTAAAAACAGATGATAGAGGCAGAATTGTAACCGATGACCATTTAAAAACATCAGCAGAAGGTATTTATGCTATTGGTGATGTTGTTAAAGGTGCTATGTTAGCTCATAAAGCCGAAGAAGAAGGAGTGTATGTTGCCGAAATTATTGCAGGACAGAAACCGCACATAAATTATAATTTAATTCCTGGCGTAGTTTATACCTGGCCTGAAGTTGCCGCCGTTGGTCAAACCGAAGAACAATTAAAAGAAAAAGGCATAAAATATAAAACAGGTTCGTTTCCATTTAAAGCAAGCGGTAGAGCAAGAGCCAGCATGGATACTGATGGTTTTGTTAAGGTTCTTACCGATGAAACCACTGACGAGATTTTAGGTGTTCACATGATTGGCCCAAGAACAGCGGATATGATTGCTGAGGCGGTTGTTGCTATGGAATACAGAGCAAGTGCAGAAGATATTTCAAGAATGAGTCATGCTCACCCAACTTTTACCGAAAGTATGAAAGAAGCTTGTTTAGACGCAACAGGAAAAAGAGCCCTTCACATTTAATTTAGAATTAATTAAGAAACATTGCTAAAGATGTTTCATAAAAGTAAATATCATGAATTCGCCAAAAGTAGGTATAATAATGGGTAGTCAAAGCGACTTGCCAACCATGCAAGCTGCAGCGAGCATTTTAAAAGAATTTTCAATTTCATACGAAATTGATATTGTATCAGCTCACCGAACACCAGATAAAATGTTTGACTATGCAAAGAATGCTCATAACAGAGGTCTACATGTAATTATTGCAGGCGCAGGCGGTGCAGCACATTTACCTGGAATGGTAGCCTCTTTAACGCCCTTGCCGGTTATTGGCGTTCCTATTAAAAGTAGCAACAGCATTGATGGTTGGGATAGTTTATTAAGTATTCTTCAAATGCCCAACGGGGTGCCCGTTGCAACCGTTGCATTAAACGCCGCACAAAACGCGGGCATTTTAGCTGCACAAATTATTGGCTCTTCAGATAAAACTCTCCTGCAAAAACTAATTGATTTTAAAACTAATCTAAAAGAAAAAGTTTTAAAAGCGGGAGAGGATTTAAAAAACTAAATCTTAATTTTCTTTCCATGCCTTTTTTAATAAGCTACGATAGGAGAATTAAATAGTGAAATAAAATGACTAAAAAAAACAATCTTATTAAACTTGGCGATGCCATCAACCAACTTTTATCGCAAGAAAAATTAGACATTAAAATTTCTCAATTCTCAGTTAAAAATAACTGGCACGAAATCGCCGGCGATATTATTTCAAAAAACACCAACGAAATTAATTTTAACGAAAAAACCATTTTTATTGGTTTAAATTCATCTGCCTTAAAACATGAATTATCTTTTAGAAAAGATGAGCTGATCAAGAACATTAATAAATTTTGCGGTTATAAATTAGTTGAACAAGTTGTAATTAAATAAATGAAAACACTTAAACTTATTCCAATCTTATTTTGTTTTATTTCGTTATCACAAAATCAGGATTCAATTTCACTGAAAAAAATTTACGATTATTACTTAACTAAAAGTAAATGCTATGCCAATTTAAATTATTTAACCTCAAAAATTGGAGGTAGGTTAAGTGGTAGTCCTCAAGCTGAAAAAGCGGTTTATTGGGCAAAAAAAGCCATGTATGAAGCTGGTGCAGATACGGTTATTTTACAACCTTGTATGGTTCCTCATTGGGTTAGAGGGAAAAAAGAAATCTGTAAATTAAACTCTTCTGCCTTAAAAATTAATAAAAATTTAAATTGCGTAGCACTTGGAAACTGCACAGCAACAGGGCCTAAAGGATTAGATGCAGAGGTTATTGAAGTATCCAGTTTTGATGAATTAGAAAAACTCGGCGAAAAAAATATTAAAGGCAAAATAGTTTTTTACAATGTCTTTTTTAATCAAACGCATATTAAAACCGGTTCCGCCTACGGAGAAACAGTTAAATTCAGAAGTAAAGGCGCAAGTTACGCCGCAAAATACGGTGCTGTTGGCGCTATTGTTAGAAGCATGACTTCTGTTGCAGATGACGAACCTCACACCGGTAACATGAATTATGACACAAGCATTTGCAAAAATAAAATACCCTCTTTAGCCATCAGTTATTTAGCCGCAAATCAGTTAAGTGAACATTTAAAAAAAGACAAGAATTTAAAATTATATTTAGAAACACATTGTCAAACTTTACCTGACTCCCCATCCTTTAATGTTATTGGTCAAATTACAGGAACAGAAAAACCAAATGAATTTATTTTAGCCGGTGGGCATTTAGATAGTTGGGATAACGGACAAGGTGCCCACGATGATGGTACAGGAATAGTTCAAAGTATAGAAATTTTATCTGTTTATAAATTATTAGGAATAAAACCAAAACACAGCATTAGGGCAGTTGCTTTTATGAATGAGGAAAACGGCTTAGCAGGCGGTGAAGCCTATGCCAAAAATGCTAAAGAAAAAAATGAAATCCATCTTGCTGCTTTAGAAACAGACGCCGGAGGTTTTACACCAAGAGGTTTTGGTGTTGATACAGCAAACGGTTTATACAATTTAGTTTCAAAATGGAAAAACTTATTTGCTCCCTATTATGTTGAGCGCATTGAAAAAGGTGGTGGTGGCGCTGATTTAATGGCCCTTGAAAAACTAAATGTGCCATGCATTGGATTTGAACCCGACACTCAAAGATATTTCGACATTCATCATACTGCACAAGACACCTTTGATAAAGTTAATAAACGCGAATTAGAATTAGGAGCTGCCGCCATTGGCTCATTAATTTATCTCTTAGACAAATACAGGTAACTTACAATTACATTTCTCAAAATACATCTCGTCATTTTAAGTTATATTTGTGTATAATTTATTATTATGAATGATCTTAAGACAGTTAGCAAAAGTGACGAATTAATTGAACTTGAAAATAATTTTGGCGCACATAATTATCACCCTCTCCCAGTCGTATTAGAGCGTGGTGAAGGTGTTTATGTATGGGATGTAAACGGAAAAAAATATTTCGATTTTTTAGCTGCATACAGTGCAGTAAATCAGGGACATTGTCATCCCCGTATAATTTCAGCTCTTACTAGCCAAGCTCAAAAATTGACCTTAACGTCGAGAGCCTTCTATAATTCTCTCTTAGGAGAGTATGAAAAATATATTACACACTACTTCGGTTATGATAAAGTACTACCTATGAACACAGGGGTTGAAGCAGGTGAAACAGCTGTTAAACTTGCAAGACGTTGGGCTTATGACGTAAAAGGCGTTAGTGAAAATAACGCTAAATTAGTTTTTGCCAATGGTAATTTTTGGGGAAGAACGCTAGCGGCCATATCTTCCAGCAATGACCCGAACAGCTTTAAAGGTTTTGGCCCTTATATGCCTGGTTACGAATTAGTAGATTATAATGACTTAAATGCTCTTGAAAATGCTATTAAAGACCCTAACACTGCTGCTTTTATGGTAGAACCCATTCAGGGAGAAGCCGGAGTTGTTGTTCCTGATAGCGGTTACTTAAAAGGTGTAAGAGATCTATGTACTAAGTATAACGTTTTGTTCATTGCCGACGAAGTTCAAACAGGATTGGCAAGAACCGGAAAAATGTTGGCCTGCGATCATGAAAACGTTAAACC
>JBIJCO010000076.1:0-3440 GCA_044344665.1 Bacteroidia bacterium | reverse complement strand
GCGGTTACTTAAAAGGTGTAAGAGATCTATGTACTAAGTATAACGTTTTGTTCATTGCCGACGAAGTTCAAACAGGATTGGCAAGAACCGGAAAAATGTTGGCCTGCGATCATGAAAACGTTAAACCAGATATTTTAGTTTTAGGCAAAGCATTAAGTGGTGGCACAATTCCGGTTAGCGCCGTACTTGCTTCTAACGAAATTATGTTAACCATAAAGCCAGGCGAACACGGAAGTACATATGGCGGAAACCCTTTAGCCTGTGCCGTTGCAATGGAGGCACTTAAAGTATTAAAAGACGAATCACTTGCTGAAAATTCAGAAAAACTTGGCATTATTTTCAGAGAGGAAATGAATAAACTAAAACAAGATTCGGATATAATCATAACTGTTAGAGGCAAGGGTTTATTTAATGCTATTGTCATTAAAGAAAAAAATGGTAAAACAGCCTGGGATGTTTGCATAGAATTTGCAAAGGAAGGTTTACTCGCTAAACCAACGCATGGCGACATTATCCGGTTTGCTCCTCCTTTAGTTATTAATAAGGAACAATTAATGGAATGTGTTGCCATTATTCGTAAAGTTATTTTATCATTTTAAATATCAAATTTTACTTACATTAAAATAAATGGTAACGTACAATCCTAAAGATTGGTTTAAACTGATTCTTCATTTTCATAAATCTGACACATTCAGAATTTTGCTTCCGTCGATTTTAATTTTAGGTGCAGTTACAGGATTAATAAGTTATGCCGAACAACATTATTTTAAAAATTACATTCCCGGCAACTTAACTATATTTCACCAAATTTCAGGATTTATTATTTCATTAGTTCTTGTTTTTAGAATTAACTCCGCTTATGATCGTTGGTGGGAAGGGAGAAAACTTTGGGGTTCTCTTCTTAACAATTCAAGAAATTTAAGTATTAAACTAAATGCATTAGTAGCTCAAAATGATACTGAAACCAAAAAAGAAATACAAACTTTAATTAGTAATTATGCAATTGCATTAAAAGAACATTTACGTGGAAATACTAATGAAAACGAACTTGAATTTACAACTGAATTTAAAAAAGAAAATTTTATAAATACAGCGCACAAACCTAATTATATATCAAAACAATTAACCTCTTACATTTACAAGCATTTTAAAAACAAACCACAATCACCAAACGACCTACTCCTCATCAACGAAAATTTATCTGCTTTAACTGATATTTGCGGAGCATGTGAACGAATAAGAAACACACCAATACCATATTCCTATAGTATTTTCATTAAAAAAATAGTTTTTGTTTATATCACTACCATGCCAATTTCATTCGGTTTAACTACAGGATACTGGTCTGTGCCAATTGTAATGGTAATGTTTTATGCATTTGCATCACTAGAACTTATCAGCGAAGAGATTGAAGACCCATTTGGGACTGATGCAAATGACTTACCCACTGATGACATTGCTCAAAAAATAAAAGATAATACCAAAGAAATTTTATTGTCATGAATTTAAAATACGATTACTCGCACAAAGGCGATTTTGAAATGAAAGTCACTACGTTTTTTGGCTTGGAAGAAATTCTCGCGAAAGAACTTTTGCATTTGGGAGGAAAAGAAATAACGGAATTTAAAAGAGGAGTTTCTGTTGTTGGAGATTTAGGTTTTTTGTATAAAGCAAATTTATGTTTACATACCGCATTAAAAATTGTAATTCCCATTATCAAATTCAACGCTAATAACGAACAAGAATTTTATGATAATGTAAAAAAAATAGATTGGGAAAGGTTTATTTCGGTTACAGATAGCATCATGATAGAGAGCGTTTTAAATTCTGATTTATTTACCCACTCATTATTTGTAAGTCAAAAAGCAAAAGATGCAATTGTAGACAGATTCAGAGAAAGAACAGGAAAAAGACCGGATGTAGATTTAATTTTTCCAGCATTTAAATTATACATTCATGTCTTTAAAAATGAAGTTACTATTAATTTAGACAGCAGTGGCGACCCGTTATATAAACGCGGATACAGATCTGATATTAACGATGCTCCAATGAAAGAGGTACTCGCTGCAGGCCTTGTGAAATTAAGCGGATGGGAAAGACACATAGAACTAATTGACGGTATGTGCGGTGCAGGAACAATTGCAATTGAAGCAGCTTTATGGGCTAACAATATTCCTCCGGGATATTACCGCCCTAATTTCACCTTTATGAAATGGCACAATTACGATGAAAAATTATTTGAAACAATTTACGAAAGCAGTATTAGTAAAATTAAAAATGAACCTGTAAATATTATTGCTAATGACATTGATGAATTAACAGTTAAAAAAGCCATAACAAATACAAAAAATGCAAAAGTAGACGATGTGGTCACCTGTGTAAACCACTCATTTTTTGATTTAAATCCAAGCAGAAAAGGCGGCGTTGTAATTTTAAATCCTCCTTATGGCGAAAGACTAGAAGTACAAGAAATTGAAAAATTATATAAAGAGATTGGTAATAAATTAAAAAAAGATTTTCAAAATTATAATGCCTGGATTATTACAAGCAGTCCGGAAGCCATTAAAAGTATAGGGTTAAGGCCATCAAGAAAAATCCAAATCTACAATGGCTCGCTAGAGTGCCGCTATTTAAAATTTGAGTTGTATGGAGGCAGTAAAAAAGCATCAAAAAATCCTGACACAATGGTGAAAAAATAAGGTATTAACCTTTCACTAAAAACTTACCGCTCAATACCGGAACTACAGGACATTGATTAGAGGTTAAACAATATTTAATATCTCTCTCCAAGTCTAACTTTTCCAATCTGTTACGATGCGAAGAGTTAGCCAAATAACTTACTAAATCATGTTTGGCTAATTTATACAAATCTAAAGCTGCCAAAGTTGAATCACAAACTGTTTTAAAACCATGATTGTAAATTAATTTTTCCGCAACAGCGCCTGCATACAAAGTGTCCTCTAAATTAAATTTGTTTTTCCATCCGGCGCATAAAAACAAAACATCTTTACCCTCAGTTTTTAAATAATCAATAACTGAATCTAGGTTTAAGAAGCTGCCAATAATAACCTTATCCGCAATTTTTGCGGCTTCAATAGCTTGCGTGCCATTTGTAGTTGTAATTGCAATAGTCTTTCCTTTAACTTTAGAATTCATATAACCAAATGGGCTGTTTCCTAAATCAAACCCTTCAACTATTTCGCCATTTCTTTCGGCAGCTACCATAAAGCCATTATTTTTATATTCGAGAGCCTCTTCAACAGTGGCAACAGGTATCATCTTTAACACGCCATTGTAAAAAGCTGTTGTAATAGCAGAGGTTGCTCTTAATACATCTATTACAACAACAACCGAATCTGGTTTATGAAAAAGCGAGTATGAATTGGGAGTATAGCAAACTTCAATGTTCATGATATTTATAAGTATTAAAAAGTAAACTT
>JBIJCO010000029.1:0-38693 GCA_044344665.1 Bacteroidia bacterium | reverse complement strand
CTTCAAAAAATGGCAGAATGTTTAACGCACCATTTATTAAGCAATGAGTCGAAATTGCACTGTGTATAACAGCACCTACAAGAAATTGGCGGTTCAGTGGTTAAATGAAGCTTTGTGTTTCGTATCAAATTCATTGGTGGCAGACAGTTTTCGCCTCCGAAATCGCTACCTTCGCGAAGCCCGAAAACGTTATCTGCAACAAAGGCGGACAGACCTTCGAGACTACATCTCGATAATCAAAAAACATTCCGCTTGACGAAAAAATGAAATCTTTAATAATTTCCATACTCTTTCTAACCACATCATTACTCGCACAAACAGTTGACCTCAAAGTTAATGGCGGAAAGACGGACATATACAAAGACGCCATTTCACATTATATAGACTCCATTCAGAACAAAAGCAAAATCACGTTTGACACACTATTTGTCTTTAATAATACTGAAGATTTTCCGGAAAGCATCACACGTAATACTGCGGGGGAAGTAATTAATAAAATCAATATTGTATTTCAGGACACAACCTTTATATCTAATAGGCTCAAGTATCATAGGTCATTTATTGCTTTAAGCATTCTATCTGACCAAAACGCAGGAAAAGAAAGGATCAATATATCTATAATATCATTTCTCGTTACCAAAGACAAAGTAAAGGCTATTTCTATCCCTTTAAAATCCTGCAGATTTCGATATATTTATAATCAAAGCAAAAAAGAATTCGAGTTTAGTAGAATAGTCTGTGACTACTAATGCAGGTTTTTTATCAGCAGACATTTAAACTGGGTTTAAATTGTAGGCGCCTCTGCTGAATGTTAACAGCAAGCAAAAGTAAGCGTACTTACTCAGTCATGGTTCGCACGCAATACCGTGGCCCCTTCGGGAAATTTTGTTTGCGGCTCACTAAAAAACATTTATATTTAAATAACCTTTGGTAGGTAAAGTAAGTTGATGCTTCGTAAGCCCAAGGGCAAGTATCTGCCAGAATTTAGTGACAATATTAGGAGGACCCTTTAAAACTTAAAACAAAAATTAGGTAAATAAAATGGCGTCAAAAAAGACATGGCTTGACAAACTAAGCGAAAAAAAAGAACCTAAAATCAAACGAATTGATTTTAATTTTTCTGATATCCCAGCAAACAGCAATATGTTCATTGCGACACCGCAAATAATTGACAATTACATCAAGCAAATCCCGAAAGGCAAAAAAGTAACAGTCCAAACAATGCGGAAAGATCTTGCTATAGAAAACAGAGCTGACTACACTTGCAGTGTTACAACAGGGATATTTTTACGTATAGTAGCAGAAGCAAATTTTGAAAAATATAAAAAAGCTAATTCACTTAAAGGCATCACACCTTTTTGGAGAGTTGTAGAACCCAACTCGGCATTATGTAAGAAACTTACTTTTGGACAAGACTTCATTACAAACCAAAGAAAAGCGGAAAAGATTAATGACTAATTTAGCAAACAACGGAACCGCTAAAACGGCTCTGGCAAAAGTGCTGTTTTAGTGCTTTGCAGAGAAATTTGTGGTTACTCAAACATTGATTCTGCGCATAAACTTGTGTGGTAAAAGTTCCGCCAATAGAAAATTTGTCAACCGTTATGAATAAACCATTGGACAGACTAATCTCGGAGAAAAAATTATTTCTTCTTAACGGCTTTCGTTTTAATTCTTTTCGCTTCTTTAAGACTATTGTTAAGCATCCATTCAATTTGACCATTGACACTTCGAAATTCATCAGCAGCCCATTTTTCAATGGCTTTCATTGTTTCTAAATCAATCCTTAATGCAAATGATTTTTTCTCGGACATTCTCTATTGATTTAAAGTTCCTGTATTTATTACAGGCTTTGTCTCACTATCACCACAAAGTACAACCATTAAATTACTTACCATTGCGGCTTTCTTATCCTCATCAAATTCAATAATTGCTTTATCAGCTAATAGTTTCAAAGCGCTTTCTACCATTCCAACAGCTCCCTCAACAATCTTATGACGAGCGGCAACAACAGCGGACGCTTGTTGTCTTCTTAACATCGAATGAGCAATTTCAGGAGCATAAGCTAAGTAACCAATTCTTGACTCGACTACTTCTATTCCGGCGATTTCCAAACGTTCGGTAACTTCGTGCTCAAGGGCTTTGTTTACATCATCGAAATTAGTACTTAAAGTTACTGTTGCTTTTTCATCTTCAAAATGATCGTACGGAAAAGAACCTGCAAGTTTCCTAACAGCTGAATCCGTCTGTATTTTTATAAAATTTTCGTAATTATCTACTTCAAATGTAGCCTTAAACGTATCTTTAACTTTCCAAACTAAAATTACGCTAATCATAATCGGGTTTCCCATCTTGTCATTCACTTTAATTTTTTCGCTCTCAAAGTTTCTTGCACGTAAAGACAATCCTGTTCGATTATAAAGCGGGTTGATCCAAAAGAATCCACTTTCTTTAATACTTCCTTTATAGTCTCCAAAAAGCAATAAGACTTTTGAGCTATTCGGACTTACTATAATAAATCCCTTTGATAAAAGAAAAAATACAAGAAATGATGCAACTCCCAAGGTCACATTATCTGTGATAAAACCAAAAAGTGCTAATGTTATTAAGGTTAGCAGCACAACAACAACCAAATAGCCATTTAACGCTGTTATAATTTTTTCTGTTTTCATAATAAGTAATATTTTAATGATATCAAATTGATATCATAAATCTAAGCAATAATTTGATACAAAAACAAACGTATTTACAAATTCACTTAGCATCTTCGAATTCTGAATCATAAAAGCGGACAAAGTCGTAAAAATTATGTGCAACGACCAACCTATAACACAAATCATACGTCATGATGCCTAAACATTAGATAGATCGGGCAAAGTTCGGTGAGCAGATGTGAAATTTAATTTTCATTTGCCCTCACTAAAAAACATTTGTAACTTAACATAAGCGTTTTAGGGTAAAAACGCGGAAAGCTTTGAAATCCTTACTGTACCAAAATGTCAAACGTTATAACTAATAATAAAATGACCTAACCGAATAGACAATGAGAATTATGTTACAAAAAATTAGGATAGAATTTTTAATCGTTACAGCTTCAGTATTATTGACTTCTTGTCAATTAGGACGCTTTGTTTTTTACAACTTTGCCGACTTAAAAGACCATAAAAAATTTCAATCTAGACCATTATCTGCAAACGCTTTACCTTACAATTTTCAAACTACTAATTCAGGCAAATTTCCAAAAGAATTAAACGGCAATCCGTTTGACAAATATCTTGAAGATAATAAAACAGTAGCCTTTTTAATTATTAAAAACGACACTATACAGTATGAAAAATATTTCAAAGGTTATGACAAGCAAAGTATTGTTCCATCTTTCTCAATGGCAAAATCTGTTACATCAATTTTAATTGGTTGTGCTATTGACGAAGGTTTAATTAAATCGGTTGACGAGCCTATCACTAACTATATTCCTGAGCTGACAAAAAACGGTTTTAACAAAGTAACTATTAAGCATCTTTTACAAATGACATCTGGTATTAAATTTAATGAAAGCTACATAAACCCTTTTGGCGATGCAGCTTCATTTTATTACGGACTTAATCTTAGAAAAGAAATTGCAAATATGAAGTTAAAAACAGAACCAGGTAAACAGTTTAAATATGCAAGTGGCAATACACAAATATTGGGTTTGGTTTTAGAACGTTCATTGAAAAATAAAACAATCACTTCATACTTACAAGAAAAACTATGGACACCACTTGGAATGGAATATGATGCATCATGGAGCATTGACAGGAAAAAAAATGGTTTAGAAAAAACATTTTGTTGTATTAATGCAAGAGCAAGAGATTTTGCCAAAATTGGTCGGCTTTACTTAAATAATGGTAACTGGAACGGTAAGCAAATTATTTCTCAAAATTGGGTGGAAGAATCAACCAAAGTTGATACTACAAATGGTGGTGTGGTCTTTTATAAATACCAATGGTGGCTTCCAACGGCATTATATAATTTCAGTAAAGAGAGCTATAATTTAAAAAATCCCACTAAAGAAAAATTGGAGCTCAGCACAGATAAAGATTTTATGGCAGAAGGTATATTGGGGCAGTTTATTTATGTTAATCCGACAAAAAAATTGATAATTATTCGACTTGGAAAGAAAGAAGGCAAGGCAGATTGGTGGAAAATTTTCACCTCATTGGCAAAAATATATTGAAAGTGATAAAATCCACTGGTTGCAACTAGGGTTTGGCAAAATGGTGGTTTAATGATTTGCAGAAAAATTTGTGATTACTCAAACATTTATTCTCCGCATAAACATTTGTAGTAAAAATCCCTCCCTTCGTCAAGCCTGAAACGTCTAACTAATGTTATTTCATACCATCGGAGTAATCGTATTAAGTTTTAACTTATAATTTAAAACTTATAAGAAGCATAAAAATTCAATTCGTTTCTGGCAGACTTAAACCTTAGCAAGAATGATGTTTGATTAAGAAAATCTAAAATTTAGATAACTATTTTCTTAAAACCAAGCTATTTATGGCTTCAGCAGTATAGCCAATGAGTTTTTAGCTGGGTTAGTACAACATGCCTATCCATACCCTTTTAATCAAATAACCGATAAATATCATACTCATATATGACTACTAACATCCATAATCGTTGAAACCGCATCTACATTTGTCATGAAATCAAATTCTGAATTTGAATTTTTTGACCAGGCAACTTTTATTAATCATTAAACAAATGAAATTGAAAAAAATCTAACTACCCTTTCTGCACTGCTTTTTATTCCTTTTGCAATTTTAAAATGCTTAATACACCTACTAATAAAGTATAAAATGTAATAGAAAGTGAATCAAAAAAAACTTGATCTGGCCAACGAAGAATATCAGGCTGAAATTGAAAATTACCGTAAAGAAACATCAACTAAATTCTCTGTTAATGACAATAAGCTCTGCTTCAGCACTAAAAAAACTCCTTCTTTTGTTTCTTCTTATTGCGGGCTTATATTTTGCGCGTGGATTCCTTATACCATTATCAGTGGGTACTGTGCTTGCCACTTTGTTTTTACCTCTTTGTAGATGGATGGAAGAGCGAAATGTGCCTAAGGGACTCGCGGTCATATTTTGTCTTATAGTATTATTGCTTATAATATCAGGGATTGGATTTCTTATTAGTTTCCAGATTTCAAAACTTACCAATGATTTTTCTATACTAAGGCAAAGAAGTATAGATATGATAAACAGTGTTCAGAAATACATATTTGCTCACATGGGGATTTCTATTGAAAAACAAAACCAAGCATTAAGCAAACAGCAACCTGCTATTGCTCAATTTATGCAGGATATTGCAGTCTCATTAACTTCATTTTTTGTAAATTTTGTTTTAACATTGGTTTATATTTTGTTTCTATTGTATTACCGGAGCCACATAAAGCAATTCATACTTAAGTTCTCTTCCGAATCGGAGAAAAATGAAATGGAAAAAGTGATTGATAATGTTGGTAATGTATCTCAACATTACTTACTTGGTCTTTTCAAAATGATAGTTTGCCTGTGGATTATGTATGGGGTTGGTTTTTCAATTTTAGAAGTTGAAAATGCATTATTTTTTGCCTTTTTGTGCGGCTTGCTAGAAATTGTTCCATTTGTTGGAAATATAACTGGCACAACTATAACAGTTTTAGTAGCTAGTGTGCAAGGCGGCAGTCATCTTATGCTCGCGGGTATTATTGGAACTTACGGAATAATACAATTTATTCAAGGGTGGATATTAGAACCTTTGATTGTTGGTTCACAAGTAAAAATAAATCCCTTGTTCACAATTATAGCATTGGTTATTGGTAAAATTGTATGGGGATTACCAGGGATTTTTCTTGCTATCCCATTAATGGCAATGTTTAAGATTGTATGCGATCATATAAAACCATTAAAATCGTACGGTTTTTTGATAGGTGCAATTGAAGGTAAAAAAAGTGATCCTGCAATTATTAGAAAAATAAATAGTTGGAACAAAAAGAAATAAAATAAATAGTAGTTGAGGGGAAATTAGAAACTCTTCATTATGTGTTAACCAAGATATTACTTCTCCTGATCAACATAAGACTTTCTCTTAATTCTATAGCTACTTATTTATCTTACCACTAGTTATTTTATTTCATCGGAATTTTTTGCAACAACGTTTTTTATATCTAATCATAATAAAACATGCTGAATTGAAATAAGATAAACTAATTAGTTTATTTATCATAAATAGTATCTGTATAATTGTGCTTTATCTAAGACAGATGTTTTAAGTTTCTCATAGAATGAACTCGCAATTTCAAAAACATATAGTGCTTGATGTTATTGGTACTCCTGCAATTTCGACGTCAATTATTTATCCCTTCGCTCACGTAAACACACTAATCGGAACTTCTACGCCAAATAAATTACTTTTTTATATACAAATAATGTTACCATGGACTTAATTCCTTTGTCTTTTTACATGTATACTATTTATTCAGTTGTATTAACAAGAGTATAAATATCTGGGCGAACTAATTTAGAATATAAGCTAAACCCCTCGAACCTAATTCCATTAAAAGTAAACCCAAACATATTTACGTTACACTAACTAGTAAAATTTAAAATTTATAATATCTTTAAATATTATAATAATGAGTTATACAATAAACCTTATATCTAAAATTGTCCTAGTTTTTTTCTTGTGTTTATTTATTACACCTATCTGGGCGCAAAAAGATGAAATAACAAAATTAATTACACTAGCATCTAAAACCAATAATGACAGCGTAAAACTGAATTATTTTTTAAAAATTTGCGATTTGTGTGATGTAAAAGATAATTTAAAGTATGGTATGGTTGCAAGTTCAATTGCAGACAAACTCATTAGTAAATCAAAAAGTGAAAGTGAAAAAGAAAACTATATCAAAAAAAAACTTTTCTCAAACGAAATAATTTGTGTTTATTACGAAGAATTAAAACAATTAGATTCATTAGAAAAGTATAAAATTGCAAGGATTGAACTTGCTAAAACAACTAAAAATCAAGATTTAATTCATGATCAAATTAATGCTTTGGCAGAATTTTATCAGATAAATAATTTTCATACTAAAGCCATTCAGTTGTTCCGAGAAAAACTAAAAGAGGCAGAATTAGCTAATAATACAGAAGACATAATTTTTTCACTAAGGGGAATTAGTCATACTTACGCAAGAGCTCGTGATAATAAAAAGGCATTAGAATATGCCTTGCAAACCTTAAGACTAGTTAAAAAATCTGCTAAAATCTCAACTGAAATTTATTGGCAGTACCTAAACGTGGCAAATAATTATTTTGGCAATAATAAATATGATTCTGCATTTTTTTATTTAGACAGGGCATATCATAACTTAAAGTCTACAATTAATGCTCGACAAAAAATTAGGTTTATTTTCGATATAGCAAGGACACTCAACGGACTAAATAAATCGCTTGAGGCGCGTAATTATTTTCATGAAGGACTGCAGATTGCTAAGACGCTTAAATCTCCAATAATACAGGGAGTGATAAATAGTGAAATAGGGCAAACATATTATAAGGAAAAAGATTATGAAACTGCACTTAAATACAAGCTTGTAGCAGTTAAATTGCTTGGAAATAATTCAAAAGGAGATGCATTTCTACCTTTTATGACGACAGCTGAGGTTTATTTAAAACTTAAGCAATATAAATTGGCCAAACAATTTGCACTAAAAGCAAACAACATTGCTGAGAATTATGAAGACAAAAGCTTGAGCTTTCATAACCAGAAATTCGTTGCTAAAATACTATCGGATGTTTATTTTGAGATGGGTAATAAAGGTGTTGGAAATGAATACTTGGTTAAATTTTATCAATTCAAAGATTCAATGGATAAGTTAAGTAATGCAAAGGAATTACTTTATAGTGAATTACGCTATGAAAATGAAAAAAATGAAATGAAACTTTTATCCGAACAAAAAATAAAAGATCAAAAATCGGAGGAAGAAAAATCAAAACAAAAAATTATTTCAATGAGTGTTTTTATAATATTAATTATCGTGTTAGTGTTTTCGGTATTCATTTTTAATCGATTTAAAATTACCCAAAAACAAAAATCTATAATCGAACAGAAAGAAATAGAAACTCAAAAACAAAAACACTTATTAGAAGAAAAACAAAAAGAAGTAGTAGACAGTATTACTTATGCAAAACGTTTGCAACAAGCAATTTTGCCACCTACTGAATTTATAAGCCAAAACCTACCTGAAAGTTTTATTTTGTATAAACCTAAAGATATTGTGGCAGGCGATTTTTACTGGGCAGAAAAAATTAATGATTTATTTTTTATTGCAGCTGCCGATTGCACCGGGCACGGAGTTCCCGGAGCCATGGTATCTGTAGTTTGCTCCAATGCTTTAAACAGAAGTGTTAACGAATTTGGTTTAACCGATTCAGGAAAAATACTTGATAAAACAAGAGAATTAGTTATTCAAACATTTGAAAAAAGCAATGATGAAGTAAAAGACGGAATGGATATTTCGTTGCTTTGTATTGACAAACAACATCAAAAAGTTTTTTGGAGTGGAGCTAATAACCCGCTTTGGTTTATACAAAATACTGTCACTTCGAGCGAAATCGAGAAGTCGACAGTTTTAGGTCACGACTCCGCCCGACCTGACAATGAACTTTTTGAAATAAAAGCGGACAAACAACCAATTGGTAAAACTGATTATTTTAAACCATTTACAACACATCAAATTGACTATAAACAAAACACAATATTTTATTTGTTTACTGATGGGCTCGCTGACCAATTTGGCGGACCAAACGGTAAAAAATTTAAGTACAAACAGTTTGAAGAAATGCTCTTATCCATTAGCCACAAAACAATGGCTGAGCAAGCAAATTATATTCATCAAAAATTTGAAGAGTGGAAAGGTAATCTTGAACAAGTGGATGATGTGTGTGTAATTGGAATAAAAATTTAAACTATAATTAATTTTTCATGAAAACAATTTGTCTAATTTTTTGCGTGCTCCTTAACATAAATCTTTCGGCTCAAAACCCAGACTCTACTAAAAAACAAAAAAAGCATTTTGAATTAAGTTTTGGTCAATCATTATTATTTATCTCAAATTCTAAACAAACTAACATAATTACCAATGAAGCTATTGTAATTCCTACCAGTGCTGTATTGTTTCTGGCAGAGCTTCGACCTGATAAACGCTTGCGCATACCATTGTTCTTTAATTTTGCAACAGAATCAAAACAATTTTTAATAAACGGCCAACTTGTTAATGAAAAAGCATCGCCTACTGTTGGCACTGGGGCAATTATTAAACTATTCAACATAAAAATTGACGATAAGTCAAAAATTGAATTTGAAGTTGGGCCTTTAATAAGCTGTTTATTCGATACTAAAAATGCCATTCGTTTAGCTCCCGTTATGGCAGGACGTATAAAAATACTTCGTGGAGAAAATTTTATTATGTATCTGGGCACTAGTTACAGCTTTGGCATAGATGCATTGGGTTTACTTTACGGAACAGGAACTTCGTTTTAATTTTAAATAAATACATACTCGGCAAAAGATGAAAATATTATTTTACTTATTATTTTTACATAGTAAATTTTAAAATGAAAAAAAGTATTATATGTTTATTATCTGGAGTTTTTGTTTTTTTAATAAGTAGCTCATTTATACTTAAGTATAGCACAGGATTAGCAGAATTTACAAACTCTCCCGGCGAACCAACCTGCACACAGTGTCATATCGGAACCACAAACGCCGCAAATGGTTTATCAATTACATCCTTGCCTACTTTTAATAATAACGAGTATATCCCAGGTCTTACTTATACTATTAATATTATAGTTGGAGCTGTTTCCTTCTCAAACTTTGGGTTTGATTGTGAAATTCTAAATTCAACAAATCAAAATATTGGTATAATGCAAAATGCTGCGGCAGGCGTTCAATTTATGACCGGTTTTGGTGGTAAAAAAAATGCTACGCATATAGCCCCAAAATTCGGGAATGAAACTGCTACATTTACTTTTGAATGGGTTGCCCCGGCAAACGGTATTTCAAAAATATATGCAGCCGGACTTTGCGCCGACCTTAGTGGTAATCCACTAGGAGATGTAACAGTTACAAATTCATTGACTTTAAATCCTGCTAATGTTAACTACAGTCATGAAAACAACTCTAAAGGAACACTTAACTTTAGCGTCTATCCAAATCCTGCAAGTGAAGTAATTAACGTGAATTATGCTTCAAAAGTAAATGGAATAATTTCGGTGGATTTGTATGGTATAAACGGCAAATTAATTTGTAATTTAATCTCCACAGAATCTTTCGCAGGTGAATCAAACCTGAAAACAAGAGTACCTCAAAATGTTACATCCGGTTTTTATTTTATCAGGCTCAATTTAAATGGAAAAAAAATTGGTCAGCGTTTATTAAATATCAATAAAGAAAATTAGATTATCTAAAAAATCAATAAAATACAGTTTAAATATTCCAGTAAATTATTAATCCTCTAATTTTTTACACATTAAACCATAACCAACTATCTCTTCGCCATCAACCGGATACATTGCGCTCTTGTCATCAAATCTCGCAACAACTTTGTAAGTTTTTTTCAAAGCATTTAAAAATTTATTTTCAGAAATAAAAATAAATGGGTACTTAATCCATCTGTCAGTATATCCTTCTGGTAATTCACCAATTCCATTCCAGCTTAATTTTGAAGCGTGAATTGTCACAACATCTCTGTCAATTTTATTAAACCCTAATCTATTTAATAAAAGCCACTTTGCATCACATTTTAATAGTTCGTTAAGGTATTTATCAGGGTTATCAACGCACTGCAAGGCAGAAGAAGCGTGCAAAAGATCAATCTCACCGAGTTTCTTTTTAGCGTCACTAAAATTATCGCAAAAAGAGAGTTCCTCATTTTGCAACTCTTTCGCATAGTTTATCATTGCAGTAGTTTCTACAACAACCCATTTTAGTTTTATTTCTTTGCTTAAAAGACTTCTTACATGAAAATAATGTGCGCCGCAAGCACCTGCAAAATCTAATACAGTAACGGTATCTTTTTTTGACTCAACTATGGGATTAATTAAACCTATAATACTATATGCGCTAGTTTCCCATACAGGAACTATTCCTGATTTTAATTCTTCTGAAAAACGTTTGGTTTTTTTAAAAATGACCTCTAACAACTCATTTTCTTCATAAGCATCATTAGAGGAGAACTTTAAAGCTTCATTATAAGAAGAATAAACATGTTGCTCTTTGCCTGACGCAACCTTATTTTTAGTTACTAGTCTTTGTGAAAGCTTTACCAAGATTGGAGGTAAAATATCTTTTATAATTTGTTTCATATATGTAAAATCTAATTTTTGGGTTGAAATAGTATTTAAACGTAGCTAATGACTAATTTTTGAAATTAATGATTTTTAGACTATTATGGTTATCTAATTTATAATTCATATTCATGTAGTTATTTTATTTAAAAAGCTATAACCTGAAACTAGAAGCCTAAAAGTTTTATCATTAAAAATACCACATTTAAGGTATTGTTTAGAATTATTCTTAATAAGAATTTTGTTTTGTAATTAAAACCTAGTCACTTTCAAATTAGTTATAGTAAATGAAAAAGCAAGTCCTATATGTTGCCATATTTTTTATCACTTTACTCTCAATTTCATACGCACAAAAAAGCGACACAACAAAAGTTATTAACCTTAATGAAATCATCATAAACGAATACAAATCATTTGGCGGTATAGAACGCCTGCCTGACATAAAAGAAAATATAATTTACGCCGGAAAAAAAACAGAAGTTATTCAACTCGATAAAATCAACGCCGACCTAAGTACAAATAATACACGCCAAGTTTTTGCAAAAGTACCCGGAATGAGTATATGGGAAAATGACGGCTCCGGCATTCAAGTTGGTGTTGCAACAAGAGGTTTAAGCCCAAACCGGTCATGGGAATTTAATGTGAGACAAAATGGTTATGACATTAGCTCAGAAGTTTTTGGCTACCCCGAAACGTATTACAGTCCGCCTATGGAAGCCCTAGAAAAAATTGAAGTCGTGCGGGGTGCAGCATCTTTACAATATGGACCACAGTTTGGCGGATTACTCAATTATAAAATCAAAAAAGGAAATCCTAATAAAGCTATTTCCGTTGAAACTCAACAAACAACTGGTTCTTACGGTTTATTTAATACCTACAATGCCATTGGCGGAACACATAAAAAACTGTCGTATTATGGTTTTATTCACCACCGCCAAGCAGACGGATGGCGAAACAACAGCCATTATAATATCTACAGCGGGTATTTATCGGTAAACTTTCAATTAACAAAAAAAATAAATATCAGTGCAGAGTATACAAAAATGAATTACAAAAGTCAGCAACCAGGAGGACTTACTGACGAACAATACAATCAAAATCACCGTCAATCGTTCAGAGAGAGAAACTGGTTTAGTACTCCATGGAATGTAGCGTCCCTTCTTTTTAAATATGATATTTCAGAATCTGTAAGTTTTCAAATAAAATCATTCGCTACCATTGCCGAGAGAAACAGTGTAGGTTTTACAAAAGCCATTACAATAAATGACAGTATCAATCCTATTACAAATCAATACGCACCCAGACAAGTAGACTGCGACCACTATATTAATTACGGAACCGAAGCGCGTGTATCAGTAAAATATAATTTCTTTAAATTAAAGGCTGTCTTTGCAGGCGGCTTAAGGGCCTACAAAGGAAACACAAAGAGAAATCAACTTGGTAATGGAACAACTGGAACAAATTTTGATTTAACGCTCACTAATTCACAATATGGCCGATCGTTAGAATTTGAAACCACCAACTACGCCGCGTTTGTTGAAAATATTTTTCAAATTGGTAAGCTCTTAAAAATAGTACCTGGTTTACGTTTAGAATATATCGAAAATAAAAATCAAGGCTACATCAATACAACACAAACCGGCAGTTTAACCCCTGATAAAAAAACACGTCAACTATTACTTTATGGTTTAGGAAGTGAGTTACTTGTTACCAAAAAAACAACAGCCTATTGCAATTATTCGTTGGCTTACCGTCCTGTAACTTTTTCTGAACTCACTCCATCGGCCACTACCGAAATAATTGACCCTGAACTAAAAGATGCAAACGGCTTTAATGCCGATTTTGGTTATAGAGGAACTATTAAAAACTATTTGAGTTTTGATATAGGTGCGTTTTACCTTCACTATAATAACCGTATAGGTACAATTAGTCAAAATGGAACTCAGTTTAAAACAAATATCGGAACATCAGTAAGCAAAGGCATTGAGTCATACGTTGAAGTTGATGTTGTAAAACTATTTTCTGAAAAATCAAAAGTTGGCAGCATTAGTTTTTTTTCGTCTAATTCATTTATTAACGCAACCTATGTAAAATGGAATAATCCCGCTATTGCCGGCGATCCTTCAAAATCAATAGAAAATAAACAGGTAGAAAACGCCCCTCAATACATTCATCGCGGAGGAGCAACCTACCGCTTGAAAGAATTTTCGGCAACCTTTCAAATAAGCAGTGTTAGCAGAGTTTTTACCGATGCAGCAAATACCGATGCGGCAAATACAACTGCTTCAATTGGCGAACTATCGGGCTATGAAGTTATGGACGCATCACTTTCTTACAAATTTATGGAACGTTATAATTTTAAAGCCGGCGTAAATAATATTGCTGATAAAAAATATGCAACCCGCAGAGCAGGCGGCTATCCGGGACCAGGAATTATGCCCGGAAACGGCAGAACTGTTTTTGTAAGCATAGGAGCCTCATTTTAAATAAAATTTGTTATGTTTTAAATAAATAATAAAATACATTTATTATTTATGGCAATAAACAAACCACTCAACGTAAACGAATATATTTTACAATTTCCTCAAGAAACTAAAAAAATAATGCAAGAAATCAGAACTTTGATTAAAAAAATTGCACCTGATTCTGAAGAAAAAATAAGCTACGGAATGCCGGCATATAAAACAAACGGCAAACCGTTAGTTTATTTTGCTGGATACAAAAATCATATTGGTTTTTATGCAACCCCCAATGCCCATGAAAAATTTAAAGTAGAATTATCTGAATTTAAACAAGGTAAAGGCTCGGTGCAGTTTCCATTAAACTAGACAATGCCTTACAACTTAATTATCAAAATAATTAAATTTAAAGTGGAAGAAAATAAAGTAAACGCAAAAAAATAAATTCATGACTAATCAACCCTATCCTTGTTTGTGGTTTAACGGCCAGGCAAAAGAAGCTGCAGACCATTACTGTTCAGTTTTTAAAAACTCACGCCTCCTTTCAGAAAATCCTTTTGCTGTAGTTTTTGAATTAAATGGCACAAAATTTATGAACTTAAATGGAGGTCCTGAATACAAATTCACACCTGCCAATTCATATATAATAACTTGTAGAACTCAATCAGAAATTGATTATTACTGGGATAAACTTGGTAAAGAAGGAGAGTACGGAAAATGCGGATGGCTTACCGATAAATTTGGCGTTTCATGGCAAATTGTTCCCGAAATTTTAGGACAACTCATGAGCAATCCCGAAAAAGCACCAAAAGTAATGTATGCCTTTATGCAAATGTCTAAATTCAATATCGAAACCTTAACTAATATTTAAGGATAAACCAAAACAGTAGTGGTATCAGTCCTTGAAATCAAATTAACAAAGAAAACTTGTTTAACATTAGATGCAATAATGTAGACCAACTACTCTGAAATTAATTAATACCTTTAAAATAAAATCCATAAGCATGAAAAAAATTAGTTTAGTTTTTCTTTCTCTTCTGATTATTACCAGTTGTAAATCTTGGGACGCTTCCAAAATAGCGGTAAAAAAAGAACCTATTACTCCAAAAATTTTAACGCTTGAAAGAAAAATAGAAGACATAGCCAACGCAACTGTTGTTACTAACGAAGATAGAATGAAACTTTTTACCAAAGAAGTAGAAGATAATTTAACCGACCCATACGGCGATAAATACGGCTACATTGTTATGAAACAAAATATCATTAAAGTAAACATTGGTATTGGCTGGGCACTTTTGCAAGGTTTTACAGGGGCTGTACCTCTTTTATTTGGTGTGCCTGCCGGGGGCTTTAAATATACCTTAGAAATTGAACTCCGTTTTATGGATTCACAAAACAAACTCATAGGAAAATATTCTGCAATTGGCAAAGGCTCCGCAAAAACTGCATTATACTGGGGTTACAGTGGACAAAATGCTATAAGAAAATCGTATGTTGATGCTATAAACGATGCATTTAATCAAATAAGACCGCAAATTCAGGCAGATGCAAACAGATTAAACGAAAAACTACAAACCGCTGGTAAATTAAGATAACTTGTTAAGCAAAAACAAATTTTTAATATTAATAAGAATTTGTATTTAGGGTGCTTTTATTAAAAAAATAAGTTTCATTAAATTTTATAATTTTTATATGTCTGAAATAAATTATTTTGAATTGAATAAAAAATCATGGGACAATCGAGTAGAAACCCATTACGATTCCGAATTTTACGATGTAAAGAATTTTATTGCCGGTAATACCTCTCTTAATGATATTGAATTAAATTTATTAGGCAACCTTAAAAACAAATCTGTTTTGCACCTGCAATGTCATTTTGGGCAGGATACTATTTCGTTGAGTAGATTTGGTGCTATAGCAACAGGTGTTGATTTTTCTGAAAAGGCAATTAACAAAGCTAATATACTTGCTAAAGAAACTAACTCTTCAGCCGAATTTATTTGTTGTAATATTTATGATTTACCAAAACACTTAGATAAAAAATTTGATATTGTTTTTACAAGTTACGGTACAATTGGCTGGCTACCTGATTTAAAACAATGGGCAAAAATAATTTCTGATTATTTAAAGCCAAATGGCAAATTTGTTTTTGTTGAATTTCATCCTGTGGTTTGGATGTTTGATGATTATTTTAAAACAGTTGCCTATAATTATTTTAATACCGGACCAATAGTTGAAACTGAAAACGGCACTTATGCAGACCCTGAAGCACCAATTAGCAGTGAATACATTGGATGGAATCATTCAATTGGTGAGGTTTTAAATAATTTAATTAATAATGGTCTTGAAATAAATTCGTTTACAGAATTTGATTATTCACCCTATAATTGCTTTAAGGAAACGATTGAGATAGAACCTAAAAAATACCGAATAAAACACCTCAACAATAAAATACCCATGGTGTATGCTTTAGCTGCCACAAAAAAATAATTTGATTTTTATTACCTTTATTTAAACTTATTTTTATTTACTTTCTATGAAAACAATAAAAGTCTGTTGTGTTTTATTTATCATTTTTTTATTTGCGTCTTGTAGCATAACTTCCGATAAATTTAATATACCTGAAGAACTATCAGGAAAATGGAAATCAGTAAAAAACAAACTAACGGTTCGCACCGAACCAAAATGGATGAAGTTTAACTTTATTTCAGATACAATTAATGTTGAAATAACTATAAATACAGATAAGTCAGCTAAGGGAAAAATTGGAAATTCATTTTTTGAAAACGGAAAAGTTTTTAAAAACAATGGCGATCCGCAAAAAACGAAAGTAGCCTATATTATTAAATGTAAAACTTACGGCAACTATTTTGAAAAAGACCCATTAACATCTAAAACTGTTGAAATTTGGCTTGCTCCGATTAATGAGCAAAACATTATGGAAGCTGAACTTCGCTATACAGAAAACGGCACAAAATTTCCAATGGCAGACTTAAAATTCATGAAATTAAAAACAGAAAATTAATTTAGTTAATTACTTTTTTCGTCATTCTGTAACCTCTGCCTTTTTGCGATTGAATAATACGCTTGCCAAAAAAGCACCTGATGTTGTAAATATGCACATCTATTGTTCGTTTACCCGCAATACTCTCATCTTGCCAAACTTGTTGAGCAATATCTGTTTTACTAAAAAACTTATCAGGATGATTATACAACAACTCAAAAACTTTAAATTCTTTTCGTGGCAATTGAACAGGTAAGCCTTTATTAAAAATTAAATGCTTTTCGTTGTCAATAATTATATCGTTGTTTTTTTGTATTAGTTTAGACTGCCTACGTTTTACTAGATTTTTTAAAAATAAAAGCACAACTGCGGGTTTTAAATGAAAATTAATAAATCCATCAGCCCCTGAGTTTAAAGCTATTTCCTGAGCAAAATCATCTTGCTTTTCAGAATAAATTACAATAAACGGATTGTTACTTAATTTACGCCCTTTAATTTCTTTAGTAATTATAACAGCATCGTTCGGACTTAAATCCAAATTTAAAAAAACAACATCTGACTCTTCTTTTTCTATAAAATCAAAAAAATCATTCTCTTCGTTAAAAACAAAAACATGGTTGTAATTTTGCTTAACTAGTTCAATAGTTTTATAAATTCGGCTTATTGAATTATCAAAAAAAGCTATTGTATAATCTTGGCTGTTCATAGGCAACAACGTAAAGTTTATACATTAAGTTTAACACAACAGCAAGTAAAAGTTAATTAAACATTAAGTTTAAGAGAATAGTTTATTTTAAAATTATTTATTTGCGACAATAATTTTATTTACTGAAATATTTAATATACCTGTTATTTTTTGAGTTTCTAAAAATAAACTTTTGGTATTTACCGGTAGTTTATATTTAAGTGTTTTAAAGTATACCTCAGCTTTAGAAAGCCAAACCTTAAAGAATTTTAGATTCTTTTTACTGATTACAGTTTTTAGTTTTTGATTAGTGTCAATTTCTTTGGCTAATTGAGTAACAATGTTTTTTATTTTTTTTTCTTCTTTAGGATTAATTCCTTCAGATACCGAACAAATAAAACGTAGCAAATTTAAATTAAGATGATAGTTCGCAATTAAAGCTTCAATCACATATCCATCGGCATAAGAGACTTCAATTTTTTTTAAAGCCAGTACTATTTTTCTATTTGTCATAAAACTAAAAAAGCGCCTGCTAAATTAGCAGACGCTTTTTATTAAATCTCAAAAAACTATTTATTCACTATTAATTTAACGGTTTCTTTACCTAAATCACCTGTTAATGTTATAAAGTAAATTCCTGTATTTAAATCTGAGGTGTTTACTGTAATTTTATTTTCACCTGCAAATATAAGTTGATTTTGAACCGGCATCATAACCACTTTTCCGGTAATATCAGTAACTATTACATTTACCGAAGTATTGATGTCAGAATTAAGTAAAATTGTGCTGATTCCATTGCTTGGATTTGGATAAACAGACAATATTCTATTAACTCCAATTTTATTTACAAACCCTACAAATCCTCCTGTAAAAACTGATGCGGTAAAAGTAGCTCCACTTGAAGCAGTAGAAGCAGCTGTTAAACGGTAGTCTGGATTAGACTCTAAAGCAACCGGAAATCCATTTACAAAAGCAAATTGTGCTGAAGTTTTTGTAGTATCAATCATTTTTGCACTTGCATAAGTTTGCATTGTGGCATAAGCTTGTCCTGTAAAAGAATAAGGAATATCTGCCGACAAATTACTGTGTGCAACAACACCTGAATCTGAAGTAATATAATTGTCTGCAGTAGTTGATCCATTAATTTCTAAACCTTTTTCCCAGCCTGTAAACAACGAATTATAAATTGAAATTGCTGTGTTACGACGGATAAAAATTGCTCTTTCAAATTTTTCACCTGCAGGTAAAGCAACTGTACCATCTCTTTTTGGACCAATTGAAGTGATGTTAGAAAAAATTGTACGTGTAAGCGGTAGTCTGCCAATTCCAGGATTAAAATTATCAGATTCAAAACCATTAGAATCGCCGGCACCATCAGAAAAATCTTTATCACGAATAATTAATCCAAATTGCACTTTACCTTGGTGACCAAAATCTGTATCAAAATCATCGTCAGTTGTTCTGAATGAAATAAGGTATTTTCCGTTAACTGCTCCGCCAAACCATTCAAAAGCATCATCACCATTAAAAGAAACTTGAATATGATCTATTTTTGTACCTGAACCAACGCCACCCATTGTTAAGCCATTAAGTTCTGAGTTTGGTGTTGAAGATAAAGCTACACCAGAAAATTCTATTCTAACATAAGATAACACACCTGAGCTTTCAGTGTTATTATTTCCTCCGTAAAGAATTTCTGGAAACTGAGTTGCATAACCTTCTACATAATTTTCTTTGTTTGCGGAAGCAGTACAAGTAGCACATGCGGTGTTAATAATTCCATTTCCTAATATTACTAAACCACCCCAATCACCAGGGTTACGACCGTTGGCAATGCTCTCGTTGGAAGTAAAAATAATTGGATTAGTTGGAGTACCTTGAGCCATAATTTTTGAACCACGGCTAATTATTAATGAACTTTTCGTTGCTTTGTCTCCGCGTATGATTGTACCCGGTAAAATTGTTAATGTAGCACCATTAGTTACAGCAACATTTCCAATTAAATGCACAACACCACTTAGAGTAGTACTAGTTGCAATATTTGTAGAGATTGTTGAAGTTGTTGCAGGATAAATTACATTTTCGGGATCCCAATTTGCCCATCCACTTGTCCAATCGGTTGCCGGTGTACCGTCAGTAATTGGAAAAGCTCCTTTGTAAGTTGTGTTTGTCCAAAATGGTTGCGCACTCATAATAGTGCAGGCTAATAAAGCCAAAGCTGTTAAATAAATTTTTCTCATAGTAAATTTTTTTTACAAATTTAGGAAGGGGTTATGTTGCTTACATTAAAGGAATCTTAATTTTTAATTACTTTAATGTTACCTAATCATTATGTAAATAATTAAAACTTGTAGGTTACAGAAAAATTAATTGTTGGTGCGTAATTTGTATTAATCATTATGTTATCAGAATTCTTACCGTGGTATGGATTCTTATTTTCTTCCTCAGATATTTTATCGAGTTTTCCGTTTTTATTTATGTCTTGATAGAATATCAAATTCTGTGCTAGTAAATCTCTGATGTTTAATTTTATTTCGAGTTTCTCTTTAAAAGTTTTGGCAAGTTGAAAATCTAAGATGTGTCGTGGATTTTCCCAATAGGTAGGTTCATCAGTTGAACCAACAATAAAAATACGTCTACCAACTAAATTATAAGATATGTTTGCTCCCCAACCATTATCATTATCTAAATATTGTAATCCGGCATTAATAATAAATGGTGATTGACCTTGCAGAGGTCTGATATCATTTTCGCCGGCAATAACAGAACTCCCCACATCAACCTTTGAATTGATGTATGCAAAATTTGTATATAATAACGTATTTGAAATTAACTTAACTGAATCCTTTTTTAATAGTGTACTAAGTTTAACTCTATATTCAAACTCAGCACCAATATTTGTTGCGCGTTTACCATTTGTATATAATAAGCTTCTAATTGCACTGGCAGTATTACTAATTTGCTCAATAGGGTTAAGAATTTCCTTATAAAATGCAGAAACAGAAATCAACTGTCCGGCACCAGGAAACCACTCAAAACGCAAATCATAATTATCTATTTTACTGCGTATCAAAGCTGGATTACCTGATATGGAAAAATCAGTAATAAAATCATAAAAATTAAAAGGAGCTAATTCTCTGAACTCCGGTCGGCAAACAGTTTTGTAAAAAGCCGCGCGTAAATTTGTTTTTTCAGTTAATGCATAAACAAAATTAACTGAAGGCAGATAGTCTAAAAATAGAGTGTCTGTTTTTACAAGTTCATTTACTAAATTAAATATTCTAATTTCTTGCCTATAGGATTCTGTTCTCAGACCATAAATAAATCTCAACTTATCAAAGAATCTCGAATCCATCATTAAATAGCCTGCATATAATTCTGAGGTAGCTCCGTAGCTGTCTATATTTGTTGTTGCTTCAGACAATTTAAACCCACCATCATATTTACCAGGGCCATCAATAATTCCCATGTTTTGTGGATTAAAAATATCTCCTTCACTTAGGTAAGCCAAACTATCATTAAACCTAATTTGTGAGCCTTTTAGATACTTTGTGTAACCCATTAGCCTTGAAGCAAATTCTCTGTTTCTGAATTGATAAAAACCACCGGCTTTAACCTCATGTTTTGATGATAGTATTTTAAAAGATTTTGTAACATCTAAACCAGCACTTTTAATGTTCTCTTTATTGGTTGAAAAAAACATTGAGCCTGCACTATTTGGATAAACGGTATTTTCAAATAATACTGCTGAATACTTCACCGAATCAGTTTCAGAAGAGGATGATTTTTGGTATACCATTTTTCTTAAATTTGGGATATCGCGCTGAATGGCACTATAACCACCAACCCATTTTATCCTAACCTTTGCTTTTTCAATATAGTGATCTCCGTTTAATTGACCTGAATAAATATTGTTTTCTGTAAACCATCTTACGTTAGATTTTTCGAAAGTAGGGGTATTTGCATCAAAAATTCCTTTTCTAACCACAACCTTATCATCTGAATTAACACTTACTAAATTTTTAAAACCAATTTGATTATTCGAATTAATTTTGAATGAAAAATTCCACATAGCACTTGCTAAAATATTATTTGTAAACGAGGTGTCAGTATAATCCCTTACTTTTTGTACGCTGTCTCCTTGTTCTTCAAACTCTCTTCGGGCACTAAATAAAGTTGTGTTAGTAGAATTATATGTTAAAGAAAAAACACTGCCTGCCTCTCGTTTTAAAACCTTCCCAACATTTGCCATAGAAAACTGCAATCCAAAATTTGGTGCTGCAATTTTATCTTTTATTGCCCAGTCATAATTGACCATTTTTGCATAATCAATCTTTTTTAGATTATCTGTTAAATTATATTCTTGAGTAGTAGGTAATCCATTAGGAAACGCTCTGGTACCATCATCAAGTCCAATCCAATCGCGCTTTCCGCCTTGATAGGTTTTAAATTCTTTAAAGGTAGTTTGGAGATTTATACCACTTGAAACAGAAAAACTATAATAATTTTTTTCAGGAATACTTTTTGTATTTATTTGTATTATACCTCCTCCAAAATCTCCAGGCAAATCAGGTGTACCGGTTTTTAAGATAACTATATTATCTAACAGGTTTGCCGGAAAAATATCAAATGAAAAAGCCTTCCTGTCGCTTTCTGAACTTGGTAATGGCACTCCATTTAAGTAGGCGGTATTATATCTGTCATTCATACCTCTGATAATAGCGAATTTATTATCTTGTATAGTGGCCCCACTGATTCGCTTTATAACATCACTAGTGTTTCTATCTGGAGTTTTTTTAATGGTTTCTGCACTAATACCATCGCTAACACTTGAATTATTTTTTTGTTGCAACACTAAAGCTGTATTGTTTTCTTTATTGAGCGTAACAACAACTTCCACTTCAGTTAAATCTTGTGAAGTTGATGCGTCTAATAATACATTTATGGTGGTTACATCATTTTCTTTAACAACAACCTCGGTAAGTTTTTTTGAGTTATAAGAAATATAGCTTATTAGCAAATTAACTTTTCCAACTGACACATTGCTTAAAGAAAATTTACCATCAAAATCAACACTGGCTCCTTTTGTTGTTCCCTCAATTAAAACAGTGGCTCCGGGCAAAGTCTCACCAGTTTTGGCATCCATAACTGTTCCTGAAATTCTTCCTGTTTGGCTAATAGCCTTTGTTAATGTAAAACCAACTAACAACGTAAATAATAATTTTTGCATGACTTTATATAGTGATATCGGTCACAAAAAAAAGAATCTTAAATTACCCTTACTTAAATTTGATGTTACCAAAAGCTTAACTTAATTGTTGTTTTTGTAAAATAATTTAATAATTAATTAACTTTAGGACATTGGCATTATGGTTAATTTAGTGCCGTAAAGCAAACAAGTATGAGCAATTCTAATTTTAAAATTCTTTTAGTTGATGATGAGCCGGATATTTTAGAATTTTTAGGTTATAATTTAAAAAAAGAAGGCTACACTATTTTGTCTGCCAACAATGGTAAAGACGCTATAGAAATTGCAAAAAAAGAAATTCCGCACTTAATCATTTTAGATGTTATGATGCCCGACATGGATGGCATTGAAACCTGCAGAGAATTGCGTGAACAAAAAAACTTACATGATGTTTTAATTGCTTTTCTTACGGCCCGAAGCGAGGACTATACACAAATTGCAGGATTTGAAGTTGGTGCAGACGATTACATTACAAAACCTATAAAACCAAGAGTATTTATAAGCAGAGTAAAAGCTCTTCTGCGCAGACTGCAAGCTGCAAATATTTCTGAATCAATCATCGAGTTTGGAAATATTAGAATTGATAAAGAAAAACATGTGATTTATAAAGATGATTCCGAAATTTCGTTACCTAAAAAAGAATTTAAATTGTTTTCTCTGCTAAGTAGTAAACCCGGAAAGGTTTTTACACGTGAATTTATTTTAGATCAGGTGTGGGGCGATGAGGTGGTTGTTGGCGATAGAACCATTGATGTTCATATAAGAAAATTACGCGAAAAAATAGGTGACGATTATTTTAAAACCGTTAAAGGAGTTGGATACAAATTTGAATTTTAAACCAATCTTGTTAAAACTCAAACGTAAATCCTATAGATGGCGTAACATTTTTACTGAAATTTTCTAAAATCACAGGTATACCATTTGAACCATCAGAATTTAAAGGCTTCCCATCGGTTGTTTCAAATCCTGTATTATCTTCTTTTCGTTTAAAGGTGTAATAAGGCGCACTTTCCTGCGAAGTCATTAACACATTTTGAAAATCAATAAAAATATTTACACTGGTTTTTTTATAATTAATTTTTTTATCTAATCTAAAATCAAGTTGGCTAAAATTACTTAAACGTAAGGTGTTAATTCTTGTATAATCCAATATTCCGGTACCTAATAAAGCAAAATTTTGTTGTGATGCTGCTAAATCAAAAGGTGTATAAGGCGTTCCTCCCGCATACCTGTATTTTAAACCAAGCTGCCAGTTTTTTCCGAATTTATACCCTAGGGTTCCCGATAGTAAATGCTGGTTATCCCATGAAGAGGCAATGAGCTTATTATCTTCTCCGGAATAACTACTTCTTACAAACGTATAACTTAAAACATAAAATAATTTTTTTATTAGTTTTTGTTGAACAAAAAATTCAAAACCATATGTCTCGCCTTTTCCTGTGCTTTGCAACTCTTCGCTACCAACCGAACCAAAATCTGCTCCTTGGTTAGCCAATGATGTGCCATTAATTTTTGAAACCGGATAATTTGTGTACTGCTTATAAAATCCTTCGAGTGTAAACCTGAGGGCTTCATTTGGTAAAAACTGCGTTCCAATAACGTAATGGTTTGATTGAATATACTGCATAGATTTATTAACCAACTCTCCTGTTGAGTTTCGGTATCCTAAGTTTGTGTAGCTAGGAATTTTATAGTAACTACCTACCGAACCGGTTAAATCAAATTTGCGGTTAACATGATAGGCAACCGAAAACCTTGGCGATAATGTTTTTAATGGATTGTTTCCGTTATTTGTAAACGAATTCATATCGCTTCTTAAACCAAACGATACTAATAGTTTTTCGTTAAAAATATTTTTAGCCACTTGTGTAAATGCACCGTATTTAAAAAATTCAATATCACTTTTAAAATTTATGGTTATTCCGGGAATTAACAATTCTCCTAGATTATTATAAATTGAGTTAGTTAGCTTATTAAATAAATTTGTATTGTATTTTACATATTGGCCTACTGCCCCATATGAAATTTTCCAGCCCTTAATATATTTGTTAACGTCTATTCGTAATTTATTTTCGATTTCTTGCGATTGAAGTAAAAAATTTCTTTTGGCTTCGTTGTTATATTCCGCATCCTCAAACCTGTCTATTTCATTATTGAACATGTTTCGACTGAGCGCCACATTTACATAACCTTTATTTATTAATCGTTTTAATGTAAAACCACAAGTATAATTCCATTGATTAATTATAGGCAAAGACCTTCTGAAATATTCATTTTCGGCACTTGCTTTTTTTGTTTCACCAAAGGAAAAATTATCTATTGCACCAATTCCCAAAGCCGTTAGGGTAGTTTTTTCATTCAGTTTATGGGTAATCTTGTATTGAAAATCATAAAAATTTGGGCGAATAGGTAAATCAATTAACTTAAATAAATAATCGAGATATGATTTTCTGGCAGATAAAAGATAATCTGTTTTTTTGCCTAAAGGCCCTTCAAGTGTGGCCACAGCCTCGGTAAAACTCAAACGGGCATTTCCTGAAACTTTTTCCGGGTTACCTTGGCGTTGCTTAATGATAAAAGTTGATGCGAGTGCATTATCATACTTTGCATCAAATGCAGATGAACTTAGTTTTACATCTTCTATAAATGATACGTTTAAAATTCCTTGCGCTCCACCCGAACTGCCCTGTGTTTGAAAGTGGTTTAAAACGGGTATTTCTATACCGTCTACATAATACACATTTTCATTTGGGGCTCCACCTCTTATAATAATATCGTTTCTAGCTGCGCCTCCGCTAGACCCCCCAACTCCTGGCAGTGTTTGAACAACTCTGGACACATCGAAACTTCCTCCTGGATTACTTTTAATTTCTTCAGTAGTAAGCTGCTGAACAGATAACGGTGTAATCATATCAGTAGCTACAGCAGATTTACCTTTTTCGAAAGTAACCGAAACTTCGTTTAATTCTGCCGCAACAGTTTCCATTTCAAAGTTCACAACTTGTGCATTACCAGAAGTAACAGGAATATTATAATTTAATAATGAAGTATATCCTAAAAACGATGCTTTAAGGTTATAGGTTCCTACAGGAATAACTAATTTATAATTCCCTTCTATGTCAGAGGTAACGCCTAAAGTTGAACCCTCAACAGAAATGATGGCGCCAATAATAAATTCTTGAGTATTTTTATCTTTTACACTTCCTCTTATAACGCCATTTATTTGCGAAAAAACTTGGCTGGTTATAACTAAAAAAACTACTAAAATTTTGAGTTTATTATACATAACATGATTTTGAAAATAAAACAAAATCTAAACAAATAAAAGACACATATGTTTAGGTTAATTGTTTTGTTAGTTAGTGTTCGTTTGCATCGCGCATGAAGATAAAAGGCGTTAATTGTTTAATTTTAAGTATTAAACAATCAATCTTTCAAATACCCAAATTTACCCATGTTAAAATCGTCAAATGCTTGTATTATTTCGTCGCGAGTATTCATCACAAATGGACCATGAGCTGCAATTGGCTCATTAATTGGCTCACCACTCAGTATTAATAAAACGGAATTTTCTTTGGCTTCAACAGTAAACTCTTGACCCTCATTTTTAAATAACACAAAATGGTTGGTTGGCGCATAAGTTGTGTTTACGTTAACATTTCCTTCGATGACCAATACCGCAGTATTATAATTATCAGGGAAACTAAATTTAGTTTGCGCACCTGAATTTAATTTCACATTGAGCAAATTAATAGGTGTAAATGTAAAAGCAGGGCCTTTTATATCTTCGTAGCTTCCCGCTATAATTTCAACAACACCATTATTGTTGGGTAAATTATATTTAGAAATTTGGCTGTTAGGAATGTCTTGATATTTAGGTTTTGACATTTTGTCTTTTGCTGGGAGGTTTACCCATAATTGTACCATTTGAAAATAACCACCTTGTTTACTCCAATTCTCTTCGTGATATTCTTTATGTAAAACTCCTGATGCCGCCGTCATCCATTGCACATCACCTTCAGAAATTACACCTTTTCCGCCGTGACTGTCATGATGAGCTACTTTACCTTTATAAGCAATGGTAACGGTTTCAAAACCTCGGTGAGGGTGAACACCAACCCCTCTTGGAACAGATGAAGGAGGAAAATAAAACGGAGAATTATAATCCAACATAATAAACGGACTCATTCTTGCCATACTCAATAAAGGCGAACCGGGAATAAAATTATGCACCCTAAAACCATCGCCAACATAATGAGGTTCTCTTGGAGAAATAACTGCTTCTATATTTTTTGTTTCCATAATAGCGTTTTATATTTAGCTTAAAAAGAAAAACGCCCGAAACATACTGTTTAAGGCGTTTTTTCTTTTGTCTTGTGGTCCCACTTGGGCTCGAACCAAGGACCCTCAGATTATGAGTCTGATGCTCTAACCGACTGAGCTATAGGACCAATTTTTTTACTAATTGGATTGCAAAAATAGATAATTACCCCATATTTGCAAAATAATAATGCAACATATAAAAAATATCATTTTCGACCTTGGTGGAATTATCATTAATCTTGATATCAATAAAACCATACTAGAGTTTAATAGGCTGAGCTACATGCCGTTTGAGGCAATTTATACTCAGGCAGAGCAAAGCGACATATTTAATAAATTTGATAAAGGCATAATTAGTCCTGAAGAATTTTTTTATGAAATACGCAAATATCTCCGTTATGAGGGAAATGAAATTGAACTACATAAAGCATGGAATGCAATGTTGCTTGACGTTCCTGAAAAAAGATTAAATGCTCTTGTAAAAACAAAACAAAACTACAATACTTTTTTGCTGAGTAATACATGCGAGCCACATATTAACGCTTTTGAACACGACCTCTATCTAAAACACGGGGTAAAAAACTTTAATGATTATTTTGATGAAGTTTATTACTCTTGCAGAATAGGCATGAGAAAGCCGGATGCTGAAATTTTTGAATTTGTATTGGAAAAAAACAACCTAAACCCCAAAGAAACAGTTTTCATTGATGACTCTGTACAGCACGTTAAAGGTGCCGGAGCATGCGGTATTAATGCTTTTTTACTTCCAAAAAATGCTGAAATCGGTGAATTCTTAAAAGAATTAAACTTAATTTAAACTGCAAAGGATAAGATGCCGAAAAATCAACATATTTTGTTTTAACTAACAAACTCTATTACAACATCAAAAAACTCTTTTGGTTTTTCTGCGTGTATCCAGTGATTAGCATCTAAAATGGTTTTTAATGTGATGTTAGGAAAATAATTTTTAAAATCTATTAAATCACTTTCATTTACATAATTTGATTTTTCTCCTCTAACAACTAGTGTAGATATAGCGCTTTTCCCCTTAGGCAAAGCAACGCCCACATTATTAATATTTGCGCTAATAACCTTTAAATTAAATCGCCAATCCATAATGTTATTAGTTGCATCTTTCCAGTAAATGTTTTTTAGTAAAAATTGTTTTGTTCCAAAATCGCTGATGTAATTATTTAGTATGGCTTCAGCCTCCTTTCGTGTTTTTACAATATTAAAATCAACTGCGTTTAATGCTTCTAAAACATCTGTGTGGTGAGGTTCATAATGCCTCGGCGAAATGTCGGCAATTATTATTTTTGAGGCTATAGCTGGAAATTTTAACTCGAAAAACATTACTGTTTTTCCACCCATGCTATGGCCAAGTAAAATTGGGTCTTTTAATTGATGTTCGTCAATAAATTCTTTTAAATCATCTGCCATTACATCATAATTCCAGATATTACTGTGTGGCGAAAGGCCATGATTGCGCTGGTCTATTGTAAACACATGCATCCCTTTTTCAGAAAATGCTTTAGCCAACGAATTCCAATTATCACTTTGCCCAAATAAACCATGTAAAATAATTAATGGTTTACCTTTGCCAAACTCTCTATATGCTAACTTCATGCCTGTTTATTTTAATTGCCTCAAATACATTTGTACAGTGTTTTCTAAACCCAAATACAACGCATCACTTACTAAAGCGTGACCTATAGAAACTTCAAGCAAATTAGGCACCTGTTGTTTGAAATATTTTAAGTTTTCTAAATTCAAATCATGACCTGCATTAACACCTATTCCTAAATCTTGGGCAAGTTTTGCTGCCTTAATAAAAGGTTGTATCACGTTTTGTTTTTCGGTATAAAATAAACGTGCGTATGATTCAGTGTATAACTCTATTCTGTCAGTTCCTGTACCCTTTGCGCCTTCTATCATTTTCAAATCAGCATCTACAAAAATAGATGTACGAATATTGTTTTTTTTAAACAACAGAATAATTTCAGATAAATAATTTTTGTTTTTTATTGTATCCCAACCATGGTCGCTTGTTAGTTGCCCTTGTATGTCGGGCACTAAAGTTACCTGCTGAGGTTTTACTTCCAACACCAAGTCAATAAATTTTTGTTCAGTTGGATTGCCTTCAATATTAAACTCTGTTTTTAATACAGCTTTTAAATTTCTAACATCCTCATATCTAATGTGCCTCTCATCGGGTCTTGGATGCACAGTAATTCCATTAGCGCCGTAAGCTTCAATATTTTTTGCGGCTAAAATTACATCCGGAATATCCCCTCCTCTCGCATTTCGTAAAGTGGCTATTTTATTTATGTTTACACTTAATTTCGTCATTTATACTGATTTAAAATTTGTTAGTTTTTCTTAAAACTACAATAAAACTAATTAAATTACATAAATTTGAGAAAGAAAAAAATGCTGGTAATTGATTTAATAACTGACGAAATTCCTCCCCTTAAAACAACAGATACAGTTGCGCTTGCCCTAGATTGGATGGAGCAATTTAAAGTGTCGCATTTACCAGTCGTTAAAAATCGCGAATTAGTTGGGCTTGTTTCAGAAACAGATTTGATAGATTATAATCATCCTGAAGAAGAGATTGAAAAAAGCAAACTGCATTTAATGCGCTCTGCAATTCATGTTCATCAGCACACCTACGAATTGGTAAAATTAATGAGCAGTTTAAATTTAACGTTGATTCCTGTTTTAGATGACGATGAAAAATACAAAGGTTGCATAACCTTGAAAGGAATTGTGCAAAATTTAAGCACCATGATTTCTGTTCAAAACCCCGGAGGTGTTATTGTGCTTGAACTTAATCAAAATGATTACTCTGTTACTCAAATTGGAAATATTATTGAAAGCAATGATGCAAAAATTTTAAGTTTACATGTGTCATCTCAGCCTGATAGTATGAAATTGGAAGTAACTATTAAAGTTAACCGCGAAGATTTATCAGGCATAATTCAAACGTTTAACCGTTATAATTATAGTATTAAAGCAACCTATAGCCACAGCGATTACGAAACAGGTATGAAAGATCGCTTAAATGAATTTCTTCATTTCTTAAATATTTAATTATCCTGAATTATTCTTGAATTTTTAATTTATCTGCAAACTCTTGAGGCGTTTGTGCTTCGCTTAATTTAAAATTTCCTATTCTGGTTCTGCAAAGTTTTATTAAGTGAGCTCCGCTGTTTAAGGCTAAACCAAAATCTCTGGCAATGCTTCTTATGTATGTACCTTTACTACATACAATTCTAAAACTAACTTCGGGTAAATTAATAGTTGTTATTTCAAATTCTTTGATTTCAATTTCTCGCGATTTTATTTCAACTGCTTCTCCTGCCCTTGCTAATTCGTAAGCGCGTTTACCATTAATCATAACAGCGCTAAAAATAGGAGGCACCTGTTGTAGGATACCTGTAAACTCCTTAGCTGTATTTAAAATATCATTTTGAGTAATGTGCTCAACAGGGTATGTTTTATCAACTTCTTTTTCAAGGTCAAAACAAGGTGTTGTGGCTCCTAAAAAAAAAGTGCCGGTATATTCTTTTTCCTGACACATTAATTCATTAATGGTTTTAGTTTTTTTACCGGAGCAAACAATTAACAAACCCGTTGCCAGAGGGTCTAAGGTACCTGCATGTCCAATTTTTGGTTTTACCTTTTTACCGTCAACTAAAAACGATGGATGTTGCTTTATGGCATGTTTTAATTTATTTACCGCCTGAAAACTACTCCAGGTATATGGCTTATTAATTAATAAAACCTCGCCGGTATAAAAATTGTAACTCATTTTTTATTTTAGGTAAAAGAAAAAATTACCTGATTTATAACATTAATTTTGATGGTAAATTTTTACTATACAAAAAATTAAAACACTTCGCGAGCCACACTTTTGGTTGCTTCAGAGGTTCCCATGGTGTAGAAATGTAAACATGGCACATTTGCCTTAATTAATTCTTTACTTTGCTGAATACACCAGTTTATTCCAACTTCTTTAATTTGTTTATCATCCTTACATTTTTCCAGCTCCTCGTAAAACGGCTGTGGAATATCAATATGAAATATTTTTGGTAAAGTAGTTATTTGCTTTTTGCTGCTTAAAATTTTTAAGCCCGGAATAATTGGCACGTTAATTCCGTTTTCACGACACAATTTTACAAATTCAAAATACTTGTTATTGTCAAAAAACATTTGTGTAACAACATATTCTGCGCCCGCATCTACTTTAGCTTTTAAATATTTTAAATCGCTAATCATATTTGGAGCTTCAAAATGCTTTTCGGGGTAGCCGGCAATACCAATACAAAAATTTGTCGGGGCAGCATCTTTCATTTCTTCATCTAAATACTGGGCCTTATTCATCTCTGCTATTTGTTTTACTAAATCCAATGCATAAGGGTGCCCTCCGGGCTCAGGTACAAAAGCCGGCTCTGTTTTTATACTGTCTCCGCGAAGCGCCAACACATTATCAACTCCTAGAAATTGTAAATCAATTAAAGCATTTTCTGTTTCTTCTCTTGTAAAACCCCCACAAATAATATGTGGAACGGCCTCTACATCATACTTATTCATAATTGCCGCACAAATACCAACCGTTCCGGGACGCTTACGTATACTCACTTTTTCTAAATAACCACCTTCTCTTTTCTTATAAATATATTCTTCACGGTGGTAAGTAACATCTACAAAGGCGGGTTTAAATTCCATTAGAGGATCAATGCCATCAAAAATGCTTTGTATGCTTTTACCTTTTAAAGGAGGTAAAATTTCTATAGAAAATAATGTTTTTTTGCTTTGAGAAAGCTTTTGAGTTAACTTCATATTAATTAACGGAAATAATTTCTTTAATCTCTGGGACTGCGCGTTTAATAGTTTCTTCAATACCTGCCTTCATGGTCATGTGACTCATATTACAAGTTTTGCAAGCGCCTTTCAGTTCTAATTTTAACACACTCTCATTTGTTATTTCAACAACCTCTACATTTCCTCCATCGGCTAACAAGTAAGGTCTTATAGAATCAAGGGCATCTTCAACTTTTCTATACAACGTTTCCATAGTTTATATTTAACAGTAAAGATACGAGTATAGGAATACAAACCCAAAACAAATCATGATATTCAAATTGAGAATAAGCACAAATTTTTACATTTGGTAAATGCGTTAAATTTGATGTACTTTGTTTTAATGGAAGATGACAATTTAATATTTGGAACAAGGGCAGTTATAGAGGCTCTACAGGCAGGAAAAGATATAGAAAAAATATTACTTCAAAAAGGTTTATCAAACGAATTATATCATCAGTTGCGACAAGCGCTGCAGGGGAAAACAGTTCCTTTTCAATTTGTTCCACCCGAAAAATTAAAAAGAATAACAGATAAAAATCATCAAGGTGTTGTTGCCTACTTAACTGAAATTACATATTACAACACCGAAGAATTATTGACCAGCATTTTTGAAAAAGGAAAAACACCTTTGGTTTTAATTTTAGATCGCATTACTGATGTTAGGAATTTTGGTGCCATTTCGAGAGGTGCAGAATGTGCGGGGGTTGATTTTATAATAATTCCGAGCAGAGGCGCGGCACAAATTAATGGTGATGCCATTAAAACAAGTGCCGGCGCTTTACACCGATTAAAAGTTTGCAGAGAAGATAACTTAAAAACCATCATTGAATTTCTTAAAGAAAGTGGTTTGCAAATCATTGCCTGCCACGAAAAAACAGATAATTTAATTTATGATGCCGATTTTACAAAACCAACCGCGTTAATTATGGGCAGTGAAGAAAATGGAATAAGTAATGAATATTTGAAACGGAGCGATATGCAGGTTAAAATTCCTATGACCGGTAAAATTGCATCCCTCAACGTTTCTGTTGCAACAGGTATTGTTTTGTTTGAAGCTGTAAAACAACGCTTATAATGAATGTTATATCGGGTACAATTTTAAAAGTTCTGGATTTTGTAATTTACTCAAATCTTTTTATTGCTGCTTGTGTGGCTGTTTTTACAGCGCAAACTGCTTTTATTTATGGTGAAACAAGCCAAAATATCTTTTTGTTTGTTATTCCTAACTTTATTTCAACATTTATATTGTATAACATACAAAGACTTTATTTTTCAACGAAACACCCCGAAAACAAAAAGTACAACTGGTATGCAAAAAACAAACGCTTGCTATTTACCTTAATAATTCTTTTACTAATCTCTGCATTTGATATTTTATTAAAGTTTTTTTTAGCCAATATAACCACGTTAATAATCTATTTTATACTTTCACTTTTAAGCTTATCCTATTTTTTACCTCCGCTTCGGTTAAGAAAATTTTGGTTTTTAAAACCCTTTATTATATCGCTTACATTAGTTTGGATTGCTGTTGTTTTACCCCTTTTAAACAACTTAAATTATAGCATTCTTATTTACATTATTTCGCAATTTTTATTTATTGCTGGGCTTTGTGTTATGTTTGATATCAGAGATAGAGAAATAGATAAAGAAATGAATATTACTACCATTCCAATAAAAATTGGAATTTTAAATTCAAAAATATTTATTCTTGTTTTGGTGACTCTATATTTTATGTTAGGATTTTTTTGGCCAATTAAAAATTCTGTTTTTGTTACAAGTGTTACTTCTTTTGCTTTAATACTATTAACCCTATTTTCAAAACCCTCCAGACACAATTATTTTTACTTATTCCTTGTAGACGGAACCATTATTTTACAATTTATGGCACTTATTTTTTTTTGTTAAAACTTCAATGACATTTTCTCAAAAATTTTCGAATAGCTTTATTACTTAATTCAATAGATTCAAGGAAACCAAAATGCCCGTCGTGCTCTAAATACAATATTGTTTTGCTTTTTATTAATTGAGATTGCTCCAATAATTGATCATAAGGTAAAACATTATCTAACTCTCCAATTACCATCATTATAGGATAATTTACCAAACCAAGAATAATATCCCGCCTAGGCCTGTCTCTCATTCCATGCAAGGAAGCAATAATTCCCTTTTTTTTGGTTTGTTTTGCAATTGACAAAGCAAACGAAATTTCCTCTCTTAAATACTTTAAGTTTTTTGAGGCAAATAAATTTTTTATGGTTGATTTAGTAAAAATGCCACGATCAGCTTTAACTGCTTGAATTGCGCGCAACCTGTCTTTTTTCTTTTCATCAGAATCTGCATAAGCGGTACTATGGTATAAACACAATCCTTTTAAATGGTCAGGAAACAAATCAGCAAAAGCCAAGCCTACATATCCACCCATGCTATGGCCAATAATAATGTACTTTTTTAATCTCAAAGAATCTAAAACCGCTTTAACACACTTAGCCATTAAATCCATACTATGGGCATAACCTAAACACGCTGTGTCTCCATGGCCGGGCAAATCAATAGCAATTACCCTATAGGATTTGGATAAATTATTAATCGTTTGTTCCCAAATTTTGTGTGAGCCTAAAAAACCGTGAAGCAAAACCACAGCTTTACCTTTGCCACTATCGCTAAAAGTTACCTTTTCATTTTTATAATTAGCCGATTTAATCATGATTTATTCCAAACAAATTTAAACTCTAAATCGGGATTAAAAAATTGCGACTAAATTAAACCATGATAATCTGTACCATTTTTATGGTATATGATTTAATCTCTAAAACTCATAATTTTATAAGCGGAATATGGAATCTTTAGACCAGCTTAAAATTGGGCAAACCGCCATTGTCAGGGAATTTTCAGATGAAGTACTTAGTACAAAATTAATAGAAATGGGATGTTTACCCGGAGAAACTATTAGCATTTCAAAAACTGCACCTTTAGGCTGCCCTATTGCTATAAATATTTCCGGCTACGAATTATGCCTTCGTAAAAATGAAGCTGCTTCTGTGTTGATAGAATTATTGCCCTAATTTTAGTGCCCTCAAACGAAAATAATCACCTAAAAATTGCCTTACTCGGGAATCCAAATTCAGGTAAATCAAGTGTTTTTAATGCTTTAACCGGTTTGTCCCAAAAAACCGGAAATTATGCTGGAGTAACTGTAGACAGACAAGAAGGGAAAACGAGTTTTTCAAAAAACAATTCAAAAATTACATTGTCGATTATTGACTTACCGGGCATATACAGTCTTTTTCCAAAATCAAATGACGAATTAATTGCGTGCAAAACATTATTAGACGAAAATGAAAATATTGATGTTATTGTTATAGTTGCTGATGCTTCAAACCTTAAACGAAATTTACTATTAGCTACACAGCTGATTGATTTAAAATTTAAAACTGTACTCGCTTTAAATATGATGGATGAAGCCGAAAACCAAAACATCCATATTGACACTAAGGAGCTGGAAAAAATAACAGATGTGTCTGTCATACCATTAGATTCAAGGAGAAAAAAAGGCTTTGATACTTTAAAAGAAGCTATTTTAAAGGCAAAAACAAGTAATAGCGTGTTTTATAATTTAACCGCTGATTATTTATTAAACCATAACAGCTATAAAGATTTTATTTTAAACACGCTATCAAACAATAACAAATCAAACTTTGCTAAGGAAGAAAATGATGACAAACTTTATCGATATAATTCTATTAATTACATCATAGCAAAGTGTGTAAAAAGTCCCAATCAATTAACCTCAAAACAACTCAGCTCAAAAATTGACAAATTTGCAACTCATAAAATTTTTGGCTATTTAACTTTATTGACAGTCTTATTTTTGGTTTTTCAGTTTATTTTTTATGTATCAGAAATACCTATGACATGGATAGAAACAGGCTTTATTAATTTAGGAAATTATTTACACCATCAATTACCAGAGGGGCAACTAAACGATTTAATTGTTAACGGACTTATTGCCGGAATAAGCGGCGTAATTATGTTTATCCCGCAAATAGCATTTTTGTTCATGTTTATTAGCTTTTTGGAAGACTCAGGTTACATGGCACGTGCAGGTTTTATTATGGATAAAATTATGCGTCCATTTGGTTTAAACGGAAAATCTGTTATTCCGCTAATTAGTGGTACTGCATGCGCTGTTCCTGCGATTATGGCAACTCGTACAATTAGTAATACCAAAGAACGATTAATTACAGTTTTTATTTTACCATTAATAAGTTGTTCAGCCAGATTACCTGTTTATACGCTACTAATTTCTGTTATGTACCCTGACAATACATTTTTAGGGGTATTCAATTCAAAAGGTTTAGTTTTATTTCTGTTATATTTTATTGGATTTTTTGCGACAATGATTACTGCATTTTTTCTTAAAAAAATTTTAAAAACAACCGAAACATCTTCATACATTATGGAATTACCAGTTTATCGCTGGCCACAAGCAAGAAACATTTTTCTAACGGTATTTACCAAAGTAAACGTTTTTATTAAAGAAGCCGGTTTAATTATTCTATCTATTTCGGTTTTACTTTGGTTTTTAAGCACACACGGATCGAACAATAAATTTAAAGAATTGGAAGCTTCAAAAATAGTTTTAGAAAAAAACACAAGCTCTGATTCAATTAATAGTGAGTTAAACAAAATTGAAACTCAAAAGCTTGAATACTCTTATATTGGGCAATTTGGGCATTTAATAGAACCAGTTATAAAACCATTAGGTTATGATTGGAAAATTGGTATTGCACTTATAACATCTTTTGCCGCCCGCGAAGTGTTTGTAGGCACAATGGCAACCATTTATCAGTCAAATAAATCAGATGAAGATGTTGGAATAAAAAACAAATTGCTTTCCGAGAAAAATGAAAATAACACATTAAAATATACACCTGCGGTGTGCTGGTCATTATTACTGTTTTATGCGTTTGCCCTCCAGTGTATGAGCACAATAGCTGTTGTAAAGCGCGAAACAAAAAGTTGGAGTTGGGTTGTAGTTCAAGTAATTTTTATGTTTGCCATAGCGTATTTCTCTGCCTTCAGCGCTTACAAACTACTATCCTAATCAGTAATTTTTATCGCTTAACATCAAATATAACCTTTAAAAAAGTATTGACTTGTTATTTTGGTATTAAATAAATTAATCTCAATTTTACATTATAAATATTACTAAAATGATTAAACGTTTAATACTAACCGCATTTGTTGCAAGCTTAACAACAACATGTCAAAATACAAAAAAATCTACAGCACCTGTTGCAACAGAACCGCCCACAATAAAAGATTCTGTGGCAACTATTATTAATGAAGCGCCAAAAAAAGAAAATTACCGAGCCTCTAATTCAAAATTAAACGATATTATACATACTAAATTAGAAGTGAATTTTGATTGGGCCAATTCCAGAATGAACGGCAAAGCACTAATTCAAATTAAACCATATTTCTATCCAACAAATATGTTATACTTAGATGCAAGAGGTATGGATATTAAAGGTATAAATGTGTATGAATCAACAATATATTCCGGAGACGTAAAAAAATCCGAACAAACCAAAACTACAGAAGTAACCCCAAAAGAGCCAAAATTAAATACCGCTTCTTACAAATACGAAAACGATTCTTTAAAAATTAATTTAGGTAGAGTATTTACAAAAGAAGAAAATTACTTTGTTGAAATTGAGTATGTAGCTAAACCAAACGAATTAAAAGCGGGAGGCAGCAATGCCATTAGTAGCGACAAAGGTCTTTATTTTATTAATCCAACAGGTGAAAACACTTACAAGATGCCGCAAATTTGGACTCAAGGAGAAACACAGGCTAATTCAGCATGGATGCCAACAATTGATAGTCCAAACGAAAAAATGACTCAAGAACTTTTTATAACTATAGATGATAAATACACGACTCTTTCTAACGGTTCACTTGTTGATTCAAAAAAGAACAACAATGGCTCAAGAACCGACCACTGGAAATTAGAACAGCCTCATGCTCCATACTTAGCTATGATGGCTATTGGTGAATTTAAAAAAGTAACTGACCAGCCATGGAACGGAAAAGAAATTAGCTATTATGTAGAAAAAGAATACGAGCCGCACGCTAAAGCAATTTTTGGAGACACCAAAGAAATGATAGAGTTTTATTCATCCAAATTAGGTGTGCCTTATGCATGGCCAAAGTATGCGCAAATTGCGGTAAGAGATTATGTTAGCGGTGCAATGGAAAATACCAGCGCAACCTTACATGGCGATTTTGCCGTATACCAAACAACACGCGAATTAATAGATGGCAGTAAAGGCAATTCAATTATTGCTCACGAATTATTTCATCAATGGTTCGGAGATTTGGTAACCTGCGAAAGCTGGAGCAATTTGCCATTAAACGAAAGCTTTGCAACATACGGAGAATACTTATGGGAAGAATACAAATACGGAAGAGACGCAGCAGATTATCATCATTACAACAGCCGCGAAGGTTATTTAAATTCTGACAAAGAAGTAAATCTAATTCGTTTTAATTATGAAGACAAAGAAGATATGTTTGATGGCTTTAGTTATAATAAAGGCGGACAAGTTTTACATATGCTTCGCAAAGTTGTGGGCGACGATGCTTTTTTCGCTTCCTTAAAAAATTATCTTGAAACTAATAAATATAAAACTGCCGAAATTCACAATTTGAGATTAGCTTTTGA
>JBIJCO010000075.1:0-3547 GCA_044344665.1 Bacteroidia bacterium | reverse complement strand
TTTTTAATGAATGGGCATCCAATAATTTTTATGGACATTCCATCTGCCGAAATGACAAAATACGCAGCAAATGCCATGTTAGCAACCAAAATAAGTTTCATGAATGATATTGCTAATCTATGTGAAATTATGGGTGCAGATGTAAATATGGTTCGTAAAGGAATTGGTAGCGATGTTAGAATTGGTACTAAATTTATTTATCCTGGTGTTGGCTATGGCGGAAGTTGTTTCCCTAAAGATGTAAAAGCTTTAATTAAAACCGCTAAAGAAAAAAACTACAACATGCGAATTCTGAATGCTGTTGAAGAAGTAAATGAAAATCAAAAACTCGTTTTATTTAATAAAGTAAAAAAACATTTTAACGGCGATTTAAAAAATAAAAAAATTGCTCTGTGGGGTTTATCTTTTAAACCTAAGACTGATGACATGCGTGAAGCACCATCATTAGTTATTATTGAAAATTTATTAAATGAAGGTGCTTCTGTTATTGCTTACGATCCGGTTGCCATGCACGAAACAGAGCGGATGATAGGCAAATCTATTTCATACGCAACTGATATGTATAGCGCTTTAAACGATGCAGATGCTTTGTTAATAATAACCGAATGGCCCGAATTTAGAGTTCCGGATTTTACAGAGTTAACTACTCGATTAAAAAATAAACTCATGTTCGATGGCAGAAACATTTTTGATCCTCAGGATATGAAAAAATTAGGTTATAGTTATTATTGTATTGGGATTGATACAATACCTAAAATATAAGTACATATCAATTTCAAAATTCCATTGATAAATAGGTTATGCAAAAAAGAATATTAATAACAGGAGCAGCAGGATTTTTAGGTTCGCATTTGTGCGACAGATTTATTAAAGAGGGCATGAAAGTGGTTGCAATGGATAATTTAATAACCGGAGACCTTAAAAACATTGAACATCTTTTCAAATTACCACAATTTGAATTTTATCATCATGATGTAAGTAAATTTATTCATGTCCCTGGAAACATCGATTATATTTTACATTTTGCTTCTCCTGCAAGCCCTATCGATTATTTAAAAATACCGATTCAAACTTTAAAAGTTTCTTCTCTAGGCACACATAACATTTTAGGATTTGCGAGGGTTAAAAACGCCCGCGTATTAGTTGCTTCTACAAGTGAGGTGTATGGAGATCCGCATGTTCACCCACAAACAGAAGAGTATTGGGGTAACGTTAATCCGGTTGGACCACGCGGATGTTACGACGAAGCGAAACGATTTATGGAAGCTTTAACAATGGCTTATCATGATACACACGGCCTAGAAACACGTATTATTAGAATATTTAACACGTATGGGCCTCGTATGCGACTAAATGATGGGCGTGTTTTACCTGCATTTATTGGTCAAGCGCTGAGAGGCGAAGACTTAACTATGTTTGGTGATGGAAGTCAGACTCGTAGTTTTTGTTATGTTGACGATTTAGTTGAAGGAATTTACAGATTATTGTTAAGTGATTATCATTTACCAGTTAACATAGGAAATCCGAGCGAGATAACGATTAAAGAATTTGGAGAAGAAATATTAAAACTTACCGGAGCAAATCAAAAACTAACTTCTTTGCCACTTCCTAAAGATGATCCAAAACAACGTCGTCCGGATATTTCAAAAGCAAAATCTATTTTAGGCTGGGAACCAAAAGTTAGTAGAGCTGAGGGCTTAAAAATTACCTTTGACTATTTTAAATCTTTAAGTAAAGATGAGCTTAACAAAACAGAACATCGTAATTTAGAAATATTCAATAAATAATAGTTATTCTAAAAACAGATAATTTAAACTACTTGTTTTTTGTTAACCTATATTTTATAAATGCTCCTGCAATTGACAATAGGATTAATAAAACCCCTAAAATTATTTTCTCTCCTATTATTTGCAATACTCCTGCCAGTAGAATGAAAAAAGATCCTAAATAGCCAATCCAAGGTTTACTCATATTATTTAAATAAAAAAGCCTCCATAAGGAGGCTTTTTTTTGTTTAGATTATTATTTCTTTTTATCGAAATCAACAACTATTGGTGTTGAAATACATAATGAAGAATAAGTTCCAATAATACGACCGATTAATAATGCAAAAATAAATCCACGAATACTATCACCGCCAAAAATAAAGATTACTAATAGAACAAAGAACACTGTTAATGAGGTTAATATTGTTCTACTTAATGTGCTGTTTAACGCAAAATTTATAAGCTTATTTCTTTCATCACCAAATACATCCAATTTACCTTTTTCAGCCAACTTCTCACGGATACGGTCAAAAACAACAACTGTTTCTGTCATGGTATAACCCATTACTGTTAAAATAGCGGCTATAAAATCTTGACCAATTTCCAAATTCAATAATGAAGGGAATAAGCCATGGAAGATGGTATAACAAGATAACACAATTAATACGTCATGAAATAAAGCAACAACAGAACCTAAACCATATTGCCATTTTCTGAAACGAACAACAATGTAAATAAACATCATTAAACAAGAAAACAAAATTGCACCATAAGCACCATAAACAATATCAGTTGCTATAGTTGGTCCAACTTTTTGTTGTGAAAGAATATTTTCATTCGTAGCTCCAAATTGTTTTAAACCACTAATTAATTTTTCTTCTACCTCTTTATCAGCATTTGGATTATTATCACTTACACGGTAAGTGGTTGTAATTTTAATTTTATTTGAACTTCCACCTATTGTTTTAACCTCAGGAGAACCTTCGAATAATGGCGCTAAAGATTTTTTCACCTCTTCAGTATTTACATCCTTATCAAACTGAACCTGATAGGTGCGACCACCTTTGAAATCAACGCCGAGATTTAATCCACCATTTTTAAAGTAAAAAACAATTCCCAAAACTATAATTACAGAAGAAATCGCATAGTATAATTTTCTTTTTCCAACAAAATCAAAAGAAATATTTTTAAATGCGTTTCGCGTAGCAGCAGTATCAAATGGAATTTCCATTTTACGCTCTAACATCCATTCAAAAATTACACGCGTAATTAAAATTGCAGAAAACAATGATGTGCATATACCAATAAATAAAGTAGTAGCAAAACCTTGTACTGGTCCTGAACCAAAAACATAAAGTATAACTGCTAAAATTGCTAAGGTAACATTCGAGTCAATAATAGAAGACATCGCATGTTTAAATCCTTCTTTTATAGCTTGTGCTGTAGTTTTACCAAGAGCTAATTCTTCACGAACACGTTCAAAAATTAAGATATTAGCATCAACAGCTAAACCTATTGTTAACACAATACCAGCTATACCAGGCAACGTTAAAACAGCACCTAATGAAGTAAGTATTCCCATTATAAAAAACATATTTGCAATCAAAGCAACGTTAGCTACTATACCTGATTTAGAATAATATGCCGCCATGAATAATAAGATTACCAATAAGGCAATACCAAAACTCATTAAACCTGAATCAATAGATTCTTGACCTAATGTAGGGCCTACAATACTTTCTTCAACAATATGAGCAGGAGCAGGTAGTTTACCAGCACTT
>JBIJCO010000028.1:0-40132 GCA_044344665.1 Bacteroidia bacterium | reverse complement strand
TGCAAGAAATTGCCGATGTGTTAAAAGGCACCAACATTCCTGTAATGGTTAAAAATCCTATTCATGCCGATTTGCAACTTTGGATTGGAGCCATTGAGCGAATTAACAATAGTGGCATTACCAAATTAGCAGCCATACACAGAGGTTTTTACAACTATGGTAAAAGTAAATACCGAAACAAACCACTGTGGCAAATACCAATTGAACTCCGAACTTTATTTCCTGACTTACCAATTATATGTGACCCTAGCCACATTAGCGGAAATAAAGAATTAATATCCTCTGTAGCTCAAAAAGCCTTAGACCTCGGTATGAATGGCTTAATGATTGAATCTCATTTTAATCCTGATAGCGCTTTAAGTGATGCCGAACAACAATTAACACCTCATCAACTAAATAGCTTAGTCTCCAAATTAATTATACGCAAACAAAATTCTTCGGATAATGATGTTGCTATAAATTTATCAGAATTAAGAAATATTGTAGACGAAATAGACGAAGAATTAATTACTGTTTTAAAAAAACGAACACAGATTATAAATGAAATTGGTGTCTACAAAAAAAAGCATCATATAACTATTTTTCAATTGGAGCGTTGGCAGGAAATTTTACGCACACGCGCTCAACTAGCTGAAAAATTAGGAATTTCAAGAAGTCACATTGAAAAAATTTACCAAGTTTTACACGAGGAAAGCATCAGAATACAAAATGACATAATGAACAAATAGCTTGTGTTTTTTAAACAAGCTTTTCGCGCAGTATCTCCCACAAAACTATTCCGATACTCACAGAAATATTTAAAGAATGTTTACTTCCGGCCTGAGGGATTTCAATAACACCGTCACACACATCAATAACATCTTGTTCTACACCATAAACCTCGTTTCCAAAAACTAAGGCCAAACAACCGTTAGTTGCTTTAAATTTATTTAATGAAATGCTGTCAACTGCTTGTTCAATTGCAAAAGGTATATAATTTTTTTTCTTAACGTAATCAACTGCCTCTAAAGTAGTTTTAAAATGAGTCCATTTCACTGTTGATGTGGCTCCAAGCGCCGTTTTTTCAATTTCTTTATTAGGCGGAGTCCCAGTTAACCCACATAAAATTATTTCTTCAATTAAAAAAGCATCAGCCGTTCTAAATGCCGAACCAACATTATTTAGACTTCTAACATTATCTAAAATTAAAATAACAGGCTGCTTATTTACACGCTTAAATTCATCTTCACTTAAGCGATTTAATTCATCATTTCTTAATTTTCTGCTCATGATTGCCTAATAGTTTATGAATAAAAATACCTATATTTAAACTTTAAAAAAGAATCTTTTTTTGTGAAGATAAGTAAAGAATTTAAAATTGGAATTGTAGTCATTTGCTCAATCGCCGCCTTTGTTTGGGGTCTTAATTTTCTGAAAGGCTCTAACCTATTTTCTCATAAATATTTTTTATACGCAGTCTATCCAAAAATCGACAATCTAATTCCTGCAAATCCGGTATTAATTAATGGGTACAAAATTGGTCAGGTAAATAAAATTTCTCTATTTCAACAAGGTGGCAAAAATAAAGTCTTGGTGAAATTTATTTTAACTGAAGATTTGCAAATACCTAAAGGTTCTATTGCAAAAGCTATTAGCTCAGACCTTTTAGGCTCAAAAGCCGTTGAAATTATTTATAGTAATGAAACAGAATTTGTTAAAAACGGCGACACATTAATAGCGGGCACTGAAGAAGGCTTTAAAGAGTCTTTAGACAAACGTATTGCGCCTATTCAGGCAAAAGCAGAAAACCTAATTATAAGCATGGATAGCGTAATGAATGTGGTTAGTTTAATTCTAAATTCCAAAACCCGAGAAAACATAGACAAATCATTTGAAAGCGTAAGAAAAGCCATTTCAACCTTAGAAAAAACAGCATATAAATTAGATGACTTAATTGGATCTGAAAAAACCAAAATATCTAATGTAATGACCAATTTGAACCAGATTACTACTAACCTAAATAAAAACGGCGAAAGAATTGATCATATTATCAGCAATATTAATAACATGACCGATAGCCTCGCCAAAGCGCAATTGAAAGACGCTATAAACAATGCTGACAAATCAATGAAAGAGTTAAACAGTTTGCTTGCTAAAATAAATGAAGGGCAAGGTACAATTGGTAAACTTGCAAAAAATGACTCCCTTTATAATAACTTAAATAAATCATCTGAAGATTTAGATAAATTGTTAAAAGACTTAAGATTAAATCCTGAACGGTATATTCACTTTTCTGTTTTTGGAAGGAAATCAAGCAAACCAACAATAAACTAAAAATGATAAGCTCAATTATTTTCTCTTTACTTCTGATTGGATCATCCACTTTGTTTTATTTTAACGCAAAAAAAATCAGAAGGAACATTCTTTTAGGAAAATCAATTTCTCTGACTGATAATAAATCAGCTCGATTAAAAACCATGCTATTGGTTGCTTTCGGGCAACAAAAAATGTTTTCAAAACCAATTCCTGCCATTTTACATTTATTTTTATATTCTGCATTTATTATTACTCAAATTGAACTGATTGAAATTATTTTTGACGGAATAGCAGGAACCCACAGAGCCTACAGAGAATCTCTTGGCGGCTTTTACACGTTCATGGTAAGCTTCATAGAAATTTTATCCGTTTTGGCTTTCATAGGAACAATTGCTTTTCTTGCAAGAAGGAATTTATTAAAAATACCTCGCTTAATTAAAAGCGAACTTAATGGATGGCCAAAACTAGATGCAAACTTAATTTTAGTTGCCGAAATAATATTAATCTGTTTTATTTTTATGATGAATGGCGGAGATGAAGTTTTATACGCCAGAAACTTATCACATGCAAAAAACCTAGGAGATGGCACACTTGGGTTCTCTGTTAGCAGTCATATCGGACCATTACTTTTTGGTAATTTCTCCGAAAACGGACTTCATATCGTTGAAAGAATTGGCTGGTGGGGACACATAATCATGGTGTTTGCTTTTTTAAACTATCTTCCCTACTCCAAACATTTACACATTGTATTAGGTTTTCCAAATACCTATTATTCAAATCTCAAGCCAAAAGGTGAATTTAACACATTAGACTCGGTAACCGATGTTGTAGCACCAAATTTTGACCCATCTTATGTTGCAAAAACAGACCCCAATAATCCAGTAAGATTTGGGGTGAAAGACGTTCAAGACCTTAATTGGAAAAATTTATTAGATGCGTACAGCTGCACTGAATGTGGAAGATGCACGGCTGCATGTCCGCAAAACAATACCGGAAAATTATTATCGCCTCGAAAAATAATGATGAATACGCGCGATAGACTTGTTGAAGTTGGAAATAATATAGATGCCAACAAAGGTGTTTATGTTGATGATAGCAAATCGCTATTGGGCGATTATATTTCACAAGAAGAAATTTGGGCATGTAACACTTGTAATGCGTGTGTTGAAGAATGCCCTATAAATATTGATCCATTAGCAATAATTATAGAAATGCGAAGGTATTTAGTAATGGAAGAAAGCAATAGCCCAAGTGAATTAAACGCAATGTATACAAATATCGAAAACAATGGAGCACCTTGGCAGTTCAGTCAGGCCGATCGTGCAAATTGGACAAACGAAAACTAAAGTTTTATTATTAAGCTAACTACAATCAATAAAAAAAATCTATAACACAAGTAATAAATCAGTTAATACAATGAGTAATTTGAAAGTTCCAACAATGGCAGAATTAACTGCTGCCGGCGAAAGCCCTGAAATTTTATTCTGGGTAGGTTGTAGCGGAAGTTTTGATGATCGCGCAAAAAAGATTACAAAAGCCATCGTTCGTATCTTAAATCACGTAAATATCAAATTTGCCATTTTAGGTTCTGAAGAGGGTTGTACAGGAGATGCTGCCAAACGCTCGGGCAATGAGTTTTTATACCAGATGCAGGCCATGCAAAACATTACCGTTATGAATGGTTATAACATAAAAAAAATTGTTACAGGTTGTCCGCACTGTTTTAATACCATTAAAAACGAATACCCAGCCTTGGGAGGAAATTACGAAGTTATTCACCACACACAGTTGGTACAAGAATTAATTAATCAAGGCAAATTAAAAGTAAAAGGTGGCGAATTTAAAGGCAAAAAAATTGTATTTCACGACCCTTGTTATTTAGGTCGCGCAAATGATATTTATGAAGCGCCTCGCGAAGTCATTCAAAAACTTGATGCCGAATTAGCGGAGATGAAGCGCAGTAAAGCAAAAGGATTATGCTGCGGCGCGGGCGGTGCTCAAATGTTTAAAGAGTCTGAAAAAGGAAATAAAGAAGTTAACGTTGAGCGCGCTGAAGAAGCATTAAGTTTAAACCCCGATGTAATTGCCGTTGGTTGCCCGTTTTGTAATACCATGATGACAGATGGTGTAAAACATTTTAACAAAGAAGAAAAAACAAAGGTACTTGATGTTGCCGAACTTATTGCCAATGCAAATGATTTATAACCATTACTATAAACAAAGCGTTTTATTTTTATTCATTTTAATTGCGTTAGGCGCTTGCAAAAATAAGTCTAAAGAAGAATTAAAAACAGAAACTAGTATTAACGATAGTTTAAGCATTAAATTAAATTCTCCTGAATTAAAAGCAGTTAATGCCGAACTGTTAGACAATCCTAATAGTGCAGAATTATATGATAAACGCGCAAATATATATATCTCACTAAAACAATTAAATGAAGCTGTAAATGATGCTAAACGCGCCATTAAATTAGACAGTGCCAAAGCTGACTTTTACATGACACTCGTAGATGCCTACTATACTCAAAACAATACGCGGTTAGCAAAAGAATTACTCGAAATTATTCAGAAAAAATTTCCAGAAAACGTTGATGCTTTGCTTAAGTTAGCTGAAATTTATTACATCGTAAAGCAATACCAAAAAGGAATTGACTATGTAAACAAAGCATTGAAAATTAACGAGAGATTAGCAAAAGCCTATTATTTAAAAGGTAGTATTTATAGAGAAAGTGGCGATACAGCGAGGGCAGTTTCAAGTCTGGAAACAGCTATTGAACAAGATACCAAATTCGAAAACGCTTATATTGACATTGCTTTAATCTATGCCGCAAGAAAAAATCCTATTGCATTAGAATACTACAACAACGCGTTAAAAATAAATCCTTATAACGATAATACAATTTATGCAAGAGCCAAACTATTGCAAGATATTGGAAAAATAGACGAAGCTATTATTGAATACAAATCCATACTTACTAAAAATAAAAATTGCGAAAACTGTTATTACAATTTAGGTGCAATTTATTTAGAAATAAAAAAAGATAATAAAATAGCTCTAGAAAATTTCACCAATGCCATCGCTCTAAATCCAAATTCTGCGCAAGCCTATTTCGCCAGAGGATATACCTATTCAAAACTTAAAGATAAAGCAAGCGCTAAAGCAGATTACAACATGTGCTTAAAAATTCAACCTAATTTTGAATCGGCAATTCAAGCGTTAAACGAACTGTAAACTATAATAATTTTAATTTTATTAGTTTTATTAAATTAATTATTAAATAAGCGTAACTCGTTTAAAATTAAATGATGCAAGCATTAAACCATAGTAGTAAAACTCTTTTGTTGTGTGCTTTTTGCTGCTTATATTTTTACACTAGTGCGCAAAATTTTTATTCAACCAATCCGGAATATTTAAGTTCAAAACCTGAAAAAGATAATTTAATTTCTGATTTTAAACTCTCTTACCCTGACACCAGCATTAATAATCTTCACAATTTTTTTAGCAGAAATTTCTTAGGTAACATTGGTTTGCCTTCTCCGAACTACACTTTAAATTATGGCACTAACAATCTTGGTTTTAATTTATATGCTAATCCCTACAAAACTAACTCTTTTAACGAGAGTGATATAGAATATTTTACAACAAAAGGCCCGTATGCCAACCTCACAGGCATTACCGGAAGCAAAAAATTACAAATTTTTAATCTGCTTTTTACAAATAACTTTAAAGAAAATTTAAATGTCACTTTAAAATTTAGCCGTTACACATCGCAGGGTTTTTATTTGAAACAACAAAGCTATACCAACAATTTTTATCTTTCAGGAAATTACTTTTCTAAAAACAAACGCTTTGGTTATTATGCTTTTATTCTTAACAACGCCAATAAAAATAAAGAAAATGGTGGAATTGAATCAGACAGTTTAAATCAAAAAACTCTACTTGAGAATAAAGAATTATTACCTGTTAAAATAACTGACGCTGTGCGGGATAACAGAGAATTAAAATTTATGATAAATCCTTATTTAAGATTAAATAAAAAACATGATTCTGTAAGATACTTTAATCACTTTATTCAGCTAAATTCAAGTTTTTCAAAAAAGTCGTTTAAATACTCTGATGAAAACATTGAAACGGATAAATTTTATTCTCTCATGTATTTAGACACGCTAAGAACAAACGATAGCACCAATATTTATACCGTCACCAACAATATTAATTATACCGCTACAAAATCAAATTTTTGCTTTTCAATTGGCTATAAAAACGAATTGAATGCTGTTTGGCAAAAAGCAGATAGCTTATTTACTAATCATATTGCCAGCACTGATTTATTTTGGAAAATAAAATTTAAAAACGCCGATTCAATAATTAAAAACGAAAAAGAATTTACAAGTTATTTAAATGCACAGTATATTTTTAACGGAGCCAATAATGGTAATTATAAAGTTGAAAGTAGAAACACCTTTGTTTTTAATAAACAAAAAAACACCTACGTATTTTTTAATGCATTAGCTGAAGAGCGATCTGCCGACTATATTTATAATTATTGGGTAAGCAACCATTTTACTTGGTTTAATAATGGTTATAAACCTCAGCAGCAAATCCAAGCTAAATTAGGTTTTCATTTAAATAACAATTTTACTGCCGATATTTTTATACAAAACATTACAAATTATTTATTTTTTAATAATGTTGCCCGGCCCGAACAATATTCAAAAACATTAACCAATTTTGGATTTAATTTAAATTTTACCCATGTGTTTTTTAAACACATGGGTATTGGTTTAAATTATATTTTTCAAAACACATCAAACCCAACCTATATTAGATTGCCACAGAATCAAGGAATCGTTAAATTATTTTACACAGGAAATTTATTTAAAAATAATTTGCAACTACAACTCGGTAGTCAGTTACAAATGTATCAGAGTTTTTACAGCTACAACTATATGCCTTCAACACAAGCATTTTATTTGCAAGAGAATTTTAAAACTAGTCCTTACCCGTTTTTAGATATTTATTTAAATGCCCGAATAAAACCGGCAACATTTTTTATTAAAGTTGAAAATGTACTTTTTGGTTTTGCAGGAACAAATTATGCGTTTGCCCCCGGATATTATCAAACCGACAGAGCATTCAGGCTTGGTATTAGTTGGTCATTTTTTGATTAATAGAAAAATTCTCTATTCTCATTTAAGCATCATACATGATGATACTTCTCGCCTTTTAAAATGGTAAATGCCCTGTATAATTGTTCAACAAAAAAAAGTCTTACCATTTGATGAGAAAATGTCATTTGAGATAATGATAATTTTAAATTGGCTCGTTTATAAATGACTTCGCTAAACCCAAAAGGGCCTCCAATTAAAAAAACCAATCGTTTAACAGAAGCATTCTGTTTTTGAGCAATAACAGCAGAAAAGTCAACAGAAGTATATTCTTTACCTTTCTCATCTAAAATGATCAAAAAATCATCTTGAGAAATATGTCCCATTATTAATTTATCCTCTTCTTGTTTTTGTTCGTTTTGGGTACGTAGCCTTATTGTTTTTGGCACATTAATTGTGGTAATTTCAAAAGAACAATAGTTTTTTAACCGTTTTGTATATACTTCTATACCTTCCGTTAAATAACTATCCTGCGTTTTATCTATTTGAAGCAAGAGAATCTTCATTGGTTAAAAATGCGAAAAAATATTAATTTTGTACTATTGTAAATGAAAATTACACTAACTATATTTTATTTTTAATTTCCTTTTTGGAGGAATTGAAGCCAGCGACGAAATTATTTCACATTAAAATCGGGCAAGGCAAGTGAACTAGTAAAACACTTTGATGAAAAGTATCCATAAAAATTTTAAATCAGGAAGATGATGACGAAATGCTCGAAGCCGGCGAGGAATATCAGTCAATTGTAAATATTCCTTTAAAATGGTTCAGGTAGAAGTTTAGTTTAAATTTCTATAAAAAGCATATAAATTTTGACATAACAAAGAGAGTAGTGATTAGCTACTCTCTTTTTGCATATATCATTTTTTGATTTATTCTTTTACAAACTTAATGGTTTTTAGGGTTCCGTTGTTTGCGCTTAAATTTAAAAAGTAAACTCCCGTAGCTAATTCTTTTGTATCAATCGTATTTGTAAACTTATCGGCTTTTACTGTTTGGCCTAAAACATTTACGATTTGATACGACTCCAATTCAAGTGTTGTTTTAATATGCAACATAGCACTGGTTGGGTTTGGATAGGTTAAAATACTGAAATCGTTTGCAGCATTTAATTGCGCTATATTAGTTAAAAATGATGCGTTGTATTTATTAATTAAAATATCGTGCGTAGAAAGAGTCGATGAAATTGTATTGGTAAGTACTGTAGGGTCGCAAGAAATAGTGCCTTTGTAATAACCTGTAGTGTAAATGGCTGTGCCATTGCTTAAAATAGAATTACCATAAGCCCCACCAATATCACCATAAGAAAACGCAAAAATATAATTTCCATTATTATCATAAGCCGCAATAAAAGCATTTACACCACCACCGGTACTTACGTTAGCTACAGTAGCAGATGGGTCAAAATCGCAAAGCCCCGTATGTATTCCTGTAATTAAAATATTATTGGCTGCATCTAAGCAAATATCGTTTCCTTGATCGGAGTTGCTGCTGCCAATTTTTTTTGCAAACACATAGGCACTTGCCGAAGTGTATTTTGCAATAAACACATCTGGACCCGCTGAACTCATAATTGCTGAGCTTGCTGATGGGTCAAAATCTGCAGTGCCCCAAAATTGGCCGGTAATGTAAAAATTTCCGGCTGCATCTAAACAAATACTATTACCTGAGTCTTCTGTGGCACCTCCAATAGAAAAGGCGTTCAAAAAGAGTCCGTTCTGATCATATTTGGCAACAAATATATCGTTAAAACCAACCGAGTTTAAACCAAAAAAGGCTGCGCCTGGATCAAAATCACCACTATTGGTAAACATCCCTGTTAAGTAAAAATTATTGGTAGCATCTAAAGCCACACTCTTAGGAATATGATTTCCTGAACCTGTTGCAACTTTACCCCAAATAAAATTTCCGGTGCTTGTAAGTTTAGTGATAAACATATCAAAGCCTCCTGCATTGGCATATGTAAAAGTTGCTGCAGAAGGATCTAAATCAACAGTAGGACTTTGGTAAATTCCAGATAAATAAATGTTTCCGGTATTATCGGTAATAATGGTTTGTCCAAAATCGGCGCCAACAACGGCTCCTATACCACCCCACGATTTCCCGAAAATAAAATTACCATTGCTATCATACTTGGCCATAAAGGCATCAACTTCGCCAATTTGATAATAAGCAGCAATTGTAAATGTAGCAGCTGAAGGATCTAAGTCAACAGTATTTACAAAACCTCCTGTTATAAAAATATTATTTGTGTTATCAATATACATGTCTCTTATTTGAATCCCATTAATACCTTTTGCCCAAATATAATTCCCATTGGCGTCGTACTTGGCAATAAACACTGCATCAGTACCAGAAGCAGTTAAAGTAGATGCACTGGCACTTGGGTCAAAATCAACCGTGCCATTAAATGTGCCAGTTACATAAATATTTCCTAAGGCATCTTTTTTAATTTTAGCACCTGTATCATCGCCACCTGTAGTTTCTTGTGGTACAAAAGCAGTTGCAAGTAAGCCCGCCGCCGCTGAATATTTGCCTACAAAAAATGTATTACCATTACCTGAAGTTAAATTTAAGGTTCCTGCTGATGGATCAAAATCTGCAGTATTAGTATGCAATCCTGTAATGATTGTATTAGAAGCATTATCTAAAGCAATAGAAGTACCAAAATTGTTATTAGTACCACCAAAACCTTTTGCCCATAAGTAATTAATATTAGCATCATATTTAGCAATAAATGCATTAAGGTTGGCGACACCTGTTGTTACTGTTGCAGTACCTGCGCTTGGGTCAAAATCAAAACCGCCGCAGCTTGCACCGGTTAAATAAAGGTTGTTACCGGCATCTATACGCATATCTTTTATCTGATTGCTTGAGTTGCCAAAAATGTTACCTGTGTTTTTTGCCATTAAATAAGTTCCTGCTGTTGTGTATTTGGCAATGTAAAAATCGGTATTACCTGTAGCGGTTAAGTTAACTGTAGCTGAGCTTGGGTCAAAATCAGCAACACCAGTTAATTCGCCGCTTACATAAATGTTACCTGTATTATCGCAAACTATTGCTTTGCCGTAATTTCCATTAAAACCAAATACCCATTGGTAATTTCCCAAAGCATCATATTTTGCAACGTAAGTATCGGCACTGCTAACCGGTGTAATGGTAGTAGTACCCGAACTTGGGTCAAAGTCGGTGCTGCCCATAAAAGATCCTGTAATAAAAATGTTGTTAGAAGCATCTAAGGTAAAATCAAAAATATAATTCCATCCGCTAGTATTCGGCGCAAAGTTTTTAGCAAAAAGCATATTACCATTACTATCGTATTTAGATATAAATAGCACGCCGTTAGTAATACTTAATAGGTTTGTGACTGCCGAAGGATCAAAGTCGACCGATGTTCCGTTAAACGAACCACAATAAACAATATTACCAGCATTATCGAGTTGTAGTTGCGGTTCGGTGCCACCTGAAACGCCACTTGAACCGCCTGAACCATTTAATGCTTTAGCCCAAATATAAGCACCAGCACTTGTGTATTTAGCAATATAAAAATTAGCAGCGGCAGGTGAACAAGATAAAGTTGCTACACCAACACCCGGATCAAAATCAATAGTGTTTTGAAAGTATCCTGAAATAATAATATTATTAGTAGCGTCAATGGCAATAGAAGTACATTCCTCTGTTGAAGAAGGACTACCAAATGTATTTACCCAAATTAAAACTCCGCTTGGAGAGTATTTTGCAAGAAATATATCTTTGGAAGCAGTATTAGAATTAATGCTAAAAACTGCTGCTGTTGGGTCAAAATCTACAGTTCCGGTAAAGAAACCACCAACAATGATGTTTCCTGATGCATCGGTTTTAACACAATTACCTTGATCGTTACCGCCACCAGACGAGCCAATAGTTTGCGCCCATTGAAAGACTGGATTTTGAGCTTGAGAGAATAATGTTGCGCCTAATACAAATGCTAAAACCAATACTTTTTTCATAGGTAGTTTTTTAATTTAAGTATTAAATTAAATAGTATAGTTGACTTTTAATTCCCAAATTAGCTAATAGGTTATTTGACTTAGTATAGATGGAGCGGAAATGAGGGAGGGTTGAGAGAGGATAAATATCAGATTGATTATAGCCCGATTATTTAGTCAATACCCATAGTGTAAAAACAATAGCAATAAAAGCTATTGTCAAAAATACACGAATGATTTCGCTTCTTGATTCCAAGTTATTTTAGGTACGTTGCCTTATTGTTTTTGGCACATTAATTGTGGTAATTTCAAAAGAACAATAGTTTTTTAACCGTTTTGTATTTACTTCTATACCTTCCGTTAAATAACTATCCTGAGTTTTATCTATTTGAAGTAAGAGAATCTTCATTGGTTAAAAATGCGAAAAAATATTAATTTTGTAATACACTAAATGAAAATTACACTAACTATATTTTATTTTATTTTTAGTTTCCTTTTTGGAGGAATTGAAACTAGTGACGATATTATTTTAGCTTTAAAATCAGGCAAGGCAAGTGAACTTGTAAAACACTTTGATGAAAAAGTATCCATAAAAATTTTAAATCAGGAAGATGTTTTAAGTAAATCTCAAGCTGAAGCTAATTTAAAATTCTTCTTTGAAAAACACAGCGTTAAAGCATTCTCTTCAAGTCATGTAAGTTCAGTAAATAACGGTTCTCAATATATTACCGGAACCCTTGAGACAAACAGCGGAAAATTTAGAGTTTCCATTTTGCTGAGGCGAAATTTAATTTCTCAATTTCGGATAGAAAACGACAATGACTGATTTTATTAAACTTCACAGCAAGCATTTTAACTTTAAAAAATTCGTGCTAAATGCCTTCACTGAAGATGTTGGTAATGGTGACCATACCTCTGCCTCAACTATACCTTATAATCATAAAGGCAAAATGCAGTTACTGGTAAAAGAAGATGGAATTATTGCCGGAGTTGACGTTGCAGTTAAACTATTCAAACTGGTTGACAAAAAATTTAAACTTAAGGTATTTATAAAGGATGGCGAAAAAGTTAAAAAAGGAGACATTGTTTTTATAGTTGAAGGCAATACCCAAAAACTTTTAACAACCGAACGACTGGTATTAAACATCATGCAACGCATGAGCGGTATAGCCACCAAAACAAATCACCTTCAAAATTTATGCAAGAATACAAACGCCATTGTAATTGACACCAGAAAAACTACACCTGGTTTTCGTTTTTTTGAGAAATGGGCTATAGTTATTGGCGGTGGCGCAAATCATAGGTATGGTTTGTTTGACATGATATTGATTAAAGACAATCACATTGATTTTGCCGGAGGAATAATAGAAGCCATTGATGCCGCAAACCATTATCTAAAAAAGAAAAAGAAAAAATTAGATATAGAAGTCGAAACGCGCACCATTAAAGATGTAAAAAAAGTGCTTAAACATGGTGGCGTTAAACGTATCATGCTCGATAATTACTCACCAAAACAAACCGCACAAGCCGTTAAATTAATTAATGGAAAATTTGAAGTAGAATCATCCGGTGGCATTACCGAAAAAAACATATCTGATTATGCTATGTGCGGCGTAAATTTTATTTCAATTGGAGCACTTACGCATCATATTAAAAGTTTAGATTTGAGTCTAAAAGCTATTAAATAAAAAATTAATTTATTTTAATTCAAACCGCGCAACTAAATACATCTAAATACTTGTCTCTGTTTGCTAAAACGCTGTATTTATTTTCAATAGTTTGACGGCCTTTATTTGCAAACTGTTTTCTTAACTCCGAATTTTCTATTAATAAACAAAGTTTATTAAACCAATCTTCTTCATTATACACAAGAAATCCGTTTTCACCATCGTTTATAATATCTTTATTTACACCAACAGCACTCATAATAGTTGCTATGCCACATGCCATATATGATAACCCTTTTAAGCCGCATTTACCATTAGCCCATGCATCATTTGGCAATGGCATTAATCCTATATCAAATGAATTTAACTGATCAACTTCGGTTTCTTCACTCCATGCAAATGCCTCCAAATTTAAAGTAGTATTTTTATACTGTTTATCACCTATAACTTTAAATTTAACTTTATTAATATATTTATTCTGAACTTTTAAAAGTACAGGCACAAGTAATTCAAAATGTTTAATTGTACTGATACTGCCACTCCACCCTATTGTAATAATCTGTCCATTGCGTAATTCAGGTTTAGGAAAATGCCATTCGGTATTAATGGTTGTAGGAATAATACAGGTGTTTTTATTATATGGCTTTGCTTTTTCGGCTAAATAAGTATTCCCGGCAATAACCGCATTCGCAAATGAAATATTTTTGTAAAATTTTTCTGGTGCCTTTATCCATTCCCATTTTTTATTTCCCGGACTGGTGTCAGCAAGCCATATACTATCGTCAAAATCAAAAATCACATAAGCACCTGACTGAAATGCTTTTTTTTCAAAATAAGAAGTGCCTAAAAAAGAAGCCTCTCTCTGAATAAAAATAATATCATAGCGTTTGAACGCAAATAAATCTTTGATTCGAATAAATACAGATTTAATTAAAATGAATACTTTACTTAAAAAATTTCCTTTAGAATAAAAAAGTTTATCATCTTTTTCATTTAATAAATAAGAAAATTTAAAAGTAAATCCATTCTCCATTAAAAAAGGCAAATACTGCTCAAACCTATAGCGCTGACTGGGAGAACGTCTTGGCCTATGATCACATAATATTAAAACATTCGGCATATTAACCCTCTACATCAATTCTAAATTTATGCAAAAATCGATGCACAACCGGCGAAATAATAATTGCAACCGAACTCAAAAAAGCAACCCCACTGTAAATAGCATACATAGACGCAAAAATTTTACCTCCATTATTAATAGCTTTATTTACCGGTCCCATACCTGTTAATATCATACTTGCATTATACAGACTGTCTATCCAACCAATTTCAAAATAATGATGGTAACCAATCATACCAATTAATAGTGAAAATACTAATACCATTACACCCAACAGTAAACTCTTTACAATTTTAGTGAAAAAATGTTTTTTTGGAGGTAATTGTTTTGTTTTACTTGCACTCATTTTAGTTGTCTAATTACGCCTATTCCTGCGTAAAGATAATAATTAAAAAAATGAAAGTGAGGCCAGTAAAAAGCCTTAATTTTGTGATTATGAATATAGTTTTTGATGTTATTGAAATTTTAAAAGTGACAACCGTATTGTTTGCGGTAATAGACATTATTGGGTCAATACCTGTCATAATCAACTTAAAACAAGCTGCCGGAAGTATTGATTCATTTAAAGCCTCTTGGGTATCGTTATTAATAATGCTTGTTTTTTTATTTGTAGGTCAAAGCATTTTAGATATTATTGGTATTAAAGTAGAAGATTTTGCAATTGCCGGTTCGTTTGTGTTATTTTTTATTGCACTTGAAATGATTTTGGGAATAAAAATTTACCGCGACGAAATGCCGGCAACCGCATCGGTGGTTCCCCTGGCGTTTCCATTAATTGCGGGCACAGGTACACTAACCACTTTGCTTTCAATTAGAGCAGAATACAATATATTATCCATTATAATTGCAATATTTTTAAATGTTATCATTGTTTATTTTGTTTTAAAATACATTAGCTTATTAGAAAAATTGCTTGGTATTGGAGGCATTGCTATTCTAAAAAAAGTTTTCGGTATTGTTTTGCTAGCACTTGCAATTAAATTATTTAGAAAATATACCGGTTTATAATGACAAAAGGGATATATACTATTGCACTTTTAATTGCCTCTAATACATTTATGACCATTGCTTGGTATGGTCACTTAAGATTTAAAGACATTAGCTTTTTAAAAAATGCGGGCTTAATTAGTACCATTTTTATAAGTTGGGGAATTGCATTGTTAGAGTATAGTTTAATGATACCGGCAAATAAAATAGGCACAAACTATAATGGAGGCCCCTTTAATATGTGGCAATTAAAATTAATTCAGGAAGTGATTTCAATTTCTGTTTTTGTGATTTTCACGCTTGTGTTTTTTAAAACAGAAGAGTTAAGGTTAAACCATTTAATTGGTTTTATTTTTTTGCTTGCTGCAATTTATTTTTTCTTTAAAAAATAAAAATTATTTATCTGTTGCCTGACGCAAATATTCTAAAAAAGGATGCATAGCTTTGAACACATTAACCGCTTCTTTATTAAAATTTTTATCCAGTAACTGTTTATCGGTAAAATAATAACTTACCACAAAATGCCTGTTGCGCAATAAATCTATTAGCGGATGCTCTTTATCATAGCCTTTTGGTGCTGTTTTTAAAGCGCCCTCATTATCTATTCCTGTAAAATATTTTTTGAATGATGTCACATTTAATATTTTTAATAAAGGTTCTGCATTATAATCAATTTCTTGCCTAATTGCATTTAACATTTCCGGCTCTGGCATATAAACACCACCTGCTAAAAAACAACCTCCCGGCTGTAAATGAAAATAATATCCTGCAATTAAAGATTTTTTTCCACCCGGATTAATACTCGCCCCCATGTTATTTTTATAAGGCAATTTATCTTTGCTAAACCGAACGTCTTTATATATTCTAAACGTGCAATCTTTAGCTTTTAAATCGGGGGTAATTTGCTTATCAAACTTTACAATACCTTTAATCAAATCTTGGACAAACTCTTCAAATTCTTCTTTGGCTTTAAGGTAATTGCTTTTATTTTTCTCAAACCACTCACGGTTGTTATTGGTTTCTAATTTTTTTAAAAACGAAAGAACAGTATCCATAATTTATATTGTGATTTTTTCTGAAATTTTTTTAAAGAACTTTAAATGCGTTAAAAATTCTGACGCAATGATTCTAATAATGGTGTATGCCGGTAAAGCAATTACCATCCCAAAAACACCTCCTAATGTGCCTGCCATAAGCGTAACAATAAAAATCTCTAAAGGATGGGCTTTAACCGAATTTGAAAATATGAATGGTTGAATTAAAAATGCATCTATCAAATTAATGCTTAACAATATTACAACAATGGTATTAATGGTAGATTCTATTAAGGCATAATTACCTGAACTAATACATGAGCTAACCCCTAAAATTATGGCAATGATAAGTGTAATGGCTGAACCTATGTATGGTATTACGTTTAAAATTCCGGCACAAAAAGCAATAATTAACGCATTTTTAATGCCAAAAAAAGTTAGTAATAAAAACGCGGATACGCCAACTATAAACATATCAATAAACAAGCCAACAAAATAGTTGCTCAACATTTTTTTTGATATTTTTAAAATATCTCCCATCTCATTTTCAATTCCCGAAGGAGTAATAATTAGTATACTTTCTTTTACAATTTTACCGTCTTTCAATAAAAAAAAGGTAATAAACAAGGTGCATAGGATGCCTCCGGTAACCAAGGCAAGGTATTGAAATGTATTATTAATAATTAAGCTTATGTTTTTTGTGTTTAAATATTCTGTTATTGATTTAGATAGGTTTTTTTGCAACTCATTCTCGCTACCCATTTTCAACAACATATTTTTAACTTTTGGAAATTGCTCTAATATGTTATGAAACACATCATTAAAATTTAACTCTGACAAAAAATTTATCTCAGAAATTAATGGAGGAATTAATAAAAAAAATAAACCGAAAATAACCGCTATCATAATAAGTAGTGTTATTAGAGATGCCAAACTGTCTGGCATTTGTTTTTTTCTGAAGCTGATTTTTTTTAACCAGGCAGTTAGCGGCGAACCTACTAAAAATAAAATAAGCGAAACACCTAAATAAATAACAATTTTAAAAAACAAAACTGCAAATGCAATTATTGCAAGCAAGCCCAAAACTCGCCAAATGTTTATTTTTAAAGGCATACAACAAAGATAGTTTTAATTGGTTAAATTTGATAAGATGAACGGCTTAATAAACTTTATTATCCTACTTTTTATTGTTTTTTTTGGGGCTTTTTGTTCATCAAGAAAACCCTTTTCTGAAAAACCTAGCAAAAGCATTAGCAATCCTGACAGCGACTTACTTGAAGTAAATGCAGTTGCATACCACACCAACGATAGCTTAACGACTGTGTTTTTAGAAATAATAAATGAAAATTTAATATACAAAAGACCAGATACTAGCTCAGCTTTTTATGCGGATGTTAAAATTTCATACAGACTCTTAGTTGAACCAGGCTCAAAAAAAATAATTGACAGCAGTTCTTATCACATTGCCGACAAAGCAACCCAAAATTTCGGACCCAGGTCCATTACTTCCTCATTCAACTTAAAAGCAAAAAGACAAGAGAATTATTTTTTAGACATTCAAATTACAGATTTGAATAAAAAAATTAAATACACAAAAGGGTTAAACATTTATAAAAAAAATAATTTTAGCGAACAAAATTTCTTGGTTACTTATAACAATACCGTCGCATTCAAAAAAAATTTTTTAAAAAATGAAACTATCCTAGTTAAATATAATACCCAAGAATTAAAACAAATTACAGTAAATTATTTTATAAAAGAATTTGGTCCGGCAAGACCTCCGTTTTCTATACAAGAGGCAGATGAATTAAAATTTAAACCCGACAGCAGTTACAAAATTAATTTAACATCAAACGAATTTAAACTTATAATGCCTGAGAAGGGCTTTATTCATGTAAATGCTCACGCAAATGAGCTAGAAGGCCTTACATTGTTTACTTATGATATTACCTTTCCGGGAGTTAGCAACAGTGATGAAATGATTAACTGCACAAGGTATATCATGAATAAAGAAGAATTTGAATCTTGCAAAAATGCAAACGATAAAAAAGCAGCTATTGATAATTTCTGGATAACAATTGCGGGAAGTAAAGAACGCGCCAGAGAATTACTTAAACGTTATTACGGACGAGTAAAAGAAGCTAATAAATATTACAGCAGTTACACTCAAGGATGGAAAACCGACAGAGGCATTATTTTTATTGTATTTGGGCCACCAACCTCTGTTTATAAAAATAAAAATAACGAAACCTGGGTTTACGGAATTGAATCAAACCCAAATTCAGTTCATTTTAATTTTATAAAAACCAAGAACCCTTTTAGTGATAACGACTATATTCTTGAACGATCGGTTTATTTAAAAGACCCCTATTATACAGCGGTTGACTATTGGCGACAAGGAAGGATTTACTTGCAACATTAAAGACCAATTAGTCTAAACTAAGCCCCTTTTTATTGCCTCATACCCTTCATCAATTTTTAAAATTGACTGTTTAGATGCAGCAACAGCCAACTCGTCGCAACGGTTATTCTCTAAATTACTTGCATGACCTTTTACCCAAAAAAATTTATGCTTATCAGGTTTATACTCTTTTAAAAAACGCTGCCATAAATCAACATTTGCCTTGTTTTTAAAACCAGTTTTACGCCAGCCTAAAAGCCATTTTAAATTTATGGCGTCAACAACATATTTACTGTCAGAAAAAACATGAACCTGCAAATCATTATTGGTAACACTAGCCAAGCCAACAATTACAGCCAATAATTCCATGCGGTTATTTGTGGTTAATTTAAAGCCCTCGCTAATTTCTTTGCGGTGTTGTTTGTATTTTAAAACCACGCCATAGCCTCCCGGACCGGGATTTCCGCTTGCTGCACCATCAGTATAAAGCTCAATAAAATTGCTCATTTAAAAGCGTTAAATTAATCTTTTTGGATCTAACATTAAATTTAAATTAATCTATTTTTAGAAATTGCTTAAATGTAAATTAGTAGGTATATTCGTGACTCAAAAAAAATCAAATATGTCAGTTTTAGTAAATAAAAATTCAAAAGTAATTGTTCAGGGTTTTACAGGTGGTGAAGGTACTTTTCATGCCGGACAAATGATTGAATATGGAACTAACGTTGTTGGAGGTGTTACACCAGGAAAAGGAGGAACTACGCATTTAGACCGTCCAGTTTTTAATACAGTTGCCGAAGCAGTTCAAAAAGCAGGAGCAGATGTATCTATTATATTTGTGCCGGCAGCATTTGCAGCCGATGCCATTATGGAAGCGGCTGATGCAGGAATTAAAGTTATAGTTTGTATTACCGAAGGTATTCCGGTAAAAGATATGATTTACGTTAAAGAATACCTAAAAGGAAAAGCTTGCCGTTTAATTGGCCCTAACTGCCCTGGTGTTATTACTGCCGGTGAAGCAAAAGTTGGTATCATGCCGGGCTTTGTATTTAAAAAAGGTAAAATAGGAATTGTTTCAAAAAGCGGAACCCTTACCTATGAAGCAGCAGACCAAATTGCAAAAGCTGGTTTGGGTGTTACTACAGCAATTGGTATTGGTGGCGACCCAATTATTGGAACACCAACCAAAGATGCAGTTGAATTATTAATGAACGATCCTGAAACAGAAGCCATTGTTATGATTGGTGAAATTGGGGGCAACTATGAAGCTGAAGCTGCACGTTGGATTAAAGCTAACGGTAATAAAAAACCGGTGGTGGGTTTTATTGCCGGACAAACTGCTCCAAAAGGCCGTACTATGGGACACGCGGGCGCAATTGTTGGAGGTGCTGAAGATACCGCTCAGGCTAAAATGAAAATTATGCAAGAATGCGGCATACATGTTTGCGAAAGCCCTGCCGAAATTGGTAAAACAATGGCTGCAGTTTTAAGTGGCGCAAAAAGTTTAGCTTAACTTTTATAAAATTTACTTTTAAAAAAACCTCGTTAATTAACGGGGTTTTTTGTTTTTTAGGCAGTTTTAAAAAACAACTTTAATCTTTTAAATAAAACCAAAGCTAACACACAACCAAAAGAATTGGCTATAATATCAAGCCAATCTGCACTCCTGTTTACAAAACAATACGCCTGCATAAGCTCTAAAAGTGCCCCATAAAATATACTCGCAAAAAAATAAATAATTAACCAATTACTATTTTGATTATTTTTTAATACAACCAAAAAAAGTAAACTACATAAACTAAAAAACATGCTTGCATGTACCAATTTATCAAAACTCAACAACTCAAGCCAATTAGCACTTGGAATTAAATTTCCAGGGGTAGCACATAACACAAATATAAAAACTGCCCATACAATTGAGAGTAGCGAACTGTAGTTATAAATAAATTGTTTCAATTTAATAAGATAATTATTTTTTATGCAAAATTTAAATGCACTTAAAATAGTCAAAAACTTCTAAACAACTGTTGCATTTATAAAGAGCTTTGCAAGCGGTACTGCCAAATTGCGAAACCAAAGTAGTTTGTTTACTCTTACACCTCGGGCAAGTTATTTGTTTTACTTTACCCAATAGGTAAGACTTATCTATTGTTTTTTCTTCAGGGGGTGCTATACCGTAATTTTGAAGTTTTAATTTTGCATCATCACTTAACCAATCTGTTGTCCATGCCGGATTGTAAACCATTGTAATGGTAATTTGGTTAAATCCTGCTTCTGTAAGTTTCTTTCTAACATCATCTTCCATTTGTTTCATGGCAGGACAACCACTATAAGTAGGCGTTATTTTAACTTCAATAAAATCGTTAACTAAAATAACATCTCTAATAACTCCCAATTCAACAATACTAATAGCAGGAATTTCTGGATCCGGAATTTCAGAAAGTAATTTATAAATATGTTCTTTAGAATAGGACAATTTTTTACAAGATAAAAATTGCAGCAATAACCATAATAACAATAATGACTAAATACTGCCAAACATCAACAAAATAAGGTGATAATTTTTTCCAGGTTGCTTTCATTTTTGTTACCAAGTTGCTCCGGGATGCATTCTTGGTACAGATTGCATTTCGGCTAAAATATAACTTAAATGTTCTGTGTGTATCCCATTTCGACCTCCAGTTTGCATAAATACATCTTGGGGTAAAATTAAATTAGCTTGAGAAATTAATTGTTGAATTTCTTTTTCCCAAATTGGCTTTATTTTATTTAAATCAACCGCAATACCCTCTCTTATTAAAACTTCATCAATTTGGTTCATTTCAAATAATTCGCCTGAAAATGGCCATATTTCGTTTAATCCAATTTGCAAACGGTTGTGGCTTTCTTCTGTTCCATTACCAAAACGATCTACCCAGCTAAAACTGTGACGTTTATGATAAGTAATTTCTTTTATTGATTTTGCTGCAATTCCAGCCAAAGTTTCATCTTTGCTTTTTGATAACTCAATGTAAAAAAGACAGTCAAAGCAATCAACAATGGCTTGTCTCATGATTGTTTTTGCATAATCGCCGTTTGGTTGTTCGCAAATTAAGGCGTTAAAGTATTCTCTGTCGTTTCTGAAAAATGTCAAATCATCCTCTGTTCTTCCTTTTCCTTCAATTAATGCAGCATATTCCAGCAATGCTTTAGCTCTCCCAAAAATATCCAATGCAATGTTGGTTAATGCTAAATCCTCCTCTAAAAACGGGCCATGCCCTGTCCATTCGCTTAACCTCTGACCTAGAATTACACTAGTGTCTCCAAGCCTAAGCGTATATTTAAATAATGTGTTGTTTAAATCCATTCAAAATAATTTATTGGGATAATTAATCTGTAGGTGTACAAATTTTACATGTGCCCCACCGCGTCAGGAATTTGATAAAATGTTGGGTGACGGAAAATTTTATCGTTTGATGGTTCAAAAAATGCTCCTGCATCCTCCGGACTACTGGCAACAATTTGGGAACTTGGTACAACCCAAATAGACATGCCTTCGCCACGACGTGTATATAAATCGCGCGCATTTTGAAGCGCCATTTCTTTATCGTATGCATGTAGATTTCCACAATGTACAAATGGCTGTCCAGCCTTTTTTTGTACAAACACCTCCCACAAAGGCCCTTGAGAATCTTTACTCATAATTTTTAGTTACTAAAGGATTTAAAAAAATATTAATTTAAGCTGCTTGATAATTTTCATTTTTCTTTTTAGCATAAGCACTTGCTGCTTCGCGAACCCAGGCTCCATCATCGTGTGATTTATTCCTAGAAATTAACCTGTCTTTGTTGCACGGCCCATTGCCCTTTATCACATTTTTGAACTCATTCCAGTCCGGATCGCTATAATCAAATCCTTTTTTTGATTCGTTCCATTTCAAATTTTTATCAGGGACAGTTAATCCCAAATATTCTATTTGAGGCATCGTTTGATTAACAAAACGTTGACGCAATTGGTCGTTAGTTTCGCGTTTTATGCGCCATTTAATTGCATTTTCGCTATTAGGGCTCTCACTATCCGGTGGACCAAACATCATTAAGGTAGGATACCACCAACGATTTAAAGCATCTTGTGCCATCTCTTTTTGAGACGCTGTTCCAAATGCCAAACGTGTCATGATTTCATAACCTTGACGCTGATGAAAACTTTCTTCCTTACAAATACGCACCATTGCTCTAGCATACGGCCCGTAAGAAGCACGTTGCAACATAACCTGATTCATAATTGCGGCGCCATCAACCAACCAGCCAACTGCACCAACATCGGCCCAAGTTAAAGTTGGGTAATTAAATATTGAAGAGTATTTTGCTTTACCGGTTAACAAAGCGTCTAACATTTCATCTCGGCTAATGCCTAACGACTCGGCTGCAGTATATAAATATAAACCATGTCCACCTTCGTCTTGAACTTTTGCTAGCAAAACTAATTTTGCACGTAAACTTGGGGCTCGGGTAATCCAATTTCCTTCAGGCAACATACCAACAATTTCGCTATGAGCGTGCTGAGAAATCTGACGAATTAAATGTTTTCTATAATTCTCAGGCATCCAGTCTTTTGGCTCAATTGCCTCGTTTTTAGCCAACTTGGCTTCAAATAAATTTTCAAAATTCACAACTTCCATAATGTAATGTGTTTTGTTACTAACAAAGATAGGTTTTATGATACTGTAAACAAAAAAATATCATAATAGTTGACATATATCATTTATACTGATTAAATTAATTTTTTTATCGCTCTTAAAGCCCTATTTTTGAGCAAAATTTAAAAAATTTATGGCTCGTTTTCATACATTAAAAGTTAAAGATATTAAGCGCGAAACTTCAGAAGCTGTTTCTGTTGCTTTTGAAATTCCTGCCCAACAACAACCGGAATACCAATTTAAACAAGGTCAATATATTACATTAAAACTTAACATAAACGGAGAGGAAATCCGAAGATCGTACAGTATTTGTTCTAGTCCGTATGATAAAGAACTAAGGGTTGCAGTTAAAGAAGTTGCCGGAGGAAAAGCGTCTACCTTTATTAACCGTGAGTTAAAGATTGGTTCCAACATGGAAGTTATGACACCAATGGGTTCTTTTCATTCTGTTTTATCAGGTGCAAACAAAAAGAAATACATTTTATTTGCTGGAGGAAGCGGTATTACCCCAATGATGAGCATTATAAAAAGTGTATTATATGTCGAAAAACAAAGTAACATCACCTTAATTTACGCCAATAAAAACGAACTAAGTACAATTTTTAAGAATGAATTAGATGCCTTATCGTTGAGTAATCCTAATTTAAAAGTAGTTTATGTTTTTGACGAGCCGCAAACCAAAATTTCTGATTTACAAACCGGAATAATTACCTCAGATAAAGCCCTGTCATTAATTGAAACTTATGGCGGTGTAAACGCAGATGAATATTTTATTTGCGGGCCGGGTGCAATGATGGAGAATGTAAAAACAAACTTAGAAACTTTAAAAGTTGAATCAGGGAAAATTCATATTGAATATTTCAATGCCGTAATTGATGCGGTAAATAAAGCAGAAAACAATACTATTGGCGCCAACGTTAAATCAAATGTTACTGTATTGCAATATGGCATTGAAACTAATTTTGACCTACAAACAGGAGGTATTAGCTTGTTAGATGCTGCAATTGAAGCAGGTGTTGATGCACCATTTAGCTGTAAGGGAGCTGTTTGCTGCACTTGCAGGGCAAAAGTTCTTGAGGGCAAAGTTAAAATGGATGCCAATTTTGCATTGACGGATGCGGAAGTAGAAGAAGGCTTTATATTAACCTGTCAAGCGCATCCGCTAACCGAAAAAGTGGTTATTGATTACGATGCTTAAAATAATTTAAAAAAAATCGAATTACTGGAGTAATCTTCAATGTTTTACTTTACACTATAACAGCATTAAAATTTGAGAAAATATTGTTTAAAATATCATTTATCTTTTTTGTTAATGGTGTTTTGTCTTTCTCTAAGCGCTTTAAACAAACACAACAACCATTTTGAAGAAAACAAGGGGCAAATTCTTAATGCCGATGGTGAAAAAATCACAGATGTGTTTATGCAGGTTAATTTACCCGGAGCATGCGTTTGGATTACTAAGAATGGGATTGTATACAATTTCTATAAAATAAATTCAGCAAGAAAATTTAACTCCGAAACAAATCAGCACTTTAATAATGATACCATTAACTGGTACAGAACGTTGATGACTTTAAAAGGCGCAACCATTTCAACCGATAACTTAATAAAAACCAAAAAAGCTAGTTTTAAAAACATCTATTTTCGAAACTCTTCAAACCAGATAGAAAGTGAATTATTTGAAGAGATTATTTTTAAAAATATTTATCAAGGCATTGACTGGAAATTATATTTTTTCAACGGGAAAATTAAACAAGAATTTATAGTTCAACCAGGAGCAAACACTGAGCTTATTCAATTTGAATATAAAACAACCAATTCGCTTACAGTCAAAAACAATAAATTAATTATCTCTAACCCACTTGGCAAATTTACCGAGGGAAATTTGTATTGTTATCAATCATCCCAGGCCAATGAAATTTCTTCACGCTACCAATACTCCGAAAAAACCGATTTTCAATTAACCAACAACATAAAAACCTACAATATTAAACTCAAAATTAATGCCTATAACCATTCTATACCTTTAATAATAGATCCTATTTTAGATTGGTCAACTTATTTTGGAGGTAGTAATGACGAAGACGGAAATACTATTTTTAATGATGGTAATTTCACCTGGGTTTCGGGCCATACATTATCCTTTAATTTACCAACAGCCAACCCGGGTTCACCTGCCTATTTTCAAGGTAGTAATGCCGGCGGTTTTGGCGATTTATTTATTTCAAAATTTAACAATGCCGGAAATTTAATTTGGACAAGCTATTTTGGCGGCTCAGGCAACGACGAAACTGAAACTATTTACAGTGACGGTAATTCACTTTGGGTTGGAGGCTACACAGGATCATCAAATTTCCCGGTTTATAATCCGGGCAATGGCGCATTCTTTTCAGGTAATAATGGCGGCGGTGCAGACGGATTTATATTGAAATTTGATGTTAACGGCGCCTTATTATGGAGTACTTATTGTGGAGGAATAAACAACGATAATGTTAGTTCACTTCACGTTAACAACAACGAATTATTCATTGGCGGAACAAGCAATTCACCAAATTTTCCGGTATTAAACGCCGGAAGTTTTTTCCAAAATTATAATAATGGTAATGATGGGTTTATCATGAAATTTAACGCGTTAAATAATTTATCATGGTCAACATTTATAGGAGGCAGCAATAACGATTTAATTACCGGCATTAGAACTGGTGGCAATAATTTTTATGTAAGTGGTTATACTAACTCCACTAATTTTGTTACACTAAACAACGGCGGATTTTTTCAGAATAATTTGTCAGGGAGCTATGACGCATTTATTTCAAAATTTTCTTTATCCGGCTCACTACTTTGGTCAACTTATTACGGAGGAGCCAATTATGACAAAATAAACTCGCTAACCATAAATAACAACACATTGTGGCTTGCGGGCTCTACAACGTCTACCAATCTACCTTTATTTAATCCAGGTAGTAATAGCTTTAATCAAGCAAATAATAATGGATTTACAGATAGCTTCATTACAAAAATTAATCAAAACGATAATATGGTTTGGTCAACGTATTTTGGTGGCAATAATGCAGATTATCTTACCAGTATATTCAGCGATGGTGATAATATTTTTATCGGAGGTTATAGCAACTCAACTAATTTACTTACTCTAAATCCTGGTAATGGTGCTTATTTTCAACCTAACAATGGCGGATTTTACGACGGTATACTTTTAAAATTTGACACAAGCTCAACTTGTCTTTGGAGCAGTTATCTCGGCAGCTCATCAAATGATTATGTGTACGGTCTACATTGCAACTCTTCAAAAATATATGCCGTTGGTTATACGCAATCGTTGGGCTATCCAACTTTAAATCCTGGATCAAATGCTTATTTTCAAGCTAACAATGGCGGAGGAATGGACTGTTATGTTACAACTTTTAAAAATTGTATTCAACCTGCTGTAAATCCAACTTTAACTAATTTACCTTGTAACGGAAATTCTTTAAACTTATCTGCAAACTCTATAAGCGGTGCATCTTATCAATGGTTTGGTCCGTCTGGTTTTAATGCTTCAATCCAAAATCCAATTATTAATAACGCTTCATCGATCAACTCAGGGCTTTACTCGCTAATCATTAATACAACTGGAGGTTGCAGTAATTCGGGAATATTAACCATTACAGTAAACCCTTCTCCTATATCCATAATAAATACAACAAGTTCTGTGTGTCAAGGTGACAGCATAAAATTAAACACGAATTCTACAAACGCAATAAATTGGAGCGGGCCCGCCGGTTTTACAAGCAATTCACAAAATGTTGTAATTCCAAACTCATCATTAACTAATTCGGGAGTTTATTTTTTAACCATCACAAATACATTTAGTTGCTCAAACACATCAAGCGTTTTTGTAACCGTAAATGCGCTGCCAAGCTTAACAATTTCGGCTAATTTTACGGTTTGTTCGGGTAGTGCCATAAATTTAACATCAAGCACCTCGCAGCAATATAGTTGGGTGGGACCAAATGGGTTTAATTCTAACCTCCAAAATCCTTTCATAAATAACTCTAGTGCGGTAAATCAAGGCTATTACCTCTTAACCATAATAGATAATCAAAATTGCAAAAATTCTGATTCAACTTATGTAACCGTTAACCTTTGTACCTCAATTAAAGAAACAGAAAACCAGATTTGCGGTTTTTCGGTTTATCCAAGCCCATTTAAAGACTTTATCAATATTAACAATTTGTGTGTTGTAGATGAACAAAAATTAATGGTGAAATTAATTAACAGCGAGGGTAAATTGATTCTAAACGAAAAGTATAAAAACCTCATCCAGCTTCAAAAATTAGAAGCAGGAATTTATGTGGTCATCATAGAAAATGACGGTAATCTGAAATACTCAAAAAAAATAATAAAAACACAATCATAAATTAATAAACTCTTACATTGAGTGAATGACAGCAATTATTTATTTTAAATAATCATTAATTCATTAAAACTCATTTTTTCGCTTAAAAAAAAATCCTATCTTCAAGGTCCAAATAAATTTTTAATGAAACGTTTTTTTTATATTTTGTTATTTCTGTTGGCCAGTTTTGTGAATGTAATTAATGCTCATTCAGTTCAGGTTGCTTATTGTGTAGATTGTAATGGTAATCTCAGGATTTTTGTTGAGCATTGGCATGGGACAGCAAGTGTTAACTCAACCAACATGACCATAAATTTAACAATTAACGGTGTTACCACTTCTCAAACACAATCTCCGGCATTTGGAATAATAAATGTGCCATTCGGTCAATTACCAGGTTGTGTTACCCCAGTTACTTATGTAACAGGTTGCCCTGGTCAGCAAAACACCTATAATGATTGGGTTGTTTATGATTATTTTAACTTACCTGCAGGTGTTCCTTTGGCATTTACAATTGTAAGTGGTAATAATGTTTTCACGCAAGATGGTTGCGGTATGTTTCCATTAACTGTAAATTTCACAATACCTCCGTCTGTGGTTAATGGTGCTCCTTTGAATGTTTGCAATGGGCAACAAACTTCATTAATACCAGTACCTAATGGTGTTTCATGGACAAATACCAATCCTAACATTGGTTTACCTTCAAGCGGGACTGGACCAATTCAACCTTTTACCGCGGTAGGGCCTGCAACCGCTGTAATTACATACTCTAACGCCTGCGGAATTAATAACACCACATTAAATATAGTTCCCTCCCTTACTTCGAGTTATACAAATAATACCCCATCCAACGCTGTTTGTTTAGGAACTGCCATAAGTTTTTCGAACACTTCACCTGTTTCAAGCGGATGGCAATGGAATTTTGGTAATGGTAATACTTCAACTCAACAAAACCCAACTTATGTTTACCCCAGTCCTGGAACTTATACAGCCTCATTAACAGTGACTAACGGTAATAGTTGCCCAGGCACTAGCATTCAAACAATAACTGTACATCCATTTCCAACACCAAATTTCACACTTATACCAAATTGCCAAAACACACCTACTGTAAATGTCGTCAACAGTACAACATTAGCCGGTATTCAAATGAGCTATACTTGGACAGCAGGCAGCGCTTCTCCAAACACATCAACCTTAACTAACCCTTCATTTACATTCCCTAATGCTGCAGGAATTTATACAGTTAATTTATTTGCTTTCGCCAATGTTGGTTGTAGCGGAACGCTAACAAAAACAGTTAGCATTTTCCCAAAACCTTTAATTTCATTCACTGCAAATCCCGTCTGTAAAGGCTTATTTTCTAATTTCATTAATAACAGTTCGGTAGCGCCGCCTAGTTCACTCACTAATTGGTTTTGGGATTTTAACAACGACAATATACCAGACAATACAAGTTTTACTGCGAGTAATATTTTCCCAAATGATGGTGTATATCCAGTTGAATTGCTTGGAATTACTAATAATGGCTGTAAAGATTCAGCATTAGTAAACATAACGGTGCACGCAACGCCAACTGTAGCTTTTAGTGCTGCAAACAATTGCGCTAATACAGCAATCTCTGTAGTTAACACCTCTTCAATTAACGCACCTTCAATCATAAATCAATATAATTGGAGTTTTGGAGCTGGGGCCGCGCCGCCCACTAGTACTCTTGTTACACCAAACAATTTAAATTATACTACACCAGGTATAAAAACAATTACGCTCTCATTAATAAGCAATAATAGTTGTTCAGCAACCGCAACACAAACCTTATTAATTTACACTGCGCCAACAGCCTCTTTTAACGCCAATAATGTTTGTTCAGGATTAGCTGTCACATTTACAGACGCAACAACACCTATTGGAGCAGTTACAAATTGGGAGTGGGATTTTGATAATAATTTTTCTATTGAATCTACTTTACAAAATCCATCAAATACTTATTTAGCGCCAGGAATCTATTCTGTGAATTTAATCGCAACCGCATCTACCGGCTGCAAGGACACTATACAAAAAGTTATTTCCATTTATGGCCATGCTATACCAAACTTTGACGCTTCAGAAGTTTGTTTTAATCAAGCTACTTCATTTTTTGGTTATGCCAATACAACTTTAAATTTTAATACAGGTAATATTGCTGCATGGAACTGGAATTTTGGAGATGCGGGTAACGGGGGTAACTCCAATTTACAAAACCCAACCTATACGTATACTAATTCAACTAATTCTACCTTAAATACAAGTTATCAAGCCACACTCTCTGTAACCACATCAAATGGTTGTATTGATGCAATAGTTAAACCAGTTGTTGTTTATAGCATACCTACTCCTGATTTCACGGCCGACTCTGCATGTTTCGGTTATAACTCTACTTTAACAAACAACAGTAATGGTAATGGAAATCCATTTTCTTTATTTTCATGGGACTTTAATAATGATAATATTCCCGAAATTTCCAATAATAATAATTTTTGTGTAAATACATTTACCAATTGGGGGAACAACGCAGTAACGTTTACCGTTTACACAGCGCCAAATAGCACGTTAACTTGCAGCAATCAAATCACAAAAAACATTTGGGTACATCCAACACCAACAGCATTATTTAATCACACTAATAAATGTGTTAACGACCAACCTAACTTAATGGATGCTTCTAATTCAAACGTTCAAAGTGGCAGTATAATAAATTACGCATGGGATTATGGTAACGCAAACACTAATTTAATTAACACGGGCCCACTAACTTCTTATAGTTATGCGGCAGCCGGAAACTATATTGTTACACTAACAGTTACTTCGGCTGCTGGTTGTTATGATACAGCGAGAAAAGTTGTTGAAGTTTGGGAAAAACCTTATGCATCCTTTAATTATTCGAAAGTTTGCGCAGGAAAAAAAACAATCTTAAAAGCAACTCAGTTGCCTTACAGTTCAATAATTACACAATATGATTGGGATTTGAATAATAACCCAACTAATTTTGAAGCTTTTGGAAACACGGTAAATTTTTTAACTTCTGTGGGTGGAATACAACCGATTAATTTATACCTTACTTCCGAAAAAGGCTGTTTAAACAATATTACCCAAAATATATTTGTTAATTATAGCCCCGCTCCTACATTTACAACAACAAAAAAAGAAGGATGTCCTACTTTGTGCGTTAATTTTACAGACAACACAGCGGCTATAACCGGGCCAGCTAAAAACATTAAATGGGATTGGGATTACGGAAATAACAACTCAGATGTTTCGTATCAACCTAATGTTACATTTCAATCTTGCTTTACTAACACCTCAAACATAAAAATTGCCTATTACAAAATTAAATTAACAGTAACAACAGATAGCGGCTGTGTGGATAGCGTAGTTAAAAGTAACTTTATCAAAGTATTCCCAAAACCTTATGCAAGCTTTAACTGGTATGGAGAAGAAGGCAATTTATTTAGTCCAATTATCGCATTTGAAAATACTTCTGTAGGTCAAATTTCCTCTCATTGGTATTTTAACGATGGCGATAATTTCACAGACTCTATTACCAAAAACCCAAAACATTATTATAATACAGATATTCCAAGAAATTATAATGTGTTTCTGGCTGTTAGAAATGAATTTGGTTGCAAAGACACTACAACCCGACTTGTAGAAATTATGCCTGAGTTAACCTTTTATATACCTAATGCTTTCACGCCAAACGATGATGGCAAGAACGATATCTTTTATGGAAAAGGTATTGGTATAAAAACATTTAAAATGTGGATTTTTGACCGTTGGGGAGAAGCCATTTTTTATAGCGATGATATTACAAAAGGATGGGATGGTAGCGTGAAAAGCAAATCCGTGGAAGATAAAATTGATGTTTATGCTTATAAAGTCATTTTATCTGATTATAATAATAAACTTCATGAATATGTTGGTCATGTGACCATTTCAAAATAACCTAAAATAATTACCAAAAAAAAAGCGAACAAATTGTTCGCTTTTTTTTTGATATAAAATAATTATTAATGCTTACTCAAATAAGAGGCAACCCCTTTATGATCTGCTTTCATGCCTTCACTACCTTTAGTCCAATTTGCAGGACAAACCTCTCCGTTCTCTTCAAAAAACTGTAAGGCATCAACCATTCTTATGGTTTCGTCTACATTTCTACCTAAAGGTAAATCATTAATTAATTGATGGCGAACCACACCATTTTTATCAATTAAAAATAATCCTCTAAAAGCAATCATTGGACCTGTAGCAACTAAATCCCCGTTATCATTTACATCGTAATCTCCAAATAATGTTCCGTAATTTAAAGCAATGGTTTTTGTAGTATCAGCTACAATTGGATACTTTACACCTTTAATTCCTCCAGAGTTTTTATCCATTTGTAACCAACCCCAATGACTTTCCTCGGTATCAGTGCTGCAAGCAACTACTGCACAATTTCTAGCTTCGAACTCACTTAACTTTTCTTGAAAAGCATGCAATTCTGTTGGGCAAACAAATGTAAAATCTTTAGGGTAAAAGAAAAACACCACGTGTTTTTTTCCTAAAAACTGATCTAAAGAGAAATTATCAATAATTTCTCCTCCGTTAACTACCGCTCCTGCCTTAAATACAGGAGCTTTTTTTCCTACTAAACTTGACATATTTATTTTTTTTTGTTTTTATTTTGTGCAAAAATATAAATTACTTTGTAAACGAATTAAAAGTAATATTGTTTAAACTTTAATTCTTTAACAAAAACATTACTAAGTATGGAAATTAATACTAAAGCTCCGGATTTTAAATTATTTAATACCGATAAAAAAGAAATTACATTAAGCGACAATGAAGGAAAACATGTTTTATTACTTTTCTTTCCTTTAGCTTTTACAAGCACTTGTACTGCCGAGCTATGCGGTATTAGAGATAATTACAGTATTTACAATAATTTAAACACAGTTGTTTACGGCATATCGGTAGATTCGTTATTTACCCTTGCAAAGTTTAAATCAGAACAAAACTTAAACTTTGATTTATTAAGCGACTTTAACAAAACTGTATCCAAAGATTATAATTGCCTTTATAATGAATTTGTATTTGGCATGAAAGGCGTTAGTAAAAGAGCTGCGTTTGTTATTGATAAAAGCGGTAAAATTCAATACAGCGAAATACTAGAAAACGCAGGCGAACTGCCAGATTTCAATGCAATTAATAATTGTCTCAACAAATTAAACTGATTTTTTTAATTGCTGAAACAATTTTACAATAAAACCTTAATTGAAGCCGGTTGCGATGAAGCCGGAAGAGGTTGTTTAGCCGGGCCAGTATATGCATCGGCAGTAATTTTACCTAAAAACTACAAAAATAAATGGCTAAACGATAGTAAAAAACTAAGTGACAACGACAGATACAACCTCAGGCCTGAAATAGAAGAAAAAGCTATTTCATGGGCTATTGGCAGTGTTTCGCATGACGAAATTGATAAAATAAATATTTTAAACGCTTCATTTTTAGCCATGCATCGTGCTATTACAGAACTAAATCAAAAACCGGAATTACTATTAATTGATGGCAATAGGTTTAACCCTTACCAGAACATCAATCATCAATGCATTATTAAAGGGGACTCAAAATTTATGAGCATTGCTGCTGCAAGTATTCTCGCAAAAACATACCGAGATGATTATATGAAAAAAATGGCGCTTTCATTCCCGGAATATTATTGGAACACCAATATGGGCTACCCTACTAAAAAACATCGTGAGGCCATAAGTAAGTATGGGGTTTCACCTATTCATCGTTTAACTTTTCAATTATTACCTGAACAACTAAAATTAAATATTGAGTAATACACAGGTGATTATTTAAAACTCAGTGTTTTACCAGAATAATTGCTTAAGGTTTTTTGTAGATTAGTTTATCGTGAATGTTTTCAAAAAAATAATTTTTTCTGTTTTTTTACTGATAGGAATTACAGCAGGAACACTGGCCTACCTTCATTTAAAAAATAGCAAAAAACCAACGGTAAGCGCGCTTACTTTTTTACCTGACAATTGCCTCTTGTACTTAAACACAACTAATTTTTTTGAGCTGAATAAAAAAATTAATTCGCAAAGCTTAATAGTTGATAAACTTAAAGGTTTTGGCGACATCAATCAATTTTGCAATACTCTAAATTCGTTTGATTCAATTTTTTCGACAAATAATAATTTAAAAGAAATTATAAGTAATAACCCCATTCATTTCGCGCTTTACGATGATAACTTCAGTTGGATTGCAGCCTTTAATATTAAAACTTCTGGAAATAACAATTTAATTAAGGAAGAATTCGAAAACACGTTTAAAACCAAAATTCATAGCAACGTTTACCAATTTTCATTTTCAAAAAAAAATAATTATTACCTAACATTAAAATCAGGCATAGTTTTAATATCTAACTCAAACAATATGATAGATATTGCCTTAGATGAAAAAACGATAAAAATTGAAAAAAACAAAGCGTTTTTAAATTTCCAAAGTAACCTAAAAGAAAATAATTTAGTTTCAGTTTTTGTTAATCATGCTAATTATTTAAATAGTAATGCCTCAAATAAACTAAATCTGTCTTTGATATGCAACAAGGGTGTTTCCTACGGTAACATGGACATTGAGCCTTCTCAAATAAAAATAAACGGTTTTCTAATTCCAGACAGTAACGATGTTAATTTCGCTTTTATGGAACAAGAGCCCCAAAATCTTAATTTCATGGGCATTTTACCGGCCAACATAAATTACATGGAGGCATTTGGATTTAGTTCGTTTGAAAATTTAACTACTAAACTAAACTTCATTAAACCAAATTTAAATTCAAACTACTGGAAAAAAATTAACGATAGCGCATTATACAACGTGGAAAAAGAGTTTTATAATAATGCAACCAACCACCTTGTTAATTTTGAAACAGAAACGCATAACCAAAACTATACTGGGTTAAAAGTTAATGATTTATCAAAGGCTAAAGAACATCTAAAATATATGAGTGATTCTATATTTACTTATGATTCTGTTTGTTTTTACAAACTTATACCGAACGGAATTAATAAACCTTTTAAATTATTTGATAATTTTAATTGCACGGCAACAAACTTTGCGGTTTTGTATAATTCATATGTATTGTTTTCAGAAAACTATACCAACTTAAATAATCTTATTTCAACTATTAAAAATCAATCTCTGCTAAAAAATAATGAAAGCTTTGTAAAGTATAAACACCAAAACATAACCGAAAATTTTAATTATTTAGTTTACAATAGTCCAAGTTACTTAAACAACAGAGTCAATAGATTTTTTAACTTCAAAAAAACAAACGAAAAAAACGCATTTAATACATTCAAACATTTTTCATTTGCATTAAGTAACAACAACAACAATTTAAAATTTCGTATTCAATTGCTAAATGAAAACACATCCTCTACTAACGAAGAAAACACACTCTGGACCTTAAACCTAGATAATGCATGTAATATGCAGCCGGCCCTATTTAAAAATCATATCACTAATGAAAACGAAATTGCTCTACAAGATGAGGAAAACAATTGTTATCTTATTAATGCAAAAGGAACAATTTTATGGAAAAAAGTAATAAATGAAAAAATAAAATCAAAAATTTATACGGTAGATATTTTTAAAAATAATAAATACCAATTGCTGTTTTCTTCTGAAAATTATCTGCACTTAATTGACCGCAACGGAAACTATGTGCAAGGATATCCTATTAAACTTCCGGCACCGGCAACTTCAGAATTAAGTTTGCTTGATTACGACAACGATAAAGATTACAGAATTTTTATTGCTTGTAAAAACAAAACCATTTATAACTATACAATTTATGGCATTAAGCAAGAAAATTTTAAACCTTACAAAACAGATAATGAAATTAATTTACCAATTAAATATACCAAAGTTGGTTTAAGTGATTACTTGGTTGCTGTTGACATTACAGGTAAAATTTATGCATTTAGCCGCAAAGGAGAAGGCAGAATTGGATTTAAAAACAAAACTATTGAAAACTGTAGTGATTTTTTTATTGATGCCTCTAATAATATTAATTCAAGTTTTTTATTTTTTGTTGACAGCAAACAAAGTCAATTGCAAAAAATTTCATTTTCTGATATAAAAACAACAACCAATTTTGATTTAAAAATTGATTCAGGAACAGCGCTATTTTGTAATCCTAATGGTATTCAATCAAAATCAATGGTTATTACAAAAAAGAACGAGATTTCAGCGTTTAACCTAAACGGCAACATGCTGTTTGTTAAAACCATTAACGATAATCTGGTTGAAACAACTTGCTACAATGACGATTTTACAAACTTGCTTATTTCTCTTAACTCTTCTAGGCTAAAATTAGTTGTATTTAACAGAGATAATCAAACACTCAAAACAATTAATTCGTCAACTTTACCATTAATTATAAATTTATTTAACGATAATTTAAAGTACTTAATAACCGCAAACGGGAAACAATTAAATTGCATCGCGCTTTAATACACAAATGTTCCGAACTGAGATGTTATAGTTAGTTTTTTACTTTCAGCTTCTTCAACACTGCCAATAATTTTTGCGTCTACATTATAACTTTTACTTATTGCAATAATTTTTTGAGCTGATACTTCATCAGTATATATTTCCATTCGGTGACCCATATTAAACACCTTGTACATCTCCTGATAATCTGTATGACTTTGTTCTTGAATCAATTTAAATAATGGCGGTACATCAAATAAATTGTCTTTAATAACATGCAAACCTTCATTTAAAAAATGTAACACTTTTGTTTGTGCCCCACCACTGCAATGAACCATGCCATTAATAACAATATCATTTTGTGAAATTATTTTTTTAATAATAGGAGCATATGTTCTGGTAGGCGACAATACTAATTTTCCTGCATCAATTTTTGTATTTATAATTTTTAAATCAATATCGGTATAAGTAACATCAACCTTATCAGTTAAACCTAAATTGCCGGTATAAACCACACTTTCAGGTAAGGCAGCGTCATAACTTTCAGGAAATTTACCTGCCAAAAGTTTATTAAACACATCATGTCTGGCACTGGTTAAACCATTGCTGCCCATCCCACCGTTATACTCATTCTCATAAGTAGCTTTTCCATAACTACACAATCCTACAATTACGTTTCCTGATTTTATGCTGTCATTAGAAATAACTTTTTCTCGTTCCATACGACAAACAACGGTACTGTCAACAATTAAGGTGCGCACAATGTCTCCTACATCTGCAGTTTCTCCTCCGGTTGAAGAAATTGATAACCCATGTTCACGTAAATTTTTAAGCACCTCTTCCGTACCATTTATAATAGCAGAAATAACAGAACCAGGAACCAAATTTTTATTTCTTCCAATAGTTGACGATAATAATATATTGTCGGTTGCCCCAACACAAATAAGATCATCTACATTCATTATTACCGCATCTTGAGCAATGCCTTTCCAAACGCTTAAATCGCCTGTTTCTTTCCAGTACATATAGGCTAAAGATGATTTTGTTCCTGCACCATCTGCATGCATAACTATACAGTGATCATTACTACCTGTCAAAACATCAGGTACTATTTTACAAAAAGCTTTTGGAAACAAACCTTTGTCAATATTTGCAATAGCCGCATGTACGTCTTCTTTACCAGCTGAAACACCTCTTAATTGATATTTATTATCACTCATAACTTAAGTCCAAATATAAAAATTTGAATTTAGTTATATTGTTTATTTTTACACACCAATACGTATAAATTGATTAAAATATCTATAGTTAATTACACAAACACGTTACCTTTTAAATGGGCATTAAAGCGTAGCTCGTTATTTAATGGCATAGATTTACAAGAAGACATTCCAAGCATTTGCGCCCAAAAACTTAAATTTAATCAGGTTGATTTAGCGCTAGTACCGGTAGCTCTGCTAATAGAATTAGATGATTTTTTTATTGAAACCGATTATTGCATTGGCGCCAATGGCAAAGTTGATAGCGTGAAGTTATATAGTCAAGTGTCTTTAAACGAAATAGAAAGTGTTACGTTGGATTATCAATCCAAATCATCCATAAACCTCACAAAAATCTTATTTAAATTCTTCTGGAAATTAAATGTGAATTATATTGATGCCAAGCCCGGTTTTGAAAACAATATTTCAGATAAAAATGCAGCTGTTGTAATAGGCGACCGAACCTTTGAGCTAAATGGTAATTTTAAATACGAATTTGATTTGGCGGAAGAATGGAAAAAATTTACGAATTTACCCTTTGTATTTGCCGCTTGGGTAAGCACTAAAAAACTAAATAGCACATTTGTTAATGAATTTAATTCAGTTTTAAAATTTGGAGTTGATAACATAGAAGCAGCTGTTAATGAAGATTTCATTTTCAAAAATTTATCTAAATCAGAAACTTTAACCTATTTAACCGAACGAATAGATTATCACTTAAATAACGAAAAAAACAAAGCGCTTTATTTATTTTTAGAATATATTAAAAAACTATAAAGTACATTATAAATCAGCCTCCTGTATATGAGGATAATCATTTAACAACAATCAAAACATAACTTAATTTATTTGCACCATGGGCATTTAAAATTTACCTTTATATTTCTAATTATTATATATGCAAAACATCTTAAAATCTCTTGGCTTAAAAGAAATAAATGAAGGCTGCTCTACCGGAAAAAACTGGTTTGCAAGCGGCGAATTAATTGAATCCTATAGCCCGGTTGACGGAAAACTAATAGGTAAAATAAAAACTGCAACCAAAGCAGATTACGAGAAAATTATATCATCGGCAAAAGAAGCCTTTCAATACTGGAAAGGGATTCCTGCACCAAAACGTGGCGAATATGTTCGTCAGTTTGGGGAAAAACTTCGTGTAAAAAAGGCAGACCTTGGTAAACTTGTATCATATGAAATGGGCAAGTCTTATCAGGAAGGCTTAGGCGAAGTACAAGAAATGATTGATATCTGCGATTTTGCAGTTGGTTTATCTCGTCAGTTATATGGACTGCAATTACATAGCGAAAGACCAAATCACAGAATGATGGAACAATGGCATCCGTTAGGAATTGTTGGAATTATCAGCGCCTTTAATTTTCCGGTTGCTGTTTGGTCGTGGAATACAGCTTTGGCCTGGATTTGCGGAGACGTTTGTATTTGGAAACCGTCCGAAAAAACACCATTATGCTCTATTGCCTGCCAACATATTTGGAATGAAGTTGCTGCCGAAAATAATTTACCCGAAGGGATTTCTTGTTTAATTAACGGTAACTCTCAAGTTGGAGAATATTTAACAGAAGACGCTAACGTAGCTTTAATTTCTGCTACCGGATCAACAAGAATGGGAAGAGTTGTAGGCGCTAAAGTTGCCGAACGTTTCGGTAAAAGCATTTTGGAATTAGGTGGTAACAATGCCATTATTATTACTGAAAATGCCGACCTTGATACAACTCTTGTAGGAGCAGTTTTTGGCGCGGTAGGAACCGCTGGTCAACGTTGCACTACAACACGCAGATTAATTATTCATGAGAATATTTATCAAAAAGTTAAAGACAGTCTAGTAAAAGCTTACGCGCAATTAAAAATTGGCAATCCTTTAGATGAAAAAAATCATGTAGGACCTTTAATTGACAAAGACGCTGTAAAAAATTATTTAAATGCGCTTGAAAGTATTAACAAAGAGGGAGGTACAATTATTGTGCCCGGCGGTGTGATTGAAGGCGAAGGTTTTGAAAGTGGTTGTTATGTTAAACCAGCTATTGCCGAAGCAAAAAACCACATGGCCATTGTGCAGCATGAAACCTTTGCGCCAGTTTTATATTTAATGAAATATAAAACACTAGATGAAGCGATTGCTATGCAAAATGGTGTACCTCAAGGTTTATCAAGCGCCATCATGACATTAAATATGAGAGAAGCTGAATTATTTTTAAGTGCCTCCGGAAGCGATTGTGGAATTGCCAATGTAAATATAGGAACGAGCGGGGCAGAAATTGGCGGGGCCTTTGGCGGTGAAAAAGAAACCGGTGGCGGACGAGAAAGCGGATCTGACGCATGGAAAACCTATATGCGTAGACAAACTAATACCATTAATTATGGGAATTCTTTACCTTTAGCTCAAGGAATAAAATTTGATTTAGGCTAATTATTTTTTATTTAATTAAGCGGAGTTAAAACATAGCTCCGCTTTTTTTATTTGCTTTCAGCTCAAAATTATTCTGCATCTTTAAAAGGATTTCGTGGAATCCAATTTAAAGGCTGTAAAAAAGTAATAAACGGTTTCTGAATTAACTTCGAAATAGTATTTTGAGGTTTTATATAACAAATTAAATTTTCTGGTTTTGCGCCAACTGTC
>JBIJCO010000057.1:0-12558 GCA_044344665.1 Bacteroidia bacterium | reverse complement strand
ATGCTTTGGTGTGTATACCAAAGATCAACAAATTGGGTTTGGACGTGTTATTACAGACTTCGCAACATTTGGATACTTAGCCGATGTTTTTATTATTGAATCTTATAGGGGCAAAGGTGTTTCTAAAAAATTAATCGACTTTATTATGAATTATCCAGCTCTTACAAAATTGCGTCGGTTTATGCTAGCTACAAAAGACGCGCACGGACTGTATAAAAAATATGGTTTTAATGAACTTTCAACGCCCGAACGTTTTATGGAGATTAAACCATTTGAAATTTACACCTCATGATATTAGCTACTTCATATCTGTTACTTTTTTTATTTCTGATTTATAAAAATAATTTTTTTAATATACTTAAAGACGATAAATTAAATTCAAAATTATTAAGCGTTTTTTTTGCCGTCAAAGTCATCGCAGTTCCTGTATTTTATGTTATTTACAAAAAACTTTACGGAGGTATTGAAAGATTTGATTCGGGTAAATTTTTTGCTGATGCTAAAATCATAAACAGTATAGCCTATTCAGATTTTACAGAATTTATTAAACTAATTTTTGGTCTTCAAAACGATGAACCTGGAACCTTTATTTATGATAAGTATATTATAAATACAACTGAATGGGATAATGGCCGCATTAAAGATTATTTATACAATGACAACAGAATTGTAATAAGAATACATGCTCTTTTAAATTTTCTAGCCTTTGGCTCTTACTATGTGCACGCGCTATTCAGCTGTTTTTTAAGTTTTATTGGGACAACATATTTATATAAATCTTTAAAGGATTTTTTTACAGGAAAAGAAATATATGTTTTATTCATAATATGTTTTTTACCATCACTTTGGTTTTACACCGGCGCACTGCTTAAAGAAGGTATTGTTATTTTTATTTTGGGTAATTTACTGTTTTCACTTAAACGATTTTTTTCTTCTGAAAAAAAAATAGGGTTAATTATTTGGCTATTGTGTTTAGTTTTTATTTCGGCTTTACTTAAACCTTACTTATTAATTTATGCGTTAATTTTATTTAGTTTATTCAACTGGGTTTATTATTCAAAAAAAGTAAACCGAAAGCCGGTTGTGTTTATTGCTATCCTTCTAACAGCAACTTTAACTTTAAACACATTGTCAATTATAATAAAAAAGAAATCGTTTTTTGAAGCTGCATTAAGTCACCAAAAAGTATTTGCCGATGCGGCAAAAGGAGGTATATTTTTATTAGACAGTGTAAAATTTGTTCGCTTAGAGTACGACTCTAATTTGGTGCAAAAAGTAAAAAACAAACCTAATTATTTTAAGATAAAAAAAAACGTACCGTTTATTTACTGGGAACATAGTCATCAAGCTGACACTCTCTATAAAAATAAAAATGAAGATACCACCAGCGAATATAAATTAGTTTACCAACTAGCTAAAAGTGGTAGTAATATTGAATTTAATTACAATTCAAAAAACATAATCGCAGTTGTTTACAATTGCTATTATTACAGCTTATTTTATCCATTATTTTATAATTCAAAAAGCGTTTTACAACATCTAGCTTCACTTGAAAATCTATTTATTATTTTCTCTATTATAATTATTATCATCGGACTATTTCAAAATAAAAAAAATCACTTCCCTCCTCTTGCATTTATTATGTTTGCGTTAGGCTTATGCTTATTAATTGGCCTCACAACACCAAATAGTGGCGCAATTTTTAGATATAGAAGTCCAGCAGTTATTTTTATTCTGCTAGCGGCATTATATTATCTTCCTGTTTCAAAAAAGTCTGATAAGCAAATTTCTTAATCAAAATTTACTTAGTATATTTAATTACATAACCATTAAACCAAATTACATCTCAGAAAATGAGCCTATTCAGAAAAAAATCTATAACTACAATTCTAAAAAACGCTGAAACAGAAAATCAACATGAAAGTTTGGCAAAACATCTTGGGGTAAAGGACTTAACTGCTTTTGGTATTGCTGCAATTATTGGCGCAGGAATTTTTTCCACCATCGGAAAGGCAAGTGCAGATGGAGGCCCAGGTGTAATTATGCTATTTATTTTTACCGCTATTGCCTGTAGTTTTGCAGCTTTTGCATACGCTGAATTTGCGTCCCTGATTCCTGTTAGTGGTAGCGCTTACACTTATAGTTACGTTGCTTTTGGTGAACTGTTTGCATGGATTATTGGATGGGCACTAATTATGGAATATGCCATAGGTAATGTAACAGTAGCTATTTCGTGGAGCGATTATTTTAGTTCCTTAATTAAAAACACAACCAATTACACGGTTAATGAATGGCTCTGCTTAGATTATTTCACAGCAAAAAAAAATTACGAATTAGTCTCTTCCATGCTGATTGCAGGTGTCCCACTTGATGAAATTCAAAAAAACGGCCAAACAAGTGGTTTAATAGAAGGCTTTGTGGCATACGGACAAGCGCCAAAATTATTTGGTCTCCGTTTAATTTTTGATTTACCGGCTTTACTAATTAATGTTATTATTACCATGTTAGTTTACCGAGGAATAAAAGAAAGTCGTAATGCCAGTAACATAATGGTATTAATTAAAATTATAGTTGTTTTAATAGTGATTTTTTTTGGTGCATTTTTTATTGACACTAAAAACTGGAATCCGTTTTTACCAAATGGTATTGGCGGTTTACTTAAAGGAATTAGCGCAGTTTTTTTTGCCTATATAGGTTTCGATGCAATTTCTACAACTGCCGAAGAATGTAAAAATCCACAACGCGATTTACCAAGAGGAATTTTATTTTCAATACTAATTTGTACTGTTTTATATGTTGCAATTGCTTTAGTAATAACCGGAATGGTTAGTTATACAGAATTAAACGTTGGCGATCCATTGGCTTATGTTTTTGAAAAAATTCAAAGTCTTAAATGGCTTAGCGGTATAATTGCTGTTAGCGCAGTTGTTGCAATGGCAAGTGTTATGCTGGTTTTCCAGTTAGGGCAACCACGCATTTGGATGAGCATGAGTCGCGATGGCTTATTACCAAAAGCCTTTGCTAAAATTCATCCAAAATACAAAACACCTTCATTCTCAACAATTTTTACAGGCGTGTTAGTAGCGCTACCAATCTTTTTTGTTGACATAAATATGGTAACAGATATATGTTCTGCGGGCACCTTATTTGCTTTTTGCTTGGTTTGTGCCGGAGTTCTAAAATTAAGGATGGACCCAACCGCACCTAAATCTAAATTTAAAACTCCCTATGTAAATTCTAAATTTATTATTCCCGCTTTGTTTTTATTAACCTGTTTTCTTCTGTATGTTTTTAATAAATCTTGGTTTGATTATTATTTAAAATTCGAATCTTTCAACGCTTTTGTTACAAAAATTCCAATGTATTTTTTCTTTTTGGGTTTTGCAGTAATTTCTGTGATGTCATTTAAATTTAATTTTTCACTAATTCCTACTTTAGGTCTATTAAGTTGTTTTTATATGCTTTCACAGTTAGGATATAAAAACTGGCTTTATTTCACGGCATGGTTAATCATTGGCTTAATTATTTATTTTGCATACGGTCATAAGCACAGTAAATTAGCACACTCTAATAAATAAATATGTTAGCACTAATAACAGGAGCCACATCAGGCATAGGAAAAAGTACAGCAGAACAATTTGCAAAAAATGGTCATAATATTATTATCACCGGCAGAAGAGAGGAAAGACTAAACCAACTTAAATTAAAATTAGAAACTGATTTTAAAATTAATGTGTCTTGTCTTTGCTTTGATATTAGAAAACTCGAAGAAGTTGAAAAAGCAATTAACTCCTTAACTGAACAAAATTGTAAAATTGATGTGCTCATAAATAATGCAGGTTTGGCTGCAGGACTTGGGTCAATTCAGAGTGGAAACATAGACCATTGGGAGCGAATGATTGATACCAACATTAAAGGTTTATTGTACATAACACGCGCTGTATCAAAATTAATGATAGATAATAAAAAAGGTCATATTATTAATATTGGCTCTATTGCAGGCAAAGAAGTTTACGCAAACGGAAATGTTTACTGCGCTACTAAGCACGCTGTAGATGCTCTAAATAAAGGCATGAGGATAGACCTTCTAGCACACAATATTAAAGTTACCGCCATTAATCCGGGAATGGTTGAAACAGAATTTAGCATTGTTAGGTTTGATGGCGACGAACAAAAAGCAAAAAATGTATACGCAGGTTTACAACCTCTAACTCCGGAGGACATCGCTGAAACAATTTACTGGGTTGCTAACCGCCCTGCCCATGTTAATATAAATGACCTTGTTATAATGCCTACAGTTCAGGCCTCGGCTACAAATGTTATTCGAAATTAAATAATGGTTAAAAAAACAAATAAAATAGTATTTTTCTCCCTTACATTTTATTTGGTTTTTACCTGTTCGACTATTTTAAATGCACAAAAACAAACCGAAGGGATTGGCTTGCGTTTCGGAATTGGACCTGTTTTAGGTTTTTATTCGATAAATACACATCACGCCATTAATCCCAAACAAAAAATGAGTTTGATGGCTAGCTTCAAAAAAGAAATAAAAATTGATCGGGGACATAAAAATTTTATTTTAATAGGGGTTGATTATTTTATTCATGGTTTAAATTTTAAATCATATTATTTTAAACCCGACAGTTTAAAACTTTACGACAAAACATTTGCCTACGATTATTCATTAATAATTAACGAATTAGGTTTACCCTTCCAATTCAAATATTCGTTTAACCACGAAAACAACAGCGTTTTTAGTCCTTACTTTATGATTGGCTACCATTTAAAATATTTATTACCGGCTAATTTAAAGATAAGTCAAAATGGTAATCAGGAAAAAGAAGACATAGTAGATTTAAAATTTAGAAACCCATTTATTATTAATAAACTAAACTCATATGTAAGTGCAACTATAGGCTGGCAAAAAAATAGCGTCACCAGATTAAAAGGAAGTTTTTATACAGAGCTCAATTTCAGATATGGCTTCTCGCAGTATTATTTTGAAGAAAACTACAGCGCTAGCTCACTTTACATAAATAGTACCCATTTGTATTTACACTTGGGCGTAAAATTTTAAACTTATTATTACAAATACCAACTTTGCTTTATTGTTGTTTAATTTTCCTTTTTTAACTTTAATAAAAAATCATTTATAATGAATCGTCGTAACTTTTTAATGGCAACTGCAGGTACTGTTTCTGCACTTGATTTGTTTTCATCAATTAATTTACCTTTTGCAAAACAATTAGAAAAACATTTAAATAAACTCGAAAACCTAAGTACAGATGCGGCTGCCGAAAACGAAGATTTCTGGAATTGGATTAGAGAAAGTTATACCGTTTCTCCTAACATTATAAATTTAAATAACGGCGGTGTTAGCCCTCAACCAAAAGTGGTTCAGGATGCTCATATTCGTTTTTACCAATACTCCAACGAAGCTCCAAGTTATTACATGTGGCGCATTTTAGATCAAGGCAGAGAAGGTTTAAGAAATAAATTAGCTAACCTCTGTGGCGTTCTTCCCGAAGAGCTAGCCATTAACAGAAATGCAACCGAAGGATTAAACAGTATTATTTTTGGTTTAAATTTAAAAGAAGGCGACGAAGTTGTCTTAAGTACATTTGATTACCCCAACATGATGAATGCTTGGAAACAAAGAGAAAAACGCGATAAAATAAAATTAGTATGGATTAATATTCCACAACCACTCGAAGATAGTAAAGCAATTGTAAAACTTTATGAAAATGCCATTACCTCTAAAACAAAAATTGTACATATCACACATATGATAAATTGGACGGGAAATATTGTTCCGTGTAAAGCAATTGCCGACATGGCTCACAACAAAGGATGTGAAGTTATTGTAGATGCAGCTCATTCATTCGGACATATTAATTTTACGTTAGAAGAAACTGGAGCAGATTATCTGGCAACATCATTACACAAATGGTTAAGTGCGCCTTTTGGCAGCGGCTTACTTTACATTAAAAAAGAAAAAATCAAAAATATTTGGGCTCTTCTTTCTGCCGTTGAACCTGACGGAAGCGACATTAAAAAATTTGAAAGTTTAGGCACACGATCATTCGCTTCAGAGATGGCAATTGGCACTGCTGTTGATTTTCATAATTTAATTGGCGCTAAACGCAAAGAAGCCCGTTTACGATACCTAAAAAATTATTGGGCCGAAAAAGTAATTAAATTACCGAAATGTAATTTCTACACATCTTTAAAATCTGATTACTCATGCGCAATAGCCACTGTTGGTTTTGAAGGATGGCAGGCGCAACAAATAGATGCTAGATTGTTTGAAAAACAAAAAGTTCATACAGTCTCTATGATACTTGAAAAAGTAAACGGCGTAAGAATTACACCAAATGTGTATACAAATTTACAAGATCTAGATGTTTTAATTAAAGGCTTTACAGACATTTCAAAACTTGACCCACCTGCACAACAAACAAAATAAATTTAATTATGAAAAATACAATAATTGTATTAACAAGCATTTGCGCCATAACGCTTGCATTTAAATTTAAAAACAAAAGAGAAATTATTTTTACAAAACTAGCACCTATGCCAATTGGTTCGTATAGCCAGGCCATTAAAATTGGAGGGACGTTGTATGTTTCTGGTCAAATAGGTTTAAAAACTGACGGGGCGCTTGATTCTGTTTCTATTGAAAGTGAATGCAAACAGGTTTTAGAAAACATAAAAACTATTGTTGAAGCCGCAGAAATGAAAATGAGTGATGTTTCAAAAGCAACTATTTACACTACCAACTTGAAATATTTTTCAAAAATTAATGATGTTTACAAAAATTACTTTGCTGCTAATTATCCCGCAAGAGAAACCGTTGAAGTTAATGCTCTGCCAAAAAATGCACACATCGAAATATCAGTAATTGTAAATAATTAATGTTTTATAATTTAATTTATGGTTATTTTTAAAATTGACTAATATCAAAAACTTTAAGCGTAAATAATGAGCCACAACTATTCGGAATTAAAATTACTAATCATTATAGGCGTTTTAATAACGCTGTTTTTAGGCATCATGGTAATTTTATTCATCATTTATTTCCAAAGAAAAATGCTCTTAAAAGAAAAAAGGATTAAAGAAATTGAGCGCGAAAAAGAATTACAAATGATTAAAGCAACCATTGAGGCAGAGGAAAAACAAAAAGAAAAAATTGTTAATAATCTTCATGATGAAATTAAACCATTATTGGTCTTGCTAAAACATAATATCGATAAGAATCCAATCAAAAGCAATATTAAACCTGAACTTGAATTAATAGATAAAATAATTGAAGGAATAAGAACATCATGTCTAGATTTAATCCCTGCTTTTTTATCAAAATTCGGGCTAGCCAAGTCTCTTGAAGATTACTTAATTAAACTTGACAGCGGAAACAATATAGTTACCGAATTTGAAAACAAAATAAATGATACCGAATTAAATAAATTTACCAAACAAGACATACTTAATATTTACAGGATTTGTCTTGAAACAACAAGCAATCTTATTAAATACTCGGACTGTTCTTTTTTAAAAATAAAAATTGAAAGCTCAGATGACAGAATGATTATTAGCTTCGTCCATAATGGAATTTTAATAAGCAATCAAAAAATAAATGAATTAACCGAGAAGTCTAAAGGATTAGGATTAAAATCTCTTAAAACAAGAACTTTAATTTTAAATGCAACTATAGATTATTCAACAGACCAAAATAATCCGGCTGTCACATTTAGTATTCCATTTCCGCTATGAATAAAATAATAAAACTTGGCATTGCCGAGGATCATTTAGTATTAAGACAAGGCATAATTTCGTTATTAAATGATTATGAAAACATTGAAGTTATTTTTGATGTGAACAATGGTAAAGAATTACTTGACGCAATAAAAAACAACAAACCAGATATTGTAATATTGGATATTGAAATGCCGACTATGGACGGTAAAGAATCCTTAGAAAAAATTAAATTAAATTACCCTGATGTAAAAGTTATTATCTTGAGCATGCATTTTGAAGATGCTTTTATTTATGAATTTATTAAAAACGGAGCTTGTGCATTTCTACCAAAACAATGCAGTATTGATAGTTTAGTTGATGCTATCCACAACGTCTATATTGTTGGCCATTATTATGACGCTAAAGTTTCGGAAGCAATGGCTAATATGATTAAAAAAAATTCAGCAACAAATACTATAATTAACGATGCTATTTTTACTTCACGCGAGATTAATATTATTAAGTTAATTTGCCAACGAAAAACCAATAAAGAAATTGCCGAAGAACTTGAATTAAGTGTAAGAACGGTTGAGGGTCATAGATATAATATTTCGAAAAAAACAGGAATTAATAATACGTTAGATTTAGTTGATTTCGCAACCAAAAACAAACTCTTGTAAAAAATTTAAATTAGATAAATTAATCGTTAATAATTTCTATTAATTGAGCGCAATTATTAAAATTATTAAAATCAAAAACTTGATTTTGACGTTCTATAAAATTTAGCTGTGTAAATTCTTTATTTAAACTAAAATTTATTTCTTTAATAAATTCTAAAGGCTCGTTTGCAAACAATAAACAACTATTTTCTTGAATACCGGTGCCGGATATCATGCTAGAGTTGCAAATCACAAATCGTCCCTTAAATAAAACGTTAAGCAATTTTAATTTTAAACCGGTGGGTTGCTTAGTATATAAAATATGTAAATGTGCTGTTGAAATTAACTCATCCATTTTTTTACTATCCGGACTTGCAATTAATTCTATATGGTTATAATTTTTACTAGCATTAAACAATATTTCAGGAGGATTTAAACCTGTAATAATTACCTTATAACTAATTTTGGAAAATACATTTTTAATTAACCAAAGTGCGGCTTCATAATTTTCTGAAACGCTTAAATTTCCATGAAAAAGAATAAATTTTCCTTTACCCAGTAATGAGGTTATTTGTTCATTTTCATGAAAACTAGGTAAGTAATGTATTTTAGACTTTGGGTAATTTACTTTAAAATATTGTGTGTCTTTTTGGTTAACGGCTAAAATTACATCAGCAAAGTTTAAAATAGTCTCAAAACGTTTTAATTTTTTTGCTTCAATTTTTAAATATATTTTTTTTAAAAAATCATTTTCAGATTTAGAAAGTTCCTGATAATAGTAATGTTCAATATTGCTATGACGGTATATTTTTTTTCGGTGTTTAAATCTTTCATCATTTAACAAATAACAAGTATGCAACACCTCAAATAAAATTGGAAAATTATTCGATAATAAATTTTTTTCTAATTCTTTTGATTGCCTTGATTTTACGGTGTATGGCAACAATGAAAAATTTGATACTATTCCTGTTTTACGTTTATAATAGTATACTTTTTCGCACAAGACTTCCAATTCAGAAGCAACTGAACGTCCATAACTAAAACAGTGCAAATGGATTTTTATGCCTGCTTGTTTTAACCACACTAATTTGTAGTAAACATCAATAACACCACCGTAATTGGCTGGAAAAGGCACATCAAAGGAAATTATATTAACAGCATCCATCAACAAATCAAATATGCCAATTTTTATTCGAAATAAAAACCATTAGCGTTTATTCCTGCTTTAAAATTCTTTGTGAGATTTCCGTTAGGATCATAAACATAAATATTTGATTTTTGAACATAATCAATAGCGTCTGAGGTATAAATAAAAGAATTAGTAGGGTTAATATCAAGTCCATAAAAATTCTTATTTCCGTTTGGTATAAATTCTGTTGAAGGAATTGCCGATGCATAAATGGGCATTCTGTATATACCTTTATTAATAAAATATAAAGTGTCTTTAGTTTTATTTATACATAAATTTTTAGGAAAATTATTTGCCGGAAAATTAAATGAGGTTTCAATTTGATTAGTAACAGTATTAATTCTTGTTAAACTCCCACTCACAGTGTTTATACTATTGCCGCTATTTAAAACCCATAGTTTATCGTTTTTATCAATAACTAAACTACCGGCATTTAAACTAACATAAATACTATCTGTAATTAAATCATTTATAGTGTTTACAACATAAACATAGTTACTGTTCATGTTTGTTATAAATGCTTTATTGTAGATTAGTGCCATTTTCTCCGTCCAGCCCTTACACGAAATTGAGCCTGTTTTTGTATTTGAATTAAGATCAATTATACTAACAGAATTACCATTATAATCGCTCACATAGGCTTTTTGATTGGTAACCTGCAAAATATATCGAGGCGAAGATAGATTAGTAATTTGCGTTACTTTTTTAAACTGATTATCGCACACAATAATTTTCCCTGAATTATTTACCACTAAATAAAATTTATTATTTATAAAAGATAAACTTTGGGCCACATCGCCAATTGATGGATTTGCCGAATTCTGAACCTTATAAATATTATCTACAATCGCATCATTACCCAAATCATATAAAGAAACTGAAGCATTGGCGGAACCAAAGTTTCCTTCATTTATAATGTAAACTTTTTTGGCAGTAGTTAATTGTACTTGCGGCTGAATATTATCTTTAGGCTTATCTTTTACGCAAGCGCTCAATATAATTAACGTAAAAAACAGAAGACTACATTTTTTCATTTCAATACCCTTATTGCAATAATTAAGTTTAAAGAGAGGTAGCTTAATTAAAAACTTGCATTCTAATTTTTAATTATTTTTTTTACTGATTTATGAGTGCCATTAATGAGTTCTAAAAAATAAATGCCTTCTTGCAATTCATCAACATTAATAGTTGTGTTTAATTGATTTAACTGAGATGAATAAACTGTTTTTCCTGTTACATCGGTAATCAAAATAGTTGTTTCCTCCGAAATATGTTTAAGGTCGATTGACAAACTATGACTGAACGGATTTGGAAACACACTAAAAGTTAAAACATTTGTATTCTCATTTAATCCTACCGTTGAGGACGTGTTCGTAAAATTATCTAATGCAAAAAACAGTGGTGTGTTTATTCCGAAGTTTCCAACATCGCTGGAATACATAAAGAACTTTAAGCTGTCTAAATTTCCAAGGGTTGATGTATTAACCCATTGCCAGGTATCAACAATATAATCTAACGTGTTATTTGCAAATCTAAAATCAGCTAAATAAAAGGTAACGCTATCATTTATTAAAATACCATTTTTAAAACCCTTAACAGTTACTTTAAAAAAATCAGGATCATTACCGCTAGCACCACCAAATTTTTTAGCAAACGCATCGCCAAGTTTCATAGACTTATAAGCGTAAGTTGTATTGGTAATGTAAAAACCCTGAACGGTGTTTGATGGTGCAGATAAATTTATTACTCCGCCATCTTGAGCAACTGTATATACATTTGAATTATTATAGCCTTTTAATGGTTTTACGCCATATAGGTTTGTAAATCCTGCCGTTGCAGAATCATATTTATTTGTGTAGGAAAAACCCCCACTCCAGTATGTTCCACCCCATTTATATTGAAACGAAGCACCCGCAGACTGAAAAGGTAAACTTAATGAGTTACTATAAGCTGAATTCGGTGACAATAAAAAATTTTCGAAATCTGCTACTTGTGTTTGGGTTTTAATAGTTTTAAAACCGAAAATTAATGCTGTAATAAAAATTATTTTTTTCATAGTTGTTATTTTGATGTTGATTTATTTTGAAGTGTAATGCCCAATTCGAAATTTCTTAAAGGCATTGGTCTGCCGGAAACAATTTTGTAATCTGTATTAAATAAATTATTACATGCCGAAAATAAAATAAACTGAGCGTATTTAAATTCAACAATATAGTTTAACCGCAACGATGAAACCTGGTAAGGATTTAACCACTGTGAATTGTCGCTAGCAGTAAATCTGTATCCTACATATTGGTTATAAAAACAAACATCTAATTTATTATAACTCACTGAAAAAACCGCGTTAGCAGAATATCTGGGTGTGTAAATTAATTGCTTATTCAATGAATTATTATTTTCCTGATTAATGTGTTGGGTGGTTGATAAGATGTAAGCAGTACCAAAATTTAATTTATAGATTAACTTATTCCTTTTGTATTCAAATCGCCATGATGTTTCTGTACCTCTGCTCCAAACCTGCATAAGATTAATTGGAGTGGGATTTCCATTGGCGCTTGCTGTCCATAAAATCCAATTATCGATTTGACGCGTAAACACTGCTCCTGAAATATAAATCAGGAGGTTGTTAATTTGATTTTTGTAAACAATAGTGCCATCGTAGCTAAATCCTTGCTCGGGTTTTAAACTTATATTTCCTCCTGGCGTCCAATACAATTCATTTAAAGTTGGTTGCCTGTAAATTTTTGCAGCGCTTGCCATTAGTATTATTTTCTTGGTAAGGTTGAATTCAGTTGAAACATTTCCGGTAAGAGGCAATTTACCAAGGCTTAAATAATCAGCTCTAATTGATAAGTAAGTTAACCATCGATTATTAAAAAAGGTAAATTTATTTCCTGCCAAAAATGATAATCTAGATAAATTTTTTAATGAAGTATAATTATTTGAATTGGCAGAATTTGAAGTGTAATTAACACC
>JBIJCO010000018.1:0-52504 GCA_044344665.1 Bacteroidia bacterium | reverse complement strand
TAAAGGTAAATCAGTTTCAACAACTGTTTCTTTTACAAATTGTCTTGAAAAAACTGATTTATCGTCTGATTGATTTGTGTCGATTGAATTTTTGTACCAGTCTTCATCTTTTAATTCTTCGATAGCCTCGTTTAATATTTTCATGTAGGTATCAAAACCCATGTCGTTAATGAAACCACTTTGTTCGCCTCCAAGTAAATTTCCTGCACCGCGGATATCTAAATCGCGCATGGCAATTTGAAAGCCACTGCCTAAATCGCTAAAATCAACAATAGCCTTAAGTCGTTTTCGAGCTTCACCGGTTAGCATAATTTGCGAAGGTGCCAATAAGTAACAAAATGCTTTTTTAGTACTTCTTCCAACTCTTCCACGCATTTGGTGCAAATCACTAAGACCAAAATTATGAGCGTCGTTTATAATTATAGTGTTTGCGTTACTTATGTCTAATCCGCTTTCAATAATTGTTGTGGCAACCAACACATCGTATTCGCCTTCCATAAAACCTAGCATAACGTCTTCCAGTTTGTCGCCATCCATTTGTCCATGACCTATTGCAATTCGTGCATCAGGAACTAAGCGCTGAATAATGCCTGCTATATCTTTTATGTTTTGTACTTTATTATGAACAAAAAACACTTGTCCACCACGATTTATTTCATAACTTATGGCATCGCGAATAAGTTCTTCGTTAAAATTATGTAATTCTGTTTGAACAGGGTAACGGTTGGGAGGTGGCGTTGAAATGACAGATAAATCGCGGGCTCCCATCAAGCTAAATTGGAGTGTTCGGGGTATAGGGGTAGCAGTTAACGTTAATGTGTCAATATTACTTTTAAAAGTTTTTAATTTGTCTTTTACACTAACGCCAAATTTTTGTTCTTCGTCAATAATCAGTAATCCTATATCTTTAAACTTAACATCTTTACCCACCAATTTATGTGTGCCAATTATGATGTCTATTTTTCCTTCTGCTAAATTTGTTAGTGTTTCTTTAGTCTGTTTTGCTGATTTAAAACGATTAATATAATCAATATTACACGGTAAATTTTTTAAACGTTCTTTAAATGTTTTGTAATGTTGGTAGGCCAAAATTGTTGTTGGTACTAAAATAGCAACTTGTTTACTGTCGCACACCGCTTTAAATGCAGCGCGAATGGCAATTTCGGTTTTCCCAAATCCAACATCACCACAAACAAGCCTATCCATAGGATGTGATTTTTCCATATCCTGTTTTAAATCTTTAGTTACTTTGATTTGATCAGGGGTATCTTCGTATAAAAACGAGGCTTCAAGTTCGTGTTGCAAATAATTGTCGGGAGGATAGGCATGGCCTGGTTTTGATTTTCTTTCGGCATATAATTTTATAAGATCGTAAGCAAGCTCTTTTACATGTCGCTTGGTTTTTAATTTTAAAGAAGCCCAGCTGGCGCTACCTAGTTTGTCAATTTTAGGCGTATGGCCTTCTTTACCACTAAATTTACTAATGCGATGTAAACTATGTATGCTCACATATAATGCATCGTTATCTTTAAAAAGTAGTTTTACACTTTCTTGCTCTTTGCCGTTAATGTTTAATTTTTGTAGTCCGGCAAAACGTCCAATACCGTGGTCAATATGCGTTACATAATCTCCGGGATTTAACGTTAAAAGTTCTTTTATGGTAAAGGCTTCTGCACTTTTATGTTTTAATTCTTTTAATTTAAACCGGTGGTATCGTTCAAAAATTTGATGGTCGGTGTATACCGCAATTTTTAAATCTTCATCAACAAATCCTTCATGAATATCCAGATGTAAATAATTAATTAATGAATCGTATGTACGGTGTTCTTTGGCTAGTAGATCGTTAAAAATACTTATTAACCTTTCGGCTTGCTTTACATTGTCTGTTAGAAAAAAATTTTCAAATCCTTTTGATTTGTTTTCTTTTAAGTTAGCAATTAGTAAATCAAAATTTTTATTGAATGAAGGTTGAGGTTTTTGATTAAAATTAATTATTGATGTGGAGAGGTAAGGCTTTATTCCAAATTCAATACAGTTAAAATTTTTTGTTGCGGTTTTAAATTCATCAGTTGTGGCATAAAGTTTTTCAGGGGCTGTTTGTTTAATTTCTCCTTTATAATTTTCGTAGGCTTTTAGTGCGTTTTCATATTTTTTTTCAAAAATATCAAATGCATAATTGGCGTCTTCTAAAAATAATAATGAATTTTCGTGGTTAAAATATTTAAGAAGTAAGGTTTTTTCTTCGTTAAATAAAGCTGAGTTTATGTTTGGGATTATAGTTATAAAATCAAATTTTGCATTTGATAATTGACTAGAGGGATCAAATGTTTTAATGGCTTCAACTTCATTTCCAAAAAGTTCTATTCGGTATGGAAATTCATTAGCAAATGAAAAAATATCGATGATTCCACCTCTGATACTAAACTGACCTGGTTCGTATACAAAATCAACGTGTTCAAAATCATATGACGATAAAAATTCGGATATAAAATCGATGGATAATTTTTCTGATTTTTTTAACTGTAACGTGTTTTGATGAAGTTTTTGTTTTAAGGTTACTTTTTCAGCAATTGCTTGCGGGTAAGAAATAACAATACCGTTAAAATTTTCTTTGGATAACAGATTTAATACTTCGGCTCTTTCTTGTATATTGGCGTTGGTTGTTTTTTCTATTTGATAGGGTTGACGATAAGATTCGGGAAAAAATAATACTTTTTCGTTAGGCAAAAGACTTGTTAAATCATTAAGTAAATAAGCTGCTTTTTCTTTATCTGAAGCAATAATGATGCAGTTTTTTTTCTCTGAACAATATAACGATTCAATAAAAAAAGACAATGCAGATCCGTTTAAACCTTTTAGCCATTGGTTTTGGTTAAGGTTTATGGATTGCGTTTTTAATTTAAAAATTCCTTCAAGTTTTTTATCCAAGAGCATCAATACCTCAAAATTAATTATAATAAGTGATTTGCAGCGCTAAAAAAAAGAGTAATAAATTTTAATAGTTCACAAAAAAGATATTAGCTTATTTAATTATTATATTTGATTATATATAATTTAAACTAAAACTTACTTAAATGAAAAAACAAGTATTATTTTTTGTACTATTTATTTTGGGCTTATCATTAGTTGCTCAAACACCCAGAATGTCATTATTTGAAGAGTTTACAGGTGAAAATTGCGGACCTTGTGCCGCTGCAAATCCAGGCGTTAATGCTATTTTAGCTGCCTCTACAAACACTCCAAAGGTAATTGCAATTAAATGGCAAGTAGCTATACCAAGCGCGCCTACCGCTACGTGGTCGCTTTACAGAACTAATTCGGCTGAGATAAATGCCCGAATGAGTTATTATGGAATAACTTTTGCTCCTGAAAGCAGAATGGATGGGCAGGGACTCACTGCTTTTGGAGGTTCTTCCAATCATGCTGGAGATTTCACAAACGGAGTTATTTCCACAGCACAGGCTATAATGTCTCCTTTTTCAATAGCTATGTCTCGCTCATGGGATCCGGGTTGTAATGCGGTTACCTTGACTGTAACTGTTACTGCAAGTCAAAATTACACTGCCACAAGTTCTTTAAAATTTAGAACGGTAATGGTTGAAAGAACTATTACTTTTGCAACAGCTCCAGGCACTAACGGTGAGAAAATATTTCACGATGCAGCCATTAAGTCGTTTCCTTCTATTCAAAACGGAATAGCATTGAATAGCAGTTGGGTTTCTGGACAAACGCAAACCTTTACGGTTAACTGCCCAATACCTTCTTATACAAGAAATAAAAATGAAATTGCATTTGTAGGATTTATCCAAGCTGAAGGGAATAAAAATGTATTACAGGCCATGCGTTTAGATAAAATCCCTTTTCCTACTGATGTTTTAACTGCTGTTGATGCAAAAGTAAATGTTACATGTTCAAATACCATATCTCCGACAATAACTTTAAAAAACACTGGTCCAAATCCTTTTACATCTTTCACTGTAACGCCCTACACTGATGGAATTGCAGGAGCAACTACAGCTTGGTCGGGTAATTTGGCAGTTAATACAACAACAACATTAGTGTTAAATACAGTTACAACACCAACCACTAATGGTGTACATACTTTTTCGTATTCGTTAAATATGAATAATCCCTATTATTTAAACATTCAATCTAATTCGGTTAAATATTTGGTAGCGTCTAATTTTCAAGGTAGTCCTGTTGTACAAGATTTTGGATTAGCTCTTTTTCCGCCCGCAAGTTGGACAATGATAAATCCAAACAACGGTCCTACTTTTGGAAGGGATGTTTCAACCGGAAGTTACGGAAATCCAAATGAAATTGGCTGTGTTAAATTTGATTTTTTTAATAATGCAGTAATTGGTGACCAAGATGAATTGTATTTACCACCTTCAGACTTAAGTGGAACAGCTACACCAACATTATCTTTTGATTACGCATATGCTCAAAAAAGTGGTGAGAACGATAGATTAGAAGTTCTAATTTCAAATGATTGCGGTGCTACATGGACAAGTGTTTTTGATAAAGCGGGACAAAATTTAGCTACTGTAGGAGCCTTAACTACCTCTTTCACTGCTCAAGCTTCATCAGATTGGACAACTGCATCCATTAATTTAACAGGTTTTGCTAGCGCCAACGCATTAGTGAAATTTAAGGTAACAAACGATCACGGAAATAATTTGTTTATTGATAATGTTAATATGGCCCAGCCCAGCACTGCCGGCATAAAAGCAAATAGCAGAGATAATAATACGATTTCGATTTTTCCTAACCCTGCAACTAATGAAACTTCAATAACAATAAAATCAGATATGGCAATTGATGATGCAACTTTTAAAATAATTGATGTAATTGGTAAGGTATACAATGTAAAACAGATTAACCTATTGCCTGGAATTAATAGTTATAAAATAGACACTAAAGATTTGGCTACAGGTGTTTATTTTGTTAGCCTTGAAACCGGAAAAAGCGTTGTGTCAAAAAAACTGATGATATCTAAATAATACTCTAGTTTAAGAATTTAACAGCCTTTATCATTAATGATGGAGGCTGTTTTGTTTTTAGTATTATTATCCTAAATTATAATAGATTGTTTTTTAACACGCCTAATCATTAAATGTAGGGTAACAATTTATTAAATATTAAATAACATTATTATATTTGTTACAATAACTAAAAAAAAATAACACATGAAAAAAAATCTACTAGCATTAAGCCTTATCGTTTCTGGATATATGGCTTTTGCACAAGTGCCTCGTAAAACATTGTATGAAGAGTTTACTGGCGAAAACTGTCCTCCTTGCGCATCTATTAATCCAAATTTAAACCTTGTATTAGCAGGAAACCCCAACGTAATTGCATTAAAATGGCAAGTGCCAATTCCATCGGCGCCAACTGCAGCTTGGTCTTTGTACCAAACAAACATTACTGAAATTAACTGGCGCTACCAGGCTGCAGGTTATGGTTACCAAAGTCAAAATTCTGCAACTAGTACTGTTGCAAACGGAATCAATTCGGCTCCAATGGGTAAATTTGATGGGCAGCATACTTGGTTGTTTGGCGCAACAACAAATCACCCTTTTTACGTAAGTAATACTGTAATTAATAACGCAGCTGCTGCAACAACACCATTTGCAATAAACATGTCAACTACATGGGATGCAACTTTTAGTAATGCAGTTGTATCTGTAACCGTATCAGCAGCTTCAGCTTTCACTTCAAGTGCAGCTTTAGTATATCGTTTATGTTTGGTTGAGCGTAAAATTAATTTTTTAGTAGCTCCGGGTACCAATGGAGAAAAGGATTTTGAAGATGTTGTAAGAAAATCTTATCCTACACTTCAAGTAGGAACAACATTACCTACAACTTGGACAGCTGGTCAAACTCAAACTTTTACTGTAGCGTGTGCAATTCCATCATACATAGTTGATAAATCGCAAATGGCATTTGTTGGTTTTATTCAAGATGATGGAAATAAAAAAGTATGGCAGGCAGAAAGAACTGCTCAACCATCAATACCAAACGATGCTAAATTTGTTGCTGTTGTTGCGCCTGAAATTTCTTGTGCCAATTCAATAGCACCTTCTGTTGCTATAAAAAACAATGGCACTAATCCTATCACTTCATTAACAATTACTCCGTATATAGATGGTATTGCACAATCAGTATTTAACACAACAGTTAATATTGCCGGTGGAGCTACATCTACAGTTGCTCTAAGTACATACACTGCAACAGGTGGAGCACATTCTTTTTCAGTTAATATAACTGGTGTAAGTGGTGGAGATGTTAATACATCTAATAACACTGGCTCAGGTCAATTTGCGTTAATTCAAAATTATATACCAGGACCTGTTACTGAACCATATACAGCAGTTACATTCCCTCCAACAAATTGGTTTAAAACAAATGCAGATGGTGGAGCAGCAAACTGGTCAAGAAATGCTACAGCAGGTTTTAATGGCGCTGGTTCGGCTAAATATGATTTTTATAACAATGGTGTAATTGGTGATAAAGACGAGTTATTTTTACCTCCAACTAATTTAACAGGTGTTTCAACCCCTGTGTTATCTTTTGATGTTGCTTATGCTTTCTATACTGCTGTTCCAAATAATGAGAATGACAAGTTAGAAGTTTTTTGCTCTACTAATTGCGGTGCAACTTGGACTAGCATCTATATGAAAGCAGGAACTACTTTAACAACTGCCCCTCTTACCACTGCTGCTTTCGTTCCTACTGCAGCACAATGGAGAAATGAAGTAGTTGCTTTACCAGCAGCAGCTTCAAACAACGCAAGCGTGTTGGTTAAGTTTGTTACAACTTCAGATTACGGTAACAATTTATATATAGACAACGTAAATTTAAATCAAGCAAATCCAACTGTAATTAAATCGAATCTTGTAAATGCAAACAGCGTAAATGTTTTCCCTAACCCAACTAAGGCCGATGCTTATTTGAACATTAATTTACAAGAAGCATCTAAGGTAAACATTTCTGTTGTGAATGCTCTTGGTCAAATAGTTCTTCAAAAAGAGGCAGATTTAACATTTGGAAATAATTCTGTAAAATTAGATACAAAAGATTTTGCATCTGGTTTATACAATGTAATTGTTGAAACAAATAATGGTTCAATGGTTAAAAAATTAACTGTTTCTAAATAATATTTTTAATAATAATGTAATAGCCCTACCCATTTTGGTAGGGCTATTATTTAAAGAAAAAAAATGAAAAAAGTAATTATATTATTGTCGCTGTTTTCCTTATTTAATAAAGTAAACTCTCAATCCAGTATTTTGGTAACCGATTTGGCAAATTCAAGTACGGTAGCCCCAAACGCTATTATTTTAGAATCAACCACTGCTAGTTCAAAAACATCGCATGTATTTGATATTAAAAATAATAGTTTAACAAACAAATCATATGATATTAAACGTTATGATATGATTTTAAATAGTAATGCAACTTCAACTGCAGAAGCATATTTTTGTTTTGCCGGTGCATGTTACGGAAGTGCGGTAATGACTTCTATTACGTCATTGACATTAACTGCAGGTCAAAGTGCTTCTCAGATTCAAGGTAGTTTTAATACCCTAACTACAGATTTAGATGAGGCTTCAACTGTGGGATATTCGCTTATAAAGTACACTGTAATTAACGCAACAAATGCAAGTGATTCGACCCAATTTTCAATAAAATATAATGCTCCTTCTGGAATCAATGATAATTATTTATCTTTTGCCAAAATGGATATTTTTCCTAATCCAGCTAAAGATAATTTCACTGTAAAATTAAATTTCAACAAAAATGAAAAATCAAATGTTGTAATTTTTAATTCAATTGGTTGCGAAGTTTTTAGCACTGAAGTTTATCTGACAGAAGGTACTAATTTTGTACCAATAAATATTAATAATTTAAACACTGGTGTTTATTTTTTAAAAATAGTAACCAATGATGGGTTTGTTACTAAAAAACTAATCATTGATTAAATAGTTGTTTTTAATGGAATTAAACCCTCGGAGAAATTCGGGGGTTTCTTATTTCAGATATTCCTTAAAATTTGAATTATTTTTAGTTACTTTGCGATTAACCAAAATATATTAAAATGGAATTATACTTAGACTCAGCTAATCTAAAAGAAATAGAAGAAGGTTTTAAACTTGGCTTCCTTAATGGGTTAACCACAACTCCGACTTTTATGCAAAAGGAGGGAATTACCGATATAGACGGTACAATTGTAAAGTTGAGTAAAATGGTTCCTGTCCTTCAAATAGAAGCTCTAGGTAATACTGCAGAAGATGTTTTAGCAGAAGCTGAACGTCAGATAAAATTAGGATTAGACCCACAAAAAACAGTGTTTAAAATTCCAGTTTCACTTGAAGGTGTTCGTGCTTGTAAATTATTACGCGATAAAGGGTACTTAGTTAATATTCATTTGGTTTATACGCTACAGCAGGCCTATATGGCTATGCAGGCCGGCGCTACCTATGTTTGTCCGCTGGTTGGACGTTTGCAAGATCAAGGGCATGATGCTTTGGCTTTAGTTGAGCAGTGTGTTGACGCGGTTGAATTGTATGGTTACGACACAAAAATAATGTTCTCTTCTGTAAGAACTGTTGAGCATGTTAGAAACGCTATTAATATTGGTGTTCATACCATTACAGTGCCTTTAAAAATATTAAAGCAATTAACAGAAAACAATTTTACCACAGTTGGTACCGATCAATTTATAATGGATACCCGCTTAATGATGGTAAAAGTTAAAGAAGCAATAAATGGTGTTAACCCAATTGTTACTGAGGACACTAATATTACAGACGCAATAATTAAATTAACTGAATACAATTTTGGTGCTATTACTGTTGTAAGAAATGACGGAAGCATAAAAGGCGTTTTTACCGACGGAAGTTTACGAAAATTATTAGGAGATAAAGGAAGAGATATTCTAACAAAAAAATTAAGTGATTTAGAGTATCGCGAACCAATTACTATTGATGGAAATGTTTTGCTTAACGACGCAAATATTCTGTTTAAGAAAACAAATGTAGATACCATTGTAGTAACTGATAATGGTAAACCTGTAGGAATGTTGGATATACAAGACTTAAAATCTTAAATTAAATAAGCCCTTACATAGGGCTTTTTTTATGAAACAAATCGAAAAAATATATTTAGAATTAGGAGCACAATTTGTAATTCCAGTTAATAACATCAGCGAAAAACTTAAAACCATTAAGGCATTTGTTTTTGACTGGGATGGTGTTTTTAATAATGGCCAAAAATCCAGCTTAGTTGGCAGTAGTTTTAGTGAAGTTGACAGTATGGGGACTAATTTATTACGTTTTTCTTATTTTTTAAAAAACAATAAACCGCCTTTAACAGCAATAATTAGTGGTGAAAAAAACGAAACAGCTTTTTATTTTAGTAAACGGGAATGTTTTGATTACTCGTTTTTTAAAGTAGGAGATAAAATAGCTGCTTTAAATTTTTTATGTGAAAAAGAAAATTTACATACAAGTGAAGTTGCTTATTTTTTTGATGATGTTTTAGATCTGCCAATTGCAGAAAAATGTGGATTAAGATTTTTAATTAATCAAAAAGTAAATCCTTTATTTAAAAATTATTGTATTGATAATAATTTAGTTGATTATGTTTCCGCTGCAAGCGGGGGTTTATTTGCTGTTCGAGAAACAACTGAATTGTTAATAGGCCTAAATGAAAATTTTGATTCTGTAATAAAAAACCGAAAGGATTATAATATAGATTATTCGAATTATCTTAAACAACGAAATAATGTATCTACATGTTTTTATACTGTAAACAGCGATAAAACAATACAGCAAATAGACATTTAACTAATTTCAAATTGCATTTTACAAAGTTTGTAATAAAGTCCGTTTTCGTTTAAAATCAATTGCTCGTGAGAACCAATTTCTTGAACTTTTCCATTTTGAAGAACCACAATTTTATCAGCATTTTTTATAGTTGCCAGGCGATGTGCAATTACAATGCTGGTGCGTCCAACCATTAATTTATCCAGTGCTTCTTGAACTAAATGTTCACTTTCGCTATCCAAACTACTTGTAGCTTCATCTAAAACTAATATACTTGGGTTTTTTAATACAGCTCTAGCAATGGCAATACGCTGTCTTTGTCCGCCTGATAATTGAATTCCGCGTTCACCAACTAAAGTGTTAAATTTATCAGGAAATGATTCTATAAAATCTAATGCGTTAGCTTTACGAGCAGCTTCAGTAATTTCAATATCTGTTGCATTAGGTTTTCCATAAGCAATATTGTCTTTAATTGAACCGGCAAATAAAATGACATCTTGCGGAACCAATGCAATTTGTTTTCTTAGCTCAGTGAGAGAAAGTGATTTAGATTCAACACCATCAATTAAAATGTTCCCGGATAATGGATCATAAAACCTTAAAATTAAAGAAGCAATAGTTGTTTTTCCTGAACCGCTAGAACCAACCAGCGCAATGGTTTGCCCTGACTCTGCTTTAAATGAAATGTTTTTCAACACGCTAAAATCAGGCCTTGAAGGGTAACAGAAAGAAACTTCACTAAAAGTAATTTCGCCCTTGGTTTGTTTCTCATGATTATTTGAAAGTTCAATATTTTCAATTTCGCCGTCAATTAATTCAAAGATTCTGTCTGTTGCACCCAAAGCACGTTGTATTGATGCAATCTGCTCGGGCAAACCACCCAAAGAAGCAGCAACAAAAAGTGAGAGCATTAAAAATTGCCCAAACTGTTCACCGGTTAATTCTTTTTCCAGATAAAGTTTGATCATCAGGTAAAGAATAAAAAAAACAGAACCAAATACAAAAGCAATAATAAATGCAAAAAAAGTACCTCTAAACAATCCGTATTTAAAACCAAATTTTTTAATTTCAGATGTTTTTTCACCATAACGTTTTATTTCATACGTTTCATTTGTAAAAACTTTTACGTTTACAATTCCTGTAACAGCCTCGCCAACAATAGTGCTTAATTCAGCAATTTTATCTTGAAAATTTTTGCTATAAAATCTAATTTTTTTCGCAAAAACAATAGTAATTACCGTTAAGGCTGGAATAATAGCTAAGAACCACATGGCTATTTTAAAAGGTGTTAATTTTATCATTAAAATTAATCCGCCTATTCCAACAATGGCTTGTCTTAATAATTCAGCAATGTTAAATGTAAAAGCTTCCGAAATAACATTGATGTCTGTAGACATACGGCTATTAAGTTCCGACGATTGATTTTTAGAAAAAAAGCTCATAGGCATTTGAATGATTTTTTTAAAGACATCGTCTCTAACCCCTTTCAAAATATTTTCGGTTACTTGAGAGAAAAAATAAGTTCTCCCAAATGAAAAAACAGATTGAATTATTAAAATAAACAATAGTGTTAATCCTAAATTTTGCAATTGGGCGGTGACAATTTCAGTGGGCTGATTACTTTTGCCTAAAAAACCAAATAGCGAACCTGATTTTAATGGAAATAAAAGACCGACCGCCGCAGTTCCCACTAAAAAAAACATTCCAATAATAAACTTCCACTTTTGTTTTCCTAAATAAGTAAACAATCTGAGCGATTTTTTAATGTTTTTTAAATTTAGCTTGGCTTTTGGTAATTCATCATTATTAGTATTAGTTTTGCCAGCTTCTCTACGAGATTTTGCCATAATTATTACAAAATTAAGCTTTTAAAATGCTTTACATGTCATAAATTTGTAATTTAAACGCAGTAATAGTTATCATTTTTTAAATTTTAATTTGCCGGAATAAAAAATACCTTTATATTTGCAATCCATTTTTAAAAGAATAATTAACTTTAATATTATATAATCATGAAAAGGACCTTTCAACCATCGCAGCGTAAAAGAAAAAATAAACACGGTTTCAGAGAGCGTATGGCAACAGCAAATGGTCGTCGAGTTTTATCGGCAAGACGGGCAAGAGGACGTAAAAAACTAACTGTTAGTTCTGAAAAAACACATAAATAATAAGTTGTTTTTGGATTTAAATCATTAAACCACCTTGTAAACAAGGTGGTTTTTTTTTTTTATCCGTCAACTTTATTTTTAAATTGTTAATAAATTTTGTAAATCAAACAATAATCGTATCTTTGCAGTCCTTTTTTTTATGAGTAATTATGGGCAAAAGCGAGTACATAATACAATTTGGAGGCTTAACTGTTGGTGTTCATGAATACGAGTTTGAGGTAAACGATAAGTTCTTTAGTAAAATTGAAAACAGTGAAGTAAAAAGCGGAAATGTAAAAATTTCAGCCATACTCACTAAGCAAAATCATTTATTGCAAATGCAATTTAATTTTTTTGGAACATTAAAATTAGATTGTGACAGGTGTTTAAAAGAGTTTGATTTTCCTGTTGAAGGCGAAGAGTCATTAGTAATTAAGTATGGCAATCCCGATGACAGCAATGATGAGATTTTAGTTATAAATGAAGGAGATGAACAATTTGAAATATCTCATTATTTATATGAATATATTGTTTTAGCTATACCTGCGCGTAGAGTGCCATGCGAGATAAATAGCGAAAAATTTATATGTGATAAAGAAACTCTAGGTAAATTAAACAATTTAATTTCTGATGATGAGTCAGAAATTAAAAACAACCCTTTGTGGGAACAATTAAATAAATTAAAAAAGATTAATAAAAATTAAATTCAGAAATCATGCCAAATCCAAAACGAAAACTATCACGTTCACGCAGAGATTCACGTCGTGCAACATACAAAGCAACAGCAATGACAATATCAAAAGACTCAACTACAGGTGAAGCACATTTAATGCACCGCGCTCATTGGTTTGAAGGAAAGCTTTACTATAAAGGTAAAGTGGTTATGGAGAAAGCTTAATTAGGTTAAGTTGTCGTATTTATAATATTTGATTTATGGTTTAGTTAAAACCTTAATTTTAAAAATATATTAAAACAAAAGAGCAGGCATTGTCTGCTCTTTTGTTTTAAACTAAAAAGCCTGTTTCGTACCGTATAAATGCAAAAACAATATAACAAACACTAATTTATTGATAAATACAAGCTTTAGAGTTAATTTTAAGCCGATAAAATTGTATTATTGTATTTTAGTAAATATTGTTTGAAGATTAAAAATATGAAAATTGGATTTGATATTTTAGGTGGGGATTATGCTCCCAATAATTGTTTAGAAGGAGCAATTTTGGCAATTAAAGAATTATCTGCCGAATCAAGGTTGGTAATAATAGGAGATAGCAGTTATGCGAAAAACTATTTTAATGAAAAGGGAGTGGATCCCAATAATTTTGATTACGTTCACACCACCGAGGTAATAGAAATGGGAGAACACCCTACAAAGGCATTTTCTCAAAAACCAAATAGCAGCATAAGCATAGGGTTTAAAATGTTAAAAGAGGCACAAATAGACGCCTTTATTAGCGCAGGAAATACAGGGGCTATGCTGGTAGGCTCTATGTTTACTGTTAAAGCAATTCCTGGAGTAATCAGACCTTGTATTACCTCAATTATGCCCAAACAAGATGGAGGTTTTGGCGTTTTATTAGATGTCGGAACAAATGCAGACTGCAAACCGGATGTTTTATATCAGTTTGGTATTTTAGGTTCAATACTAGCAAAAGAAATTTATAAAATAAAAGATCCAAAAGTTGCTTTATTAAATATAGGTGAAGAACCAGAAAAAGGAAATTTAGTATCTCAAGCAACTCATGCTTTAATGCGAGATTCAAAAGATTTTAATTTTGTTGGTAATGTTGAAGGTGGCGATATTTTTAAGGATAAGGCCGATGTTGTTGTTTGTGAAGGATTTGTCGGGAATGTAATACTTAAAATGGCAGAAACTTTTTATGGCATGACAAAAAAATTAAATTTACGTCATGAATATTTTGATAAATTTAATTATGAATTGTACGGAGGAACACCAATTTTAGGTATTAATTCAAATGTTATTATTTGTCACGGTATTTCTAGCCCCTTAGCTTTTAAAAATTCATTATTACTTGCAAAGGATTTAGTGGAAGTTAAATTAACCGAAAAAATACAAAAAACCTTTCAGTAATGATGAGAGCCGCAATAACAGCAGTAGCTGGGTTTTTACCAGAAAACATAGTAACAAATTTTGATTTAGAAAAAATCATTGATACTAATGATGAATGGATAACAACAAGAACAGGCATAAAACAACGCCACATCGAAAATGACCCAAATCGTGCTACATCTGATATGTGTGTTGAAGCTGTGAATTTGTTATGTAAAAAAAGAGGTATTCATCCCGAGGAAATAGATTTATTAATCTGCGGAACAGTAACTCCAGATTTGGTTTTTCCTTCCACAGCAAATATAATTTCGGCAAAAGTAGGTGCTAAAAATGCTTGGAGTTATGATATTAGCGCAGCTTGTTCAGGCTTTATTTTTGCTTTAACAACTGGAGCACAATTTATTGAGACAGGTCGGTATAAGAAAGTTGTTATTGTTGGAGCGGATATGATGAGCCGTATTATTGATTATAAAGACAGAACAACTTGTGTGATTTTTGGCGATGGTGCAGGTGCTGTTTTATTAGAGCCAAATTCGGAAAACTTAGGAATCATTGATTTTGTTTTACATGCTGATGGTAATGGCGCCAACTATTTGCACATGAAAGCGGGCGGATCTTTAAAGCCAGCCAGTCACGAAACGGTTGAAAATAAAATGCATTTTGTTCATCAAGAGGGGCAGGCCGTTTTTAAACATGCAGTATACAATATGGCAGAGGTTAGTGCCAGAATAATGCAAAGAAATAACTTAACAGATAAAGATGTAAATTGGTTAGCTGCCCACCAGGCAAATAAACGAATCATTGATGCTACTTCTGAACGAATGGGTTTAGGAAAAGAAAAGGTAATGATGAATATTGAGCGTTATGGAAATACTACAGCTGGAACAATACCACTTTTGCTTTGGGATTATGAGAGTCAACTTAAAAAAGGTGATACGATAATACTTGCAGCTTTTGGCGGAGGTTTTACATGGGGCTCAGTATACTTGAAATGGGCTTATGATGGCAGTATGGTTGGTAAATGATTATTTCACCTGAAGTTTTTTTATCATTCTATCGTTTTTGAATAACACTTTTTCTGAAACATTACCAATACTGTCGTAATATAACCAAATGCTATCTCTTACATCATTTTTATAAAAGCCAGAGTACCTAATTTTTCCATTTCCAAAATAGGTTACGTTGAGTCCATTTCTAAACCCTTTATCATAATGTAATTCACTCCAGGCTAATCCGCTGGGGTAAAACGAAAGCCATTGACCATGGCGTTTTCCAAATCTAAAGTAACCCTTAAATTTTATAATACCGTTGTTATACTTATCTATATATTCACCAGTGTAATTACTATCCGGAGGTAATATTAAGAGTGGATTTTTCTTTTTTAGCGAATCGACAATTATTTTTTGTTGCGCTTTTGAAATTGAATCTACAAGAGGATTTTTTGATTCGTTGGTTTTCTCATTTTCACTTTTATTATTGCAAGAAAAAATAAAAAAAACAGAAACGGATATAATTATAAAAACTAATTTTTTCATCTATAAATTTATTATCATCAAATTAATTTTTTCGTTCAATAGCATAAATCAATAATCGTTCTAAGCTCAAACGAGCGTCATTTTTGGGTAGTTTTGACAAGACTTCTATAGCCTTGTTTTTGTAGCTATGCATTACTTTATCTGCATAGGCAATACCTCCTTTTTCAATAACAAAATTAATTACTTTTTTAACCTCTGCGCTTTCTTCATTATGGTTTTTAATTATGTTAATTATTTTTCGCTTTTCAATCCACGTACTGTTATTTAAGGCGTAAATAAGCGGAAGCGTCATTTTTTTTTCTTTAATGTCTATACCTGTTGGTTTACCAATATCATCATTATTACCAAAGTCAAACAAATCATCTTTTATTTGAAATGCAATACCGGTGAGTGTTCCAAACTCTTTAAATAACGAAATTATAGTCTCATTATTGTTTACTGAGGCGGTTCCAACAGCACAGCAAGCAGCGATTAACGTTGCCGTTTTTTTTGTAATTATTTCAAAATAAATTTCTTCAGAAATGTCTAAACGTCTGGCTTTTTCTATTTGTAATAATTCCCCTTCGCTCATTTCGCGAACAGCATTACTTACAATTTTTAACAAATGAAAATCGTTATTATCTAATGAAAGCAATAAACCTTTTGAGAGTAAAAAATCTCCGATTAAAACAGCAATTTTATTTTTAAACAAGGCATTTATGCTAAAAAACCCCCTACGCTCATTACTGTCATCTACTACATCGTCGTGAACAAGCGTGGCAGTGTGTAATAACTCAATTAATGCAGCTGCCCTATAAGTACTTTCGTTAATAGTACCCGTATTTTGAGCGCTTAAAAAAACGAACAACGGCCTTATTTGTTTCCCTTTTCGTTTAACAATGTAATTGGTAATTTTATCAAGTAATGGAACAGAACTTTTCATGGCAGCATGAAACTTTTCTTCAAAAGCTAACATGTGTTCTGCTACAGGTTGTTTTATTTCATTAATTGCTTTAGACACTTCGATCTTAAATATATAATTTTATTTTAACAGTTCTGCTGCCAGTTTATTTTTGTTGGCGAGTTGCCCGCAGGCCGCATCTATATCTTTTCCCCTGCTACGACGAACGTTACAAACAACCCCATTTTTTTCAAGAAAATCGGTAAATGCTTTTAATCGTTCTTTTGAAGTTTGTTTAAACTCACCGTCATCAATTGGATTGTATTCAATAATATTAATTTTACTTTTAACTTTTTTACAAATTTTTAATAGGTCTTTTGCGTCATCAATAGAATCATTAAAATCTTTAAAGGCAATGTATTCAAATGTTGGCCGGGAGCCAGTTTTATCGGTAAAATAGTTTAATGAAGTTATCAAGTTGTCTAATGAATTTGTCTCGTTAATTGGCATTATATAATTCCTTTTTTCATCAGTTGCTGCATGAAGGGATAGTGCTAAATTAAATTTCACGTTGTCATCGCCCAGTTTTGTTATCATTTTTGCGACTCCGGCAGTTGAAACAGTTATGCGTTTTGCTGCCATTCCTAAACCCTCTGGACTAGTAATTTTTTCTACCGAACGCAATACTTCCGAATAATTCAGTAAAGGTTCTCCCATACCCATATAAACAATATTGGTTAATTGCGAACTATATTTTTCTAATGCAGTATTTTTTACCAAAACTACCTGATCATATATTTCATCGGCGTTTAAATTACGCATACGTTTTAGTTTACCTGTAGCGCAAAATTTACACGTTAAACTGCACCCAACCTGAGACGAAATGCAGGCTGTATATCTTGTTTGGTGAGGTATTAAAACGCTTTCAACCACGTAATTATCGTGCAGCTTCATAGCGCATTTTATAGTTTTGTCAGAACTTACCTGAAGCTCGCTGATTTGAACGGCATTAATAGCGAAATTATCATTTAAATAATCTCTCAGTTTTTTTGAAAGATTTGACATTTCATCGAAATTAACTGCACGTTTTGCCCAAAGCCAATCGTACACTTGTTTTGCTCTAAACCCAGGTTCATTAATATCTTTGAACAATTCGGTTAATTGTTCTACGTTGTATGCGCGTATATCTTTTTTTGCCATTAAATAGGGTTCGTAAAGATACCATACAAACTTTTAAATAACTAACTTTACTTTGTGCGTTTTTTAAAAGCAAATAAGATATTTAACGGAAAAATTTTTTTGCCAGATAACTCTGTTTTAGTTTTAAACGGACAAAACAATTTAATTGAAATTTTACCTGATTCGAAAGTTTCTAATCAAATTGTAGAGTATTTTGAAGGAATAATCACGCCAGGATTTGTAAACGCTCATTGTCATTTAGAATTAAGTTATTTAGCAAATAAAATACCTGTTAAAACCGGATTGGTTAATTTTATTATAAATATTATTAAGCAACGCCAACTAGAATATAAAAAGGAGCAAATTATTGAAAGCGCCTTTAATGCTGATTTAGAAATGTGGCAAAATGGTATAGTAGTTGTTGGAGACATAAGCAATAATGAAGATAGTTTTAGTATAAAACAAAATTCTAAAATAAAATACCACACATTTATAGAAGTAATTGGGTTGAATCCTAATAATAAGTCAAAAATGTTTGACAATGCATTATTATTATATAATCAGTTAAGAGAACTTAAACTAAATGGAAGTATTGTTCCTCATGCACCATACAGTACATCTATAGATTTAATTCAACTAATTGCAAACTATAACAGAGAATATAATTTACCAATATCAATTCACAATCAGGAAACTGAAGAAGAAAAAAAGTTTTTTTACGGTATTCAAAATGATTTTAAAAAATTATATGAATTTATAAAAGCAGATATTTCTTTTTTTAAGTCGCCTAATTGTTCCAGTTTATCTGCGTATTTACCATACATTAATAATCAGAAAGCTATATTGGTTCATAATACTTTTTCAGCGCAAGCAGATATTCATGAGGCTGCCGCTAAAAACTGTTTCTTTTGTTTGTGTCCAAACGCAAATTTATTTATTGAAAATAAATTACCGGATTACTCTATTTTTAAATCCTATACTAATAATTTGTGTATTGGAACAGATAGTTTGGCCAGTAATTATAAGTTAGATCTATTATCGGAAGCAAATCTTATTTTAAAACATACGCATACGTTCAGTTTAGAAAACATCTTGCAAATGCTTACGTTTAATGGGGCATTTGCTTTGAATTTACATGATTCATTCGGGCAATTATTAATCAATAAAAACACAGGTTTAAATCTGATTAGTTTTATTGATTCTGAAATAAAACTTTTAAAAAAAATAATTTAATAGTCAATATGTTATACTTAAAATCTTTTTGTTTTAATCCATTTCAGCAAAACACTTATTTAATTTTTAATGATGAAGGCAATGCATTGATTATAGATCCTGGCAATTCTAATTCATCAGAAAATAATGTTTTAAAACAATTTATCGAAGAAAAACAACTAAAGCCTATTAGATTGCTTTTAACGCATGCTCATATTGATCACGTACTTGGAAATAAATTTGTTTTTGACACGTATGGTTTACTTCCCGAAGTTCATAAAGAAGATTTGTTTTTTATTGATCGCATGAAAGAAACCGCGGCTATGTATGGTGTGACATGCGATGAATCGCCAAAACCCGAAAATTTTATAGAAGCAAATCAAAAATTTTTATTGGGTAATTATCTTTTTGAAACTCTATATACTCCTGGACATTCTCCTGGTAGTGTTTCATTTTACAATAAAGAAAATAAATTATTGCTTAGTGGAGATGTTTTATTTCAGAATAGTATAGGCAGAACAGATTTGCCCGGCGGTAATCACGAAACACTCTTGAAATCGATACGAGAAAAATTGTTTGTTTTAGATGACGATGTTAAAGTATATAGCGGTCACGGACCTTATACCACAATTGGCCACGAAAAACGCAACAATCCTTTTTTAATTTAGCCAGCTTAATTTAATTTTAAACTATCTTTATACTATCAAAAAATTTAGTCTCATAGTTATTTTTTTAAGTAGTTATTTGTTTGCCCAAGAAAAAAACATATCTACTGAGAAGGTACCTTACGATAAGAAAGAAGAAATATTGTTTGATGGTAAACGCTATAAAAAATACAATCATTATTTAACCATCGGACCATCCTTTTTTAATTCAAGCTTAAGAAAAGTTTCACAACAAGGAATAGGAATAGACTATCATTTTAATATTAAACGTGAATATTTTCAGGCCGGAATTGCGATAAGCGGAAACAAATTATTAGAAAATAATCAAACACAATTAAGGCTGGGATATGGTTACAGAAAAGAAACCGGAAAATATAATTTAGCTTTTTTTGGTGGACCAACTATTTTCACCGGCGTTTATGGTGTGCAAGATACCTCCGGACTTTATAGACCTGAATTTTATCAAGGCATTGGCGCATATTTATCTGCTCAGCTTGCAACAAAATTACTTTATGACATTGGTTTTGGCGCAGAACTTTTTTCTGAAATAAACTATAAGCAAGGTGTAATTGGAATAAAATTATTTGTCTTTTTTTCAGGGGCTTATAGAGGTCTTAAGAAAAATTTTAATCCACATGTGAGATCAGAAAATAAAAAATGATTGATTTTATAATTGTTGGCAGAGGTTTAGCAGCGAATGTGCTAGCGCATAATTTTCATAAAAATAATATTACATTTAATTTAATAGGCAACGATAAGTTAAGTAACTGCTCTAATGCAGCAGCCGGAATATGGAATCCGGTAGTTTTTAAGCGCCTAACAAAAAGTTGGTTAGCTCAAGATTTAATTTCTTGTTTAAATAAATTTTACACAGAATGCGAATTTCGTGTTAATTCAAAATTCATAACCCAACGAGTAATTTTAAAGCCATTTACCGAAGATCAAGAAAAAAAATTATGGGTAAAAAAAGCTAAATCCGAATTAATTGATTTTTTAGATGATACAATTTATAATCCAGATTTGCCCGAATTAAGTAATTGTAAAATTTCAAATCAATACGGCTTGGTTAAACAATCAGGTAATTTAGATTTATCTGAGTTTTGTAGATCGTCTTCATTGTTTTTTCAACAAAATATTTTAAATGAATTTTTTGATCACAAACAATTAATTTTTAATGATACTAGTGTTACGTATAAAAATGTAATTGCAAAAAATATAATTTTTTGTGAAGGCTATCTTGTAAAAAACAATCCATATTTTAATTGGATTCCTTTAAAACCTGCAAAAGGCGAAACACTTATTATTTCTGCACCTGACTTAAAATTTAAAAACAAAATTGTAAATAAAAATGGTTTTCTGATTGATTTAAAAAATGGCGTTTTTAAATTAGGCGCAACCTATAATTGGGATCATTTATCTGACGAATTTACAGAACAAGGTTTACTAGAATTGAAATCAAAATTAAATAGTTTGATTAACTGTAATTACAATATAATCAGCCATTTGGCAGGGGTAAGGCCCTCTTCAATAGATAGAAGACCAATCATTGGAGCTCATCCGGAATATAAAAATTTATTTGTTTTTAACGGTTTAGGCACTAAAGGAGTTATGTTGGCGCCTTATTTCTCCGAAAATTTCGTAAATTTCTATTTAAAAAACGAGCCCTTAATGGACGATGTAAATGTAAAACGCTTCTATTCGAATTATGCAGGTTAAAAAATATAATTTAAGGCTAATTGGCAGGCGCGAACATGTTAGTTTTCCATTATTAGGTATTTTTAATATTGAAGCAAAAATTGATACAGGAGCCTATACGTCTTCTTTGCATTGCGAAGATATTTCGGTAATTACAGAAAATGACAAATCGGTTCTTAAATTCACAATTGCGAAACCAGGCAGTAACGAAACTAAAACGTTTTATTTTAATGAGTTTACACAAAAGAAGATTAAAAATTCTTTTGGTGAAATGGAAGAACGATATATTATCAGATCTATTGTAATTATTGGTAAAAAAAAAATTCACTCAAATTTATCGCTTTCAAATCGTGATAACATGAGATACCCCGTTTTGATTGGACGCAAATTAATTAAAGGAAAATTTTTAATTGACCCTAATCAAGTTCACATAGGCGGCACAAGAATTGCAGAGGATATAAAAAAAATAATTAATTAAATAACTAATATGAAAATTGCTATTCTTTCTCGAAATAGAAATTTGTATTCTACAAAACGCTTAATAGAAGCTGCCGAGCAACGCGGTCATGAAGTAGTTTTACTCGATCACATGAAATGTGTTTTAGTAATAGAGCAGGGCAGGCCGCATATTTATTTTAATGGAAAAGAAGTGAATGATATTAATGCTGTAATACCAAGAATTGGGGCATCTGCAACTTTCTATGGATCGGCTGTGGTGCGTCAGTTTGAAATGATGAAAATATTTACTGCGGTAGAATCTCAGGCTTTGGTGCGTTCGCGTGATAAATTAAGAAGTTTACAAATCCTAGCTAGAGCAGGAATAGGAATTCCCAAAACAGCTTTTGCTTCGTCGCCAAAAGAAAAAGATATCGATAATGTAATTGAAAGCGTTGGAGGTGCACCCTGTGTAGTTAAGTTACTTGAAGGAACTCAAGGCATAGGAGTTATATTGGCGGAAAATCAAAAAGCAGCAAAGAGCGTTTTGGAAGCCTTTATGAAATTAAAAGCAAACATGCTTGTTCAGGAATTTATTAAAGAGGCAGGTGGCGCAGACATAAGAGTGTTTGTTGTGGATGGACAGGTGGTTGGTGCCATGAAACGCCAAGCAAAGGAAGGCGAGTTTAGAAGCAATTTACACAGAGGTGGTTCCGCTAAAGTAATACAGTTAACTGCAGAAGAGAGAGCGACAGCAATTAAGTCTGTAAAAAAGTTAGGTTTAGGAATTGCCGGTGTTGATTTATTACAATCGAGTCGAGGACCACTTGTAATGGAAGTAAATTCATCACCAGGCTTGGAGGGTATTGAAGGCGCTACCGGTGTTGATATTGCTGGGAAAATAATAGAGTATGTTGAAAGAAATGAATTTAATAAACCAGGCGAATAAAAAATTTGTGACAAAAAATATTTCTATAAACGGTCAAGAAATTAAACCTGGTGAAAACAAAAAGGTTATTTTAAATTCGTATGAACTTCATACAAAAACCAAAATTGAAATACCAGTTCATGTTTTCCGTTCAAAAGAAAATGGACCTTCTTTATTATTAAGTGCCGGAATGCACGGAGAAGAGACTAACGGAATTGAAATTATTCGGAAAATAATTTCTAGAGATGAAGTAAAAAATTTGAAGTGTGGTACATTAATAGCCATACCAGTTATTAATGTAGTGTCTTTTTTATATGGGAGTAGAGATTTACCCGATGGTAGAGATTTAAATCGTTGTTTTCCGGGTTCTAAAACCGGATCACTTGGTAGCAGAATTGCCAACGATTTAATGAAACATATTTTACCGGTTATTGATTTTGGAATTGATTTTCACACTGGAGGTGCAAAAATTAATAATTACCCTCAATTAAGGTGTGTATTTGATTTTAAAGATAATGTAGATTTGGCAGAAAGATTTTCAACGCCATTAATAATTGATAGTACTTACCGTGACGGGACATTTAGAAAAGAAGCTGCAAAAAAAAATAAACCTATTTTAGTTTATGAAGGTGGAGAGAGTATGCGATTTGATTACCTTGCCATTAATGAAGGCGTAAATGGCTGTTTGCGGTTAATGAAGTCATATAACATGATAGATTTTGAGTTGCCTCTTAATCCGTTCGTGAAAATTAAAAAGGGGACATGGATTAGAGCTCAAAGTAGTGGCTTATTTCACATGAATGTGAATAATGGCGCACATGTACGAAAAGGAGACTTATTGGGTGTGATTTTAAATCCTTTTGGCGGGGAAGAAATAAAAATATTGTCTACAACAAACGGATATATTGTGGGATTAAATAGCAGACCGGTTGTTGATCAGGGCGACGCACTAATACACATTGGAATTGAACAAGACTAATATAATACTTACATTTGTTTAACATGACACAATCGTTCGATCTTGCATCAGTAATAATTATAGTTTTTGTTGCAACAGTATTTGTGGCAGGAGTAACAGTTGTAATTAAATTTATGAAAAGAAAATAATAACATGTGTTTAAGTCAATTTATTTTGTTTTTAAATTTAGGTGGTGGCGAAGTAGTTATCATTTTATTCGTTATGTTGTTGCTATTTGGCGGTAAAGGTTTACCAAGTATTGCAAAAACATTAGGTAAAGGCATTAGAGAATTTAAAGATGCCACTAATAGTATACAAAAGGATATTAAAGAAAGTACAGGCGGTATAACTGATCAGATAACGGAACATATTCAGGAAGTTAAAAAAGAAATAGAGAAAGAGTAAGCATTACTCAACGCGCATTTTTAGCCCAGTTAAATGATTAAAGTAATTTTTTTCCTCGTAATATTTTTTTCTTTTAATGTATCAATTATTTTTTCTCAAAAAATTGAGAAAATAAAATTTCAAAAAAATACGTCCACAATTTATTTCTACCAAAAAGGTGTATTCTATGATACTATTTCAGAAAATTTTGGTAATTCATTTTATTTATTGGTGCCGGATTCTATTAAAAAGGATATTACTATTTTCACTGAAAATGGTCGTTTAGTAAAAACCTCAAACGATAGTATTGTTAAATTATATCATATGTCAGGTTTAAACTATGAATCTCAGTATATAATTAAAGAGAGCTCTTCGCAAGCAGGCTTTAAAAAAATCCAAAAGCAGTTTCAATTAATAAGTTTGATAAATGGAACAAGTAATGTTCAAAAGAATAAAATAATAATTAAGATTACAAGTAAGAAGGAGAGCGGCTTAATTTTAGAAAATACTTTTTTCTACAAAAATTAGCTTATGTCTTATTAATTAAATTTTTCGGATTAACTCTTTCATCAATAAAGTCATTTTTGGTTCTTGCAATTTGGCAATATGTTGAACCTCTTCATGACTTACATTTTGAACCACACCTTCTACACCTAAATCGGTAACAATACTTATCCCAAAAACATCCATTCCTCCATGTTTAGCAACAATAACTTCGGGCACAGTGCTCATTCCTACAACATCAGCACCTGTTCGCCACAAGTATCTATATTCAGCCGGAGTTTCAAAGCAAGGGCCACTTAAACCCGCGTAAATGCCTTCGCTAACTTTAATGTTATTTTCTTTAGCAATTTCTTTCGCTATTTCAATATAGCTTTTTTTATACGCTTCACTCATATCCAAAAAGCGTGGCCCAAGTGAATCAATGTTTTTACCAATTAATGGATTGGTTGGAAATAAATTAATGTGATCATTAATAATCATAATTTCTCCAACCTCAAATTTTGGATTCATACCACCGCTGGCATTACTGACGCATAACGTTTTTATTCCCAAAGCTTTCATTACTCTAACAGGAAAAGTAATTTGTTGCATAGAGTAACCTTCATAGTAATGAAATCTGCCTTGCATAGCCACAACTTTTTTGCCACCTAATTCACCAAAAATTAATTTACCGCTATGACCTTCAACTGTGCTAACCGGAAAATTCGGAATTTCATGGTATTGCAATGTAAATTCTACAATTATTTCTTTTACTAAGCCTCCCAGTCCGGTACCTAAAATGATTCCTACTTGTGGTAAAAAATTATTTGTTTTTTCACGAATGCTTTTTGTGGTAAATTCTATTTGCTCTAACATATTTTAAGATAACTTGATTAAATTCTTCTTCTTTTTCTTTAAATGTAACTTCAACAGGAAGTATATAAATATTCATTCTTTTTGCATTTTCCCATACCGGATTAATCATCAGTCTCATAAAATCCTTTTCGGTAGTTACTAATAATTTATTTCCGCTCTCAATGCTGTTGTAATAGTATTCGATATCTTCTAAATCTTTTATCGAGAATTCGTGGTGGTCAGGAAATTTCAGATGCTTTAAATTTGCCGCATATTCTTTCAGATAATTTGTCATAGGCTTTTCGTTGGCTATACCCGCAAATGAGACAATGGTGTATCTGTATAAATCGTTTAAAGTGTCAATTTTATTTTCCTTGTTGTTTATAGCATAAAGCTCGCCATATTTTAAATAGCTGAAAAAAACTTGTTGATGCGCTAAGGGTTTGATGTCTTTTAAGATGTTTCTGATTTCTATTGGCGATGTTTTTTCAGGAACTTTCGACACAATTATTATATCGGCTCTGTTTACTCCACTTTTAAATTCGCGCAGGGTGCCTGCTGGTAACATAACATCGTTGAAATATAACTGGTTAAAATCACTTACAATAATGTTTAATCCACATTTTATTGAGCGATGCTGAAATACATCATCCAGTAAAACTATTTTTGGTACATTCGTTTCTGATGCGAGTAATTTTTTTACTCCGTTAACTCTGTCACTGTCTACGGCAACTTGAATGTTATATTTATATTTATAAATTAATGGCTCATCACCAATTTGTTCAGCGGAACTTAAATCATCTGCTAAAACAAAACCTTTAGTTTTTCTTTTATAACCTCTGCTTAAAGTTGCTATACGAGGCTCTTCGTTTAATAGAAGTTTAATTAAATACTCAACATGAGGGGTTTTTCCTGCACCGCCTACAGATAGATTTCCAACTCCAATGGTATGAATATCAAATTTTGTGACTTTTAAAAATTGCCAATCATATAAACGGTTTCTAATTAATGTAATTAAGCCGTAAATATATGCCAAAGGCATTAAAAGTATTTTTAACCCATTGTTCAAACAGGTTAAATATGCTTATTATTTTTGATAAAAAAAAGCAGTAATTAAGGCTGTTAATTATTTATCCTCTCCTGTACCTGCTGTTTGAAATCCTAATTGAGGTTGTTCAGGGTCAAATTTTAATTCATAAAAAGACGACCCTCTATGATAATTTACAACTAATACAGATTTTTTATCCCAATCGGTAAATTTCTCCTTTGTCATATTTGTAATAGTTTTAATACAAGAATTTACATTTTTAAGTTTCCATTTTGCCACATTGGTTTTAGGATTCCATCTTACAAAAAACAATTTTTGCTCTTTACCGGCATTGCATAATCCGCCATCTGATTTTGATTTGGTAAACGCTTGAACGAAGATTAACATATAAGTTGTGTCACCAATTTCTTTTTGAAACAGCACTTTTTTTATTTCAGGATCTTTACAGATAGAATCATTAACGCAAAAGGTTAAACTAGTATCGTTATTAGCGAGATTAATACATAATTGTATTTGTTGCGCTGTGGTAATTTTTGGGTCGGGATATTTTGTTTTCACCCAAAACGTTAATCTTTTTTTCTTTTCAGCAATTCTCAGTGCATTGCGTAATGAATCATTTTTTAATTTCCTTTCTTTGTAGAAAATTTTTTTTCCGGTGTTAGGATCTATTTCAACCTCACGAGGCAGTGTTTCTTCCAGTAATTCAAATGGCGTTTTTTCAAGCTTTGGAGCTGCTGTAAGTGTATCCGAAGATTCAGCACTTTTGTTTATTGTTTTAGAGTTTTTGTTTTTTGTTTGTCCGTTTACAATAACAGAGGCAAAAATAAGCAATGTAAAAATTAATTTATTCATAGAGCGAAAATAGCATTTTTTTTAATTGTTAGGAATTTAGTTAGCAGTGTTATTGTTTATAGTTTTGCTGTAGTTGCTGAGAAATTAATTGTTTAGAAATAACGAATTAAAATTGACCGTTTTCTATAAGTTTAATAGCTCTTTCTATCATTAAATCTTCCAAATTAGCATCGTATTCAGATTTCATGTTGTGCCCAAAAATACGAGCTAAGGTTTGCCACATGGCGGCCTGAAATGAGCCCCTTAATTGTTTTACAATATCGTAAGTAGTTTTACCTGTTTCCCGATCAATCAGTTTCATTAATACTTTGCCTTGTGGGATAGAAAGTTGTTTTAACTCGTCTTCAAATTCATTTTTCAAATCTTTTTCGCAAATTTTTAAGTATACCTTTTTAGATTTTTCATCTGTTATTTTTTCAAGCACTCTGTCGTACTCTTTTAATTTTGCTGCTGCTAAAATCGCGTATGGATAAACTTTTTTTACGTTGTATTTTGTTTTTGTCCATAGTTCAAATTGTTTAGAGGTTTTAAACATAAAATCAGTATAAACATAAACAGTGTTGAGGTTTACTAAAGGCAGTGTGTCTCCATCAACTATTTCTGCCATACAACGAATACCAACTTTAGGTGGCGTTGTAAAATCTGAAGTGGTTGTTTGAGCAGTAATTGAATGTGTAAACAAGCTAAAACAAAATAATAACCAAAATAAGTTGTATCTTAAATATGTATAAATTGAATAATTCATATATACATTTATTAATCTTCAGTAAAAAAGTAACCTAAAGATAGTCTCTAATTTAGGCGATTTATTTTCCATTTAGATTTTTTAACAGGGTTTTCGGTTTCAACTGTTGCTGTTTGGTTTTTATTATTAAATAATATTGATCCCGCGATTGCAGCAATTTGCTCGAGTTCTTCATTTTTCATATTTAAAGCTTCAGGGGTAAAATAAGCATTAACAAAACCAGTATCAAAATTACCACTAACAAAGGCATTATGGTTTAGAACAAATTTGCAAAAATCTAAAGTTGTTTCAACTCCAATTATTTTGTAATCATTTATTGCTCTTAACATTTTTTGAATTGCCTCTGTTCTGTTTTTACCATGAACTATTAATTTAGAAATCATAGGGTCATAATAAATGGGTATTTCCATTCCCTCTTCATAACTATCGTCAACTCTTACGCCAGGACCGCTTGGCGTTTTATAAACCACTAATTTGCCAATATCAGGTAAAAAATTATTTGCTGGGTCTTCGGCGCAAACCCTTACTTCAATGGCATGGCCGTTTATTTTTAAATCTTCTTGAGTAAAACTTAATTTTTCATTTCGGGCAACCTTTATTTGTTCTTTTACCAAATCTAATCCGGTTATTAATTCAGAAACCGGATGTTCAACTTGCAGGCGGGTATTCATTTCTAAGAAATAGAAATTAAGTTTATCGTCAACTAAAAACTCAACTGTACCAGCACCGCTGTAATTACATGCTTTGGCCACATCTACAGCGCACTTGCCCATTTTTTCGCGAAGTTCTGGAGTTAAAACAATGCTTGGTGCCTCTTCTATTAATTTTTGATGTCTGCGTTGAATACTACATTCTCTTTCAAATAAGTAAACACAATTACCATGGTTGTCTGCCAGCAATTGAATTTCTATGTGACGTGGGCGACTGGCATATTTTTCGATGAATACCGCGCCGTTTCCAAACGCTGATACAGCTTCGCTAATAGCCATTTTCATTTGTTCTTCTATTTCAGACGCATTTTCTACCAAACGCATTCCTTTACCACCGCCACCGGCACTTGCTTTAATAAGTAAAGGAAATCCTATTTCTTTAGCAATTTTAATGGCTTCTTCAATATCGCTAATAGCTCCTTCAGAACCTTCAATCATTGGAACGTTATATTTTTTTGCGGTTGCTTTTGCGCTTAGTTTATCGCCCATTAAATTCATACTCTCCGGACTTGGGCCAATAAATGTTATTCCGGCTTTTCTTACCTTTTCAGCAAAATCTGCATTTTCACTTAAAAAACCATATCCCGGATGAATTCCGTCAACCTTTAATTCTTTACAAATAGAAATAATTTTATCGCCTTGTAAGTAAGATTGAGAACTTGGAGGAGGGCCAACACAAACAGCTTCATCCGCATACCTTACAAAAAGTGCGTCTCTGTCAGCTTCCGAATAAATTGCCACAGTTTTAATTCCCATTTCGCGTGCGCTGCGCATAATTCTTAATGCAATTTCTCCGCGATTAGCTATTAAAATTTTTTTCATTATGATAAGAATAAAAGTTACCCTATAAATATAATCAATATTCAATTTGTAAACCCATGAAAGAGACTGTAAAAATTTTTACCTAATTTTTTTAACTTAGTGAAATGTTTTTTTATTTATCAAAATTGTTGGCATTTATACTTACCCCAATAATATGGGTGTTTGTACTCTTTGTTTATTCTTTCATAACCAAACTAGAGAAACGTGCAAAAAAAGCAAGAATAATAGCTTTAATATTTTTATATGTTTGTAGTAATTCCTTTATTGTTGATGAATGTTTCAGGCAATACGAACCAGTAACTCCCGATTATGATTTAATGACAACAACATATGATGGCGCAATTATTTTGGGTGGTATAGGAAGCGTAGATTTAAGATTGAATAAAATAAATTTTGGTTCCAGCGCAGACAGATTATTTCAAGCACTACCATATTATTGCAACGGTAGAATAAAAAAAATTATTTTTACATCAGGTAGCGGAAGCATAGAGTTTCCTGAAAAAAGAGAGGCATTATTTGTAAAAAAATATTTAAAATCAATTAATATACCAGATAGTGTTTTAATTATTGAATCGAAAAGCAAAAACACCTATGAGAATGCAATTTTCACAAAACAAATTTTAGACAGCCTGCATTTAAACGGGAATTATTTATTAGTTACATCTGCGTATCATATGCCTCGTTCAATGGCTGTCTTTAAAAAAGCAGGTTACAAAAACTTAACTCCTTATATAACAGATAAAGTTAGTGGCGTAAGGCGTTATACTTTTGACCATTTAATTATACCAAATCAGGATGCCCTTTATTCGTTACAATTTTTAATTCATGAATGGGTGGGTTTTTTGGTTTATAAGATAAAAGGATATGCTTAAGTTTAGCGAAGATTTTCTTCAATTTATTTGGCAAAATAAAATTTTAAAACCTTTACCGCTAATTACAGTTAACAGGAAAGAAATTTCAATTGTAAAATACGGGGAGTTAAATAAAAATTCTGGCCCCGATTTTTTTAATGCTCAGGTTAAAATAGATAATGTTATTTTGGTTGGTAACATAGAAGTTCATATTAAAACAAGCGATTGGTTAAAGCATAAACATCAGCACGATACAAATTACGATAATATTATATTGCATGTTGTTTACGAACATGATACTGATTTAGTTCAAAATTTAAATAATAATGTTGAGGTATTAGAATTAAAAAATTTAATTCCTGAATCAACTTTTGAAAATTATAAAACCTTAAATAATTCAAAAGCTAAACTACCTTGCAGTAATCAGCTGGAAAAGTGCGATAATTTTAAATTTTTAACTTGGCTCGAGAGAATGACCATTGAAAGGTTGGAATACAAGGTAAAATTAATATATACTAATTTTAAACTTTTTAATGGTGATTACACTCAAACATTTTATTTTTTATTGTTACGTAATTTTGGATTTAAAGTAAATGGTCTGCCGTTTGAATTGCTTGCAAGAAATTTGCCAATAACAGTTTTATTGAAGCATTCAGACAACTTAATGCAATTAGAAGCATTGTTGCTTGGAATATCCGGATTATTGAATAATCAATTTAAGGATGCTTATATTTTTCAGTTGCAAAAAGAGTACGATTATTTAAAACATAAATACGGTTTAATAGAGTTAAAAAAAGAACTTTTTAAATTTTCTAAATTACGGCCTGCAAATTTTCCAACGGTAAGATTAGTGCAATTTGCAAGATTAATAAATACCAAACCTTCATTATTTGTTGCACCCTATGATTTTTTAAACTATGAGGAAATTTTAATGGCATTAAAAATAAATTTGGAAGGGTATTGGAAAAATCATTATGTAATGGATGGTAATGTAACCAACAGAGATCTAACTATAGGAATAACTTCCAAAGAAAATTTAATCATAAACACGTTTGCCCCTTTTTATTTTTTTTATTCAAAAAAAACAGGGAAAGATGATTTCGGAAATTTCGCAATAGAATTATTAAACAAATGTGATTTAGAGGAAAATATTAAAATAAAATTATTTAATGAAAAGAAAATCATTCTAAAAAATTCTGCCAATAGTCAGGCGCTAATTAATTTGTACGATAATTATTGTAGTAAAAAAAATTGTCTTAATTGCGCTGTGGCCTCTCAAATTCTGAAATAGAAAAAACTAATTTCTAAAAATTATTCCTTAATCAGTTTTGTCGGTTTTTGAGGTTTACCATTGACTGAAGTATTAAGTATATATAATCCTTTAGATAACGCGGAAACATTAATGAATGGAGTAGAATCATTTTCTAAATTTGTTAAATTAATTATCATAACGTTTTTGCCAATCACATCCATAATTTCTATTTGTAAATGATTAATATTTCCTGCAAGTAACTTCACATATATTTTATCGTTTGTCGGATTAGGATAAAATGAAAATAAATTTTCGTTTGTTGTTATAGTATTTAATCCTGTTGTTATATTGCAAGTTGATACTGTTATACTAATTAATGTGTTGCCTTTACAGCCCAAAACCGAAGTGCCATTACATGAATAAGTTGTATTTGTGGTTGGAGAAATAACAACAGATGTTCCGGCATTATTTCCTGGAAACCAAGTATATGTTTGCGCCCCAACAGCAGATAAAGTTGCAGTAGATCCAATACAAACATTTAATGTAGATGAGGATACAGAAATTGTTGGATTTGGATTTATTAAAATGGTTTGTGTAGTTGACGCAATTAAGGTACCCGCCGATACAGTTAATGAGATGGTGTAAGTGCCTGAGTTATTAAATTTAATAAAAGTTGATGGTGAGTTAGGAGTCGTAACACCTGATGAGGAAGGTGAGGTAGTCCAAGAATAACCTGTTGCGCTTGTTGTTCCGGTATTTGCTTGTACTGAAGTTGAGTCACCTTTGCATAGTGTATTTTGTATAGTAAATGTAGGTGTTAAGGTAATATTAGTTGTAGAAGTTGTTGCCGATAGAGTTATGTCGTCAATAGCAACTGAAGGATCTGCACCATTTGGATCAGTATTTTTCCATCTAAAGCCTAGTTTTACCAAGGCATTATTGTTTGCGCTGGCAGGTAGGGCTACACTAAATGAAGTCCAAATACCCTGACCAGAGCAGGATGCGGTAGGCGTTTGTGCAGGTATTCCTAATGATGTCCATGTTAAGCCATTATCAGGCGAAAAATAAAACTGACAAAAATCTATATTTAAAACACCATACATAATATAGCTTAAATTCATAGTTATAGAAGTTTTGTTGGTGCAGTTAATAGTTGGTGATTGCGCTCTTTTATCGGTTTCTGCACCAAAACCTGCAATGTATGATGCGCCTAAATCCGAAATTCCGGTTGAGATGTGTAAGGTTCTGTTTGTAAATGTTGTAACCGGAGTACATCCATCTCCGCAATTTCCAACACCCATTCCTGCTTCGGCAGCACTTACATACCATTCGTTTGGAAAAAGTAAACCATTTGTACCTGTACTTACAACCGACCAAGTGCCGTTAGTTGTTATAACTCCGTTTGCAGGTTGATTAGTATTACAGGTTGCATCTGAACCAAAATCTTCTGCCCAAAAAACTGTTTGTGAACTAAGCGTTGAAATAAATATAAAAGCGAATAGATTTAGTAAAATGTTTTTCATGATAGTCTATATTATGATTACCTAATTTACATTATATATTTAAAATATAAAATTACTAACTGAACATTTTTAAACAGTGTTATAATAAAACGGATAAAAATTTTTATGAATTTATTTTTATATTTTTGTTTTTATGGTAAAACGAATAATTCAATGGTTTGAACAACACGCATTTGGTGTTTGTGAGTGGTGGGGTAAATTATTAGGAATAAAAACCACAACGGTTAGAATGTATTTTATTTATCTTTCTTTTTTCACATTTGGAAGCCCTATAATTATATATTTTATTATGGCTTTTATTCTGGAGCATAAAAATTATTTTAAGCCATTCAAATCCCGGAAGCGCCGTAGCGTATGGGATTTGGATTAAAGGCAATTCAATAAGGAAAATGTGTAAACAGATATATAAAATTCGTTATAGCGAATTAATAGTTTAATCTTGATTTTTGAATATATTTTATTTTTACTTACAAATCTAAAGAAGTAAAATAACACTAGTTACTTTGTTAACTCCTCCCAAAATTCAGCACCACGTCTGGTATGTGGAATAACAATTGTTCCGCCAACAATATTGGCAATTGCAAACACTTCGTAAATTTCTTCGGTTGTACAATTTTGTTCTTTGCACTTTTCTAAATGGTATTTTATACAATCATCGCAACGTAAAACCATACTTGCAACTAAGCCAAGCATTTCTTTTGTTTTAACATTTAAAGCACCTTCAGAATACGTTTGCGTATCTAGGTTAAACAAACGTTTAATAACCAAATTATCTTTCTCTAAAATAACTTTATTCATTTTAGAGCGGTATTCATTAAATTCTTTTACAATTTCAGACATAATTATGTTATTCTAATTGATGTTTTTTAATTACCCAAGCGCTCACAAATACACTTATTTCATACAGTAAATACATTGGTATTGCTACTACCATTTGCGATGTAACATCTGGGCTAGGTGTAATAACTGCCGCTGCAATTAAAATAACAATTACTGCATGTTTACGGTATTTACGCATAAATTGGGGTGTAATTAATGTCATGCGAGTTAAAAAATAAACCAACACCGGCATCTCAAAAATTATCCCAGAAACCAAAGTCATGGTGCTTATTAAAGAAATATAATCATCAAATGTGTTTTGGGTTTGGACAATTCCACTGCTTGATACTTGGTAGCTAATCAGGAAATTATAACTCATAGGGAATAATAAAAAATAACCGAAACAAATACCTATCAAAAATAATATTGAGGCAATTATTACAAAAATTTTTACCGGACCGATTTCTTTATTTTTTAATGCTGGACGGATAAATTTCCATAATTCCCATAACACAAAAGGGAAGCCAATAATAATACCGCTTAAAAAGGAAATCCACATGTGATTAAAAAATTGTTCTGATGCACTTAATGTTTGAAGGTGTGCCGGTTTAATGGTTAAACACATCACATCGCCCGCACCAATCCTGTAACCCAAGCTGCATAAAGCTTTGTATGAAATAAAATCCTGCCTTAAAGGTCCGAAAATAATAGTATCAAAAACAAAGTCATTTAAGCAAAAAGCAGCAATAGCAAAAATCATAATTACTGCAGCACTTCTCACTAGATGCCATCTAAATTCTTCCAAATGTTGAAGGAAAGACATTTCAGATTCACCGGTTTTTGTTTTATTATTTGAACCAAAAAAAGCCATTTTTTTTACAGGGTTAAATTTACGTTAAAACCAACTGATTTCAAATCTTCCCAAAATAAAGGATAAGATTTAGAAACAACTTCCGGATTTTGAATATAAAGTTCTTTGCAAAGAATTGCTAATGGTGCAATGCTCATTGCAACACGGTGGTCGTTATGTGTAGAGATAGTAAAATTTTTTGTTTTAAGGGTTTCAATATTATTATTAACTGTGCTGTTTTTTATTGTAAGAGAATTGTCGGTAGCTTCAATTAATGCTCCAAATTTTTCTAATTCAGTTTTTGTTGCAAAAATCCTATCGCTTTCTTTATATTTTAATGTGTTTAGGCCATTTAAAGTTGCTTTAATACCTAAACCAAAGCAGGTCACTGCCACTGTTTGTGCAATGTCAGGACAATCACTAAAGTTGTATTCAAATTCAAGACAACATAATCTAGTTTTTTTAATAATAATACAATCATTTTTAAATTGTGTAGAAACTCCAAATTGACTATATATTTCGGGTAAAATGCTGTCGGCTTGAGTTGAATTATTTTTTAAACCTGTTAAGCAAAGCTCTAAATTTTGACTAAGGGCAACTATACTATACCAATAGGATGCAGAAGACCAGTCTGATTCTATAAAAAAGTTTGAGTTATAAATTTTAGAGATGAAATGCTCAGAAATTGGTGAGATTTTAATATTATTATTTTCTATAACAACTTTTATTCCTGCTTTAGTCAATAAGTCTATCGACATTTTTACATAAGGCCATGAAACTGGTTTGTTTTTTATACTTAATTCTAAACCATTTTTTAAGATTGGTGAAATTAATAGCAAGGCACTAATAAATTGACTACTGATACTTCCATCTATTTCAATGCTTTTTCCGCTTAAGAAATTACCTTTTATTTTTAATGGAGGATAGTTTTCTTTTTCAGTGTAATTTATATCAGCCCCCATTTTTGTTAAGACTTTAACCAGCTCACCAATTGGTCTTTGTCTCATTCGGTCAGACCCTGTTAGCAGCCACTCTCCTTTACATGTTGATAAATAAGCGGTTAAAAAACGCATATCTGTACCTGCGTGGCCAACATCAATAATTGCATAATTACTAGTTGAAATTTTTTGAAGGGCATTTTGTAAAACTTCGGTGTCTTCAGAATTCGAAGCGTTCTCAAATTGTAATTTTAAATCTAATATTTCATTTAAAATTAATAATCGGTTATGAATACTTTTTGAACCAGAAAGTTTTATGGTTGAATTGTATAATTTTTGAGGCACTTTTATTGTAAGCATTAGGCAAGGTTGTTATAAAAATCTAATCCTTTTTTAAGATGTGTTTCTTTTACATCCACATTAATTTTACAGGTACCTATGCTGTTAGGTAAGGAAAATAAAAATTTATTTTTTGTATTTTTTTTATCGTGAACTAATGCCTCTAATAATGAAGTTGCATTTATAGCATTGATTGGCTTTGAATCAAAAACACGTTTAAGAGTTGAAACTATTTCGTTTAATTCAGTTTTTGAAAGTAGTTTTTTTTGGTAGGCAATATGGCTTTCTATAAACATACCTATTAATATGGCTTCACCATGTAATAACTCATCACTTGTTTCAAGTAAAATTGATTCGATGGCGTGTCCTGTACTGTGACCAAAATTCAAGATTTTACGTATGTTATTGTCAAAAGGATCTTTTTTTACAATTTTATTTTTCAGTAAAATGCTGTTGTATATAATAGCATTTAAATTAGTTTCAATGCTTCCAGATTTTAATTGCATCCAAAATTTTTTATCGCACACAAGCGCTATTTTAAATATTTCTGCTAGACCATTATAAAAATGTTTTTTTGGCAGTGTAGACAGAAAATCGGGATTTACAAACACGGCCTCAGGCTGAGCAAATGTGCCCACAGTGTTTTTAAACCCGCCAAAATCAATTCCTGTTTTACCGCCAACACTGGCATCTGCCATCGCTAGCAATGAGGTTGGAATAGTAATAAATTTTATTCCTCTTTTGAAGGTTGATGCACAAAATCCGCCTAAATCACTTACAACGCCACCCCCCAGATTTATTAGCAATGAATTTTTATCAGCGTTATTTTCAAGTAAAGTTTGCCAGATGTTTAAACTAATTTCTATTGATTTACTTGCCTCGCCACTTTCTATTTCAATAATTTGAGCAGTACTAAGTTTTGGACAGTTGCTTATTAATTTTGCTAAGCAGCAGTGCATGGTGTTTTCATCGCACAGAATAAAATAAGACGAAAATTTATTTTTAGTTACGAAGGCTGATATACTTTTATAAATGTTTGTGTTAATTTCAATAGTATAACCTATAGATTTAATTAATGCCATAACCAAAGTTAAATGAAAAATAAATAAGCGCTAAACTAAATTTATTTTAAACTAAAAAGGTTTATGTTTATTAATTCAATTTAACTTTTTAACCAATTATTAATTATGGTTTCGCCGTATTCTGATAAAATCGATTCAGGATGAAATTGCACCCCGCAAACATCATGTGTTTTATGTTTAAGGGCCATAATGTTATTGTTATTGTCAACAGCAGTAACAATTAAATTTTCTGGTAAGTTAGCTCGGTTAATGACCCATGAGTGGTATCTACCAACATTAAATGTATTTGGACAATTCTTAAATAATTTATCGTCATTAATGGTATTTATTGGTGTTGCCATCCCATGGCAAACTTGATTAAGGTTAGATAATTTGGCACCAAAAGTTTCACCGATAGCTTGTAAACCTAGACAAACGCCAAATATAGATTTTGTTTTGTGATAGTGATGTAAAAGCTCAGGCATTATTCCTGCGTTTTTTGGAAGACCAGGACCCGGTGAGAGAATTATTTTAGAGTAAGAATTTACCTCTTGTATTGTAATTTTATCGTTTAAAACTACATCAAATGAAATCGTGCTTATTTTTTCTATTAAATGTACTAAGTTATAAGTAAAACTGTCATAGTTATCAATTATAAGTAGCTTCATGAAACAGAAACGGATTTAATTTGGAAAGTTACGCCTGTGGTGAAATAAAAAACGGAGTATATTTAAACTCCGTTTTTTGTTTTTTTAGTTACCTAAATCCTCAAAGTTAATATCCGAATTTGAAGAATCTTTGTCCGTATACTCTGGTCGGGGTTCAATTTCAGGTGCGTTCTCTTTTATGTGATTTATAGATTCATTTAAACCTTCTAAGAATTTTTCAAAATCTTCTTTATATAGAAAGATTTTATGTTTTTCGTAAGTGAATTTACCATCAGTACCAAATCGCTTTTTGCTTTCGGTTATAGTCAGGTAGTAATCGTTTCCGCGTGTACTTTTTACATCAAAAAAATAAGTGCGTTTTCCTGCTCTTACAGATTTCGAGAACAAATCTCCATTTTCATTTTTTTCAAATTCTTCTGACATGATTCTTTTAAATTGATATATGACAAATATTATAAAAACTTTTTAAGGTTGAGCGCAGTGTTAATAATTCGCATTTATTGTTAATAGCCTCAACACACCATAAACTTAACAAAAATTGACGTAAAATTTTTCGATTAATAACTATTATTATTGTAAGCATCTACATTAAATTTATATATGAATTTTAATCATATACGCTAAATATAATTTTTAATGAAAATTTATGAATTAAAGCTGTACTTCAGTTTTGAAAAAATTCAAATTCAGTTTTACGTAAGTTTTATTCTCCTTCGGTAGTTAATTATCAATGCCATTAAAATATTTTTGATACATTTTTTTGTATTTAAAATAATTCATTCAGAAAAAACCAAGTGTTAAAATAGAGTAAATTACAAATGAACTATGTACTGTTTTTTGATAGTTTGAGTGATTTAATAATAATATACTTGTGGAAACAAAACTGGCAAGTGAAATGTGTGCGGTTAAATACTCTACCATCTATTAATGGAATCGGTTTATGTCTTTTGGAAATTTATAAAGTAGCGCAATTAAAATGTCTTTATATCCTACATATGAATAGGAAATCTCTTCTGTAAAGGTATAACCATTTTTAGTAGAAATCTCATTTTCGGATTTTAAAACACTCATGAAGTACGCAACTACTAAATAGATATTGATAAGACTTAAAGTTGTCAGCAAATACGTTCATGTCATAACGAAAGCATAAGCAAGCTGATTGGATTCTTTATTTAAATTAGGTGTTGGTTGATAGGTGAAATTGCCATTAGAATTGTTAGAAAAAAGCAACTAGGTTTTTGTTATAATAAATTTTGTTCGTTGAAATGTTTACTGGATTTTTTAAATTTTATATGTTCCGTTCTGTCGATATTTTTTTTCAAAAAAAAATTGAAACGGTTATGAAAAATTGAGGTGGGATTTTATTAAAAAATATGTCAAAAAAAAACCCCGCTTTTGCGGGGCTTATTTTTACTTTTTCTTAGCTGCTTTTTTAGGAGCTGCTTTTTTAACTGCTTTTTTAGGAGCTGCTTTTTTAACTGCTTTTTTAGGAGCTGCTTTTTTAACTGCTTTTTTAGGAGCTGCTTTTTTAGCTGGTGCTTTTTTAGCTGTTGCTTTTTTTGCCATGGTTTTTTTGTTTTTGAGATTTGTTGATACGAAGTAAATAATTTTTTTATTCTTATCTAATTATTAGCTATTTATTTTTTCAACATCAATTTGTTGAAATTGTTAATAGTGTAAAAATTACAAAATTGTTTTTTAAATAGATGAAAAATAAAATTAGAAATAATATTGTTGATTCTTTGCGAGTATTGAAAATAGAGATGTTTCACGAGTCGTTGATTTTTTTTTAAAAATCAAAAAGTAATATTCTTTTTATTCTTTTATTAGAATTTCTTCCTCTATTTCCCAGTCGGGTAATACTTTTATTTTTTTTGAATAAATAAAAACATGTTCGGGCTGTTTATCAAAAATTAAATTTCCTGTGTCCCATTTTTTATTTTCATTGTCGTCATAAATTATTTTAAGTTGATACGAACCTGGTATCAGCTCAGTAAAATCAATGGTTTTGTTGTTGCTTTCAGACAAACTAATAGTAGTGTATTTTTCTTGCGAAACAATTCCCTGTTCATTTACAAGTTGCACAATATAGTTTTGCTTTTTATTGAAAAGTAATTTTAAAGCAACTTTTCCAAATTCAATTTCACTTTTAGTTACAAACGAATTTTTTAAACTATCATTAACCACACCTTTGTAATCCATAAACGCAGCTGTGTCAATTTTTATTGTGTAATCACAACCTTGCTTAAGATTATTACTTATTTCAATGGTACTTATGTTTAACCATTTATATTTAATTTTTTCTTTAGTTATTACACTATCTTTTTTACTGCTCAAATAAATTTTACTTAAATCAATTTTAGTCGTGTCCATCCAGTTATAAAAGGACAACTGTAATTTTTTGTTTAGCGCAAGATAACTATTAGTAGTATTTGTAGAAAAGTTGATTTTTTTCTTTAATGTATTTTGTTTTGGAAGCCTTACAATTAAGGTATCTGTTTTTTTATAAGTTAAATTTTTAATAATTACAGATAAGGTGTCTTTTAAATTTTTGTAATAAAACGATAGCGTATCTTTCTCATTATTTGGATTAATTTCAAAAATGTTTTTATTATCGTTATAATTTAAAGCGCTTAAGCGACTTACACATTTAGTATTGAAAATAATTTGACAAAAGCCGTAATATGGGTTATTTATTTTTTTTATAAAAGATTTTGAAGGCTTCTCTTTAAATAATTTTAAATTTAAAGTTGTATCACTTAAAAGCTGGAGTTTTGAATTTAAAAATGCAATTTCTTCAGTTTCTCCATCGTAAAGCAGATTTTTGTTAAGGTCTGAAAACCCGTAAACAGCATAATTATTATTTGCCATGTTTCTGAATGAAAACGAGCCATCATCTGAAGTTCTACAATAATAGTTTGGTGTATTTTTGTAAGGAATACTATCTGTTTTTTCTATTCCGGTATATAAACCTACAATAATATTTTTTTCGACATTTTTATTAAATGAATTTGTTACGTAACCTTTAATTTTCATTGAATCAACATAATTGCCTGTAGAAAATACATATTCAAAATTATCAGCGCTGTTTCCTTCGGTCATATCGCAAATAGATTTTCCAAAGTTTATGCGATAGGTGGTATTTGGTTTTAGTAATTGTTTTTTAAACGATATAAGTATCTTTTTTCCATCACTTTCTATCTCTGGTTCAAAATTAAGTTGTGGAGAAATAATCAATTCAGATTTTAGATTAGAAAGTTTTATATGCTCGTCAAATTTTAATTCAACAAAGTCTGAATTAAAATTAACTGAATTAATTTTTGGAATCGCTTCAATTAATTTAGGGGGATTTAAATCTCTTTTACCTCCTGTTAAAACACCAACTTGAGCGCATTTAACAAATAGTGTTAAAATAACAGAAACAAATATTAGTTTAATTACCGATTTAATCATTAATAAAATGTGTAAAAGTAAAACATTATTCTGTTAAAGTATATCTTTGTCTTGAGCATTGTTTACATATTATATTAAAATATTCAAAAAACTAACTGGTTATAAAATTTTAAATTTTATAAAATTATTTATTGGGTTTTATTATTCGAGAATAATTAATAAACCTATTCAATTAGGGTTACCCGTATTTATTAGTATTGAACCAACCACGAGTTGTAATTTAAGATGCCCGCAATGTCCAAGTGGATTGCGAGAATTTACAAGGCCTACAGGTATGCTTCAAGATGATTTGTTTGAAAATATCATATTTCAAGTAAAGAAATACTTACATAGTCTTACATTTTATTTTCAAGGTGAGCCATATTTAAATCCGGATTTTTTGAAGATGGTATCTTTTGCTTCTAAGAACAATATTTACACAATAACAAGTACAAATGCACATTATTTAAATGAAGAGAATGCCAGGCAAACAATTTTAAGCGGGTTGGATAAATTAATTATATCAGTGGATGGAATTACTCAAGAGGTTTATGAAAAATATAGACAAGGAGGGCAAATAACAAAAGTATTTGAGGGAACAAAAGAAATACTAAAACAAAAAAAGATTTTAAAAAGCAAAACGCCACATGTCGTTTGGCAATTTGTTGTATTTAAAACAAATGAACATCAAATATCGGATGTGAAAAAAATAGCAAAAGACTTGGGGGTTAATGAAGTTAAAATTAAAACAGCTCAGATTTATGATTTTGAAGGTGGACATAATTTAATACCTGAAAACGATAAGTATACCAGGTACAAAAAAGATGATTCTGGAAAATTTGTAATTAAAAATAAACTATTAAATCAGTGCTGGCGAATGTGGCAAGGTTGCGTTGTTACTTGGGACGGTAGTATAGTGCCGTGTTGTTTTGACAAGGATGCAAAGTATAAATTAGGCCAACTTAAATCAGAGAGTTTTGATAGTATATGGTTTTCCGATGAATATAATAAGTTTAGAAAATCAATTTTAAAAAGCAGGAATCAAATAGATATTTGTAATAATTGTACTGAAGGCACAAGTGTTTGGGTAAAAGATTAGTGTAAATTTTAAAACGAAAGATAAAAACCTTAAACTTAATTATTCTTCTGTTCCAAAAATTGTATTAATAACTGCTCTGTTTTTTTCAATAATTATTTTCCTTTTTAAGCTGAGTTTAGGTGTTATTTCTCCTGTTTCTACGCTCCAATTGGCATTAATAATTTGGCAACGTTTAAGTTGTTCAAAAGGAGCTAACGTATTGTTTATTTTTTTTATGTGATTATTAATTAAGGATTTTAATTCGTTATGTTCATGTAAATTTTCTAAACCATTATAAGTAATTGTTTTTGTAACGCAAAATTCTTTGAAGTTTGACAGCGACGGTATGATTAACGCGGAAGCAAATTTTTGACCTTCGCCAACTACGATGCAGTGTTCAATAAATTTACATTCTTTTAATTTGTTTTCTATTGCAACCGGAGAAATATATTTTCCCGCATTACTTTTAAAAATTTCTTTTTTTCGATCGGTTATTTTTAAGAATTTGTTATCCACCATTGTTCCAATATCACCAGTATGAAACCATCCGTCTTCATCAATTACCTCTGCTGTTGCTTCCGGGTTTTTATAATAACCCATCATCAAGCTTGGACCTTTCATTAAAATTTCACCATCTTCTTCAGCAATTTTTACTTGTGTATTATCAATAACCTGACCAACAGAACCAAACATGCTACCACCTTTACCCAGACGATTAACTGATACAACAACGCATGTTTCAGTTAAGCCGTAGCCCTGAAGTAATTTTATTTTAGCGCAAGTAAATATTCTCTCTATTTTGGGATTTAATGCTGCGCCACCACTTACAATTATATCAACATTTCCGCCAATTGCTGCTCGCCATTTTTTGTATACTAAAATATCGCAAATTTTACGTTGAAATTCATACCACAATCCATTTGCACCATCTAACTCATATTGTTGAGCAATTTTTAAACTCCAATTAAAAATTTTCTTTTTAAAACCTTCCAATTTTTCACCTGCAGTCATTATTTTTTCTAATACTCTTTCCAACACTCGTGGCACAGCAACAAACGCATTTGGTTTTATTTCGCGGCAATTGTCGCCAATAGTTTCAAAGCTTTCGGCATAATAAATACTTATGTTATGAAATAAATATAATGTATTTAAAAAACGTTCATAAACATGATTAAGCGGCAAAAAACTTAAAGCGCGCCATTTTGGGGTAAATGGAGCAATATCTTTTGTTATTAAAACATTTTCAACCAAATTTTTATGCGAAATCATTACTCCTTTAGGCTGACCTGTAGTACCTGATGTATAAAGCAGTGTAAGCAAATCATTTTCTGAAATTTCTTTTTTTATACTTTCAATTTTTTCCAATTGCAAATGCTGTTTCCCTGATTCTAAAAAATCAGAAAATGATTTTACACCGTCAATTTTTGTAAAACTTATAACGTGTTTTAAATGAGGCAATTCATTTTCTATACTGACTAGTTTTTGATAAGTCGATTTTTCTGAGATAAAAATAATTTTTGCTTCACAATGGTTTAAAATATATTTTAAATCATCTTGACTTATTGTAGGAAAAATGGGAGCAGAGGGCATTGCTACTTGTTGCGATCCGTAATCAACAAAATTCCAGGCAGGCATATTTCCAGCCATAATAGCTACTTTATCATTTTTTTGTAAGCCCAGATGCAGTAGCGCCGAACTTACATAATTGGAATTGCTTACAAAATCTGTAACGCTGTATGACACCCATTTTTTATTTTCTTTAGCATTTAAAATGTCATGCTTTTGGGATGTTATTTTTAGGTTATCTAAAATGTCAAAAACTCGTTTAACTTCCATAATATGTAATCTAATTTCAATAAAAAATCGAAATATACAAAATCATAATTTTAGGCTTATTTTGCTAACTTTGGTTTTCAAACTTTTTTATGATTGTTATTACAGGTTCAGCAGGATTTATTGGAAGCGGATTAGTTTCAAAATTTAATGCAGAGGGCATTGCAGATTTAATTTTAGTGGATGACTTTTCATCAAAAGAAAAATTACCAAATCACGTCACAAAAAAAAATATTGAAAAGATAGACCGCACTAATTTTATGGAGTGGTTTAAAAAAAACAAACACCTCGTAAATTATGTAATTCATATTGGAGCCAGAACAGATACTACCGAAAAGAATATAACTATATTAAACGAATTAAATTTAAATTACACCAAGGATATTTGGAATATTTGCTCCGAAAATAAAATACCACTTATTTACGCCTCTTCAGCTGCTACATATGGTTTGGGAGAATTTGGTTATAATGATGACGAAACAAAAATACCTTTTTTGAAACCCTTAAACCTTTATGGAGAAAGTAAAAATAACTTTGACATTTGGGCACTTGAACAAAAACAAACCCCACCTAATTGGTATGGTTTAAAATTTTTTAATGTTTACGGACCAAATGAATATCATAAAAACCGGATGGCTTCAGTAATATTTCATTCATTCCACCAAATTTCTAAAACCGGAAAAGTAAAATTATTTAAGTCGCATAATCCCGATTATCCTGACGGAGGGCAGTTGCGCGATTTTGTTTATGTTAAAGATGTAATAAATGTGATTTGGTTTTTATATTCTAATCAGATTAAAAGCGGAATATATAATTTAGGTAGTGGCAAGGCTCGTACTTTTTTAGATTTGGCCAAAGCGACATTTAATGCGTTAAATATAAAGCCGGACATTGAATTTATTGATACACCTTTTGATATACGCGATAAATACCAATATTTTACTGAGGCAAATATGAGCAAGTTAATAAACGCAGGTTATAATAAAAGTTTTACCAGTTTAGAAGAAGGTGTTAATGATTATGTAACTAATTATTTGCGTGACTCAACATATTTGTAGCCTTGCGCAAGTCTTCTCATAAACCATTTACCAAATTTTATTTGCTTCTTTACATTAATGAGATCTCTTTTATTTATAATTAAATAAACTTTTATAAATCAATAAACATCATCCATGAAAAGTTTTTATAAAACAATTTTACTTCTTTTATTTAACGTAAGTATTTTTTCTCAAAATATAAATTATGGATGTCAAAACGGAAAACGACTTAATTTTTTTCCTCCAATTTATAATAGTCCCGAAAATTTAAGAAGCGATACATTTGATATACTTAAGTATACTATAAATTTAGAGATAGGAAACACACTTTTTAAGCAAATTGCCGGCAATACCCAGATTAGATTTACGCCTAAATTAAATAATCAGAATTTTATTAGATTAGATTTACTTAAACTATTAATAGATTCAGTAAAAGAAAATAGTTCTATTTTAAATTATAGTTACAACGATACTATTTTAAAAGTAAATTTTGCTGCTCAAAAAAATATTTCAGACACGTCAACATTAGTAGTTTATTATCATGGGCAACCTCAGGGTGACCCTTCCGGTTGGGGTGGTTTTTACTTTGATAATACCGGAGGCGCACAGTATGCATATAACCTTGGAGTTGGCTTTGGGGCTAAGCCGCATAATTATGGGCGCGTATGGTTTCCGTGTTTTGATAATTTTGTTGAGCGAAGCAAGTATGAATTTAATATTGTTTCCGATTCTACTCGTCGGGCTTATTGTAACGGAGAATTAATTTCAGATGTTGTTACTTTAAATAAACGCTCACGTAAGTGGGTGCTTGATAATGAAATTCCAACTTATTTAGCGTCTGTTGCACTTGCAAATTATAAACAAGTTAATTGGACTGTAAACACACTATCAGGCTTAAAGCCAATTACATTGGTTGGGGTTAAGACAGATACTCTAAATATGAAAAACGGCTTTATTAATTTAAAAAATTGTATCAATGGCTTTGAGAATTATTTTGGTCCATATAAATGGAATCGTGTTGGGTATAGTTTAGTTCCTTTTAATAGTGGTGCTATGGAACATGCAACAAATATTGCCTATCCAAGGGCATTTATTGGAAATCTTGCATATGAAGCCGATTTAATGGCGCACGAGTTGTCTCACCATTGGTGGGGTGATTTGGTAACTTGCGAAACTCAGGAAGATATGTGGATTAATGAAGGAATGGCAACATTTAGTTCTTATTTGTTTTTAGAATGGAAATATGGCAAAGCAACTTACTTAAATTCAGTAAAAAGTGAACATGATAAGTTGTTACAGTTTCTTCATAAAAAGGAAAGTGGCTTTAGAGCAATAAGCGGCGTTCCTCATAGTTTAACTTACGGAGATCATGTTTACAAGAAAGGAGCAGATGTTGCTCACACGCTACGCGGCTATATGGGAGATGCCGCTTTTTTTAATGGATTAAAATTTGTGTTGCAACAGCAAGCGTTTAAAAGTTTAAATAGTATAGAATTTAGAAATTTGCTTCAAGCAAACAGCGGTCAAAATTTGACTGATTTTTTTAATGATTGGGTGCTAAGTGGAGGTTGGCCTCATTTTTCTGTAGATTCTGTAAAATTTAATCAGATTTCTTTAAATAGTTACAATGCAGCAATTTCACTGAAACAAAAATCATATGGGGCTCCAGCGTTATACAATAATGTGCCCATAGAAATTAGTTTTTTTAAAAATGATTTGACTGTAATTACCAGAACCGTAAACATGAGTGGCGGTATTGGAAATTTCACGGTGAACATACCTTTTATGCCGGTTTATTATGCGTTAAATTTAGATAGCAAAATTAGCGATGCAACATCTCATGAAGTTAAGACGCTTAAAACAGTTACAAATGTTAACTGGACTCTCGGAAAAGTTTTTATGATGATAAAAAATAAAGGTGCAGATTCAAGTTTAGTTCGTGTTATACATAATTATGTAGCGCCGGATGCGTTTAAAAACAATCCTTCAAATTATAAACTTTCAAACCAGCATTACTGGAAGGTAGAAGGGATTTTATCTCCGGGATTTGTTTCAAGGGCAAGATTTACTTTTGACGGTAACAAAGCAACAAGTGGAACTTCCTACATGGATACATTGCTTACCATTGTAAACTGTGACAGTGTTCGTTTATTTTACAGGGCAAATGCGGCAGATGATTGGAAACTGGTAAAAAACCAGAATATATTTATTTCGGGGACAAGAAAAGGGGATATTGAAATTGACACCTTAAAAATTGGGGAATATACTTTTGGAAATACTACAGACACTAGTTCTGTTGGAATAGAAAAATTTTCAAAGGCAGGGCTTTCTGTTAATGTATTCCCTAATCCGGCAAAAAACAAAATAAATATTCAATTTAACGAGGGTATAACTAAAGAATATATACTTGACATTTATGATTCATTAGGGAAAAAACTGGCATGTAATAAAATAAGCAACAAATTAAATCAGTTTGATGTTAGTTTTCTGAATAAAGGTATTTACTTTTTAAAAATTGAAACAGACCATAAACTATTTTTTGCACAAAAATTAATTATAGAATAAACAGCATAATAATATGCATTAAAATAAACTTTTGTTAATCTATAAATTATGTCGAATTTATAAAAACAACCGATATTGCATAAGTTTGTAACCAAATATATTTAAAGTGAGAAAATTTTTATTAATAGTTTTATTTGTTTCAATACAAGTATTTTTTTACGGCCAAAATTCTAAAAAGAAAAATAATTCGAGTGTTATTAAAACCAGTGAATTTAATTTAACCAATTATAAGGGTGAGCCCGGTGACAGATTAATTATTGAAATAAACCACACTTCATGGTTAGGTAAACCAGTTGAAATAAAAACCAATTGGCGAAGTGTAGGATTTAATTTTGCATTTATGTTTGATAAACCAATTGGAAGATCAAGTTTTAGCTTTGGTTACGGTTTAGGAATATACAGTCATAATTATCACAGTAATGCCAATTTTTTATATGTAAATGATAGCATTAGCCATTCACAAATTACAAAATTGAAGCCTTTAAAATCTGACTATAAAACGAATAGCTATTCCGAGAAAATATTAGAAATTCCTTTAGAGCTGCGCTACCGAAGTAAAACCGATAGAAAGTTTAAGGTTGCTTTAGGAATTAAAGGAGGTTATGTGATAAACGACTTTAGGAAAATTGAAAATAATGATGAAAAAATAAAGGTTTACAATACCAGGAATATAAATAGATTAAGATATGGTGTAAATTTTAGAATAGGAGTTGAACAATTTTGCTTTACTACTTGTTATTATATAAGCGAGGTTTTCACGAAAGACAAAGGTGTTAATGGTATTAATATGTTTTCGATTGGCTTTGCTTTAATTCCATATTAGAAATGCAATGAAAAAAGTTGATATAGAGCATGAGCTAATTAAGCTTAGATTAACAACACATAATAAAGCAGATGATTTAGTTAAGGAAGCAAACCGAATTCTTGCCAACGATTTATTAACGGAAAAGAAAATTTTAAATAATTTAAAACATTATCAAAATTCATTTGATTTAATAAACGAGGAGGAGGTGAATAATGATTTAATTTTTACTGTTTCCCAAATAAATAAAATAGCTCTTACTTACAGATTAAAGTTTTTAGATAGCCAGTTTTATAAAAGAGAAATACCTTTTGAAGCTGTTTTAAAAATAAAAGATATAGATATTCAACAACGAAAAAACATTAAGGGATTTAAAATTTTAGCGCCTATAGAATCGTTCAAAATTGAAAAATCAATTTTTTGCTCTATTTTATTAGCTCCAACCAATTTAGGAAATTATTACATTATACATAAGTGGGGAGAACCGTTTAAATGGCACAGAAAATTATTTTCATGGCCGTTAAAAAATTTTGATAGTTTGTTTGTTAGTGTTCTTGTTTTTACATGTTTGGTAACGTTAAGTATTCCAACAAATTTAATAACATTAGACCCTGCCGCTACTTACTGGTGTGGTTATCGAGCCGCAGCATTTATGCACTTATTGATTTTTCATTGTGGTGTAACGGCCTACGTTACATTTGTTCTTGGAAAAAATTTAAGTTCAATAACTTGGAATCGTTATAAAGATTTTGGTTAAACCACGCCATCTCCTAAAATTTTCACGGTTATATTGTCCATCTCCGGAATTAATTTTAACTGACATGAAAGTCTGGAAGTAGGTGTAATATTTGGTAAGGTGTCTAACATCGCGTACTCATCATCGCTAATTTCATGTAAGGATTCATAGCCGCTAATAACTTCCACGTGGCAGGTAGCACACAAGGCCATGCCTCCACAAGTTGCCAACACAGGATAATCATTACCTTTTAATATCTCCATTAAGCTTAAACCCATATCGGTTGGAACTTCAATACTGTTTACTGTATTATCTGGGTTTTGAATGTTTATTTTTATATCTGCCATGAGTTTTTAATTTTATTTTTTTTCTTCACATAATTCAATTAATACACCATTTGTTGTTTTAGGGTGTAAAAAACAAATTCGCTTATTATCTGCTCCATCTTTTGGTGTTTGATTAATTAATTCAAAACCTTCTTGTTTTAATCGAGCCATTTCTGATTCTATATTATCAACTTCGTAGGCAATGTGATGAATACCCTCTCCTTTCTTTTCGATAAATTTTGAAATTGCACTTAATTCATTGGTAGCTTCAAGCAATTCTATTTTTGTTTCACCAATCATAAAAAAGGAAGTGCTAACACCTTCTGATTCCACATTTTCAATTTTATAATGCTCTTTCCCAAATAATTTTTTAAATAACTCATTGCTTTGATGAATGTTTTTAACAGCAATGCCAATATGTTCAATTTTTTTTATCATAATGTTTATTAAAAAAATAATATGCGTCAATTTTCTTAAATCCCGTATTTAAACCGTTTTGCAAAGTTAACTCATTTATCGAATTTAATATAGTTGACTGATTGCTCTCAAAAAACTCTAATTTTTTTTCAAACGCGCCATAAATTTTCGGCACTTTTAAAAAAAGTGAATTATTAAAAGTTAATCCACAACAATATCTGATGTATATAGGTTCGTTTGGAAGTTCATTCAAATCTGCATAAGAGCCATTTGTAACATAACAACTTCTCAAAAAATCTTTTCTTGTAAACAGTAATATAATTAAGTCATTACCAGTAAAGTTTTTTACAGTTAATGATATGTGGTTTGTTTTATAAAATTTATTTTCACCAAAGTAATCAGTATAAGGAGAGTCTCCTGTTTTAAGAGCGGCGTGGGATATAGTTTTAGATTGTTTGGCTTGAATTAGGATGTTTTGGTTTGGGGAGGCTAAGTAGAAAATTAACATAAACAAAGCAACGGCAAGCGGCGTGGCAAATAAAATATACTTAAACTCATTGTAATTTTTTTTGCTTTCGGCTGTTTGTTTAAATGTTTCTCTTGTTTTGGCATATTTTTTTATGTGTTCATCGTAGTATCTTCTGCGTTTTAATTCTTTTTCATCGAAGTTTTGTTTTTTCTGATACTTGACTTTTGAATTAACTGATGAAGAATTAGAATAATTATAATTTAAATTGTAATCGTATGCTGATTTAAGATTTGGATTGGATAGCGTTTCGTAGGCTTTTAAAATTTTAGAGAATTGTTCTTTCCCACTTGGATTTTTATCGGGATGATATAGTTTGGCTAATTTTCTAAATGCAGATTTTATTTCGGCAAAACTTGCCCCTTTATGTAATCCTAAAACTTCGTAGTAATTTGCCAAAATTTTGAAAAATTGATTAGGTTAAAGCTTTACGCAAACATTTTTTGGTTCGGTAAAAAAATCAAGTGCTTCAAAACCACCTTCTCTTCCAACGCCACTGGCTTTAACTCCACCAAAAGGCGTTCTGAGGTCGCGTAAAAGCCAGCAATTAATCCATACTATACCTGAATGTAAATTGTTGGCCATCTTGTGAGCGCGCGTTAAATGTTGTGTCCAGATAATACTTGCTAAGCCATAATTGGTTGAGTTTGCCATCATTAAAACTTCTTCCTCGTTATCAAATGGTGTAATTGTAACAACAGGGCCAAAAATTTCTTCCTGGTTCGTTCTACAATCATAAGATAAACCTTCTATGATAGTTGGAGACAAATAATATCCTTCACTTAAATCTCCATCAAACTTTAGCGCAGAACCGCCGCATAAAATTTTTCCACCTTCGCTTTTGGCTAATTCAATGTAGCTTAAGATTTTTTCTTGGTGCCCTTTAGAAACTACAGCGCCAACTTTTGATTTTTCATCTAACGGATCTCCAACTGTTAATTCTTTGGTAAGCTTAACGAAGTCGTTTTTAAATTTATCGTAAATTTTGCGTTCAATAAAAATACGTGAACCACACAAACAAATTTGACCTTGATTTGCAAACGAGGAATTTAATGTTGTTGCAAGCATTTTATCATAATCGCAATCGGCAAAAATAATATTAGGATTTTTTCCACCTAACTCTAACGAAAGTTTTTTAAACATGGGAGCGGCAATAGAAGCTATATGTTTTCCTGTAGCTGTTCCGCCCGTAAATGATATTAAAGGGATGTTTTTATGACTTACAATGGCATTACCAACTTTTGAACCAATACCGTGAACAATATTTAAAACACCTGCCGGAAGTCCAGCTTCAATACAAATTTCAGACAACAGAAATGCTGTCATCGGGGTAATTTCAGAAGGTTTGGCAACCACTGTGCAACCTGCGGCAAGTGCCGGCGCTATTTTCCAGCTGAATAAATACAATGGTAAATTCCATGGCGAAATACATCCTGCAATACCAACAGGCTGACGAAGGGTATAATTAATTGCAGTTTCTTCCATGCTGTGCGCGTTTGACGAATAGTGTAAAATGCCTGTTCCATAAAAATGAAAATTTGCGGCAGCCCTGGGTATATCAACCGTTTTAGCAAGCTTAAGTGGTTTTCCGTTATCTATACTTTCTGCTAATGCTAGTTTGTCTAAATTTTTTTCAATAAGCGACGAAATTTTTAAAAGATATTCCGATCTTTTTTCTTTTGACGTGGTACTCCAGTCTTTAAATGCATTTTTTGCTGCTATATACGCTAGCTCAACATCATTTTCATCGCTGTCAGGAATAAACGAATATAATTTTCCGTTTGCCGGATTAAAATTGTCAAGATAACTTTTTGAGACCGGTTCAATGAGTTGTCCGTTTATATAATTTTTAATTTGAATCATGATAAATACCTGAGATTAAAGATACAAAACAATAAAAAGCACAACAATTATTTTTTTGATACGCTTTTTAAATGCAATCATTTGAAAATGCATGAATGCTGTCTTACTTATTATTGATTTGACTTTTTTTCTAAAAACACTATCTTTAAAATTA